>JBOEHE010000037.1:0-34760 GCA_050633785.1 Arenicella sp.
CGGCTTAAAAATTTAGTGTGAAAAGGCCCTAGATCATGATCTGGGTGATGATGATAGAGGTACTGGTTACGACGTGGTTCTCTGGGTGGAGGAAGCCGTAATTATTGATGGTTTTAAGCCGCCTGAAATGAAGGTTCATTCGGCTAATTCGTCTGCAAGGCTAAAGATGGAAGCAGGAATAAAGTCAATTGAAGAACGAAGCGCAGAAAATAAAGTGAGAAAGGAACTAAACTGTAAAGAACGTCTATTATGAGGTCACTTGAAGAACTGAATTATCTGCCTATCTCGACTTCTCAGGGTGACTTGAAAAATAGAATTACGATTGTATTCGATCTTCTTGTAAATAACGTAGAAGGTACTAATGCTGAATTTGCTGAGGCCTTTGTAGATGTTATTGTGTACCAATCCTACGCTGGGGCAATACCACTTGATTGCGAAAAAGATATTTTAAACTGGATTGCCAAAACTTATGACGAAGATGACAAGGCATATATTGAGGCAGTCGCAAGTCTATATTGCATGATGTCATCTGAAAGAGCCCTAAAAGAACTTAAGCAGAAGTTGTCATTGGCTAAACACCGTTGGGTTGCTGAAAAGTTTCAGGAAGCTCTGGATGAATTCGTACTGGTGTAACATATTTATGCATCCTGAGCTGCTAAGATGGATTCGATAATCACTACACAATTATTATTGATAAAAGCGTAATAACTAAAAGAGAGAGCTGATGGACAATTATTTTTTGTTTCTAGTCATTGCCGCTGCAACCATTGCAAGTCCAGGTCCGGGAGTGATTCTGACNNATATCGAATTCGCTTAAATATGGTTTTTTGGGAGCTATAGCCGGAATTTCAGGTGTGGCTGCTGGTATGTTTTTCCTAGCATTAATTTCAGCTACCAGCCTTGCTGTTATTCTTGCTACGTCAGCTCTTGCTTTTGCTCTGTTGAAATATATCGGTGCTGCCTACCTTATTTATTTGGGTTTAAAGCAATGGTTGTCTAGTTCGGAAATTGGTGTAAATGAGCAAGCGGTGACCAAGAGTAATAAACAGAAATTCACAGAAGGTCTGTTTATTACCTTGTTAAACCCTAAACCCATTTTCTTTTTTCTGGCGCTTTTCCCTCAGTTTATAAATTCTGCGCAAAGCTATCCTGCTCAGTTTCTATTACTGGCCACCACTTTTAGTCTCCTTGTTGTGATAATACACTGCATTTATGCATTATTTTCAAACATGGCACAGTCCAGGCTATCTACCCCTGGTGGGGGGCAAGCTTTTAGAAAAGTGAGCGGAAGTTGTTATCTTTTTTTTGGCATAGGATTGATTCTAGCGGATAAAAAGGGGTGATTACTCAGACCTTAAAACAGGCACCTCATGAATAGGTTGGGTTTTTGACTTTTTCGAATGTGGTGTTGAGGAGAATTATGACTAACAATCAAAAAGTACTGTATTCATCTAAAGATTTGCTCAAATTAGTCTGTGAAACAACAGCTGGGTTATTGGACGAAGATGCGAAATTATTTATTTCAGACCTGCCTGATGTTGATGTGTTGTCTGTAAGCGAATTGGAACCATCTTCGTTGCCTGTAGTAAAAGCAATTAACTCGCTTGGTCCCATCGCTGAAGAAACCGTCGAACTCGTTGAGGCAATAAAGAGTATCTATCAATCTCAGGCTTGGCGGCAGCCATATACAGAAAAAGAGATAGGAACCTCATTTATAAATGGGTCTGCCTGGTTTCCAATAGCGGATGTTGATGGGCCAGTTATTTATGAACAGGGCTTGATTGAAATTATGCTGTTGGATAGCAACATATGCTATCCAAAACACAGCCATAGCCCTGAAGAATTATATATAGTTCTTGCCGGCCAGGTCTGGTGGGAGGCTGATGGTGCATCAGATAGTCCAAAATGGAAAAAGGCTGGAGAAACTATGCATCATTTACCCAATCAGGTGCATTCGATTACCGCAGGAGAAGATCCCGTATTAATTCTTAACCTCTGGCGTGGCGGTGGGTTTGAAATGCCGGAAATTAGCTAGGGCTTGGCGATAACACTGATAAGCAATTCACTGGGGTGATTCAATTACGGTGTATTCTGCATTAATCAGNNGCTATTCGAGAGGTCTCAAAGATCATCAAAAGCCAGTTTCAGATCCTGAAATGCAATTGATCAATGCAGAACCCGTTGGTTTGTAATTTCTTCTATTTGTTCAATAAGTTCCGATACTTTCTGACTGAAGTCATGCCAGCTTCCAGTATTACTTATCATCTTTTCACTCTGTTGCTCAATGACTAATGCCGCTGAGGCGTTTTTATGCAAACCCAGAGCACAGCTGGCGCTGACAATTCTATGAGCTGCGATATGGATGTCATGGGCATCTCTGGCATTGATTCCATGGAAGATGCGTTGCCGGTCTTTTGCCAATTGTTCATTGTATAGGTTGATTATTTGAGCGGATTTTCCTGTGCCAAGGGATTGTTCAAGCTCGCTGATAACATCATAGTGTTTCTGGGGATTTGGGCGTGTTGTTTGTGGGTGGTTACTATTAATCAATGCGATTAATTCTTCTGGAGAATACGGTTTAATCAG
The DNA here is from genome assembly GCA_050633785.1 of Arenicella sp. Classification (GTDB taxonomy): domain Bacteria; phylum Pseudomonadota; class Gammaproteobacteria; order Arenicellales; family Arenicellaceae; genus CALKZN01. The sequence goes on from JBOEHE010000037.1 coordinate 2,587, forward strand.
GCAGGCATTTGCTCCCATGGACAAAAGCTGTGTTTGTTTATCGGTATCAATATGGGCCGAGGTAATGATGATAGTCAGTTCATCATTGCTATATTGTTGGCGCAAGGTTTGCAGCAGTTCCTCACCATTTATGTGTGGCATGCGCAAATCACTGACGATTATATCGAAGGCCTGTTGTTGAAGGCACTCCAGTGCCTGTTTACCATCATTGGCTTGTTTTACATGGTGTCCGGCAATGGTAAGAAGTTCACAGGCAATCATTCGGTTGCTGGCGATATCATCCACAATCAGGATATTTAGAATTTTCTCTATGTCAGATGATTGGTGGTCAGAGGTTGAAGGGTGGGTAGCTGTTTCAATAGTGGATAAACTCATAGGCAATGAGAAACAAGCCTTGGTTCCTTTGTCTAACTCACTGGAGATATCGATTGAACCGCCTGAATGACTGATTAATTCATAGCAGATAGGCAGGCCTAATCCGGTACTGGGGTCTTGGTTATACAAGGATTCCACTGACGTATTATAGGGGGTTTTGATCTGTGCCAGTTGCTCTTGAGAAATTCCCTGTCCGGTATCTTCTATGCAAACTTCCAGGCATCGCAGTTCTGCGTGCCAATCTGCCTTGATATGGATGGTGCCAGAGTCTGTATATTTGATGGAATTACTGATCAGGTTGATCAATACTCTGCGGGTGACGACTGGGTTGCCGTACAGCTTTTCAGGCAGGTTATCGGCGCTGAGTATAACTCGAAGCCCTTTGTCTTCGGCTTTATGGCTAAGTAATTGCACCATGGCAGTCAACAACTTCAGAGGGGCGAAAACTTGGGGTTGATCGTGCTTTTTCAGCAGAGTTCGGTCCAACAAATTATCCACCAGAGCATGCATTGATTCGGCGGCGTAGTGGGTGGTGCTCCAGTAGCGTTGTTGCTGATCCGAGAGACTTGTTTTGCCCAAAAGGCCTGTTGCGCCGAGCATGGCATGTAGCGGTGTGCGAATTTCATGGCTCAGAGTGGAAATAAATTTCTCCTGTTTTTCGGCGAGTTGTTCTGCATGTTTACGGGCCAATTGGGTGCGTTCTTTTTCGGCTTGAGATTCTTTGAAGCGGATGCCCAGAGCAATGGAGAGCAGCATCATTTCCATTGCCCCTCCCAATATAGCTTGAATTCTGCTCCAGCCATTGAGCTCGATGCTGCCCATGATATCGAGTGCTCCAATGATGTGGGATAGTATCAAGATACTCCAGGCGGGAAAAAAGGCCCAGGCAGGACGATAGCCACTGACAGCCATTAGAAAAGAGAATACGAGAATGTATAAGCTGCACAGAATATACAGTTGTGGAAAGAATCTGACTGTATAAGCTAAGAGGTCTGGCCAGACAAATATCTCGGCGATAAACATCAGCATTAAGAGTAGTAACCAAGTGCTGTACCTGTACATGGCACTGGCCAGGTGGGAACATAAACCAGGCTTGGTTTGCAGCTGATCGACACCGGGGCGCATGAAATTTCGGCTGAACAGGATGAAAGTAATTATCAACAGAGCGCTGAACAATCGAAAAATATGCATCGGTTCCAGGCCTAAGGGAATCAACGACCGGGGCAAGTAACTGATAAACAGCAAGAACGAAAAGTGAACCCCAGCATACAGGACATAGACAAAATAACTGGAACTGGGAATGGATATGCCCAGTAAGAGGTTGTAAATGATCAGGCCAATGATGGTTCCGAGGCCGATCAGGCTGAAGGTGGTTTGTAAGTTTGATTCAACAGTAGCGCCTGATTGGTTGAGTAAATATGTTTGTGTTGGGTAAAAAGCAACTGTACTGGCTTCGTGCAAAAAACCACAAGCGGTGTTTGTTGGTAGAGTGATTGGCAGATAAAAGGATGTGGCCAAAGAAGGGCTGCTTATACCCAGCTCCGGTCTGGGGATGTGTTGCAATCCTGTGTCAGCACAATACAGGTAAAATTGGGATGAGTTGAAGAGGATGTTGTTGGAGTGGATCGCCCAATTTTGTTCATCTGAACGGTTGATTAATGGTATATAAAACCAATAATGTTTGGCATTTGTGTTCCATTGGTCAGTAATAAAATTTGGTGAATTGAATTTAGCAATGGCGGTATCTGGGCTCAATTCAAAATCAGGGTCTTGTATAGCGAGGATGTGGTTGCTCAGCCGGAAGGCTTGCAGGCCGTTATGATCTGGACTGATCTCGAAGGCCGACACAGAGCTGGCCAGTATCAACTGAACGGCGAATAAAACCAGATATATCAGAGCTATGCTCGTTTTGAGATAAAAGCGATGCATGGGTGTAGCAAGAAGTCGGTATTTAACTATAGCGAGAGTTGAGTCTTTATTAAATCGATTTATGCCATATAACAGCTGTCAACAGGTTCGGCTTCTTCTTGCCCCTGAGGTCATTAAGAGGTCATTAACAAAATGCTGAGCTTATATCTAGCGGGTTGGCCACAGCCAGTGACTGTGGCCAACGTTAAGTCTTAACAGTTAGTTGGAGCCAACGGTGAATGTTGCACTTCCGGTTGAACTGCCATTCCCGGTGGTATTGATGGCCAGGTTTTCAGTGGGGGGATAAGTGCAGGTAGCGCCATCATGAAAATTGTTGTTGAGATAGATAGAGCTGTTGTTAAAAGGCGTATCGGAACTGAAACTCATATACATATTAGCTACGAGCAATGGGTCTAATCCTGTGCAATAGAAGTGCATGGTAATAGAGACTGCCGGGCTTGCCCCGTCACAACCGTAGGTCACAGTTGGATTGACCTTGGTATTGCCTGTCTGTACAAAAGACGCCGTAGTCGTGTGCGCAGGAATTGACTCAGGCCAATTAGCACCTCCTTCATTTTGCTCACTCAGTAAAGTCAGGTTGTAAGGACTGTTGTTCACGATAGTAAATGTTTGTGTGTACATTGACATGGGTAAATCTACCTCCAAATATTAAAAATATAAAAATAAAATTTAAGGAAGAGAGGATAGAGACAAGACATTTGTCTGCTTGCTGGATGTTTGATTCGCCAGCCTTAACTCTCTCAACAATAAATAGTGAGAGCTGACTGTAAGCAAAAAAATGTTAACTGACTGTCAACAAGATCCGGTTTATAGGGAAAAGGAGGGGAGAAAAGCGAACTTCAAGGGGACTCTGGATGATCCAGTCGGTAACCTTGGCCACGTACAGAGCTTACCCTGGCTGCACAGTTAAATTGGCTGAGTTTATTGCGTATTCGACTGATCAATGTATCGATGCTACGGGCATTAACCGAAGTGAGTTCAGAGCTACTGATACATTGTTGTAATAATTTGCGGTGACAAACCTGGTTTGCACGTTGGATAAGAGAAACCAGAATGCGCAGTTCTGATTCAGTTAAAGGGCATTTTGTCTGATTGTCTTTGCTGATAATACTACTTTCCTGTATCAGTATTTCGCAGTTGTCCAGTTCAAGTGAAACAGCTTCGGTATGGCCTCGCTGGATTTGCACTCGTGCAGCCAGAGATTGTACTTTATAGACAAGTTCGTCGGTGGAAACTGGCTTGCATATAAAGTCATCAGCGCCTTCTCGTAAACCCTGCAGGCGCTGTCTTGAATTAGCATGAGATGAAATCATAATAACACCAACATCTGAACTGGTTCTGAGATAACTCAGCGCGTCTATACCATTTATTTGTGGTAGAACTAAATCCAGAATAATGACATCGATACGTCGCTCTTCAAGCAATTCGAACAGCGATTCTGCACTATCGCATTCATAGGTGGTTATATGATTGTCTCTAAGCGCAGAGCCAATCAAAAAACGAGTAACAGCATCATCGTCAACAATGACAACATGTTCCTCACGATCAAAGTATGGGTGTTGATTTTTCATTCGTTAAGCCTTTGCTCTGAGGTAGTATTTTTGGCTTTATAGAGTCTGTTGGTACAACTGTTTATCAACAGATTCTGGTAACACTTTAGTGAGTATCAAAAAGTAAGTAAAGCCCCTTGCTTAAGCCTTATTCAATTGCAAGGTTCATCAGAATCAATAATTCTTAGGTTCATCAGTAATGGTTCTTATGAATATTATGGTGGTATATTGTTGATTGAATAAGGTCTTAACTAATCTGACTTTGGAGCTGAAAAAATGACGATACCTGAGAAAATGAGTGGTGTTTATTTAACGGGTCATGGCGGGGTTGAAAAGCTCGAATATCGCGATGATATACCGACGCCATCACCTGGTGTCGGCGAAGTCTTGATCCAAGTAGGGGCAGCGGGAGTTAACAACACGGATATCAATACGCGAACAGCCTGGTACTCAAAACAGGTAACTGGCCAGACCAATGAAGGTGGTGAACGTGGTTTTGATACAGCCTCTGATGACGATGGCAGTTGGTCTGGCGTTGCTTTGCAATTCCCCATTATTCAAGGGGCTGATTGCTGTGGTTCTATTGTCGCAGTAGGCGAAGGGGTTGATTCTTCAAGAATAGGTGAACGCGTGTTGGTACGGACTATGCAGTCCATTGCTGATGGCGAAGATCAGTTTGCCTGTTTGACACTTGGTTCTGAGTGTAATGGGGGCTTTGCACAATATATGGTTGCAGCTTCGCATCATAGTCTGGCAGTCGATTGCGATTGGACTGATATTGAGCTGGCGTCTATTCCATGTGCTTATTCAACCGCGGAAGGGATGCTGGATCGTGCTGGAGTTGCGCAAGAAACAGTGTTGATTACAGGAGCTTCCGGCGGTGTTGGTTCGGCGGCTGTTCAGTTAAGTAAGCGGCGCGGTGCTTCTGTGATTGCCATGTCAGGGGCGGCAAAGGCCAAGGATGTCAAAGCGCTTGGGGCTGATAAAGTTCTGGATCGTGATTGTGATCTGGTCGAGGTTCTTGGCTGTGAGTCCGTCGACGTGGTGGTTGATCTGGTAGCAGGTGATAATTGGCCACCTTTGCTTGAGGTTCTCAAACGTGGTGGTCGATACGTCACGGCAGGGGCAATTGCCGGGCCTATTGTTGAGTTGGATGTGCGCACATTGTATTTGAAAGATCTGACTTTTTATGGTTCAACTTATCAAAAGGATGAAATTTTCGAGAACCTGATTCGCTATATCGAAAAGAATGATATTCGTCCAGTGGTAGCTAAATCCTATCCGTTGTCTGATATTGTTCAGGCACAAAAAGACTTTTTGAGTAAACAACATACTGGTAAGCTGGTGCTTGTTCCTCCATCATCAGGTTGGCAATAAGAGAACTCCTTGTATGAAAATCGATAAAATAGAGGTCTTTCAGGTTGATTTGCCCTATTCCGGCGGCACTTATCTATTGTCTGGAGGAAGGACTTATGACTGCTTTGATGCGACTGTTGTCCGTTTGACAACGGCTTGCGGCATCGAAGGCTGGGGAGAGTCAACGCCTTTTGGTTCAACATACATTGCCGCGCATGCGCGGGGAGTCAGAGCTGGAATAGCTGAAATAGCCCCACGATTGCTGGGGTGTGATCCTCGACATGTTGATCGAACCTATGATGTGATGAACGATTCTCTGGCTGGACACCCCCATTCGAAAACACCTCTGGATGTGGCTTGTTGGGATATCTTTGGGAAAGCGGTTGATATGCCGGTCTGTGATTTACTGGGAGGAAGCACGAGGAGCAGAATGCCGGTGATTTCTTCTATCTATGCTGGTGATCCCGATGATATGCGTCAACGGATCAATGAGCATCGTAAAGCGGGTTATCGAGGACATTCAGTCAAAATAGGGGCATCTGAGCAAGAGGGTGGGCCGAGTCTGGATGCGGAACGCATCAAAGCCTCTTTAGCTGATTTCAGGCCGGGTGAATTCTTTATTGTTGATGCCAATGGCGGTCTGACTCTGGAGCATGCCATGCGTTTTCTGCGTTTATTGCCTGAGGGTTTGGACTTTGTGCTCGAAGCACCTTGCTCAACCTGGCGGGAGCATCGTATTTTACGACAACGCAGTAATGTACCTATTTACTTTGATGAGTTGGTTGACTCTGACAGTGCCTTAGCCAGCATTATTACTGATGGTGCCGCCGAAGGCATCGGTCTGAAAATTTCCAAAAATGGTGGTTTGACGCAAGGGCGAAAGCAGCGTGATATGTGTTTGGCAGCAGGCTTGGTCATGAGTGTTCAGGATACAGTTGGATCAGATATCGCTTTTGCTGCAATAGTGCACCTTGCACAAACTATTCCCGAGTCTTATTTACGCTGTGCTCTTGATACTCGAGATATGGTCACTGTCAGCACTGCGAAGATGGATTGTGTCATTGAGCATGGTGGTATTGTTGCACCGTCAGAGCCAGGTCTGGGGCTGGAGCCGGATTTGCATGTTCTGGGAAAACCCATTTTGTCCTATAGCTGAGCGGCTTGGAAAGCTGGAGAGGCTAATATTTCCTGTCGCAAGAACGGGCGGCAGCTTCAGCTGATGCGTATGAATTTTTCTCATGGCAGAGGGTAAAAAAATCGTTTGCTGACAATTCATGAAGCGCTTTAAGATAGACTTTGACTCTGTATAAGGCGCGATATTTGGATCCAATGAACCAGCGGCAGCCGCTACAGAAAGACTGTTTTAAGGTGAGTTTCCCTTGTACTTGCCACTACCCAAGTTCTATTCGGAGATGTTGTGATGACAATTTTACAAAAAGTATCTTTAGAAGATATAAAAGTAACCCAGGGTTCTATTGAGACTGCCAGTGGGTTACCCAATGCCGCCTATAATGATCCAGAGTTATTTGATTTTGAAAGAGATAACATTATTGGCAAAACATGGGCTGGTCTTGATTTTGTCAGTGAGTTACCACAAAAAGGCTATGCCAAACCGATTGATTTCATGGGATTGCCCTTGTTGCTGGTGCGAGACCGTAAGGATCAGATTAAAGTGTTTCACAATGTCTGCAGCCACCGGGGTATGATTCTGGTCCCCGAAGCCGGACCGGTGCGTAACTTAATACGCTGCCGCTACCATTCCTGGAGTTATAACCTTGAGGGTGAATTGAAAAGTACGCCGCATATCGGTGGTGTAGGTCATAACAACGCTGATGGTTTCAGCTGTGAAGGCAATGGTCTTAAAGAAGTTAGCAGCGCTCAGTGGATGGGGGTTATTTTTGTAAACCTATCGGGGGATGCCATGCCTTTTGCTGAGTTTATTGCCCCTTTGCAGGATCGTTGGGAAACTTTTACTGGAAAAGGCATGTTTCAAAAATTACACGTTGCTGATGACTACAGTCATACACAGTTAACAGTGAAATCAAATTGGAAACTGGCCATAGAGAACTACTGTGAAGCTTATCACTTGCCATGGGTTCATCCGGATTTGAATTCATACTCACCGTTGGAGGAGCATGTGAACTTGCAGGTCAACGACTATATGTCAGGTCAAGGTACGATGAATTATACTCTGTCGGAAGTGGCGGGTTATACCTTACCGAAATTTCAACAGTGGCCAGAAGATAAGATGACACATGGTGAATATATTTCTCTGTATCCGAATGTTATGTTGGGTGTGCAGGTTGACCATGCCTTTGCCCTTATAGTCGAACCGAAATCCTGTAATCAATCCGTTGAGAGGTTGCAGATTTGTTATGTTGATGAAGAGGCTGTCAGTGAGTCGATGTCAGATTGCCGAAAAGAAGTCATGAATGCCTGGACAACGGTGTTTAAAGAAGATGTTTTTGCGGTGGAAGCTATGCAGGAGGGTCGTCAGTCCCCAGGCTTTCAGGGTGGTGTTTTCTCGCCGGTGATGGATGGGCCAAGCCATTCATTTCATAAGTGGGTTGCTAAATGCTATGAAGACGCGTTGACCTGATAATACAGTTGTTGTTTCTACATTGTATTATATGAATTATTACCGTTAATAAAGTGCCGTAACTGGCTTTAATCTATGAACAACTATTTATGAACGAGCAATCAAAAGATAACAATTTCAGGAATTATATTGGTGGTCATTGGGTTGATAGTGATCAACGAATCACTGTCATTGACCCGGCAACCGAAAAGGTTGTTGGCACTATCGCCTGCGCTGGCAAATCTGAAGTTGATCAGGCTGTGGCAGCTGCTCGCGCCTGTGTTAAGTCTGGTCAATTGACCAGCCCTCGCCCTGTGGAAAGATCCAGAGTAATTTACCGGATAGCAGAAGAAATCAGAGCATTAACCGAAGAAGCTGCACAATTACTGGTCAAAGAAAATGGCAAAACGCTAGCTGATGCTCGTCAGGAATTCGATGTAGCAGCGAGATATTTTGAATACTATGCTGGCATGGCAGACAAGATTGAAGGCAAGTCTATTCCTTTAGGTGATGACTATATCGACTTCACCATCTATGAACCCGTAGGCGTCAGTGCGCAAATTGTTCCATGGAATTTTCCGGTCGATATTTGTGCACGGTCCCTTGCCCCAGCCTTGGCGGCGGGTAATGCTGTGGTGGTCAAGTCTCCTGAATTAACGCCATTAGCCATGACTTACCTTGCTGTGGCCTGCGAACGTGCGGGTTTGCCTGACGGGGCTTTGAATCTTATCTGTGGGTATGGTGCCGAAGCAGGCGCCAGCCTGGTAGCGCATTCGGATATAAACCAAATTGTGTTCACTGGTTCAGTTGCTACTGGGCAATCGATACTGCGTTCTGCGGCTGATAATGCAGTTCCCTGTGTGATGGAATTGGGCGGTAAATCGGCAGCAGTGGTATTTCCTGATGCTGACCTTGATATTTTGATGGACAGTGTCGATTGGGGCATTTTCTTCAATGCCGGGCAAGTCTGTTCTGCCATGTCTCGGTTGCTGGTCCATGAGAGTATTCATGATGAGGTGGTTGCACGAGTCAAGGCGTTGGCTGAATCAAAGGTCATAGGGTCTGGCATGCAGGATGGTGTAAACCTGACGCCTGTGGCGTCTGCCCAGCAGAGAGATAAGGTGCTTGAGATGTGTGAGCAGGGCCTAAATCAAGGGGCCGAACTGGTTACAGGTGGCAAACGTGTTGAATCTGAGGGATATTTTGTTGAACCAACGGTATTTTCTGAGGTTACGACTGATATGGACTTGTTCACTGATGAAGTCTTTGGTCCGGTGTTGTCGATTTCAACGTTCAGCTCCGAAGGACAGGCTTGGCAGTTGGCTAATGGTACTGATTTTGGTCTGGTTGCTGGCGTGTTTACCAATGATATCAATATCAGCATGCGAGCAGCCAGGGCATTAAATGCTGGACAGATATTTATCAATGAATGGTATGCAGGTGGTATAGAGACACCGTTTGGTGGGCGTAAGTTGTCGGGCTTTGGTCGAGAAAAAGGTCAGGAAGCCTTATACAGTTATGTGACTACCAAAAATGTTGCCATTCGCTTGAACAATAGCAAGACATTTTGATGCTATTGTCTTTAATCGAATTCTTAAACAGGCAGTTAGATTAAAAAACGGAGGTTTAAAGCCTCCGTTTTTTATTATTTACAGTGTTTGGAACAATATCACTGTTCACTTCTGCTATTCCAGGAGGCCAGCTTTAAACGGGCTCTGACACCAATGCCCAATAACGGTTTGGGGGGCACGATCGCAGGTCTGCCGCTGACGGCCTGCATATCGCGTAATAATTGACTGTCCATCCCGCTGACTTGTTCTGCCAGCAATTTTCCTGAAATAGTTCCTCTGGCCCCGCCAACTCCATTATGACAGATAGACGCATAAAGTCCGGTTTGCAGTTCTCCGAACACAGATTGGCTGTTTCGAGAAATCGCACAGACACCTCCCCAGGTATGTTCAAATGGTACTTTTTGTAACTCTGGGAAACGCTTGTTTTTTGCTGCTATGTGCTTCTGACGTATTTTACGTCGTTCCAGTGTGTTGGAGTTATACTGGCTGACATATTGATATTGGTTGCGGATAATAAGTCGTCGGTCACTTGTCATGCGCACAGTGGTGCCAGCGTGATCTGCTGGCGTCAGACCCCAATCCAGAGTACCGGAGTAATTGGACAATTCTTTATCAGTCAGAGGGCGAGTCATGCTGGCAAATGTCATGATGGGAACCATTCGATTACGCATTACACCCAATTGTTCCGAAAATATATTGGTGGCAAGAATAACTTTGCTGGCAGTAATGGTTGCGTTTTTGGACAAAATTTTCCAATGGTTATATTGTTTCTGCAAATGCATTACCGGAGTGTTCTCATACACGCCTACATTCGTTGGCATATTATCGATCGTGCCGCGCATCAAGGCTGCAGGTTGCAGTAAAATAGTGCCGGGTGTGTAGATTGCCTGACTATAGTGGTTTGTCCCGGTGATTTTCGAAATATCGCTCTGATCGAGAATATCATAGGGTTCTTGCATTTCATCCAGTATTGCGGCGAAATGTTGCAGGTATTTTTCTCCTCGCTCTCCAACGGCCCCTTGATATTTTCCAGCACGGCTCCAGTTGCATTGAATATTATGGCGGGTGACATTGCTCTCAAGAAAATCAATAGCAGCTCGATTAAGTCGAGTTATCATATGTTTCTTTTGAAGGTCCTGCCCTTCAAGGTCACCTTTATGAGGCAAATCAATAATGAAGCCTGAGTTTCTTCCTGATGCACCATTACCGACTCTATCAGCTTCCAACAGAGCAATATCTTTATCTGGGTTTAATTCCCCCAATCGATAAGCTGCAGCCGTGCCGACAAAGCCAGCGCCCAGAACGACATAGTCATAATGCCTGTCCTGTAACTCTTTACTTTTGTTTGAAATAGAGGGAATTGATAACTGCTGAAACCAAGCATTGTGTTGGTCGTTGCAGGGTAAAACTATGTTTTTCATGTCTGTTACATCTAAAGAAAAGTGTTAGAAATAACAGTGTGTGATTGAATAAATTCAGGGTCAATTTAATCCTATAGATATCAGTAAAACTAATACTCTTGAGAAGAGAATATGAATAACTGGGCATTTTCAGGTATTTCTATTAGTGCTGGACTGTTATTGCATAACTTACACTTATGAAATTTCGTTGGAATCAAGGTGCTGGGACTGCCTAGATTGGAGGGAATGAGTTAATCGTGTAGGCTTGATCAACCAGCCAGGGAGCAATTGCTTTTAAACGTGGTCCGACTTCACGGGTGTATATATTTCGTGATATTTCAGCAAATTTCTCAGGAAGTTCCCCCAGTTCATTTTTGCGGCAGACTTGGGAGATAAAACGGGCATTGGAGCCGTTATTCAGGTTGATGACATCTATGTCGTTCAACAGGTTGGAATAACGCACCAGACACAGCGCTGAAATAATAGCCCAGCCATGCTTCGCTTTGACAAAGCGCATTAATGTCTGAGTGCTGTCTAATTCATAGTGGGTGTTGAGTTCAACGCCAATTCGTCTGGCAATCAAATCAGTCTGTACGCCAATCTGTGAGTTGGGGCTATAGTGAATAAAAGGCAAAGATCGGGCAATTTCTTTTATATTGTGGGTAGATCGATCTCTTGCTGATTTTTTTGGGGCAATAACCAGAAATGGATCGCGAATAAGTGCATGTCTTACGATATTGGGTTCATGGTCGATCTGGTCAGAAGTGAATAGAAGGTCAATGTCTCTACTGGTCAGAGATTGAGTTAATGAGGTGTTAAGGCCTGTTGATAGGGAAACTTTGGATACATACGGTTTGATATCGCTGATAAATTGCAGACCCATGGCATCGCCAAAAGAATCTATCATGCCGACACTGAGTGATGATAAACCGCCTTTTGAGGCCATCTTGACATCGTTCATCATGCGACTGGTATCTGCCAGAATAGAATTTGCATATTCTTTGAGCACCATGCCGCTGGGAGTTGGCTTGATAGGCCGTGACCTTTTGATAATCAGGCTTACTCCAATATGTTCTTCGAGTTGCTTAAGTGCCTGTGATACTCCGGATTGGGTGATGCCAAGACGTTGTGCTGCATGCGTAAGTGTTTCGGATTCAGTCACAATGGCAAATATTCGCAAAGCGCCGAACTCGATTGATTTATTTCTTCTCATTTTTTATTAATGCCAATCGGTATATCTCGGAAATACAGTCGTAGGAGTCTTATAATAACTATAGCAATTTTGGAATAAATTTCTTTTCTAAAGCCAGGATTTAAATTCATGAGCAGGTGAGTTTTTCTCCTTTTACGCTTCTATTATTGTGCTGATATTCTCCGCCAATGAGCTTAGATAGCTGGATATTCGGTGTCTTCTCAAAGTAAAAATATGCTGAACCGTGTAGTTCGATTTTAGCGTCTGTGTCCGCAACGTTGGTGTTATTTCCTGTGTCTAATGTATCTCATATATCAAAAAAACCACTGCTGAACACTCGTGTGTTCGGTTGCTACCTCTTGATTACCGCGATTTGTTTTGCCTCTTTGCAGCCAGTCTTCGTTTTGAGTCTGCAGAAACTGGGTTTTGTTTCTGTCGTTTTAATATTTTTTCGTTATTTTGTTGCCTGGAGTCTCTGGTCTACATTGACCAAAACGGTTGATTTGCCTCGGAGTGATCGAAATAAAGCCAGAGCTGCTGGTGCTATGGTGGCTTTATGCTCTTGGTGTTATTACCTGGGCTTGCAGTACGCTTCAGTTAGTTTTGTTGTTGGAATGCTATATACCTTTCCATTGTTTATTTTGTTGTGGTCAATATTTAAAGAACAGAAAAAAGTGTCAGTTATGAAGTTGTTGGCATTTACCGTTGCTTTTGTGGGCTTGTTCTTCTGCGTTGGCGCAGAAGTGCATTTTACGCCTCTGGCTTTGGTTTTGGGACTAGGTTCTGCGGTCCTGTTTGGTCTTTACATTATAAAATTGCCTCGGTTCACAGAACCGTTGAAACAAAACTCATTAACTGCTTATGTTCTTCAAGGCGGCTGGATAGTTGTTCTGGTCCCAATGTTGTTTTATCTATCAACCATTAGTTTCAGCTGGCAGGCGCTGATGCTGTTGCTTGGTTTATCTATTCTGGCAACCTTGGTGCCAATTGTTTTGCTTAATAGAGGTCTGGCTGCTGTGGATAATTCACTGGATTCGTCTATTTTGTTATTGCTTGAGCCGGTAGTAGCCACATTATTTTCAATTATCATCATCAACGAAGTTGTTAATCTGCAGAGTATAGTTGGTGTAATATTGATGGTGATAGGAGCTGGTATTTCGGTATATCAGACTGAGAAAAATGCTGCTTGATAGTGTGTTTTTATCTCTAGGTCACAGTAAGACTTGAACCTCTGTCATGAGTAGAAAGAGGCTTGCATAGTGTTCTTTTATTATACTTCATACAAGGCATGCGGTAGAATTTTGTCATGAGGATCAACCCGCTTCCCCCACTCAAGAGTCTAGTCGCTTTTGAAGCAGCTGCCCGACATCAGAGCTTTACGCAAGCAGCAGATGAACTGTGCGTAACTCAAGGAGCAGTGAGCAAACAAATTCGTTTACTGGAGCAGTATCTGGGATGTGATCTGTTTTTGCGAGAGAAAAACCTGGTTCTAACTGAGTCAGGAGTGCGTTATTACCAGTCAACTCGCATCGCTTTGATGAGGCTGTCTTCAGCAACAGCCGATATCGTCAAGTGGCAGGGCAATAATCATATTACGATTGTGACAAGCAGCGCATTGGCTTCGTTCTGGCTGATGCCGAGGTTTGCTGAGTTTGAGCAAAGTAATCCAGATGTTGATGTGCGGATAAAAATTGAAACTTCCATCGGGCAAATGAGTAATGACGACTTTGATTTGGGTGTTTTCTATTGTTCGGAAAAACCGACTAAATTTAATGTGATTAAATTATTTAAGGAGAGAGTTTTCCCTGTCTGTAGCCCAGAGTTTTTGGAGCAGAATCCAGAGATTGCTGACCCTAATCTGATAGGTGCTTCTAAGTTATTGCTGTTAGATTCCAATGAACCCTGGATTAATTGGAATGATTGGTTGCTGGGGTGTAATTTGCGTGCGATGCGTGAAGAAACCACAAAAATAAAGACCAATGATTATACATTGGTTATTCAAGCTGCCATTAACGGGCAAGGTGTAGCACTTGCCTGGGAAAAGCTGGTTGATACTTATATTGCTGAAGGCAAATTAATTGCTCCAATTCCTGATTCATTGGAAACTTTGTCGAACTTTTACATCATAACTCCAACTGATAGACCACAAAAGCGTTTAACCAGAGACTTTATCGAATTTCTAAACGCCATTTAAGGGGGGGAGTTGAAAGGTTTTTATAGTGTGGGGAGAGGTTGAGCAGGCTTTGAAGCTTGTTGTATTCTATGAGATAATCATCGGACGGATTTAGGGAATATAGATCAAATATTAACAGGACTTTCAATGGAGCTTTTTATGAATCGTTTGCTTTTTATTATGTTAATCAGTGTATTAACGAGTGCCTGTGTAAGCACTGAAAATATTGCGCTTAATTCTGATAATCACAAAAAAATCAAGGGTCAATCTTTGAGTGAGACAGTTCGTGATAAGCCACCTTTTGCTGCAACGACTCCAGGAAAAGCGGCATTTGGGGTTTTGGGTGCAGCAGCAATGATTTCTGAAGGAAATGCTATTATTGCTGCGAACAATGTTGAAGATCCTGCCTTGTATATCAGCAATATTTTAGCGGGAGATTTTGCCAGGGAGAACGAATTGACATTGGTGCCTAATACCACTGCTGCTTTGAAGAGTGAAAAGGTTGGTGAAATTGCCAAGCAGTACCCATACGCTGATTATGTACTTGATATTCGAACGATTAATTGGAGTTTAGGTTATTTTCTTAATTTGAAGCATTACCGAGTGATCTATTCCGCTAAATTGAGATTAATTGATACACAATCAGGGTCAACAGTTGCCGAAGGTTTTTGTAGTCGTGTACCTGACAAAACAAATGATTCGCCAACCTACGGTGAGTTGCTTGCTGACAATGCTTATATCCTTAAATCAGAATTAAGAATTGCTGCAAATAAATGTATTGATGAATTTAGAAAAAATATTTTGCATCTGCCGGCAGCACCATTGGAAACGCTAACTGCGAATGCAAAAAGCGCTAATGCCGCCGCAGGTGACGATGTTGCTATAACTGCGGGAGGGCAATCAGAAACCGTTTATTCTCTTTATCAGAACGTGATTAAGTCACTTGATTCCAACAGTACAGTTGAGATGCGTAAAGCAGCAATTAAGGTTGGTCAGGAAAAACTGTATACAAATGACGGAATTATTCTGGCAACCATTCGGGTGCTTGAAAAAGCTGTAAAAAAACAAACTTCATCAAAAGAAAAATATCTTGTTGATGGTTTGGCCTGGTGTGCTATTAATCTTGGAAATTCAAAGGATCAACGAGCGGTGTCAGTACTATCAGAAGTTGTAGAAAGTGCATTACCAAAAAAGGTAAGAAACCATGCTGCTAGTGCTTTGAAAGTAATAGCTCAATAGTCAACAGGTCAAACATAAGTAGTGAAGCTCAGATTGAACTTGAACACTCCTAACTTCTTAGGAAGTGTTCAAGTTAGCGGAAGTCTATTTGTTCTTTTCCCAATATATAGATAATCATTCTGGTTTATTGTTAGTTTTCCTTACTTGCCTCATCCAACCACTGATTGAATTGATCCTGGTTGGCAAATACCCAGTCGCTTGCGTGGCGTTTGA
This sequence comes from Arenicella sp., assembly GCA_050633785.1. GTDB lineage: Bacteria > Pseudomonadota > Gammaproteobacteria > Arenicellales > Arenicellaceae > CALKZN01. The sequence goes on from JBOEHE010000037.1 coordinate 18,163, forward strand.
TGTCTTTAAGGGTTTTTTCGCCATTACGTATTTTCAGAGCCTGTTGGTTTTCATCATCGGTTGAAATGGTTAATAAGGATAGAAACTTGGCCGCTGCTTTATGCTTGTCAGCGGATTCTCGGTTCATTATCGACATGACACCATCGACGGCAAAACCAATGTTCTTATTGTTAACGGATGTATTCAAAGAGTTGTCACCACCGGGCAAACTGGTGAATGGGGCTTCTAGAAACACGACATCTCTGCCAGGTACCAACAAGGCAGATATCCAATGTGGGATCCAGGTGTAATATAAAACGGGTTCGCCTTCTTTGTAACGTTCAATGACATCTGTAATAAGTTCAAAATAGGGGCCGGTGTTATTATTGACACTACCACTCAAATCATAGCTTTTCATGTGATGAGCTATCACTTTATTGCAACCCCAGCCTGCATCACAGCCCGCTAGATCTGCTTTGCCATCACCATTGGTATCGAATAAACGGGCTATTTCTGGCCTTTTCAAGTCATTAATTGAGCTGATATTAAATTCCCTGGCTGTTTTCTTATCAATTAAATACCCTTGCAGTACGTTCGGGATGATTGTGCCTAGAGTTTTGAGTGTCGAGTCACCACCGGCATCAGCATAGAATTGTTTATGCAGTACATCCCAGTGGTGGGTTGTAAAGTCAGCTTCATTGTTGCTGATGGCATTCAACAAGTCATCGTAAGATTTTGATAATTGAGTAGGCTCGATTTTATACCCCAGTTCTCTGAGTCCAATTAGAGCAACTTCACCGCGAAACCTCTCTGGTAAAATTGGGCCGAATCTTGGAGTAATTGATTGCCCCTGGCCGGGTTTCTCTCTGGCAAACAGATCAGTCTGTAACAGACTTGAGGCTAATAATATCAGGGCAATGACTTTCAATGGTTGTCGTATGTAGTTGTTTAAACGTGTTTTCATCACTTGTCTCCCTGGTCCTGTTAGCGTTGTGAGGTGGCGATTTGAATTAACTGATCTCCGATGCTGTCAGACCATAACATCCAGACAGATGAGGAGGCTTGTACCCACTTCTTGCGGCCGCCAATTGACAGCTCTGTGATTTCAAATTGCTTGGAAGCTAATAATTTTTCCTTGCTGGTTTGAGCCATTTGTTCAGCTGCACTGTTGCTGCGTTGAATGGCCTGTTTCATTGCATCATTCAGGCTGGTTTTCAGTTCTGTTGGCAGTGTTTGCCAGAAGGTGTTAGAGCTGATAATCAAATGTCCTGAGTAGATATGTTCTGTCTCTAATATATAGCCTTGCAATGCGCTTATATCAGTATCTAAAAGGTCTATATAGGTAGCGCTGTGACCATCGATTTCGGGGTTGTTCAAAAAGGCTTTCTGTGGCTTTCTGGGCAGTGTTGAGTATGCGCCAAGGCGATCTATCCAACGTTGTTCTATTTTCGAGGCACCACTAGTGATGATGAGTTCTTTCATCTGTTCGGGTTGTTCGATTTTTTCTTTTGAAAAAATATGCTTCATACCCGTATTTACCTGTCCAAAGTGATAAAAACCTTTGTCATTAAGCGAGAGCATCAAACGTTCACCATAAGTGCTGTTGGTAAATGATTTTGCCGCATTTATATCTGAAAATACAAACGGTAGGTTAAACAGTTGTAAGCGCGGTGAGTGTTGCTTCATCATATCGAATGAGACAGCCGTGATTTCTATCTGTCCTTCCAGCACAGAGCTGGCTAATGCATCGCTATTAAGGCCCTGATAATCAGCAACCACCTTGACGATGGCTTTCGCAGAACCGATCTCTTGCTGAACGATGTTCTGAAAAATGCTGGCTACTTGGCCGACAGGGGATGCTGCAGATGAGTTGTGTGCAAAACGAATGATGGTGGGTTCGGCTGAGGATGAACTGCTGAATAGGATCAGTGATGCATTACTGATTATCAGTAAAAGAATAGTTGTTATTTTCATGGTTCTGTCTGCTTTACTGCTGTTGTTTTTTATCCATAATAGGTTAAAAACAACAGTTACAAAGCCACAGGATGCATTAATAAGAAAAACTACTTGGCAACATAAGAATGATTAATTGGCAGTTGTCTAGAATCAACTCAGCTGAAAGGGGTATAGCCAAATGAGTATTGTAAAATGACAGGCGTGCCGTGAGAATTAGGTCTGTAGTTGGCGCCTTTGTGGTCCGTTGTATGTGAAAGCTTTGGGCAAGGTACTTAACAGACAAAAGGTCATAAAGGCGTTGCTACTACCACTTAATTAATATCACTCTACTCTCCTTTCAGCTTTCCATCATATTACTAACTACATTTGATTGATAGCAGACTTATTGTATCAACCTGTCAAGAACGGATGGTGCCAGCAAAGCGGATAAATTGGCAGCTACGATTCATTGTTGTACGAAGGATTCCGGCAAGAAAATCCGGATACGACTTCAGTATAACTCAATAGGCACATAAAAATGTTCATGCCATTGACGGTTTATTTAGTGTCAACAGACCCTAGATACCAGCCCATAAGGAACCCATGGAATTAGAGGGTAGCGCTCTATTCACGGCATTCTCCGCCTCGATTGAATAAAATTGGACTAATTTTTCTATTGCCGCAGAATTATTTTACTCTGATTCCATTAAAGTTTCTGAAAATGACTAAGCGTTTATCGTGACGTTTAAGTAGCATGTATTTCAGGAGTATCTCTTTATGAGTAATAAATGCGCATTCCTGGAAATGAAGGATGTGTTTTTTTGACCAACTGCTCGATCAGCTGGCTATCAAGGTATGAGTGATTCTGTAAGAGAGTATAAGAATCACTACTTTTTTTTAAACTAGAATGAAATCATCGTAACTGCATATAAAAAATTAAGCATAAAAGAGGCTGATATGGCATTTCCAACCCAATCTTCATACGTTATTGTCGGTGCTGGCATTCATGGATTAAGCACTGCTTACCATCTTGCGCTGGAGTTAAAAGCGACAGGAAAAGGTAGCGGTAAAGATATTATTATTCTTGATAAAGCAGGTATTGCTGCAGGTGCTACAGGCATAGCCTGTGGTGTCATTCGAAATAATTATTTTCAACCCGCTATGCGTGAGTTGATGGCTCATAGTGTCAATGTCTGGGAAAGTGATCCAGAAAGCTATAGTTATCACCCCGTGGGTTATATGCAAATCAGCTCAGAGAGCATGCATGAAGATGTAGCGTCCATTTATGAACAACAAAAAGCCATTGGTTACACATCAAGCTTTATCGAAGGAAAAAAGGACTGTACCAATTATATGAAGGGCATATTCGATGACTGGCAGGCCCAGGGCATCACCTCCATACTCCATGAACAACCCGGTGGTTATGCCAATAATACAAAAGCGATGTATGGTTTGGCCGGTAAAGTAGAAGCCGAAGGCATTCGAATCATGACCGGCGTTACTGTCACTGGTTTCAACCGGGATAACAGTGGCAGCGTCGCTGCTGTTGAAACTGACAAAGGCAACATAACATGTGATTATGTTGTTATAGGCGCGGGTCCCTGGGCAAAGCAATTTTGGGATATGCTGGAATTGCCCAAGACCATTGATATCAAGAACCCAACAGATAATAGTATCGCCACCGATGTCCCGATGTGGATCTATTGGTCTTTGCAGGAAGGCACGCTTGGTGTTGACCCTGAGATGCAGAAAACCAATGATGGTAAGATGCCACCAGTGATTCATGTTGATACTGATGCCCCTCTATATTCTGATGTAGATGGTTCATTGATTACGGACCAGATGTGGGGCATTTATTACAAACCTGATTTCCACTTTGGCGGCATTCAGGGAGGCGCAGCACCTTTTATTGTTGATAAACCAGCCGACGATGTTGCTGTAGATCCTTATGGTCCTGAGTCTCCTGAATTTATTGTAGGAAAGGAATTTGAACATATGTGGGTATCGGCATTGGCCCATTGCCAAAAGCGTTTTTCAGGCACGATGCCACAATATAAAGAAGAAGCATCTGGCGGCATTGGTGCTTTCACCCCTGATAGTTTTCCGGTGTTTGATGTGTTTCATGGCAATTGCTACTTTCTGGCTGATTCTAACCATGGTTACAAGATGCTTGGTGTTGGTAAATTAGTTGCTGAAGATATCTGCCATGAAGGTGAATCCTCTTTGTTGGAACCTTTTCGATTTTCACGTTATGAGCAAGGTAGACTTCACCCTGTCTCCAATAGCCCATTCCCTTGGAGTTGATCGTTTAGACCTTTTAGGTAATAAGCCTGATTGTCATTGTTTGATAATCAGGCTTCACTTTGTCAATTTTTTCATCAGATAAAAATCTACAGTGTCCAATATTATTGAATAAGGACTGCTGCTTAGCTGCTTAGAAACTGAAAAATATAGCCAAATATAATCGAACCGGAAAAGCCAAGAAGAATGTAGAAAGCAAATACCTGTTTTCTCACCAGAGCATAGACTGCGATGGCTGCAGGTATAGAAGAAACAGCTCCTGTCAGCATGAATGCCATCGCGGCACCTGGAGACATGCCTAAATCAATTAAACCACCAACCATGGGTATTGCTGCATAACCATTCAGGTAGGAAGGCATGCCAATCAGTGCCGCCAGGGGCACAACCAGAAAGGAATCACCGCCAATAGTTTGTTGTACCCATTGGGGGTTTATATAGGCTACCATCAGGCTCTCGATGAAAAATGCCAGCAACAACCATTTGCATAAAAACCAGCTGGTTTGGAAAAAATCCTGTTTGAATACCGTCATTCGCCAGTCACTGTTCCAGAATTTGAGTTGAACGCTGTTTTGATTGTCTGGGTTACAGCTGGTAGCACAGCTATTTTTGATATCCAGGCGCAAAATGTTTTTCAGCAAACCCGAGCGTTGGGCCAGCAATACACTGAACCCGGCAAATAAACCAAGTGCAATTGCAAAGCCAGCTTTTGCCAGTGCAAAGTTGAAACTGATAGCGGCAGTAGTCAGAATGAACATTTCGGGGTCCATAATAGGCGAAGCGATCCAGAATGCCATCACTGGTGCCAAAGGAACTCCTGCGGCCAGTAATGAAGCAATCAATGGAATAACGCCACAGGAGCAAAGGGGAGATAAGGCGCCAAATATTGAAGCGATACATATGGCTTTCAGTGGATGACCTGTGAAAACGGCAGCGATTATTTGGTCCACACTACTGGCTTTAATGGATGCGGAAAGGCCAACAGCAATAAGAAAATAAGGGGCAATAAAGAGTACTGAATTGGCTATGAATTTGAGGCTTTCAAGGCCTTGTGTTGGATTCACCAGGCTCAGTATTGTCAGTGTGACTAGTAGTAAAGTGAATACTTTATCTCCTTGTACGTATCTCAATTTGCTTGAGTGTGATGATGCTGATGACATAGGTTCATCCTCGTATAATTTGTTTTCTGTATTTCCAGAAATACAGAAATATAATGGTAAAAAAACTCAGGTACTATTCTCGACTCGAATGCAACACTCTGAATTCAGGTAATCAGTTGCTTGATTCAGCTTTGCATAATTGACTGAACAGACCAAAGCGTTACCGATTCTGGTTTGCTTGATCAATCCACAATTGCGCAAATGCAATAAATGATGAGATAAGGTTGATCCGGGTGTACCCAGTTCTTTTTGAATCTGACCAACCTTCAAGCCACTGTCCCCTGCTTCAACTAAAATCTTAATAATACACAAGCGAGTTTCATTTCCGAGTTGAGAAAATATTTCTGCAGCTTCTTGATTGCTAATGTTCATTGCTTTGTCTTGGTTTCAATCATTTCTTGTTCAACTGTATTTCTAGAATATTCGAAATATAATATCCAGTCAATACTATTTGCTGAACATGGTTGACGAGTTTGTGCATGTAAAGTCATTGTCATCAAACAATGGCTTTACATCTCATTACTGACAGGTTCGTTGTTCTGTCTATTGTTCTTCCGGAATACGGACTATCATGCCATCCATATCATTTGTCACATTCACCTGGCAGGATAAACGGCTACCATTCCTTCGCTCTGTTTCAGTACAGTCCAGCATTTCTTCTTCCAGTTCATCAGGGCTGCCAGTCAGCTGAATCCATTTATCATCGATAAAGCAGTGACAGGTTGCACAGGCACAGGCACCGCCGCATTCTGCAACGATGCCTTCGATATTGTTTTCAGTTGCGATGGACATTAATGAGTCGCCGCTGTCAGCTTGAACAACCGTTTTTTGTTCATTGTGGTCTATAAATGTTATGGAAGGCACGATTTTTACCCCTTTGTAAGTAACGTTTTTATGGCTATGTTGCTGTCAGCCAATTTGACTGGGTCGGGATGAACTTTATTTAAAATAAGTTTTTTCGACATCATGAAATCGGCTGGTGAATTTATTGCGTCCATGGCGATTAAACGGCCTTGCTGTAAATAAAATACAGAAAATTTATGACTTTCTATATCACCTCGAACGATCAACTCGTCATGATCTTGAAGCAAGCCCGCAGTTTGTAATTTTATATCATATTGGTCCGACCAAAACCATGGTAATGAATTATATTCAGCGCTCTCGCCACAAATATTGGCTGCTGCCACTTTGGCTTGATCAACGGCATTGGGTACTGATTCCAAACGAATTCTTCGATCGTAAAGAGTATTCGGGTGGTTACTGCAGTCGCCAATGGCATAAATGTCTGTGTCTTCGGTTTTGGTGTATTGGTCGACAATTATGCCATTCTCGCAGGGCAAGTCAGCATTTTCTGCCAGCTCAATGTTGGGGATGACACCGATGCCTACTATAGCGGAATCAAAAGCGATTTCTTCGCCGCTTGCGAGTACTGCAAACGTCGCATTATCAACTTTTGTGAATTTCTCCAAGCCAGCTTGCAAACGTATGTCAACGCCATTGTCTTTGTGCAATTTTTGATAAAACCCGGAAATAGTTGGGCTGGTAACACGTGCCAGAACTCTCTCCATATTTTCCAGAACGGTAACATGCATCCCTTTTTTTACGGCGGAAGCAGCAATTTCCAAGCCGATATATCCGGCACCAACAATCAGCAATCTTTCGCCCGATTTATGCAGATCTTTAAGCTTGTCGACATCAGCTTTTGTGCGCAGATAATGAATGTTGGTAATTTCCTGACTAACTCCAGGCAGATGGCGGGCACGTGTACCAGTAGCTAGAATCAGCTTGCGGTAATTAATGGTTTCGCCAATATCCAGCGTGATTGTTTTCTCTTTTCGATCAATTGATGTCGCTCGGCAGTTGAGCTTTAATTCAACATTATTCTTCGTATAAAACTCCTGAGTCTTCAATAGGAGCTTATCTTCGTCCATTTCATTTTTATAATATGCTTTTGATAGAGGTGGGCGCTGATAGGGTAAACTCGCTTCATCACCGATAAGCGTAATTTTTTCTTCAAGGCCCTTTTGACGAAGTGTTGAAATAACTTCAACAGCAGCATGACTTGCTCCGATTATTACTATGTTATTCAACGTTCTGATCTCCGAATAATTCAACTGAAAAAGTATAGTATATAGTTCGATTGGAGTTAACTATTTACTGTTCAATATAACTATGACTAATAGTGGGTTTGATGATGGTATTGTTTGAAAATTAACACCCAAGAAATCTTAGATAAACAATGGGGGCTCTTCTATGGCATAAGCCTGTTCGCAAAGCCATGGGGCAATGGCATGTAATTCGGGCGCTATTTCCTTTGAAAAAATCTTGCGAGAGGCTTCAGCAAATTTTTCTGGTAAGTGAGAAAATTCATTTTTCCTGAAAATCTGCGTAATGCAACGTGCATTGGAACCATTACTCAAATTAATAATTCGAACATTGTTTAACTGCTTTGAATAGCTTGCCAGAGAGAGCGCTGTAGTAATAGCCCAGCCTTTGTTGGCTGCCACAAAACGGATAATGGTTTGTGTACTGTCCAGTTCATATTGAGTATTGAGTTCAATGCTGAGCCTGCGTGCTATCAAAGTGGTTTGTGCACCCATTTTAAAATGGGTATTGTAATTGATAAAAGGCAATGTTCTGGCGATGCTCTCTATGCTGTTTGACGAATTATTTTTCGGTGCCAGTATGACAAAGGGATCTCTTATTATGGCGTGCCTGATAATATTGTGTTCTTCTGCCAGAGAATCTGCGGTTATCATGAAATCGATATCTCTGTTGAGCAGAGAGTTTTTTAAGGAGTTGCCCCGGTTGGTTGATACCGACACCTTTGCGACATAGGGTTTGATGGCATCAATAAAAAATACACCCAAAGCTTCTTCGAAAGAGCTAATCATTCCTATGTTTAAGGATGCCAACCCATTGGAAGATGCCATCTTGACATCCTGGGTCATTCTATTGGTAATTGAGATAATATTTTTTACATAACTTTTGAGAACTTTCCCACCTGGGGTTAACTGAACCGGCCGAGATCGCTTTACAATCAGGCTTTCTCCGATTTGTTCTTCTAGCTGCTTAATGGCTTGAGAAACTGCAGATTGCGTTATGCCCAGCTTAGTGCCAGCATGCGTCAGCGTTTCTGATTCTGACACAATCGAAAATATGCGCATCGCTCCTAATTCTATGGCCTCTTTTTTTCTCATCAGTAAATCTTAAAATCACCCATTAAAGCTCAATCCCGGCTCGCCATTCTTTCCATTTCATGGTTATGCCTGCTCCCATTGATAAAAAGGGCTCGGGTGGAAGTCGCTTGGGTTGTTGGTGGTTCAGAAAGCTGTCCAACAGTTCAGACGTGCCCAGAACAGCTTGTTCTGCCGCCATCATTCCTGATAGAGTGCCTTTTACTGTGCCGAGACCGTTCTGGCAGGCTGCTGACCAGATACCGGGGCTGACTTCACCAAAGGCTGGCATGGAGTTCCAGGATAAACAAAGTTTACCTCCCCAACGATATTCCATTTCAACCTGCTTCAACATTGGAAAGCGATTTGCAAAAGACTGGTCTTGCAGTTTTGCGGCTTGATTCATCGTACTCTGTTTGACGATCATATTCTGATTTAAGGTTGCATGGTTGCGAATAACAATTCGGTTTCCACCCCCCAGATAATCCGAGTTTCTGCGAACGGTTGTCCCCATTGGATCCGCTGGCAATATCCCCCAGTCAGGCTGCCCTCCCAACATCTCAATTTCAGAAGTGGTTAAGGCTCTGGTCATTGAGGCATATGTGAAGACGTGCAATAACTGTTTCGGGAAAAAGCCGAAGGATTGAATTTGCCCATTCACAGCCAGAATAACTTTTTCAGTATGAATTTTTCCGCCGGGTGTACTGAGTGCATAATGAGTGCGCCCAGGAATTTTGCCTGCCGTTTTATTGATCGCCGTTATCGGGCTATTTTCATAAATATCAATAGCCTTGCTCAGCCCTTTTGCAGATTGGTGGATGTAGGCTGCGGGTTGAATCATGACAGCACCCGGGGTGAATAAACCTTGAGCGTAAAAGTCTATCCCTGTTAAACCTTTCATCTGCGACTGATCCAGCATGTCATAATGTTCACCAAGGTTTTCAAGATGTTGCCTGTAGCTGCTGATATGTGCTTGCCCACGGTCAGATGCGCAAGCGGTTATTTTACCGCAGGGGTCAAACACTTGCTGGCTCATACCATATTCACTGGCCATCTCTTTGGCAAAAAGAATAGCGGCTCTGTTAAGCTGAATCTGTTGTAAATCATGATCTGCATTGCCAGCATAGGTCGCCGAGCTCAAATCATGCGGCACATCGATCATAAAGCCGCTATTGCGACCAGCAGGCCCCTGGGCTAATGAAGACGCTTCAACCAGAACAATACGTTCATCCCCAACTAACTGGCTGAGTCTTCTAGCGGCGGCAATACCGGCAAAACCACCGCCAACGACTACCCAGTCCGCATGCATATCGCCATGCAGGCTGGGGTAATTATGTGCTTGAGGGAGAATTGCATTCCAGGCTGCCGGTCCCGGGTCTTTGCGCGGAGACCTGACATTGATTTTACCGTTCATGTCCAAGCCCTACTGTGAAGCTGATGGCGATATAAGCGAGTCATAAAACAGTATTTGATGTTGGTCTATATTCGGATTACTCAACGCAGCCATCAACTGCATCATCGCTCATATCAACCCAAATGGTTTTCAGCTCAGTGTATTGATCATGAGCATGAATTGAATTGTCTCTGCCGCCAAAGCCGGATTGCTTGTAACCACCAAAGGGTGTTGTTATATCCCCTTCACCGAAACAATTGACGGTTACCGTTCCTGCCTTGATGGCTTGTGCAGCGCGAAGCGCTTTCTTGGCATTTGCAGTAAACACCGATGCTGCAAGACCATAAGGAGTGTCATTGGCAACTGCGATTGCTTCATCGAAGCTATTGACTGTAATGATGGATAGTATCGGTCCGAATATCTCTTCTTGTGCCAGCTGATCGGCGTTATTGACCTCATCGAAAATGGTCGGTTCAACATAGATTCCGTCTTTTGTTTCACCGCCAATAATGAGTTTACAATCTCCCTTTTTACCTGCTTTGAGATAACTGCTGACCTTGTCAAAATGTGTTTTATCGATCAGAGCTCCCAAATGATTTTCGGGGTTCAAAGGGTCTCCGGTTTTCCAGTCACGACAATGGGATTGTATTTTTTTCAGCAAACTTTCTTTGATATCTGTATGGACGATCAAACGAGAGCCTGCAGAACAATTTTCCCCCATATTCCAGAAAGCGGCTGATACGACCTGTTCAGCGACTTTGTCCAGATCTTCTGCATCCTCAAGAACAACACAGGGGTTTTTCCCTCCGAGCTCCAGAACTACCTTTTTAATGTTTGAGTCAGCAGCGTAACGTAGAAAGCGTCGGCCTGTTGCTGTGGAACCCGTAAACGTTACCATATCAACGTCCATATGCAGGCCTAGAGGTTCACCGACTGTAGAACCACCGCCTGTTACAATGTTTAAAACGCCGCGGGGCAGGCCTGCTTCAGCGGCTAATTCAGCAACATATAACGCCGTCAGGGATGTCTGTTTGGCTGGTTTGACTACCATGGAGCACCCAGCTGCCAGAGCTGGAGCAATTTTCCAGGCAAGCATTAACAATGGGAAGTTCCAAGGCAGGACAGCGCCAACTACACCGATGGGTTCGCGTACTATCATTGCAACGGCATCAGCTCCGGCTGGAGCAACTTGATCATAGATTTTATCAATAGCCTCTGCGTGCCAGGTCAGAGTATGAATAAATTCGGGGATATCGATGCTTTCACAGTCGCTGATGGGTTTGCCTGAATCCAGGCTTTCCAGTACAGCGAGCTCACGACTGTTGCGTTTGATTAATTTTCCTAATTTAATCAGAACTTCTTTTCTGTCAGTGGGGTGCAGTTTGCACCAGCGGCCATCCTCAAATGATTCGCGGGCTTTTTCAACAGCAAAATCAACATCATCGTTATTGCAGTCAGCGACATGGGCAATCACTTTGCCACTGGCTGGGTTGACGGTTTCATAGGTTTTACCACTTGAGGAAGGTCTGAATGCCCCATCGATAAAACTCATTGCAGGAGGGTTTAGTTTGTCAGCAATGGCTTGATATTCTTCATGTGTTAAAAGGTCGGACATGGTATTACTCCTGTTCACTGCCGGCTTCTATGCTGGCAATAGTTGTCTTTAAAGTTTTTATGACTTGTGCCATGGCTCGTTTTTCATCTTTGTTCAAACCTCGTAAGGGTTTTCTCACTTCACCGGAAAAACGGCCATCGAGGGTGACGCCATATTTGACGCTCTGAATGAATTTTCCACCTTGTTCAAGAACCCGCATCAGTGGCATCATGGCAGACATAATGCGGCGTGCTTTGGAAAAATCACCGTCTATCACGCAAGCCTTGTAGAGAGCGATATGTTCTTTAGGCAAGAAATTAGAGCCAGCACATACCCAGCTCTTTGCTCCCCAGGCAAAAAACTCTAGGGCTTGATCATCCATGCCACATGCCAGTTGGATGTGAGGGTAGTCGCGAGCCAACATATGCAGCCTATTTATGTCACCGGAACTTTCTTTTATGCCGCAGAAATTAGCAGATCTACCGACACGGTCCAGAAACTCCTGTTCCATGTTCACACCCATTCGATCCGGGTAGTTGTAGAGCATAACCGGTAGGTTGGCTGCCCGATCAACTGCCAGTGCGTGCAAGGCCAGTTCACGTTGTGTTGGCAGGGAATATGGTGGTGTAGCAATTAAAATAACATCGGCTGCATGTTTTGCAGCGGCTTCAGCCAGCTCCAGGGAAGCTTCGGGGTTTACTGATCCAGTGCCGAAAATGATCTGCAGGGAGTCACCGCAAACCTGTCTGGCAACTTTCAACAACTCTACTCGTTCTTTATGGGTTTCTACATAATATTCCCCGGTTGTTCCGCCAACCATTAAGCCATGAACACCGGAATCCTGCAGAAACGTCACCTGAGCTGCAAAAGCATCATAATCTATGCTGTAATCCTCTTTAAAGGGAGTTATTACGGGCACGTAAATTCCTTGGAAGCGCATTTAATTCACCTAAACATATTATTATCAATAGTGACTATTTCCCTTCAGTTTTGCCTGCTGGAAATAATCAGAAAAACGGTCTTTTACATTCAGACCTGCTCATTCATGATAGTGAGGATGGCGATGGTTTCGCAATCAACCTTTTTTCCATGGTTTTTATAACGTGACGTTATGAGAGCCTATTGATACTGAATTATTGACTCCGAATTCGGCTTGCAGCTTGCACTTGGGATAAAACTACGTGCTAGCAGGGCTGTTAAATAACGCAGGTCTGCTCTTTACGTACATTGATCAAAAACCATTCCAGAAACCGTTGCAGAGCTTCATTGTCCTGCTTGCTCTCGGCATAGGTGATGTAATGCAGTTTTTCCTTAAAAGTTGTTTCGCTATCTCCGGTACGAATTAGCAGGCCCTGTTCAACCATAGGATGAACCAGTTGATGCCAGCCCAGGCAGACCCCTTGGTGATGCAGGGCCATTTGAATCAGCATATTATAATCGTTGGCATTGAATATATGCCTGCCGCCTTCAAGGTCAATGTTGGTGTCATGGCAGGCGAACCAGACGCCCCAGTCAACATGTTCTGCTACCTGTGATCTGCCATAGGGGCTCAAGTTTAGCAATGTGGCTTCTTTGAGACCTTCCAGATCGGTGATGTTTTGATTTTCCTGGAGGTATTTGGGAGAGCAAACGGGATAGATCAGGTCATAAAACAAAGCAATGGAGTGATAGCCTTTTCTGGGGTCACTGGCTTTGTTGATAAATGCATCAGGGTAGATACCGGGTTCCAGTTTCAGGAAGTTGTTCGTGGTAACCACATTGATATCAATGTCGGGGTTGCTGGAGAAAAAGCTATGCAGACGGTTAGACAGCCAGAACGAGGAGAAAGCCGGGGAACAGCAAATAGTCAGTTCCTGTTTGCGCTTGCTGGTGTTTTTGATGCGTTGCGCTGCCTGTGTGATATTGACGAAAGACAGGTATGAGGCATCATAAAAAATCTTTCCGGCATCAGTTAACTCCACAGCTCGGCCGGTGCGCTTGAACAACTTGACGCTCAAGGATGCCTCCAATTCACGAATCTGGCGACTTACAGCCGCCTGAGTTACGCAAAGTGCTTCAGCAGCCCGGGTGAAATTCTCATATTTGGCAGCCGCTACGAAGGCTTTCACTGCGGTCAATGAGGGGATTTTTACCAGAATTTGATCCGGTTCAGTGTGTTTAGCCATAACTTCAAGTATTCAATTCTCGGCAAAAAATGTCGCTTTACCCATTTATAGGCCATAAATATACTGATTTTAGTTGAACTACGCATGTGTTTTTCATTAGTGCTAAGGCCTTGAAATAGAAAAAACCTTGTAATAGCAAGGCCTACGGCGGTGGTTTGAATGGTGTTAAATTTACTTATGCACGTTATGAGTTTTACTTATACATGCTGTGCCCTGATGCAAACAGAGTATGCTAATGCCACCAGTAATAAACAACAAAAAAACAATTAAAGATGTAAACAAGTTATCTCTGGAGAGTTGAACGATGACAGATAAATCAAGAGCGTTAGAGTTGGTAGAACAACGAATGTCTCGTCATGCATTAAGTGGTCCTTTGTACACTGAAGAAGCGGTGTATCAAGAAGACCTGGAACATATCTGGTATAAGGAGTGGGTTTTTGCTGGTCACACCTTTGAGATAGAAAACAAGGGGAATTATCTGACACTGCAATTAGGGGAATACCCGATTGTTGTTATCCGGGGTAAAGATAATCAAGTGCAGGCGTTTCATAATGTCTGTCGGCATCGTGGTTCACGCCTTTGTTCTGAGGCAAAAGGCAGTGCTGTAAAATTGGTGTGTCCTTATCATAAGTGGACCTATGGTCTTGATGGAAACTTGTTGTTTGCAGGTCATATGGGGGGTAGTTTTGAAAAGGAAAAACATCAACTCAGGCCAGTGAAATGTGAGGTTGTTAACACCTATATCTTTATCTGTGTGGCGGAAGAGGCTCCTGATCTCAGTGCATTTAAAAAAGATCTGGCCCCGTTTGTTAAGCCACATAATTTAGAGAACTGTAAAGTTGCCTATGAATCCAATATTGTTGAAAAAGGCAATTGGAAGCTGGTCTTTGAAAATAATCGAGAATGTTACCACTGTGATAGTAATCACCCTGAATTACTGAATTCCTTTGTTGAGAATCTGGCTGTTGCTGGTATTGCAGGTAGTGAAGATCCAGAGTTGGTTGCTTTTTGGGATCAATGTGAAGAGGGTGGTATGCCCAGTCGTCTGGTAATGGCCGATGATGGCCAATATCGCATCACAAGAATTCCATTGTCAGGACAAGCCGTCAGTTACACAATGGATGGCAAACCAGCAGTGAATAAGCGTCTGGATAAATCCGGAGTCGACAATATTGGAGCGCTGCTGTATTTCAATTACCCTTCAACCTGGAACCATTTCCTGGGCGATTACTGCCTGAGTTTCAGAATGTTACCAATAAGTTCCGGGGAAACTCTGTTGACGACCAAGTGGCTGGTTTCCAAAGATGCTGTGGAAGGTGTCGACTATGATTTGGAAAACTTGATCAAAGTGTGGGTAGCAACTAACGAGCAGGATCGCAATCTGGTTGAAAATGCTTTTTCTGGGGTTGGCTCGCCCTACTATGTCCCTGGACCATTTTCAGATATCACGGAGAACGGTGTTTGCCAGTTCGTCGATTGGTATTGCACAACGATAAAGAAAAAAGTGACTGAATAATTTTATTTTTAGTCTAAGTTTATAGTGACCATTACAACTAACCTTCAGTGAAGTATCAGGAATGACAGAAATAGATAAGCCAGTAATCGAGTGCCAGAATATTTGGAAAATATTTGGAGAACAGGCAGTAACAGCGATGAAAGCTGTACAGCAGAATAGTTTGAGCAAGTTGGAAGTCCAGCAGCAGTTTGATTGTGTTGTTGGCGTCTCTGACGCCAGTTTCTCAGTGTCCAGAGGGGAAATTTTTTGCATCATGGGTTTGTCAGGTTCTGGCAAATCGACCTTGATTCGACACATCAATCGTTTAATCGAGCCCACATTTGGCAAGATTTTGATAGATGGTAAAAGCGTTGGTGATTTAAATTCCAGAGAACTTAGAGAATTGCGAGCTTCTAAGATTGGCATGGTTTTTCAGAATATGGCGTTAATGCCACATCGTACTGTTCTGGACAACGTGGCTTTTTCATTGGAAGTCAGAGGAATCTCAAAAAAAGAACGTTATGCCGTGGCTCAAAAAGCCTTGACCGAAGTTGACTTGCAAGGTTGGGAGACGAAGTACCCGGATGAACTGTCAGGAGGGATGCAGCAACGTGTTGGTCTGGCCCGAGCTATCGTGGCAGACCCGGATATTCTATTGATGGATGAGCCTTTTTCAGCGTTGGATCCCTTAATTAGAAAGCAGCTTCAAGATCAATTTATGGAGCTGGCATCCAAGATGAAGAAAACGACATTGTTCATCACTCATGACCTGGATGAGGCCATACGTATTGGTGACCGAATAGCCATTATGAAAGACGGTGAGCTGGTTCAAATCGGCACACCGGAGGAAATAGTGACACAACCAGTCGATGATTATGTGGCTGATTTTGTGGCTGGGATTTCTAATTTGAATCTGGTGACGGCTGCCAGAGTTATGAAATCTGTTGACGCTTATCAATCGGAGAACCCTTCATTTGATATAGCTAATTGTTTAACCGCTTCTCATGATGATAGCTTAAGTGCCTTAGTCGATATTTCTCTTGAGTCTGATCAGCCAATTGCTATTCAACAAAATAATGATGTTGTTGGTGTTGTCACCAAAAGAAGTTTACTCAGAGGGATTCAGGGGCAATGGCAGGAATAAAGAATGAATCTCCTAATGTCATTATTTTTAAAATTGAATTGGAAGTAACAAGCTATGTCAGCAAAAGAAAAAGAATTTGAGTTGTTAAACCCGTTTTACAGTGTCGATTCAGGCATTGGCGACTGGGCAAACGGGATTAAAGCCTGGGCGATTGAACATCGTGAGTCGATGCAACCCCTGCGAACAGTAGTCAATGACCTGATTGTTGGCATTGAATCGGTTTTTCAGTCAACCCCGCAATTGGTGATGTTGATCATCA
>JBOEHE010000038.1:0-58194 GCA_050633785.1 Arenicella sp.
TGAGTGTGAATGCACCGATTACATCAACTTCCGGGGAGCTGGATGTGAATCTGAAGGCCGGTAATTCGGTGACGGTCAATACCAGCATTACCACCAATGGTGGTGGGGTCTTTATCTCCAAATGGGATGTCCCTGTCAAGCAGACACCATCACCCCCGGCAACATCAACAGAGTCAGAACCAAAACCTACCACTCAAACTATTACTTCTGACTCATCAGGTTTGCCCATAGAAACCTCAGTTGCCTCTATTGAACCAACTGTGATTGCAACAACAAGGCAACCAATACCAGAACAAAGCAGTATTGCTGCTACAGAATCATCGCTAACTACACCTACAGCAATCAAACCCCAGAAACCATCAGCTATAGTCTCTGTAAAAACACCTGTAGCTGCGATTGCAGCCCAGGAACCTGCTCCTGCACCGAACATTGAAGCCGCAGGCGCTGCAACAGACTCAATTTCAATCACAATCGCTGACAACGCCGCTCTTGACACAGATGGCGGTGATATCGTTTTAGCATCAGGTGATCAAGGCAATGTTCAGGTTGATGGCAAACTGGATAGTAGCTCAACGGACAGTAAAGGCGGCGACATTGTCGTATCAAGCAATACTATTACCCTAAGCAGTTCATCTGTATTGGACGCTTCAGGAACAGCTGCCTCAGTCAATGATTCCGGCGGCGGTAATATCGCTCTTGGGGACGCAACTGGGGGCAGCAGTGACCTCGCTGACAGCATCACGATTGAGCAGGGTGCACAGATCAACGCCAATGCTAATACACAAGGTAGTGGAGGTGATATCTATATCAGTTCGCAGACAAACACCAACTTTCATGGCGATATTAATGCTCAAGGCGCGGGCGATAGCAATGCAGGCAATGTGACTATAGCCACCCGAGGCGCTTTGAGCTACTCGGGCAATATCAATGTGCAAGCAAACAGTGCAAACAGGCACAATAGCGGCGTTGTCTATATCGCGACAGACAGTCTCAACATCAAAGATCGGCAAGATTCTGCTGGTGCAAACAATCAATTGGGAATGGATCAATTGCAACAACTGGGTGATATCGGCCTGCAAATTAGAACCGAAAACGATTTGAGTTTTGATGTAGTTAACTCCCCAATCTCTTTTGCGCAACGATCACGTGCTATTGAACTTATTTCTAACAATGGCGATATCATTGTAAATCCATCATCAACCAACGCCGCAAACTCAACATTGCAAACAAACGGGGGGTTTCTATCTTTGTCAGCCAGTAATGGTGCTGTGACAACCCAGGATATTATCACTAATGGAGGGTCGATACGGCTAACAGCACAAGGTAATATCTCAGTTGGAAATATCACAACATTAGGTGGAAGTTTAAGCGCACTGTCAACCCAGGGTAATTTTATCTCCAACGGTGATATCAATTTGGTTAAAACGACAGAATCTGTAGTCATCCAAAGAGATAACAATGGAGAACCTCTTAGAGACAGTTTTGGTAATCTGATTACGGAAAGCTTCTCTACCCACAGGTCAGGACAGTTCAATGTATTAGCTAACTCTATTTATGTGAACTCCGTAACATCTTCAAGAATCAAGGTCGGTGTTAATTATGACGGGGTGATTGTTGGAGATTTTAAGTTCCCACCAATTACGTTGGTTCCAGCAAGCGGTTTCAATGGGAGCACACCGGAATTCGAATTCAATATTTACAGCGATCAAATGACTTTTGACTCTGGTTATTTTGATCTAAGTGGGTATGGGCTGGCATACTATGGCGATACATCAGCAAGACACATCGATTATCATTTGCCTGACCCCAATTTTGAACCTGGCAGCGCTCTACTATCTGACCCTGATTTTGATTACACGGCCTGGCTTCGAGCCACAGAAGAGCGCTATGATATTATTACTCAGGATCTTACCCTTAACCTTAACTACGTCGGCAATCCAGCGCAATATACCAATGGTGACAGTATGACCGTGGCTCCCCCACTGGATCATCAGACTGATTTAATCTTCAACGCCCCCCCTCCTTCGGCGCCAACAACTCCGATCATCGAAGGAGAGCGCATAACAGCTCCTGTGACAGCGCCCAGACCTCCAGTTGTTGTGCAACCTCCTGTGACAGTGCCGCCAACGACTACACCTCCGGTTAATACTCAACCCCCAGCAGCTCCGGGATCGCAGATTGCAACGAATATGCCATCTAATAATAACCCGGCCTTACCTCAAAACAGCCCGAGGCAGGACATTATTGACTCTTCTGAGCAAACACAAACTCTTGAGAATGAACCAACCAAGGATCTTGTTGTGAGCACCACTGAGGATAAAAGTGGTAGTTGCTCTGATGGGCATCTTGCCTGGCTAAAATCAGGTATCCGCAGTGCCGCTGAAATTGCTGATATGGGTCGGGGTGATGGCACTAGTGGCGAAGATGTATTCAAGAACTGTTTTTAAGTTCAAGACAAGAATAGGCTTATATGTTCAAACAACTGATCTATTGTTTTATTTTTTTCAGTTTTTTCAGCCTCGACACATGGGCACAAACAGCTGAAGGGCCTCCACCTCTGCCATTTCCACGTATTGAGGTGGGAGCCCATATTGATCGCCCTGTAGATCTTGCCATTGACAGCAACACACGACAAATCGTATCAGTCTCAGATGATCGAACCATCCGTTTCTGGGATCAGGACACTGGCAGGCTGATTCGCACCAAACGGGTGCCGATGAACGAGCGCAAGGAAGGTGAACTCTACGCTCTGGCAATCGCACCGCAGGCAAGGCTTCTGGTCATCGGTGGCTGGACAGGCTACAGCTGGGATAAATCCATGTCGATCTATGTGTTTAACATCGATACCATGCAGATGATTGACCGTATTACGGGCATTCACGAACGTATCACCGCTATGGACTTTTCCCAGGATGAACAGCGCCTGGCCGTTGCATTAATTGACGGCACTACCTTAATGTACAGCTCACCCAATGCTAGCGCTGACTTCAATCAAGTTGCCTCCAGCGAACTTTGTCGGGCCAACAGCTACCGCATCCATTTTGGCAGTAATAATAAATTGGTCGTGCAGTGCTTTGATAACAAATTTTATGTCTATGATTATGATCTGGGTAATATCGCTGCCATCGAGCTGTGGAAAGACCATCAGGTCGGCTCTGTGCATTGGTCACCTGACAGCTCTAAACTGTTGCTGTCTTTTTTTGATCAACAACGCATCGTCATTGTTGACGGCGAAAACTTTGAACTCATAGAAGAATTAGACACCAGTGGTCTACCAGACACGGTCATGCCACAAGCCACCTGGTCTGCTGATGGACGTTACGTTTTAGCCGCAGGAGACTTGGAACTTGCAGGAAAAAAACAGTTAGTCCGCTGGGATATGCAAGGTTCTAAAATACCAGAGATGTTCCCGCTGAGTAATGAACGTATTTTTCGTTTATTAGCACTAGCGGATGGCAGTGTTACCTATAGCTCTCTGGAACATGCTATTGGAAAAATCAATTCGAACGGCGATATTGCGTTTTACAAAGCACCTCCCATCGTGTCTCACTATGAACGAGATCAATTTCTTTATGTATCTGCAGATGCCAGTGCAATCAGCTTTGCACTTGACAATGCAGGAACTCGATTCCAGCATTTTTCAATACCAGACAGATCAATATCAGTCAGTTCAAAACCACAGCCTGGTTTTTTGAAACCTTTGCATCAAGCAAAAGGCATGCGTATCGAAAACTGGCACTTCAGTAAAAACCCAAGCTACAATGGAAAGCCATTTTCTCTTTACCCCCACCAGGAAAGTAATGCATTTGCCATCTCGCCAACCCGCGAATTCTTTGCATTAGCTTTGGATAGTGAACTGCGCCTATATCATAAAAATGGACAGTTAATCTGGTCTCAATTTACCCAGGCGGGTGCTGCTTCAGTCAATATCAGCCAAGATGGAAAAACCATTGTTGCCGGTCTTCAGGATGGCAGTATTCGTTGGTACCGTGCCAGTGACGGAGAAGAGTTTTTTGCACTTTTCGCCCACAAAAATGAAATAGACTGGGTTGCCTGGACCCCTCCAGGTTTTTTTATTGCCTCCCCTGATGGTGACAAATATATCGGCTGGCAGCTCAATAACAGCGCCACTGAGACGGCTGAGTTTTATTCAGCCTGGCAATTCGAGCGCTTACTGTATCGGCCTGATATAGTGCAGGATTATTTCGATAGCAAAGGCATCTGGAACAACAGTCGTCAATTTGAAAAATTCAGAACACAAAAAATGCGCACCTTGGCTCCACCAAAGCTCGCGCTGTCTTTGCTGGAAGTCACAGATCAAGGTACAGCTCGCATTCGCATTGAATCCAACAAAAGACAACTGCCAATTGAGCAATACACGGTATTCGTCAACGATTTACCGGTGACACCTTTTAATGAACGCCTGTTATCAGATACAGAACAATCTGCTTTTATTCGTGAACACGAAGTGCCTTTGAATGCGACAGAAAATAACATTCGAGTAGAGACATTAACCCAAAGCTCGTTTCAAGTTGCTAACCTTTTTGTTGAGTCAAAAGCCGTCAACCCCCTTAAGAAAGGCGACTTATATTTGCTGGCCATTGGCGTCAATGAGCTGTCTTTAATGCCACAAAATAATCTGAACTATGCTGCCCAAGATGCAGTTGCTATTGCTGATCTTCTGAATTCATCAAAAAATCAATTTCAAAATACCCATATAAAGGTCTTGAGTGATCTGCAGGGAGAACAACCAACCAAAAACAATATATTGTCCGCTTTATCTTTTTTACAACAATCAGGCACACACGACACTGTCATTCTCTATATAGCAGCTCATGGCATCAGCAATAAAGCAGGGGACTATTTTATGGTACCCAGTGATGGCAAGCTTGAAGATCTGGTTGGTGTTATGCAAAATGATAAGCGTGATGCCCCTTCATTGATACGTTGGGACAGCTTTTTCGAAGGCATGCGTAATTCCACCGGGCGCAGAATGTTGATTGTTGATACTTGTGAAGCACAAAAAATAAAAGGTAACTTTGACTTTGGGTCATTGGCTAAACGCTCTGCTGCCGTTTCTTTTGGCTTATTATCTGCTTCAACAGGTGACGAACAATCACAGGAATACCCTCCCGCTGAGCAGGGTTTATTCACCTTTGGCTTACTCAAAGCACTAGAGGGACAAGCTGATAATAACCAGGATAGCATCATCAACCTTGAAGAAATCTATACTTACACCAAAAACTTTGTTGAAGAGAATCGACTGTTACGTGAATTACCACAAACCCCGCAACTTCTGGCTTCAGCATCACTGCGCTCAACAGCATTAAATAGTTTTATACAAGAGCCAGAGCCAATAATCATACCCGAAAAACCAATCGAAACATCAGCCACAAAACCATGGTGGAAGAATAATGTATTTTTTATATTGCTGTTTATTTCAGGAGTAATGATATTGATAGTGCTGCGCGGGCGACGTTCTACTCCATCAAATAGCAAATAAAGAGAATTTCATCCAACAGTATTCAGTGTATTCACAATAAAGTGATTTGATTTAATCAACGGTTATTACTACAGTTCAATAATAATGTTCAAGGAACTCAGTAAAAGGAGAGTATTATGCATATAGTGTTAGCGGTTCTAGGGGCTGTGGTTACCATTCTTATTCTTGTCAGACGTTTGTCTGATGCCGGAATCGATATTGGCTGGTTAAACCCGTTCTCTTGGTACCGAAGGAATCAATGGAAAAAGAAAGTGTCAGCCAACCCCGCTTTTTTATTAGATTCACCGATGGAAGCAGTGGCAGGGTTGATGTATGTCGCAGCCAAGTGTTCTGGAGATATAACTCGGGAGCATAAGGAGTTATTACTGCAACTGTTCGAAAGTGAATTTGAAATAGACAAAAACAATGCCGTTGAACTATTGGCTTCATCCAGTTTTCTAATTAAGGACGAAGATGATGTAGCTGGTAATATAAGTAAGTTTCTCAAGCCGAGCATCGAAAAATTCTCTACTGATCAGTTGAAGATGACAACTGAACTAGTCGCTAGAGTGATTCATGTGGACCAAACTCCAACAGAAAAACAACAAAAGTTCCTCAGCGACCTGACAAAACTCATATCACCCCAATCACAACAAGGCAACTGGTCATAACAATCCAAACACAGTAAAAGGCAGGCATAAAAAAAGCGGCTTAAACAGCCGCTTTTTAATTGAACCCTTCGTCTTGTTTCTACTTCAATCCTGACATATACAACGCCAATGCAGTGATTTGTTGTTCAGACAAACTAAAAGAAATCTCCGACATTATGTTGTTGTATCCCTTACGCTCACCTTTTTTGAACGCCAACAATTGTGTCTCCAGATAGCCTTTATGCTGTCCTGAAACGCGTGGGTAATGTTTTGGAATACCGTGTCCACTTGGGCCGTGGCAACTCATACATGCTGCAATACTGCGCTTTGCAAAGCCACCTCTATAGATTTTTTCGCCTTCTAATGCCAACTCTTTTTCAGCTTCAGTGATGTTTCCTGTTTTAGGCTCCAGAGACACATAATAAGCATCCAGATCTGCCATATCCTGTTCAGACAAAGGTGCTGCCATGCCTAGCATGACACCGTTGCTACGCTCACCTGATTTGAACGCTGCCAATTGGTCCGCGATATAACCAGGTACCTGACCCGCTAAATTAGGGTTAGCTGGAATGGCACTGATGCCTTCAGTACCGTGACATGCTGCACACGTCACTGACTTTTCTTTACCAGCAGCAGCATCTCCTGAAGCCATTGCAGTGGTTGAAACAAAGCCCACTGGGGCCATAATTACCAATGTTGCCAATAGGCGAATTGTAGACAGTTTTTTAAACATTCTCATCGAGTCTCCAGCAGCTCAGCCATCTCTATTTATACCAATTTGGAATAAACCACGACTGCATACAACAGCCGTATAAAATATAATCTGGGCGTCTTATATCATGTCACTGAGAGACCGACAATAGTAAAATGCTAATATCTGCTCAATATCCAATAAAGGCGCGAATTCTTTATGAAAGTTAACAGACAAGACACTGAAAAATCAAATTTATATAAGGTGCAGAATAACAATGTTACACTGTGTCGCTGCCATCAATGTTGGCACTTTAAAAACCGAAATAAATCCCAGATAAACGATGTCGAATAACCCTCCCTTACCGAAAATACTTGGCAACCCACAGTTCATGCTGGGAGCTGCAAAAATAACTCAATGCCCCAACGACTCAGGCACTGAAATCGCCTTCGCTGGCCGCTCAAATGTTGGTAAATCAAGTGCTTTAAATAAAATTCTGCAACGTAAGAAAATTGCCCGAACCAGTAAAACTCCCGGCCGAACCCAGGAGATAAACTTTTTTTCTGTTTCTGACACCCAACGACTGGTTGATTTGCCCGGTTATGGTTTTGCAAAAGTGCCTTTAGCAGTACGCAAGGAATGGGAAAAATTTATCAGCCAATACCTGAGGGAACGCCAGTCTCTTGTTGGCCTCATCCAACTCATGGATGTGCGCCACCCACTAACCGACTTGGATCAGAAAATGTTAGCCTGGTCGCAGCAAGCTGGGCTGCCAGTCCACATTCTGCTGAATAAATCAGACAAGTTGAAACCAGGTGCAGCTAAAAATGTGCTTCTAGATGTAGTAAAACAGCTTGAATCTATGAATATTGAAGGCTCTATTCAATTATTCTCCGCCAATAGCGGTATGGGACTGGCAGACTGCCGCACGGTCATCTGCGACTGGCTGGACACTGCAAATGTGACAGAAAGTGAAGCTCAGCAGGAATAAAACCGATGATTTGTTAACAAGCGTTAAATCCAGCCTAAAATCATTTTTTCTTCACGCTTAATACTGCATAATTCAATTGTTCTCGAATGTCTGGGGCGGAGCAGACCCAAACGACATCCCCGTGAGTGTCTATTTATAGATACTATTTGCTTCGCCCCGGATCCTTATCATTATTTAAAGCCGTTATAAGCGCTTTTACTGACAAGAAAGTCAAAATTAACCAAGCCTTCACTTCCACATTGTTTAATGGACTGATAGCATTCGGCTATGCAACTTTGTTCTAAAATGACCGCGAACTGGCGTGTCAAATCATCCTTTGTTTTCATTGCAGGAATCTGCGTGGCTATCACTGCCTGCTCAGAACAACAAAACAGAAAACCTGTCAGGGCAAGTGAGACAACAGAGAAAACTGAACTCAGTACGCAAACCATTGCCATAAACGAAGAAGCCTCTCCAATCAAAACAAACGAGGTTGCCACTGACTCGGGACAAATAGAGCAGCCAATCCCTGTTGCTCCAGCCCAAGAACCTGAAACTAAAGAAGAAACCCAAGAGCAGGCAGATGCAAACGCAAAGAACGATGCCATAAAAGAACTGGATAGCCCATTCGCTGACCCAGACTCCCAAAGCAGGCAACCCTATCCAGATCTGTTGAGTAACATTCTGAATGCTAACCCCGTTATTGATTATCAAAGCGCAACAAATCCCGAAGAACAAAAACAAATACAAGAGACCTGCCAGAAAATCTCGAACAAGCTGGCAAGTGTAAGCCTCAAAGAGTGCATGGCGAGCAATTTGCGCTTAACCTCTTTTGAATCAGCTTTAGGCACTCCAATACTTCTGACAGAATTTCCAGAGCTCACTTCACGACGCCCTCTGGCTAAAATTCTTGTCATCGGTGGCACCCACGGGGACGAGCTGACATCCATAAGTGTCGTTTTCAAATGGATAGACATTCTTAAACGTTATCATTCGGGCTTATTCCACTGGCATATTGCACCCGTGATGAATCCCGATGGGGCCCTTATACGCTCTGCCACTCGACCAAATGCCAATGGCGTCGATTTAAACCGTAATTTACCCACGCCTGACTGGCACAAACAATCATTGGAGCGTTGGAAAAAGATCCAGCGAGATCCCAGGAAAAACCCCGGCATTAAACCGGCCAGTGAACCCGAGGTTCGTTGGTTGATGCATGAAATAGCCAGCTTCAAGCCTGATGCAATTGTCAGTGTTCATGCGCCTTATGGCATCCTGGACTTTGATTCTGGTGACCTGACCGATGCACCAAAAAAGTTCGGGCGCCTGCAACTCAACCTACTGGGCACTTATCCCGGCTCTCTGGGCAATTATGCAGGCATAGATAGAAATATCCCTGTGCTTACACTGGAGTTACCACACGCTTCTGTCATGCCCAAGCCTTATGAAGTGAATTCCATCTGGTCAGATATGATCCGCTGGTTGAAAGGGCAGTTCAGCGAAGAGTAAAAGTTAAGCGTATCTTTTTCCTTATCTTTGACAGTATTTCTACTGAAATCTCATCTTTTTAGCAAGGCATGGTTACCCTTCAAAGATAATCTTCCAATTCCCAGTAGAATCCTTTTTCCAATACTGCTGCTTCTGACTTTGTGATTGATAGTTATTACTCATGTAGCTTTGTTTGAAATCAACCATAAACATATCTTCTTCACCGGGGTAAATAAATAAACCATTCACATTGATAGCCAGTTGAATAAATTCTTTACCACGACCAACCTGGCGCTTTCGCTCTGACCATTCAGAAAAGTTGTCCTTTCCAAAATTAAAGCTGTCAGCATTATAGTGGCTCAGATAGCGCTCTACATCGAGACTTTCCCAGTCCTCGGCCCACTTGTTTAATATGCCAAGGTACGTCTGTTTACGCTGTTGATGCTGATCTGGCGTCAACCATTCAACGGTCTCAACTAACAGAACAGGGGGCTTTTCAGCACTGCGAATCAAAGGTGCGACATCATCATAGTCATCATTGCTCAGGACAAAGCATCCCTCGCTGGCCAACGGTGCACGACTGTAAGTATCAGAAGGAGTGCCATGTAGCCAGATACCATAACCAGTTCGTTTGCGCCAACGATCAACACGATTAGGGTAGTTAACCGGAAAAGCACCACTGCCATACAAATCAGGCAGAGTGCTGCCGTCAATTTCACGGGTCACATGATAAAGGCCAACCGGAGTTTTATTATCTCCTTCGACCTGTTTACCAAAACCCGCCTTGCCTATGCTCATGTAATAATCTTTGACCAACTCCGGTTGCCCCAGTTTATTTTCAAACATGAAAAAACGCCCTGTGGACATTTCGGCCAGCAATAAATACTTATGCTCTCCCATATCCAGCACACTGGCTGGCAATAAATTATGGTATTGACTGCGGGTTGTGTCTTGCTGACTGCTGAAACGGTTGCTCAGCTCATGCCGGAAATCTTTATACTGTCTGGTTTCTGAGTCAAGGCCAGCAGCGAACTGCGGCAACTCACCGTTCATCGCTCGCAGGATATCTGCTTTCAAGACATAAGCTATGCGGCTACTATCATAGCGTTTGATGATTTTTTCAGTTTTATTAAGGGCATGATCAAGCTCACCTTGTTCAATCAGCGCTACAATTGCCAGCAACTCCTGCTCATAGATTTCACCAGATGTTGTGACATTATTTTGTGCGAAAATGCCTCCAGAACCGGCAATAAATTGCAAACAAACAACAAGAATGAGTACTCTTTTTTTAACCATCATCAGCTCTCTCAAATTATCAACGCCCGATTACTTGCTCACGTATTATTTTCCATTGACCACCTTCTTTTTCAAAGGTCAATTGTTTACGGATAGTATCTGACACGGTATTAGACCGGTAAGTCTGATCAAAACTTACTTCAATAGTTGAACTATCATTTATCTTCTTCTGTTCAAAACCTTTAACCGAAACGGCAATGAACTTTTTATTGGTCAGTTTCTTGTCTCTATCCGCCACCCACTGCCGATGACTAAAGCCTGATCCACTCGGAGAGTAGTTCGATTTATAATAGGCAACATAAGCTGCTACATCCTGATCAGACCATGCTTTAGCCCATCCCAGAACCTGATCTCTCAAGACATCAACAGCCTTGATGGCCTTCTCATCAACAGATGGCGTGGTTGAATTCACGGCAACTGTAGTTGCAGGGACTGGAACCTCGCGAATCACTTCCTTTACCACCTCAACCGGCACTTCTTTAATCACTTCTACAGGAACTTCTTTAATCACTTCCTTGACAACTTCAACCTCTTTGACCACTTCCACAGGTACTTCTTTGATCACTTCAACCTGCACTTCTTTAATCACTTCTTTGACAATAGGCTGCGCAACTGTCAGGTTAGATGCCTGAGCCAGTTTGACCGGCTTGGTATCAGCCTCTTTATTCAACGCTCGTTGATAGGCTTGAGCAGCGAGTTGTCCGTTAACCGTTTGCAGGCTTTTATATAAATTAGAGAAACCTTCATGCGCCAGCAAACCCGAGACCAGGATTTCTTTAGATTGTTGCAACTTTCCTTGTTTGGCATAGATAGCTGACAAATTAGTATACGCCTCTGGTTGGTCAGGAAAACGTTTTATCAGCTGTTGATAAATATCAATCGCCTGCGCCGTCTGACCAACATTGTTAAGCGCTCTGGCCCGCAGAAACAGACTGCTCTCATCATTGGGCGTTTGTTCCAACTGTTGGTTGATCTGCTGCAAAGCAATACTTGGCTTGGTATCAACTAACTCACTCAATGCTGCAGCTGAGGCAGGGGAGTTTATGCACAAAAAAAGCATTGTGCAGCTAATAATCTTCCGAAGCTTTAAAGGGTGAAACAATAGTGCTGATTTCATTATCAAGAACGTTTTTTTTGAGGAGCTGAATATGAGCGCTATTTAACCATATTATCGCTAGGAATACAGCAGCTTAGGCCCCATAGAGTTGTGACTAAACACCTGGAATCTGTATCCAATATCATTCCAGTGGCACATCCTTTCACTATAAAGCAACTAAGACTCCGACCCATTTAAAGATTTACTATCAGTAATCGACTTTTTAATAAACCAGCATATTACACCGACACAGTCATAGTTCGTACAAACCCAGCCGATGACCTTTTCACCTTTGAACTTTATGAGTGATCTGACAAAGGCACTATTACAGTCACCATGAGCCAGAACTCTCACAATACTACTGTCAGATGGAAAGTTAAGTGCGAAAGACCATGGCTCGTTTAGCCCAGGGCTTGTACACACGATAAATAGACCCTAATGAGCCTCATCCCAGTTTGTGCCGATACCAACATCAACAATCAAAGGCACTCGCAGCGAAGCAACATTTTGCATAGCATCAATTATCAATGGCTTAATTTGTTCCATCTCTGCATCAGGCACTTCAAATACTAGCTCATCATGCACTTGCATAATCATTTTAGTAGCGAACCGACCCTGTTCAAGCTGTTCTTGAATTGTAATCATGGCCAATTTGATCAAATCAGCGGCTGTGCCCTGCATCGGTGCATTGATCGCTGTGCGTTCAGCGTATTGGCGACGTTGGTGGTTTTTACCATTAATATCAGGCAGATACAGCCTGCGGCCCAGAACGGTCTCAACATAGCCCAAGTCTCTGGCTTTCTCACGAACATCGTCCATATATTGCTTCACTCCGGGATAACGTGCGAAATACAGATCAATATAGTCCTGTGCTTCACCGCGCTTGAGGCCTAATTGTTTGGCCAGACCAAAAGCTGACATGCCATATATCAAACCAAAATTAATGGCTTTAGCCCGACGCCGATGTTCAGAGGTCACCTCATCTGGAGCAACAGCCATGATTTCTGCAGCAGTCGCAGTATGAATATCAGCCCCGGCATTAAATGCTGACAACAAAGCCTCATCCCCAGATAAGTGCGCCATGATACGTAGTTCAATCTGAGAGTAATCAGCAGCAACCATTTTATGACCCTCATCAACGACAAAGGCCTGACGGATACGTCGTCCTTCTGCTGATTTTATTGGAATATTCTGCAAATTAGGGTCGGTTGATGACAAGCGCCCAGTTATCGCAACAGCCTGATGATAAGAGGTATGAACCCGCCCCGTTTTTTCATTGATCATCAAGGGCAATTTATCGGTATAGGTTGATTTGAGTTTGCCCATACCACGGTGATCAAGAATCAAACGTGGTAATTCATAGTCAAAAGCCAGTTCCTGTAAAACATCTTCCGCAGTGGAGGGCTGACCCTTGGGAGTTTTACGTAGCACCGGAATTTGCATTTGTTCGAACAGAATTTCCTGAATCTGTTTCGGAGAAGCCATATTAAAAGGCGCTCCCGCCAACTCATAGGCCTGGCTTTCTATATGATCCATGCTGCTCGCCAGTTGTTGACTTTGCACAAAGAGCATTTCACTATCAATTTTGACGCCATTGCGTTCAACCTTTGCCAGCACTTCAAGTAAAGGCATTTCTATCTCTGCAAGTATTTTCTGCAATGTCGGTTCCTGCTCCAGTTTTGGCCACAGGGATTGGTGCAAACGCAAGGTTATATCAGCATCTTCAGCAGCGTATTCACCGGCTTGTTCAATTTCAATCTGATCGAATGTCAGCTGGTTTTTGCCCTTTCCCGCAATAGACTCAAATGAAATAGGCTTATGCCCAAGATGTTTTACCGACAAAGAGTCCATATCATGGCGGCTGCCAACGCTATCCAGTACATACGATTCCAGCATGGTATCAAATTCAATACCATCCAGATGGATATCATAGTTTTTCAAAACATTAGCATCATATTTTAAATTCTGTCCGACTTTCTTAACATCAGGGTTTTCCAGCAGTGGTTTGATCTGCGCCAGAGTTTGCTCAAAATCCAGCTGTTCCACATTACCCACGGTATGCGCCAGTGGCAGATAGGCCGCTTTGCCAGCTTCAACTGAGAAAGACACTCCCACCAATTGTGCTTCCAGTGTATTCAAAGATGTGGTTTCTGTATCAAAAGCCATTAACTCTGCTGCTTCAAGCTTTTGCAACCATTGTGCTAACTGCTCTGATGTCACGATCAATTCATACTCTGCTTCAAGACTGGCCGGAGCTTGCTCGGCAGAATCGCTGGCAACACCCATTTCTTCCAGCCAGGTGTTAAATTCAAGCTCAGTATAAAGCTCAACCAGCTGCTCCTGATCGGGTTCAGCCACCGTCAAATCCTCAATTGCCACTTCCAGTGACAAATCACAGGCAATGGTTGTCAGTTCTTTTGACAGGGCCAGCTGTTCCAGATTATCACGCAGGTTTTCACCAACTTTACCGCCGATATCCTGTTTATGTTCAAGCAGATTATCCAGAGTCGTATATTCAACCAACCATTTCACCGCTGTTTTGGGTCCAACTTTCGGCACCCCGGGAATATTATCTGAGCTATCCCCCATCAAAGCCAGATAATCAATGATCTGTTCAGGAGCAATGCCAAATTTATCGATCACTCCCTGACGATCATAAATCACATTTTTCATGGTATCGATCAATTGCACATGCTCATTGACTAACTGAGCCATGTCTTTATCTCCGGTCGACACTAATACATCCATTTTTTGCTCAGTACCCTGATTGGCCAAAGTGCCAATAACATCGTCTGCCTCAACACCTGTTACAGAGACTAATGGCAGGCCCATAGCACGGATGATCCGATGCACATAATCTATCTGACTGCGCAGTTCATCTGGCATTGGTGGCCGGGTCGCCTTGTAATCCGGGTACATATCATGTCGAAATGTCTTGCCTTTGGCATCGAAAATCACCGCAAAATAATCTGCAGGATGTTCCTGTTTCAACTTACTGATCATATTGACAATAGTGCGAACAGCACCTGTTGGCTGACCAGTAGAAGTGCTCATATTCGCTCTGGCCGTTGCGTGGTAAGCACGAAAAAGATAGGAAGAGCCATCAATCAATACTAGTTTTTTATTCGCCATAATTACCTGAAAATTTTCCTGTTGGTTCTATGTGAGTGCAATTTGAGTGTTACTTGAAATTAATCGCATCAACGCCAAGATCTTTTCGAAAAGACCTTAAAACATGCTATTCTATCACCATGAAAACCTTGATGCTCCTCCTTAGTTTCGTATCGTTGATCGGTGTCACTGCTGGTTGTGCCGCAACTGAAAAAAACCAGATGATTCGCTTCTATAAATTGAATAAAAAAGAGCAACAGAATCGGGTTCTGATGAACAATAAAACAGCAAAACTGACTGGCTGTCATAACTTTTTGACCAAAGCCAGAGTCTATCGTATCACTCAGATAGGTTTTGAGTATTGCAGTCTTTATCAGAAAAAAAACTGCGCTGACGACTCAATTGTCAATGGACTCTGGAAAGAAAAGGACAGCGCCAGCAAACTGACCCAAGGCGGCCAATGGCTGTTCAATCAGGAACACCCACGTGGCATCAAAATAAAATCCTGGAAGTGTCAATAACACCATCGGGAACTGTTATCAATGGTTACAGTTTGCTGTTCATCAGTGCATTCAGTATCAGTTCTTCAAGCGTGACTTTGGGCCAGTTCTCTGGTCAGTAAAGCCGTTTTTCGAACGTCTCCCCATCGATATTGTCCAATCTCACCTGTCGCACGAATAACGCGATGACAGGGAATCAACATGGCAATATTATTTCGACCAATAGCACTGCCGACCGCTCTTTGTGCATTAGGTTGCTGACACAAACGGGCTATGTCACTGTATGTTGCAACATTCCCAGCGGGTATATGCAACAAGGCTTCCCAGACCTTTATCTGGAAGTTAGTGCCACACAATAATAAGCTCAGTGGCTTTTTCTGCCCAAAATCGGTAAATATCTGCTGGGACAATTGCTCAATACTCTGCACGTCTTCAACCATCTGTGCCTGCTGCCATGATGATCGTAATTCTGCCAGAGCTTCTTCCTGGGCAGCAGCACTCGTGTCGTTAAGAAATTGCAAATGGCACAACCCCCTGTCAGTCAAACCCGCAATGAATTGCCCGAACGGGCTCTGAGCATAACCATAGCGAATGGTTACACCTTTACCACCAGAACTGTATTCGCCTGGAGTAACGGCTTCACATTGAATCAATAAGTCATGTAAACGGCTTGGCCCAGACAAGCCAGATTCCAGCGCGGCATCCAGAACACTTTTCGAATCCAGCAATAGTTGCTTGGCCTGTTGTTTGGTAATGAACTGAAGAAATCGCTTGGGGGAAACTCCCGCCCATTGGCTGAACACTCGCTGAAAATGCGTTGCACTCATGCCAATATGACTGGCCAGGGTATCCAATGACGGCTGTTGATGTGCGTGTTGCTGCAAAAAATCAATGGCTTTTGCAACAGTGGAGTAATGCTTGAAATACGATTTGTCTGGCATCATGGGCGACCTGATTTTTCAATTAGCAAAAAATCTATTGTCCATATATGTAAGGTTGTTGCCACCCGATTCTTGCGCTTCTGGCTCTGGCAGATAGTCTACTGGCCTTCGGCCTTGTCGTTCACAGCCACCTCAGGCATTGCACGAATATAAACATCCTGTTTACTATAGGGTATTTCAATGCCAAGTTCATTGAACGTGTTATAGATGTCTGTATTGATGGCATCTAACACCCTGCCTTTAAACTGTGCATTATCAATCCAGAACAGCAGTTCAAAATCCAGACTCGATGCCCCCATCTGGCGAAAACGCACACGGGGTTCGGGCATTGAGCATACCTCGGAATTGTCTTGAGCTAGCTTCATCAAAACCTGTCGAACCTGATCAATATCTTCCCCGTAAGCAACACCAATCGGCGCTCTGATACGAGCTTTCTTATGAAAACCTCCGGACTGGTTAACTACCTTAGTATTGCCCATAATCGAATTGGGTATGGTAATTTCAGCATGATCCGTTGTGAACATTCTGGTACTGCGTAAGCCAATATGAGTGATCTCTCCTCGTTCACCAGAATCCAGTAACACCGTATCACCCACACGGTAAGGTGCATCAGCCAGGATAAACACACCTGAAAATAAATTTGCCAGAGTGTCTTTCGCCGCAAAACCAATAGCAACACCAGCAATACCTGCAGAGGCAAACCAAGCCGTCAGATCAATCTGCCAGGCATTGAACAAAAAGTATGTTGCCAGAACAAATGCCAACAACAGAAATAAGTTTTGAAACAAAGGCAATGTTTCAGGACGAAGAAAGCTGCCTTCCCGGCCAACTTTACTGACAACACTGAGTAACAATTTTGTCACTCGATAAGCACCTACGATAACGATAATAATAACCGCTGATAAAATAAGTGCATTTATTGTTCTGGAAAGACTGTCCTCAAAGGTAAATTGCAGCAATGCAACACGTAAACCAACTAAGGCAACACCCCAGAAGACTGGGCCTCTGATGATTTGAAAAACAGCATCATCAACATCATTCGCTGTTTTTGTCTCAAAAAAACGAGCTGATCGATGTATCACAAAGTTCAATAATTTAGCGGCAATTACAAAAACAGCCAGTATCAGAACAAATCTGACCCAAGGCTCATTCAATAGCGACAAATATGGCAAACCCAACCATGATTCAAATGTCTGAATTACCTTATCCATCATGAATTGCCAGCAACTGTTTAAGTCGATAAATCCTGAGCCTGTTTGACCCATTCATCTCGCTCTATCCGCCCAGAAAAGTTGCCCAAACGCTGGGAAATTCGTTCGATATCAGCATCATCGAAATCGGCAATCTGTTGAAAGGTGGTTATACCATTGTCATTTAGCAAGCCTTTTATTTTAGGTCCAATGCCATTAATTCTGGTCAAGTCATCGGCAGATTCGCTGGAATTTGAATTCCACACATTATCATCAACTATGTCAGATGCTGCCTTTTCTAAATTTTCTGAACTGACAGGCTCCTGTTCACTCAAGTTGGTAGTGTGAGTAGCTTCTACTTGTTGCTCCAACTCTTCAATGCGTTTTTTATACACATCGGTTTCCAATTTGAGTTGGTTTTCCAATCGACGGATAGTTTGCTGGTGTTCATCGATTTCCTGCTCGATTTCTTCAGTCACCTCACCAGCCAGCGTTCGAGCTGCTGAATTGCCGCTATTTGATGACATTGCTTTAAACATTTCCAGCTCTGTTTTAAGCGTTGCAATTTCAGCCTGTTTTTTAGTGTATAACTGACTGAGCTTTACTCTCAAGTCTTCTTCTTTTTGTTTTAAGCGGCTGTATTTAATTTCTATATCAACCAAACCATCCGTCAAACTATTTTCCATTTGAATGGCTTGTGATTCATACGCTTTCAGCTCAACGCTTTTTTGTTTCAACTTAACCTTGGCATCGGCGATTGTTTTGCGTTGCAGGTTAATTTTTTCATTTAATGATTTTTCCTTAACCTCAACAATCAGTTTTTTAAACAACCAACCAATCAGGAAACCCAACACAGTTGCACCCAGCAAGGCCAACAACAATTGATAATTAAACACATTCATAGCTTATCTGCCTCAACAAATTGAATTTCGGTACGACGGTTTTTTCGACGTCCCTCCAGGGTCTCATTGCCCGCAATGGGATTGCTTTCCCCTAACCCCGAATAGCTAAGTTGTTTTCGGTTCACGCCTTCTGCAAGGTAAGCTTCATAAACCGTTTGAGCTCTTTTTTGGCTGAGCTCTAAATTATAATTATTATCACCATATGAATCTGTGTAGTTAAGTATCTTCGCATGGATATGCGGAAATTGTTTCAACAACACAGCTGATTCTTCAATCGCTACTAAGCCTTGTACTGAAATTGTCATCTCATTGAACAGGAATTTTATATCAGTATAGGGCATTGACCTAAGCTCTGCCAAAACCAGGGAACTATCAACCACAACCTCTGATGTCGATTTCAACTCAGAGGTATCAACCGCAACATCCTGAATCTGCTGCTCGGGTCGTACGTCGTTCTCTGTTAACTCATCAACCACCTGATCATAATTCGCCGATGCTTGTTCTTCGGGTAACACTTTAACAAACAGCTCTTCACTAACCTCTGGAGCAAACAATACTGGCGTGTCTAATACATTTTCGGCGGTAATAAATTGACGTCCACCATCATGAATCTCTTCGGGTGCATTTTGCTGCAATAGTTGTCCTTGCTCTAAGGCCTCCAATTCGCGCTCTATGATTTTACGGGACATTTGATAACGCGGTTCACCGGCTGATACGACCATGCCCTGAATCGTGTTATCTGATGTATCCACAATAGTATCTTCACTTGTATCCTCAATCATGGCAGCAGCCTGCTGTCTGGCATTCACATCCTCAATAAACAGTGTCTGATTGCTGAGCACATAGCTATAGAGCAATAGTAATAGCATAATTACCAATGCCAACCATACGATTGTCAGACCATAGTGCTTCTGCATTATGAAACGTTCACTCCACCCATAAGTCTCATTATTCCGTAAAAAACACGGCTTGAAAAGGGACTTGTTGTTTCAATCCTAAAATACCTCATGCTTAGCTGATGTGTGGCAGTGCAAGATAGTCGGTGGACTGCATTTCATGCAAACGACTGGCAGTGCGTTGAAATTCAAACTTTACCGCTTCTTTATTTCCCTGATAAAGCGCATCAGGCAACGCCGCTGCTGAGATGATCAATTTAACATTATGCTCATACGCAACATCCACCAGATTGATCAGACGTCGAGCCGCATCTTCATGAGTGAACGTCAATTCAGGGATATCTGCAACAATGATGGTATGAAAACAACGCGCTAGTTCAATGTAATCATTTTGTGAACGGGCCGTCTCACACAATTCTGCAAAATCAAACCAGACGATACCGTCCGCCCAATAGATACTGTGCAGAGGTCGACCTAATACTTCAAATACATGTTCCGGTTTGCCAGCGTCAGGCGCTAATTGTTTGAAATTATATTCTAAACCTTCGGTCGCTCCAGGGCTCAGTGGGCTGAAGTAAATGTCCGCTTTATTCAGAAACTGTAAGCGATAATCAATCCCTCCATCGATATTAAGAACATCAGTATGCTGGTATATCAGATCAATAGTGGGTAGAAACAAATCGCGTTGCAGACCGTTTTTGTATAACCATTTTGGTTCAACATTTGAGGTTGCCACCAGCGTGACACCCTTTGCAAACAGAGCTTGCATTAATTTGGCCAGAATCAGAGCATCAGCGACATCATTAACCACAAATTCATCAAAGCATAACACCCGCGTATCTTCTGCAAGCTCAGCTGCAACCAATTTCAATGGGTCTTTGCGTTCACGATATTTTTTCAATGACTCATGAACTTGCTGCATGAACACATGAAAGTGTGTGCGTTTTTTCTGCGTAAAGGGCAGGCAATGGTAGAAGGTATCCACCAGATAGGTTTTGCCGCGACCAACACCGCCCCAGAAATACAGGCCTTTGATGGGTGTGACTTGTGATGAAGTGGAAAAAAGCGACGATAACCAACCCGTTTTTTCCGGCTCCTGTGCGAGCAAGTCATCAAATAAACGCTGCAAATTCTCAACAGCCAACTCTTGCGCTGGATCATGTTGAAAATCGGCTTTGGCTAAATCTGCTTGATAGCAGGACATGGGTGTCTGCATGGACATATGCTTATGCTTCATCAATAATGCGGGGTATTCTAACGTATATAAGCACCGCGATGAACAATATCTATCCCTATCGGGGAATTCTCCCCAAAATTGCCGACAATGCTTTTATCGCGCCCAGCGCGGATATCATCGGTGACGTCACTATCGGCGAACAATCCGGCATCTGGTTTCATTGCACCGTGCGCGGTGATGTCAATGACATACGCATTGGCAAACGCACCAACATTCAAGACAATACCGTCATCCATGTGTCCAGCAATGGTCAGGGAACCTATATTGGTGATGATGTCACTGTCGGACACTGCGCACTACTGCATGCCTGCACCATTGAAGACGGTGCTTTTATCGGCTTGCAAGCCTGCATTATGGATGACGCTCTGGTTGAAAAAGGCGCCATGGTTGCCGCAGGAGCACTGGTCACTCCAGGAAAAACGGTCAAAACAGGCGAAGTCTGGGCCGGTAGTCCCGCAAAAAAACTGCGCGATATCAAACCAGAGGACTTAGTCTTTTTTCAGGAAAATATCGAACGCTACTGCGGACTTGCCCAGGAATATCGACTAAACCTTCCATAGTGCGTTATCTACCTGGACACTACTTTTCACTAATTGTTGTACTTTGGTTATTTCTTCTGCACTGTCAAGGTAAATGCCCTTTCGTAAGGCAAATGTAAGCGCTCCACGAATCCCATTCCATTATCGATCAACGCGTCATGCCATAGTCATAATTTCAATAGCCAGAGGACTATCAAATGAAACAAAGCCAATGGTAAAAACGCATAGATGCATGGCAATTTGTTTTACGATTCAATGCTTTCTCTAGTCCAATTCGGTGGAGATAACTTGCTGTATAACATAGGCAAAAAAGTTATTTGATCATCAAGTTTATTTGTGTTTTTATACCGCCATAATAAAGATAGACAAGGGTCAAGTAAGGGTTATTCGTTAGTAAACCTTTTGTGTTGTTTGATGCCACTGATGATGAGTTTTTGTTCAGCCTACGTTCAGTTTGAAATAGGTAGACTCCTCAGGTGGTTTCAATATTAATTTAGGAGAGAATTTTGATAAAACAGATTATTTTTATTGGACTATTTGTTACCCAGGTGCTTACTTTTATTACAGGAACAAGCGCTGCGTTGGCAGATGAAATTAACTTGGGCGGATTGCTGAAAGTTGACAAAGATGGCAATGTTCAAATGGGTACAGGAGAGCATCAGATTAAGGTCGAAGGTGGTAATGTTGATATCGGCACCACTGGGGCAAAAATTGAAGTAGATGGCGGTGATGTCAACCTTGAAGCTGGCAACAACAAGATTGATGTTGAGGGTGGCAACGTCGACATTAACTCGGGGTCGTCGAATGTTGAGGTAAAAGACTCTGGCTCAGTTGATGGCGTTTCCGGTACAACAGGGAGGTTAATCAGCGACGGGGTGTTCTTTGACAACAATGGCAATGCAATAGAAGTAAAATCAGGCAATTTCTCACGACTCGAGTTGAGCGGTCTTGATTTAAGTAATTATGACCTGAAAGGTGCGGATTTTTCGCGATCAATATTAGAGGGTATCAACTTTTCTGGTGCAGATTTGTCTGGCGCAGATTTCTCGCGCGCACAATTAATCAATGTGAATTTTAGCGGCGCAGATTTAACTGCCGTCGACCTTACTCGAGCCAGATTTAATCAGGTAAATTTTTCGAACGTATCGATTGTGGGTTCCAGTTTTGAGAGATCTGACTTTGTTGATACTGATTTTAGCAATGCAACGGTTAGAGGAACTTGTTTCAGACGCAATGAATTCCAAAATGTCTTGATTGTGAATGTTGATTTGACGGATTCAAGTTTCTCGAAGTATGACTTCTCGAATGTCGACTTTTCAGGCACAAACAAAGGTGTTGCAGTTTGGAATGCAGATGACTGTAATGGAATAGCTGACTATGCGAAAACAGCGTCTGTGGAAATTTCAACGGGAGTAAGTTCCGGAACGGCTGTTATCGTCGCTAAACGTGAGCCGTTGATTCAAGCCAGTTCAATCGTCAAAGAGTTATCTAAAGGCAAAGGAGAGAAAATCGACCTTACGGTGAATTTCAGAACAGACTCAGATCAGCTGCATGGCAATGCGCACGCACAGGTATCGGAGATAGCCAAGGCATTGAAATCGTCGTCGCTAAATGGTGTCAATGTGATGATTGCAGGGCATACTGATAGCGATGGAACGAACGACTACAATATCGATTTGTCATACCGCAGAGCGTCCACCGTTCAGCGTGTATTGGTAAACGACTATGGAGTTGAGCTTAATTTATTGACCATCAGAGGCTTCGGTGAAGAAAGTCCAGTTGCCAACAATGCATCGCCAGATGGTCGCAGCCTAAATCGTCGTGTGACACTGGTTAGGTTGTAATAATTATCCTTAGTAGGCAGGGGAGTTAGCCCACTGACAACAGTTGTTGATACAATTACAGTACTTGGCTACCTCCTCTGACTTACAGGACATAAAGTTCTTCCTAGCCATCGCCAATGGCTTGATTTCCTGTTCAGTTAAATTGCTATCAATCTCTAACCGCCAATTTTGATGAAAGCCATCTCATCAAATTTCCTTGAGAGAACCAACACAATAGACTCCATATCCCACTCAATACATTGAATCCAATCTAATTGACTCTGAATATCAATACTGATAGTTTCTAACCGATAGCTGGCTGTTAAAGCATTTTAAACGGGACTTTTAAAGCTTAAAAGGAGAAATAATGGATGTTGTAGAAAACAAAAAGGGCACAGGTTCTAATATCTTGCAATTTATTAAAGACAGCCTGCCAAAGTATTTTGCTTCTATATCACTAACTGGCAGTCTTATTGGGTTTTCTTTGTTATTTTGGTACTGTAATAATAACCAGATACCTTTCCCTATAGAGTTTGGTTCTTTGCCTACGTTATTAATAATAACGGCATTTATTGGCATAGCCATTATCACGATATTGTCTGCATTTTTATTTTTTCCATCAATATTTGTTATTCTTTCAAATACCAATAAAAAGAACTTTGGTTCAAGGGTTTTGGAAATATATGAGGCAGTCAACCTAAAAAATATTTTCTTGCTTTTTTGTTTGCATGGTACTGCCGCAACTTGGCTGAACTTTTATATAGTCTTGTTTGCAATGCAAAAACCTTTCAATATTGATCCAACGTTATTTTTATATGTTTTAGGTATATTTTTTAGCCTTTTGTTCTTGTTGAGCAATGCATATACCTGTTTGAATGTATGGAAACGGACTAAAATATTAGGTGTGAAACTGTTTTTTATAAAAGGTTTCTGTAACGCCTTCTTTGCTTCAGTCATGCTAGTTTGGTCTTTTGTGTTATTGCGTTTTTTGATTTTAGTGATGCAAAAAACACCTCTGAATGACTATGAATATCCAGATGATAGTTTGGCCCCTTATATCATTATATTTCTGGTAGGAGTATTCATACTCGCTTTGGGGTACTTCATTATTAAACTCAGCCACAAGGAACAGTTTGGAGTTTTAGCTATCGTTATCGCTGTAGTAATTAGCATTTTTAGCGTTATTTCTCCCGAGATTGCATCTTTTTTAGGTAAGGGAAGTATGCGTGCTCTCCATATCGGAGGGGGCGTAAAAACCTGCTACCTGTTAGATAAAAAATCTAAAAATATTGTTTTTTCACAGGCCACTCAAGACGAAAAAACAACCCCAGTTTTATTTAAAATGTTAGATATTGGCTCAAGGGTGTATGTTAAGACCAGTGATAAAAGCGGCAAAGTGTTTTTAATTAGTAAAAAAAATATAATCAATGAATATATCCCAGCGAAGGATAAAGATAGCGATGAAGCCCAAAATTGCCTATTTTAACTTATTGCCTCTTGATGAGTTGTGACTCAAGCAACACACCTAATCACCCAATAACAGCATCAATGCTCCAGTGATCGCCGGGGGCTTTACTCCAGTCAATTCCATATTCACCACACCCCAGTTTTCTCTGTCTGATGATGAGGTCTGCACAAATTCCAGGGTGTTGATACCAGAGCTGACAAAGTCTTCTTTTTCCAGTCTGAAAACGTCACCTGCGTTGTAGCGACTGCTGGAGCCACGGGTTAGATAACCGATGAGTTTGTAGTTCAGAAACAGAGCTATTTCTGTTGATGAGTCAATATCAAAACCGGTGGCTGAAAACTCTAAATCGTCCTTGGTTGATGCAAATTCGACCCTGAGTCCCGTAAGGTGTTTTCTTGTTCCGACACGATGACCGTATAAGCGAGGGTCTTTTTGATCAATTCTCAAGGTCTCGGGTGGGTTGTAGTCCATGCGAATATTCGTCGCACCCAGGGTAAATGGATCTCGGTAATTTCTGCGATGCATTTCGATGGTGTTTTCACCGCTCTTAAGCCAGTTGCGATTGAGCATAAACGATAACCCTCTATACCCAAGGTTATAGCAATCCATCGCGCTCGGAGTATGTCTCAAACCATGAAAATAGTGACGTCTCACGCCGTTGACAAAAATATCAACGCCTTGCAATGTGCTGGGGTCTTTCCCTGTACAAAGCTGAGCGTCAAATGTCAGTTTAATATCTCGTAAATCAGTGATCCTGGCACTGGCTTTGGCTGGCGATTTTTCTGGAAGTGAACTTGCATGGTAGGCGTTGCCGTTTAAATCAAAGCTGAACTTGGCAAAATTTGCATAATAGGTATCGCTCGTAATGCCTAAGGTCGCCCGTTGACCAGCTGGTGTCGTCGGCTGTGTTGGGTCAGGGTTTGTCGGTGGTTCTGGATTCGGGGTAGGTGGGTTGGTAGTTCCGTTCGTCAGTATATTTATAGCTTGAGCGATTTGGTTACTTTGAATATATCGACGTTTTTGCGCTTTATAAGTATAAGTAGTAGAACCTGCCTGTTTTAAAGCATTTGATAGACGAAATACTGATGCATCCGGCTTTGCCTCATGCAAAAGAGCAAACGCACCCGCCACGCGAGGGGAAGAAAAACTATTTCCATAAACGGCTTTGCCTCCAGCACCTTCACTGTTTCCACGTGCAAAAAAGTCGATGCCGTTTCCGCCAATTCCAATGCCAACTTGCCTTGCGGTTCCACCAACATTGATTACATTCCTTAAACAGTTGGGCCATGACTGTTTTCCTGAAGGATAATCATAGTTGTCTAGTGCTGCTACAACTGCTATCCCTCTATCATATAACGCATCTACATACTCTTGAGCTATATTCCTAGTGCATAGTCTGGGGGTAAGGTTGGCATCTGTTATAACTGTAGAGATTGAGATAGCGGAAATGTTATTGATCTCATTTTCCACCAAATGTTTTAATGCCCAATAAATTCTATTTAGGCCTCCAGCATCATCCTGCACGCTGTAACAATCCTTATTTCCAACAAGAAAATACCATCCATGGTCGCAATTTATCTGCAACGAAGGTAAAGGTAGAGACCCTCGCGCACCATAGGTTTGAATGGGTTTGTGTTTTATCTGGCGGTTGAATAAATGCAATGCATTACTTACCGAATTGCCATGAGTTAAAGGAACACCAGCAAGCTTATAGCGATCTCCACCGTTTGTTGGCTCCCCTTGATAAACTACTCGCGGGTGTATAGCAGATAAGGTGGATAGATCCATTTCAGAACCGTTTGGACATAAACTTACTTTGTAGTAGGAGATGTACCCATTGGGTCCAGGCAAAGAATCATCATTCTCAGAGAAACAACGTGTTCCAACTATTTTAGTTGCAGGGACGCGTAAATACGCATTCTTATTTATTCCGGTATCCAGAATAGCGACAGTTTGGGCATGTATTGATTGTGAAAAAAGTACAACGACAAAAAACGCAGATACAACTTTACTATGGAACATCATTTGTTCCCCCTTGAAACTTGAGTTGAGATAAAAAAATTGAGTGGGTTCTAATCCAGTTAGACTTTTTCCTTAATGACTTTCATTTTTCTTCATGCCTCTATGGGCGGCTTTCGAAAGTTTGATTTGCAGGAGTTGATATATAGGTAATTCTATCATCCGATAAAAAACTCCATAGTTCTTCAATAGCAGCATAAAAATACATAACTACTTCGGATGATGTTACCAATGATAACTCTGACTCTCTTAGTTTATAGTTAGCACCTAAATAATATCGGAAAACTTCTTTTTCATACTCCCTTGCAGCAGATTCGCTTAAACCTTCTGGCGGTTCAAAGAAATGGTATTCATGAGAAAAGCTATTGTCATTAATGTAAGCAATATGGATACGGTATCTTCCTTGCTCTCTATTTTGCTGGTTTTTGATTTCACGCTGGTGCACCTTTCTTTCGTAAATACAGTCTTCGTCTGAAGTATCAATGCAGAGATTTTTTGACCTTCTCTCCATATGGGCTTTTAGAGCAATCTGCCTTTTAATGTTCTTCTGCTGTTTTTCAACGTAATTGATAAGGTTATCAACTTCCTTTTGTTTTTGCTCATTGGTCAGCAAAGGAGTAGGGGTATTTCTATCTGCAAAGCTGGTTGTGACACCAGTCAGAGCGGCAATAACTAACAACTTAATTAAAAACAATTTTTTCATTTGGATAAAGCGTCCTTTAATGGGTTTATTACAGGTATAGAGTTAATCTGACTGCGCTTCTCTTTGATGTTAATTTCTCCTGAAGAATGTTGGTCGTTTTATTACCAACCATTTTTTCAAGCCAATAAAATTTAATATACTTAATTAATACGACAGGGAGAAAAAAGAACAGCTAACAAAAATGCAGGTATAACTATATTACGAAACGTCATTCGCACCTCCTAGATGAATTCAATTAAGGACAAAAGCGACAAGTTGATTATGCCTTTTGGTTTTATTAGTTTCGGCTTTCGTAACTTTGCTCTGGAGGTGCATATAGACCAAAAATTCTTCCATCAGAAGCAAAGTGTCTGAGTTCATCTGGTGTGAGATATATATCTATACCAATCCTATCTGCTGTAGCAACAAACAGTCGGGGTTCAAAAACCTCATACTCTCTCCCTAGATAATGGTTTAAAACCTTGAGTTCATAGCGCCTTGCTTCATCCTCGCTTAAATCCCCCTGTGGTTTGGCGCTGTAATAAACATGTGAAAAGTTATTATCATTAATATAAACGATAGATATCTCATGCCTTCCTTGAACTAGGTGACGGTGTAGTTTTTCTATGCGTTCAATATTTTCTTGGCTGCTTTTCTTTGAGTTTTCGCATACCGATTTTTCTTCACCTTGACAGGCTCCCTTAGAGGCCAAAGATTGATTTAAGCCTTTTGCATACCTTGAAAGTTTTTTTTGTTCTCTAGCCCTATGCTTCTTATCAAATTCAACAAACTCGTCAATTTCTTTTAGCTTTTGCTCATTTGTCAGCAAAGGTCTTGAAGCATTTCTATCAGCAAAGCTGATTGAAGTGCAGGAAAGAATGGTAATAACTAACAACTTAATTAAAAACAATTTTTTCATATGAGTTTATTTCAGATATGGAGTTAATCTAACTGTGCTTCTATTTGATGTCAATTTCTCCTGAAGAACGTTGGTCGTTTTATTACCAATCATTTTTTCAGGTCAATTAACTTTAATATACTTAATTATTTAAGTCAAAATAATTTATCATACTTAACAAATATTGTAAGATTATTAACCATAGAAACGACACATTTTTATTGGATTATGCTGATGGTTTTTTATATGCAAAGGTGAGCGGAGCCTATGCTCAATTTCAACATAATTGTTTAAAAGGAGAACAAACAGCATCGAGAATACGGGTCTCTGGATTAGGCTTTCTACCG
The DNA here is from genome assembly GCA_050633785.1 of Arenicella sp. Lineage (GTDB taxonomy): Bacteria > Pseudomonadota > Gammaproteobacteria > Arenicellales > Arenicellaceae > CALKZN01. The sequence continues at coordinate 28,227 of JBOEHE010000038.1, forward strand.
ATATCAGGTCCGTGGAGGCAATTGATAGATTTCTCTGGCTTTAATGCCAGAATCGATTAATAATCAATCACAGTTTTATAGATTCAGTAATAGACAATGGAGTCAGTTCAATGAACAAAAAAATGGTTAGCCTTGCAGTATTGGGGTGTTTGGTATTGACGGGTTGTGAGGACAAAAAGAGTAAAGAAGCGGCGATAAAGCCTGTCGAATCCACTGCAACAACCGCCACTCAAGCCACCGTTGAAACAACACCATCACAGGCAACAACAGCTAGTCCAGTGGTACCACACACAAATAACTCAGATGGCTCAAAAACCTATATTTCGAGCACAACAGTCTGCGCCAGTGATGTTCCCAGAGAAGCCAGCAATCAGACATGTGGCTTTGGTGGTTCTTCTATTTCTTTATATGCAGTTGGCAAAAATTTTATCGCCATTGATGAAGAATCTCTGCAAGTAGACACCTTAAGTTTCAATGGCGTTGATATTCGTAAAAATCGCAAACAGGAAGATAATTTCAAACTGGGGTCCTTTCCCAAGGCCAGCGATGACGGGAAATATTTCAAATGGGATATTGACATTGCATCAGGTTACCATCGCCAGGGTGAATTAGCCATCAAAGGGTCTCTTGATGCTTTTACCAGCAATAATTTAGTCGAAGAAATGACCAAACCTTTTAAACTCTCAGACTTTGCCAGCTTTTCAATTGGCCCGATACAAGTACAAGGTACCAGAGCATCCGAAGAAAGCCCTAAAGACTTTTTCAAAAATGATGAGGATGTGAGCGAAGAAGATCTAGCTTTGTTTGAAAAAATTATCTCTAAAAGTAAAGAGCTTGGTGACGACTCGTCCAAAGAAGACACTTTAAAAATGTTTGAAGGCATGGGCTTATCTGAGGAAAAAATCACTCAGCTCACTTCGAAACTGTTCGTTTATATGTTCCAGGAAGCCTTCTCAAGTATAGACATGGGCGGCAACGCCAATGAGATCAGCATTAAAGTGGTTGGTTCTGACACAACACTTGACAGACTTGAGCTATTTTCAGACGGCAAGAAATTGGATAGTCGTGGCTGGTCAGGTTGGAACAACACAAAAACCTACCAATTTCAAAAACCATCGAATGATGAGGTAAGCTTAAAGGTCTATTACTGGAAAAATCCAGAAAAAGTCGTACTGAATTTTGATTTCTAATGAGAGCCTTACAAAACAATTAGTGTTTCACGCCCCTCTGGATTTCTTTATCTTTAATTCCTCAGAGGGGTGTTTCTGAATATGAGAAACCATGGCAATTATTTTTTGCCAGTCAGCTGTCCACGGTGTGCGTATATCTGGGAAAATAAATACTTTGATACTGCTTTCATGCGGGCATTTTTTCGTAAATCACTATGAGACAGCAGCCACAGATCCGTGGAAAGTTCGGGGATAATTGAACTTATTCTGATTAACTCAGGGTCACTGTCTCCCAAGTAACAGGGTAGAACCGTTATTCCAACACCGTCATGCACGGTTGCTGCCATGCCTATCAACGAGTTGACACGACATTTCACCAAGTCTGCATAAGCATTTTTTTCCAACCAAACTTCTAGCTCTTGATACATCATGCTTTGATCAGGCCCAACCCAGTTGAGCTGATGTAGATCATCGGCATGTTCTGCACCTGAAAAAATATCTTTATGGCCATAAACAGCTTGATGGAGACTGGCTGCTTTTCTGCCAATAAGGTGCTCAGGTGGTTTTAAACAAGGGCGTATCGCAATATCAGCCTCCCGACGAGTGAGGCTATATAGCTCGTTTGACAGAGAAATTTCAAGCTGAATATCGGGGTAGGCAGCCTGAAGCTGTTTAAAAATTGGTGACAAAAACCCAAGGAATAATGAATCTGTCGTAGTGATTCGAACCAGGCCACTAAGGCTCAAATCCCGGCCTTGAATCTGGCGCTCAATATTATCAACGATGTCCGCTATTTTTTTAGCCGCTTGAGCGCTCTCTTCACCCGCTAATGTTGGTGTGTAACCAGTTCTGGAACGTTCAAATAATGATACTCCCATACGTTTTTCGATATCACCTAAACGCCTGAAAATCGTAGCATGACTCACTCCAAGGCTGCGCCCAGCACCAGATAGCGAACCTGTTTGGTGTATTGCCAAGATCAATCGCAGATCTTCCCAATTAAACTTATTGTTCATTTTTGCAAACTTCACTTTCATATTTTGCCAATTTATCACCAAATATTAACAAGCTATTATGTACCAATGATAGTAAAACTCAGAAATATCCAAACGAAATGAATGCCCTTATCCTGTATTGCCATCCTGAACCAAAATCTTTTAATGCTGCTTTAAAAGAGATTGCCATACACACATTGGAATCACTTGGGTACAGCGTTGAAGTGTCAGACCTTTACGCTGAGAGATTTGACCCCGTCGAAAAGGCAGAACATTACCCAGCTCGAATAAACGACACTGAATTCAAACCATTATCAGAGCAACGTAATGCTTATCAGAACAACACATTGGCCACCGACGTACAACGTGAAATTCAACGTTTAAAGCGTTGCGACCTGTTGGTTCTGCAATTTCCTCTGTGGTGGCACCAACAACCAGCAATGTTAAAGGGCTGGTTTGACAGAGTGTTTATTGGAGGAGGGCTATACACCAGCAAGATGCGTTATGACACCGGCTTTTTCAAAGGTAAACACGCCATCTGCTGTGTGACATCAGGAGCCCCGATAAATACCTTCAGTCCGCTGGGAAGAGGGGGAGGAAAAATTGAAGACTTGCTGCTCCCCCTGAACTTTTCACTGCACTATATGGGCTTTACTGTTTTACCACCTCACTTGATCGGTGAAGTTCAAAATCCGGGTTTCAGCTACAAGAATGATGAGCAACTGGCTAAGGATTTAGAGTTGAGCAAACACAATTGGAAGCATTGTCTTGCCAACATTGATCACACTATACCGCTATCATTTCCAGGCTGGAGCGACTGGGATGAAAATGGGGTCGAAAAAGTTGACCATTAGTTATTAATGCAAAAAACCAAACCCTGATACCACCGCTGTCTGGCAGTCTCGAAACAGTCGTTCAAAGCATATTCCCGTTTTGCTCATTGTTTTTTGTGTTTAGCAGACAAACGCAGCAATGCTGCCGAAACAACACCGGGGTTTTCCCATAATACAAAGTGGCCGGCATCTGGCATTTTAATCAGCTCTAAATCATTCCCCAAATGCCGCAGGTTTTTTCTGGCAAACTCTATATTCCCCGGGTTTACCAAGCCATCTTTTGCTCCTTGGATGATCGTTACCGGTACTGACAATTCAGAAAATTGTTCAGAAAACTGGCTAAGCTCTTTTGGCAAAGACAGCACCTCGGTATTGGAACGAAGCACACGACCAGGCACAAACACATTGACCAGCTTGAATTGGGCTAAGCGGTTATACCAACGCGGCTTGCTTAATTCAGGATCCAAAGCGCCAGCAACCAAAAGCAGACCAGCAACGAGCTTGGGATAATCGACAGCCACTTTAGGCGCAATCGACGCCCCAAGAGAATGCCCAACCAAAATAGCAGGCTGTGATTTATTACTCAGCATATTTTCCTGCCGAATAACCGCTGCAATCGCCCGTGACTGAATCGCAAAGCCCGTATGGTCATTTTTACTGTAAGAATTGCCCCAACCAAGCCGATCCACCGCTATCAAGGTGAATTTTTCCAGCAATTCAGTATTCGCCAACAAGCTTTGATAAGACTGCCAGTTACCAGATGTACCATGCAGAAACACCACCATGTTCCCCATAGAATTGCCCGTTTTGGCATAATGAACACTAAACTCGTCGTTTTCAAGGGTATGTAAACTGACACTGTTAGGCGCCTGCTCGTTTAAAGCTGATAACGGATTGCTGAGTTTCTGACCTGCACAAGCCCCAAGCAGCAGGGTACTTGCCAATACCAGAAACAATACAAAAAACCGGCTGCTATTCACTGGCATGCAATGTTAAATTGGTTATTGACTGGTATGACAGCCTCAACAAAAAGAACGGCTGATGGCCTCTCATTAAATTCCCCTATATTGTTCAACCGCTTATCTCAAACGTTATTTTGATAAACCCCTGGAACAACTCCAAACATTCCACGAAAAGCTCGAGCAAAACGACTGTGATTACTATAACCGCAATTATGCACTATTTGCGATAATGGCAGGCCTTGTTTGAGCATTTCTTTTGCTTTTTGCATGCGCAGCTTCAACAAATATTGATAAGGTGACAGTCCCGTTGTCTGTTTGAACATCCGGGAAAAGTGATAGGTACTTAAACAACAGATATCCGCCAGTTGTTGCAAACTGATCGTTTGGTCCATATGCTCCTGCATATAAGCTAAAACACGTCGCTTTGCCCTGGGAGACAAGCCTCCTCGAACGGGCTTTAGGGTGCGACTTGTATAATGCTCCAACAAGTATAACAACAGCTCTTGCTGACTTTGTTGCAACACAAGAGTATCCACCGTATTTATTTCATTCATATGCAGCTGCAGACGGCGCAACCAAGCAGACAGCTGACCATCCTGTTCATAAGTAAGGTCCCGCAATTGCAACAACCGTGGATCAATATCAAATGCCGTCAACCCTAGATAGTTCAAGTGCTCATCCGTGAAATACAAATGCATCGTCTTTAGCGGTTCACCTACACACCATTCTGACTGATGACCAGCAGGCATGAAACACATTTTCCCAGGGCCGCCATGACGATTCTGCAAATCAACCCGATAGGTATTTTTACCTCCTTCCAGATACATACTCAAAGTGTGAATGCCCGCATTCTCATTAAGAATATGATCCTGTTGATTGCTCCAAACCGCCAGAGACACGCCTGCCTGTACATCACGGTATTGCTGGCACCGGGCATTCGATGATTCCAGCATACTGGGAGACAATAATGGCCCAGCTATATTGTGATGCTTAATAGTCATGACAACCAAAATAGTTCAAATGCCTGTGCAACACAAGTCGCCAGTAAGCTCAGCAGACAAAAAGCGCAAGAATTGGTTCACGAGTTGCTATAAACCCAACATAGACTGTAAAACCAACTCACACAACAAACCATTATGACTCTTTTTCTGTATAGCCTGACCGTCATCATCTGGGGAACCACCTGGATAGCCATCAGTCTGCAAAACGGTTCTGTCGATAGCCTGGTGTCCATTTTTTATCGCTTTGCTCTGGCAGGGCTGACCTTGCTGCCTTGTCTGCTGTTGCTGGGTAAAATACAAAAAACCAGACTCAAAGACCATCTCTGGTTTGTCATGCAGGGATTTTGTTTATTCTGCGTCAACTTTATTTGTTTTTACACCGCATCAAAAAGCATGGCCAGTGGCTTGTTATCCATTATTTTCTCAGCCGCTATTTTTTACAACGCTTTCAATAACCGTATCTTCTTTGGCGTGCGCCCCGCCAAATCAATCTACACCGCAGGCCTGCTCGGTATAAGTGGTTTGGTTTTGTTGTTCTGGCAAGAATTGCAGGACACCTCAGCGTCACGCGAACTATTAATTGGCATCGGCCTGTCAGCCTTGGGCACCTATTTGTTCTCTCTGGGCAATATGATTACTGTCCGCCTTGCAAAACATAAGATCCAGCCCTTAACCAGCAATGCCTATGGCATGAACTACGGCGCCTTGATTATGTTGCTGATTATCTGGTTGAGTGACACCCCAATCAACTGGGATTATCGCTCGGAATATATCTACAGCCTGGTGTATCTGGCCATTCCCGGTTCTATCATTGGTTTCACCGCCTACTTGTCGCTCGTTAATCGCATAGGCGCCAATCAGGCCGCCTATGCGACGGTCCTGTTTCCAGTGATTGCATTGGCTATTTCATCAGTTTTTGAAGGCTATACCTGGGGTTGGTTAAACAGCCTCGGTTTAGTTTGTGTGCTACTGGGGAATGCAGTTGCTTTGAATCTATTCAGCAACGATTATCACAAAACACAAAAAGCGAGAGCATGAATAGCACCAATGATCCTACTGAACAAAAAAAACGAACATTTTTCTAAAAAGGTTTATTGATAAGCACGAGAGCCCGCACAATTTAACACCAGACTCAAATTGGTTTCATACCAGTGACGTTGACACCGTTGTTGCTCTTTTTCGTTTATCCATTGACGCCAAAGAACAGCATTGATACGACCCTCAGCAGCTGCTGTTTTTACCTCTTTTAAAATGTCAGCAGACAGATCGCTCAGGTGATACAAATTCACCCGGCTATCGGTCTGTTCTGATAAGACTTGATTGGCATTGAAAATGATTTTCTCAATCGGCAAGATGGTGGCAATTGCATAAAACCACAACGATGAAAATGCCATGAAGCGAAAAATATCCTTGCGTATCTGAGAAAAAGTGGCGAACAATAGAAATGAAAAAACCAACACGGCATAAATAGCCGTATAACTGGCAAAGAATTTTTCATAACTCAAACCATACCAATAGACGTATAGACCCATGCGCCAGCAGGCAGACAGCAAAATCAAACCCGAAGCGACAATAAATATTCGCAAAATGCTCTGTGTCAGTGCAGTGGTGTTTTTATAGATAAAAAAGAATAATACGACGTTCAGAATAGACAGAAAAAACAACTGCCAAAAACCAGACTTCACCAAGTGTTCAGCCTGAGCTAATTCAATAGGCAAAGTATCCACCAACAGATATTCCAACTGCAGGTAAAGAAAAAGACAGTAAATCGCTAAAACACCTCCCATGACAATTCCAACAACTATGTCATCGAGAGTTCTTTGCTGTTTGTGTTCACTATAAGAGCCATCAACATGCCAGCCATAAATAACCGCCAACAACACGATAGTCAAACCGGCAGTAATAATGGCTTTTGCGAACAACTCCCAATTAAAGTGTTTGAATAAAGCAGAAAAAATTACATCAATCAACGCTCCGAATTTGGCATCTGCCGAGGCTAATAAAACTACAACAAACATCGCGACTGGCAGTAACAATAAAATTCCTTTTACAATGCGCCGGCTCACACTACGGTTGTGTTGATTCAATGAACCTAACAATGCATTTTGGCACAACTGGGATGATGCAGACAGATACGACAAGGGACTGAATGTCTTGCTCAGCAGGTATTTCAACAAGTGCCAACCCCAGAATAATTGCTGCTGGTTTTGCAACTGTCCAAAAGCATAGAAAATGCCCGTTGCCAGTGGCAACACTGCAACTGAAATCAATTTTAACCAAGGGTTTTCAAATAGAGCAAAACTGAGCACAATCAACCATAATGGCACCAACCACCGCCAGTTTTTTTGTAATGACACATTCCCGTTATGGCTAAGCAATAAAAACCAGAGCCCAGCCCAATAAGCTGTAGTATTCCAACCCATGGCATAAACCCCATAGCTCCAGACTCCCCAGTGAGACACAACCCCATACCCTGCAATTAGCAAAGTCATAAATAACGTTTTAGTGGAAAACCCAAGCATAATATCTCCCTGTCGGTGTACATTTTACGATGTTAAAATCGTAAACAGCAGATATGTGCTCAGTGTGTGAGTTATGTGTGGAATAAGTGAGAACAAAACCTTTGTTCCTTAATTCAGGCAGAACTTAGAATAGAAATTTCACGATCAAACCAATTCCCGTTGCAACAAAAAAGAGGCCAAACAACGCTTCAAAATAATGCGTGTAGCGATTATAGAATCCCCTGACTCTATCTATGGAAAAAATCCAGGCATAAACACCATAAATGGTAAATGCAATTAAGCCTGTGACAAGTGCAAACAGAACTAATAACCACCATGATTGCTCAGCGACGGTCATGATTAATGTCGAAAGTGCCAACCACAACATAGCCGCTTTGGGGTTGGTCGCGGTCACTATCAAGCCCAATCGAAATGCGGACCAGTTGCGTGCCTGAAAGGGTTTCAACATCAGTTCAGACGGACCTCGCCAGGCACAACGCAAGCCTTTGCTACCAAGGATAAATAGATAGAGGCCACCAGCGACAGCCAGCAATTGCAGCAATATCGGCCAGCGTGTGACGATCAATGACAAGCCTGAAACAGAAATAAAGGACCATAATATTGCACCCACCGCAACACCCGCAGCGACCAATACGCCATGCCTGCGCCCACTGGCAAGAGATACTGAGGTTGCCGCCACCGCGTTTGGCCCCGGTGTTGAAGCAGCTAAAGCAAATGCCAGCCAACCCAGAAATAAATTATTCAATGCAAATTCCATAGATACCACCCTTGGTGTTTTAGAAAACACGAGAATAATCTATTGAGCAACAACTATGTTTCGATTACCATCGAACTATGGATACCGCACAAACGATTGCTTCAATAGGCGCTATCATCGGCGACCCAACCCGCGCTATCATTCTGACCGCGTTATTAGACGGCAGAGCGTGGACGGCTGGCGAACTTGCGCATCACGCGAGAGTGACGCCACAAACGACCAGTTCACATTTGAAGCTGCTGGCTGATAGCCTCTTAATCAAAAAAGACATTCAAGGAAGACACCATTATTTTCGACTCGCATCTCCGGAAATCGCCAATATTCTGGAAAATCTGACCTTGCTGGCATCGTATCGCAACGAAAAGACTCAGCAACGTTCGACAACACCAGATAAATTACGCCATGCCAGAACCTGCTATGATCACATAGCCGGGCAACTTGGGGTCAAAATAACCGAAGGGATGCTGGACAAAAACTATCTACAGAAAACTGATGGCAAAGACTATCTAGTCACCGAGAAAGGGCACGCTTTTTTTCTATCACTGGGCATCGACTGTGCACTGATCAAACAACAGAGACGACAGTTCGCCTATCAATGTCTGGATTGGAGCGAACGACAGCATCACCTGGCAGGCGCTCTAGGTGCGCAACTCTGCTCATTATTCATCCAGAGGAAATGGCTGACTAAAGCCCCCAACAGTCGCGAAATAAAAGTCACCAGAGAAGGACAGAAGCAATTCCAGACTTTGCTGAGTTTATCGATACCAAGCTAAGCAACAACTACCCAGACAGAAAACCAGGCACAAATACATCACTGAGGGTTCCATCTGCCTGAATTTCTACGGTTTTCCCCTGTTTTAGCTCTCTGTGGGTCAGTGTTATTTTTGACCTTGTGATACACTGAACCTGCACTACAAGGAGGAATTTATGCGACCATATCCATTCAATCCATTTCTTGATTCATTGCGCCTTGTTCGAGGTACTTTGTTCGACAAATCCATGGACCCTTACATCCAAAATGATCCACGCAGAATACGATCAAGAAAGTCACTGTTTTTATTCAATAGCATTCAAGATGAAACCGGTAACTATGAATTTAATTACGCGGGTTATAAACCCTATATATCTCCTCAACCATTATTAATGCATCATCTGCCAGCAAAATATGGCCGACACGCTTTTCAACATCTGATGGACAGCAAAGCCGAGAGAATAGAACAAATTTCTCGCCTGTTAGAACAATCCAGCATCAATGTGGAAGCAACAGCCCAATGCTGGATGGACATAGGAAACTGGGTCAGCAAGCATGTAGAAAGTAATCAAGAACATGATTTCCTAAAGCGAACCCCAACAAACAGCTTGCTCTTGGGTGAATTAAAATTCCGCCCGCTGTGGTATTCATTACTCACCGATCTGGCCTTATTGCTGGGTGAACAATTGATCTACCTGAAACCAGAATATAGCTGGCAATTCTGGGCTGATATTAACTGCCATAACCCTGGTTCCCTGGGACGCTCCATCTGGGTGCTGCGTGAACCGCTGCCAACCCATGGAAAATGGCACCACCAGCCTTGTCGTATCACACCGTTTTCAACATTGTGTGACACGACAAGTAGCTTTCTCAAAGACAAAAAAGCCGGCAAAAGCCGCGTTCATAATGACAGCTTTGGGTGGGGTTTTATGTTCAAGCTGCTGACAGACGATGAAAATCAACAGGGAATCACCATAGACGCCCCTGCAGATGATCGGGTGATCGAATTTTTAGAGTATTTTGATAGTTACAAAGAGCTGCCCGGCTATAACCCGGACCATGATACTCCTGCTGATCGGACAGAAGCACTCAATGTGTTTCTTCAGTCGTATATCAATGACCATGGTTATTTGCCGCCGACTGATGACTTACAGTATCTTGCGGCTAATTGTGGCACACTCCCGGACTGGGTGGAAAAGAGACTCAAAAGCTAAACTCAACGACTGCATTGCCCAGCAAATGCATCACAAACAAACAACAGACATTTTTTCTGAGGCGCTTTTGACAGCAAAGCACAAACTATCTGCTGCAGAGCCAGTAGGGGGCGCAGAGCCAAAACGAACGCCCGCATCAATTGCCTTACAGGCAGAGGAGTCCATCAGCCTGTAATCACCGGCAGCGGCATTGATAAACAACGGATCCGTTTCAATACTATTGAGTTCAAAGCCAAGTATAGATTTGAACTCTGCCAATGAATAAACATCACCAAGATCACCGAAACTGCCTCCATCGGAGAAATAACTGATCTCTTGATCACCACTGACTTTATAAAAACAGTTGTTATCCGACACCAGACCAATTCCATCGGTGAACTGCTGATCAGATCCATAACGCCAGATGGAATAACCACTGTTATAGAACACATTATTCCGCACCGTTGGGCGCAACGCCCCGACAGATGGACTTTCCCGCTTATGACCCAGGCCGATATACGTGTCGACCAGAGTATTGTGATGGATCATGGCATCCGTTGAATTAGGTGCCTGGGTACCATCCACATTTGGATGGATTACTATCGGCACTCCCAACATCAGATTGTCGTAAATCTCAGCGCGATTCTGATTCATCCAGATACCAGACTTTCCCAATGATGTGGTACCAATGTTCTTAAAAGTATTGCCATGAATACGGGTAAAACCACCAAGATTGGTTTCCCGTTCACCGTGTTTGAAATAAATCCCACCACAGGTATCGTGAAAAAAATTGTTGCGAATAGTGACATCGGCCCCTTGAAAAAGAACAATCGAATAGCAGTTGCCATTGGTTGGAGAGCTTGGTGCATTATTGCGAAATTCATTGTTTTCAATCACTGCACCAGCAGCATTGCCAATATAAACACCTCCCATATTATCCGAGCCTCTGATATCTTCGATCAGGGAATTGCGCACATGGATATGGTTGCCATTGATGTCATTATAAATGCGCACACCAGCACCATTGCAGCGCCTGATGACCAGGCCATCGAACTGAACATGATCACGATCAAGAACCACACACTGCTTTGTATAGTCGCCCTGAATAATAGCTTTCTGATGCTCCAGACTTTTGATGATTACCGGGCTTTCGGCAGAGGGCAGGGGACTTTGAAAGCTGAAAAATTTGTCAAAATTAATCAATGCTTCTAGCTGATAGTTGGCATAATGAGCGGTATAAGTCCCAGACTTTAAATACAGTATATCGCCACCTGAAAGCTTTTCTGTCGCCGTTTCTATCGTGCAGGGTTGATTAAAGCTGCAAACAGCCCCTGTTCCATTGGGTGCGGCATACCAACATTCATCCGCAGCATCACACACTTGTGCCTGGGCCAATGTTATTGAAGAGAACAGCAAAAACAAAGGCAAAACACACACATAAAAAAGGGCTTTCAAATCTGTCACCAACCATAGTACCTGTATTCACAGGTACGGTAGCACAATGGTGAAATGAAACTTGTAATATCCGAATATGAATTTCACAACCTGCACAGACAGATTCGACGCCCTATTTAAATTCCACTCCTGTCAGGTTTGCCCAGACAAGCAGAGCCTGAATCAGGCCAATTACGATTAATGGTTGATACAACAGTGCCCTGAAACTGCTGTACAGCTGGCTTGTTTTATAGTGATGTACCGCAAAGATGATAATGCAACAAACTGTTGCAGCATTGAGCAGAAGAAGTTTCTTGGAATAAACAGCCAGAAACGCACCATTGCTTTGCACTTGAAACAACCCAGCACATGAAAAAGCCAGAACAAGCAAAGCCAACATCAATAAGGCGACAGCATATCCCTGCTTCTTGGCGATACCGCACACGCTTTGCCAGAATCCAGTGACAGGCACCGGACGAACCTGCGCCACCAGCAATAATCCGATAAACCCACCGGCAGCATTAATGACCATATCCTTCCAACCGTAATAGCGCTCTGGGTGTATGCCATGATGAACCTCGTCAAAAATGCCTAACAAGACTGTACTCAAAAAACAGCCCAGATATAAGGTCGCTGTGTTTTTGCCATGTGAATTTGCTGCGTAGATCAGAACTGCCAACAACATATACTCAGGAATATGGCTGTATTTAATTGGGTTCGACTCAAGCAATACTACTCCTGCAACTACAACCAAACTGGGAATGATAAAACTCAGAAGGTAGAAACCCTGCTTACGTCGCCAACAAACCACACCATAAGCCACTGCCAAACAGGCAAAAACCATGACCGGCAATTGTTTCACCACGCCCAGCGAAAACATCTGTAAGACAATATTGAAGGCAATAATCGCATAAGGCAAAGCAAGGACATAAGTAGCAATGCCAATCAGCAGGATTGTCTGTTTCGAGAAGAATTGTTTCAACAGCAAGAATACGCTCAATCATTTAAGCGGGGTAAGTGAAACGACAAATTGTTATGTATTTATCATTATTTTGCAACTACGCCAGCAATTCCTTAAGAGCTTAGCAGAAAATTCTATTTTTAATTAAAAGTGGGTTTTATATATCAAATGAATACCAGAAAATATAAATTTATCCAAAAAAACCTCTAATAATAAACAAAAGTGGGATTTTGTAACTCACTCCTTTAAGCCGAATACAGTAAATGAACTAGATCGTCAACTGACTCAACAGGCCTGCACTGGCAAGCCTGTTGAATTAACAGCAAGTACTTATTTACGAGTTATAGTGATTTTAGCAACAGGGTTGCGCCAATCATATGCCGCTGCAGCCAGATCACCGACACCATGAAAACCGCGGTGTATGTGGATAAAACCTTCTCCATCTACGCTGGAAAAACCTTCACCGCCACAGGCCGGGCCAGGAATATTGCCGCACAATTCATCATTGATTTCTGTGCCTGCATCATAAGCAGCCGCGTACAATGTCACTGTTCTACCATGACGTGGAGCACGAACACTGTTCAAGGCAAGAAACGCATCATTGGTATTTACCAACATGGAAACAACACTCAAGCGACCACCGCGATTCACTGGAACCGTCACGGTTGTTGACTTACCAGGCATCAATGGACCAGCTGATACGCCAGCACCACGTACCCGATTATCACCATCTACTGAATCCACAATAGCAGAGACATCACCACCTTCTGCCATGATGGCAATACCTTCGCTGGCTGGTTCTCCCTCTTCAAATAAGGCGATGGATCTGCGATGACTAACCACAAGAGCCGGGGCAAACACTTGGTTGTAAGTCAAATTGGTTATGGTCACTTCGTATTCAGCATTTGATCCATTATTGTTGTGATAATTGCTGAAGCTATTGGCCGAAGCCGCGCCGATGGACAAACTACTTGCGACAATGAGGACTGCAGATTTGAAAAATTTCACTGTGTATTCTCCTTAGTGTTGATCATTAAATTGAGACAGACTTCGTGTCAGACGAGACAGATGGATTTGTCACGACACAGAACTAGTGACCGCAGGAATGTATTTGTATTGCATTAACAAATCGTAAAAATAGATTGCCGCTTAATGCGGTCGGGAGCCATTTTTTGCCAATTGACGCCACACAGACGGGTTGCTAATCTAAACCTCCTTTTATCCCATCGTTATCGAGTCTCTGTACTATGCTGGAAGCACTGAACCAACAACTGTTATCTCTCTGGACAAGTGCCAGCAATCTGGAAAAAAGCGCCATAGCGATAGTCATAACTATCCTCTGCTTTTACTTTTTTCGTTATGTCCTGATCAGACGTCTGGACCGACTCGCTGACAAAACTGAAAATGATCTGGATGATCGACTGATTCATTTCGTAAAGCAATTTTTCTGGCTGGCAGCCCTTATAGGCGGCCTCATCTGGATTTTGAAAATCAATGGCATTGCTGTCTCACCTATCCTCGCTGGCGCTGGCATTTTTGGCGTTGCTCTGGGCTTTGCCGCTAAGGAAACCATTGCTGACATCCTGTCCGGCATCTTCCTGATAATTGACCGTCCGATCCGTATTGGAGACCGGGTAGTAATTGATAAAATAGGCAGGCACTGGGGAGGTTGGGGTGATGTGATTGATATTGGTCTGCGCCGCACCACCATCCGCAACACCGACGGCGTGATCGTCAATTATCCGAACTCACTGCTGTCGAGCAATATCATCAAGAATTTCTCATTCGACCCACAACCAGTGCGGGTTCGAATTCGCTTTCAAGTTGATTATTCGGCCGATCCAAACCAGGTCAAAAGTGCTGTTTTTGCCGCCATTGATCGTGTCGAGGGTGTCATCAAAGACACTAGCAGCATTGTCATCCGTTCCATGTGGGACGATGATCAAGGCCACCAATTGTCAGGCGTTCTTTACGAAGCTCGCTATCAACTTGAAGACGTTACCAAACGCACCGTCATTCGTTCTCAGGTGCTGGAAAACATTATTGTTGACTTTCAACAACAAAAGATTCCAATGGCCTCACAACCAATCTCAATTGTGGAAAGAAAATCAGCATAAACTCATAAAGTGCCAGAAAAATCATGAAAGTAGTTCAAGGCGACCTGATCAAACTTGCTTTAGAGGGTGACTTTGACGTTATCATCCATGGTTGCAATTGCTTTTGCGCCATGGGAGCTGGGATTGCAAAAACCATTAAAGCTGAATTTCCCGAAGCTTACCAAGCCGACCTGAACACAACCAAGGGTGATCGTAATAAGCTCGGCAGCTTTTCCAGCGCAACCGTGATTCGCGGACAACACCAGATAACCATTGTGAATGCCTATTCTCAATTTCACTGGCAGGGCAAAGGCAACAAAGCCGATTATCAGGCTATCAAATCAGTTTTTGCGCAAATACAGCAAGCCTTTTCCGGCAAAAGAATTGCCTATCCGTTGATTGGCGCAGGCTTAGCGGGCGGCGACTGGACCATTATCTCGCAGATAATCGACTCTGCTCTGAAAGATGAAAACCATACTCTGGTGCAGTTTGTGCCGCAATGACGGCATCTGGATCAATTTCTGCCTGCATTGCACTCAAACAATGGCCTTTAATATTGCCCGCATCAATTCAACCTATGAGCCAGCGACAGAGATAGTTCGAACCAAGCTGGAAACATTCCTTAATGGAATGCCTGACTTATCCACACCACTGACCAACGAATCAATTATTATTCCAATAATTATTGGCCGCAGCCACTGTCTGAAAGTTGATAGCAATAACCTGCGATGACGCTATTAAGCTATCAGCATTATCTGCATAAACCGGTCGCAGCTTATTCCTGACATCATCAGAAGGCTGTGTGTATTTAACACCCATTCTGGATAATTTTATTGCCAGCTCATAGCCCGCTTGTGCGTTGTCTGTCTGCAAACTGTTCAACCATTGATTACTCATAGATATTACCTCACGTTATCATGACCTTGTTATTAATTCTTTGATGCCTGCTTTTCACCCACTCGCCTGCCAAACGAAATGGCATAAGAATTCCTGCGAGCCTGCAACAAAGGATCAGCCGATGGAGCAAACCCTTGAGAAAGCACAAGCGGGTCGTAGTTGATTTTCTCGCATTGTCCCTGCTGCTCAGAACTGATAGACATAACTTTCAGCTTCGCTGCCAGCAACTTTTTATGCTTACCTTTCCATGGCAACGCGGCATTGTCGATCACATCACCATCGTTAGCCAGAGTCACTACCATATTCCAGGTGACCTCATGATCAGCAAGGTTTTTTTGCATATTGTCAAAGAAAAAGTCCTGCTTTGGCTCCATGACGACAGCCTGTTGTACAACCGGCTCAAACGACCATCTGACTGCCGTTTTCACTCCATCAGCGTTAACCAGATAAAAACTGTTGAGACTGTTGTAAGTGCTGCCCTCATAAGGCACTAAACGCTTGGATTTTGTTGCACCATGCGCTTTAAAGCGCTGCAGATCGGTGCTTTTCTGTTTGAACGCCTTCACCGCAGCAGAGCCTTGCGCTTTGGCACGCATTAATTGAGCAAATGCTTCAGGAGTAGCAACCGGGAAAAAATCCAGTGTATTCATCGACATCAGGTGTGTTTCACCTGAAGGCAGTGCAAACGACAAGCCCATACCATACTCAGCCGCTTTATCATCCGCCGCCATATGATTGCCTCCTTTATGCGACAAGCGCCCAATCACAGCTGATTCGCCAGAAAATAAAGAACTATTGCTGTATTGCTGCATAACAGCCACGTCAGGAACCAAAACCGCATCAAAACAAAAGCCTTTGGTGTGATTGCGCCGTTTCCCTTCAGTAACACCAAAAAGCTTTTCAAAAGAATCAACCGTGCTGAGCGATGAGTCATCCGCATTAGCCACAAGTCCCTTAGATATCAACAGGAAAATACTCAAACTGACCGCTTTTTTTATCATTTCATTCTTTGCTACATTATTTATGTTAATGCACATACTATTCGTACACTAACTATATTGCAACTAAATATTGCATACCAAACTATTAATGGGCAAAATTTAACATGAATATGTTTCAGGAGAATTCTGTGTCAGTCGCTAAATTAGACAGCCAACTGTGTTTCGCGCTTTACAGCGCATCAAGCCATTTAACCAGCATTTATCGACCTTTGCTGGACCCTCTTGGGCTGACCTACACTCAGTTTATCGTGCTTATGGCCCTGTGGCAGCAAGATGATATCTCCATCAGCCATCTGGCCAAGCAAGCCGGACTCAGCAAAGCAACCATGACCCCGTTATTGAAACGTCTGGAACAAAAGCAACTGATCCAACGAACTGTTCAAGCTGATAACGAACGCCAGAAAAACATCACATTAACCGATGCAGGCAGGGCACTGTCACTGAAAAGTGGTGAAATAACAGAACAGGCGTTTTGCGCATCGGGTCTGTCGAAAGAAGAAGCCAACACGCTCATAGCACTGTGCAAAAAAGTGACTACATAGAACATCTTAATGTTGTTGCAACATCATTAACCTCTGCCATAAACCCACTATTCACCAACTATTCACCAACTAACGGTCGAAATAACTGGACAGGCTGTAGACTGATCCTCAATTTGCTGCTATAAATTCAGTCTAAATCCAAGCAGACAAAGAGTGGTCATGCACTTTTCATCTTCAGTTAAAGGGTTCGAAGGAGTGCCCTGCTTTTTCTGACCGCTCTCTGCAAAATGCCGATACAGGCATACCCACAGATGTTAAAACAGGCAAATACATTCGCCTGACCAAGAGGACCGCAATACATGCCAAAAACATGGAACAGTTGACAGACCTTAAAGCCATTCTCCACTCCAAGAGGGCGAATATATATTATCTGGAAAAGTGTCGGGTGATGCAGAAAGATGGACGTGTTCTGTATTTGACCGAAGCAAAAAATGAAAATCAATACTGGAACATCCCGATTGCCAACACCACCTGCTTACTGCTAGGGAATGGCACTTCTGTCACCCAGGCCGCTATGCGCATGCTGGCCTCAGCAGGTGTTCTGGTTGGTTTTTGTGGCGGTGGTGGCACTCCACTGTTGATGGCCACCGAAATCGAGTGGTTGACCCCGCAAAGCGAATATCGCCCCACGGAATATCTGCAGGGCTGGATGAGCTTCTGGTTCGAAGACAACAAACGCCTGCAAACAGCCAAACAATTTCAACACGCCCGCATTCAGTATATTGAAACCATCTGGTCAAAAAGTCGCGACCTGAGGCAAGCGGGATTTGATGCCACCACAGCGCACATCAGCCAGCTGCTCAACAACAACCGTCCCGCGATTGATCGTGCTGCAAACGTGACCCGCTTGTTGCAAAATGAAGCTCAGCTGACCAAGCGACTCTATAAACTGGCGGCAAACACCACCGAATATGGCGACTTTGTGCGCGAACGCGATGCCGTTGACGTCGCTAACAGCTTTTTGAACCATGGCAATTATCTGGCCTATGGACTGGCTGCAACCACACTCTGGGTGCTCGGCATTCCCCACGGTTTCGCCGTCATGCACGGCAAAACCCGACGCGGCGCGTTGGTATTTGACGTGGCCGACCTGATCAAAGACGCACTAGTCCTGCCACTGGCCTTTATCTGCGCCAACGAAGGCGCCAGCGAACAAGAATTTCGCCAGCAATGTCTGCAATCCTTTGTTGAACACAAAGCATTGGATTTTATGTTTCAAGAAGTAAAAGCAGCGGCGCTGAATTCCCAATGGGAGAAAAACAACCCATGATGGTCACCTTCATCTCCCAATGCGAAAAAAAAGCCCTCACACGCACAAGACGCGTGTTGGATGCTTTCGCCGACCGCATTGGCAACAACACCTGGCAAACCGTAATCACACAGGAAGGCCTGCTGGCCGTGAAAAAACTCCTGCGCAAAACCGCCAGCAAAAACACCGCAGTCAGCTGCCACTGGATGCGCAGTCGCAAACGCTCGGAAGTGGTTTGGGTGGTGGGGAATAGGGGGAAGTTTAATGGAGCGGGTTTGGTGCCAGTTAACCGAACCCGCGCTAATTTACTGAAAACCGATATTGAAAACGATTGGGTCTATCTGCCGTTGATCAAAGCGTTGGTCGCGATGTCAGCTCTGTTGCATGATTGGGGTAAGGCCAGTGCACTATTTCAAGATAAATTAAAGCCTGAGGAAAATAAGAGTTTTAAAGGTGACCCGATTCGCCACGAGTGGGTATCATGTTTATTGCTGAATGCGCTCATTCAAACCAGTCACACAGATTCAGAACAGAGAAGTGATAAAGATTGGTTGAGTCTGCTGGCTAAGGGTGAGATAGACGAAAAAACCATTCAGCAAGTCGCGAAAGAAAAGACTGAGAGACCCTTGTCTCAATTGCCGCCAGTGGCCAAGTTGGTTGCTTGGTTAATTGTGTCTCATCATCGTCTGCCGCTTTTGTCGGATAAAGATAAACGGGAACAATTAAAGGGGGATAGCGCTGAGAGTATTGAGCACATTCTTCAGAAAATCAGCAAAGAATGGGGCTATGAAAACAGATATGATGAAGCTGAATATCAAGCAAGGCTGCACTATTGCTTTACTTTTCCTAAAGGTTTGATGAGTCAGTCTAAAAAATGGTTCAACGAAGTTCAAAAGTGGTCTAAGCGTTTATTCGATGCTGAAAAACTCGCTACAAAGATCATCGAGGATGGCAGTTACCGATCCGTTTTAAGTTACTCACGTTTATGTTTAATGTTGGGAGACCATTATTATTCTTCACAAGAGTCAGATAAAAAATGGCGGAGTGATACCGGTCTGTTTGCTAATACCGACAGAGAAACTAGCCAATTAAAACAAAAACTAGATGAGCATTTGTTTGGTGTGGCGAAACAAGGTTTAAGGAATGCTCATTTGTTGCCTGCTTTTGAATCTGAGCTGCCTATGGCAAAAGATGTAATAGCGCTAAAAAAGCTCAGCCCGCCAGATTATAAGTGGCAAGACAAAGCGGTTAATAAAATTAAGGGCTATCTTGACAATAATGCGCAAGTCAGTGCTGAGAAACAAGGCTTTTTCGTAGTCAATATGGCCAGCACCGGTTGCGGGAAAACCTTTGCGAACGCCAAAGTGATGAGAGCCTTGTCTGGAGATGGTGATAGTTTGCGCTTTGTTTTGGCACTCGGTTTGCGCACCTTGACCTTACAAACTGGTGATGAATATCGCGATAGAGTGGGCTTGGACGACACTGAACTAGCCGTTGTGATTGGTTCCCAAGTGGTGGCCGATTTACATCATCAAAGAAAGTTTGATTTGGAAAAAGAAGAGCATTTTGAGCGTAGTGGTTCGTTCTCAGAAGAAACCTTGCTAGATCAAGATATTGATTTTGATTGTGCAATACCCGAAGACGGTTTAGCAACACTATTTCGCCAACAGCGTGACCGTAAATTTCTCTATGCGCCGGTATTGGCCTGCACCATCGATCACCTGATGGCGGCAACAGAAACCAAACGAGGTGGCCGCTACATTTTGCCTACCTTGCGTTTGATGTCATCGGATTTGGTGATTGATGAAATCGATGATTTTACGGGTCATGACTTGGTTGCGATAGGTCGTTTGATTCATTTGGCGGGCATGTTGGGGCGTAAAGTCATGATCTCTTCTGCCACCATCCCACCCGATTTAGCTGAAGGATATTTTAAAGCGTATCGTGATGGTTGGCGCTTGTTCTGTCAGGCTCGTGATGCCTCGCCAGGAATAAGTTGTGTATGGATTGACGAGTTTGATACTAAGGTGTCGAGTAATACGGGCAATGAGTTAAGAGACGCTATCCTCAGTTACCGAGAAGCGCATAAGCAATTTATCCAAAAACGTGTCGAAAAATTAGACAAGCAACCGATAAAACGTAAAGCCATTATCAATTCTTGTGAGTCGATTTTTTCAGCGCATAAAAGTAATCACAATGATGAAGCGGTAAAAGAGAGCAAACAACGAGCTTATTTTAAGATCGCGCTAGACAGTGCTGTAGCATTACACACATCCCATCACAGCGTTGATAAGATTAGTCAGCTTAAGGTGTCGTTTGGGGTGATGAGAGTCGCGAATATTCAGCCTTGTGTGGCATTAACCGACTATCTTCTCAATGTGGCATGCCCGCCTGATACTGAAATACGGGTCATGGCATATCACAGTCAACAAATACTGTTGCTCCGACATGAACAAGAACAACATTTGGATGAGGTGTTGAAACGCAAAGAACAGCCCAATGAAGCAGCAAAGGCTTTTACTAACAAGGCTATTCGAGAGCACTTAGATTCTATTCACCAGCGAATGCCAGAGGTAGACAATGTGTTGTTTGTTTTGGTGGCAACACCGGTGGAAGAGGTCGGGCGCGATCACGATTTTGATTGGGCGGTCATTGAGCCATCCTCCTATCGCTCTATTATTCAATTAGCGGGTCGTGTGCGTCGCCATCGCGCAGGTGACATTGCAGCAGCGAATGTTGGCCTAATGCAATATAACTGGCAGGGGATTGAATATCAGCACCTTGATGATCAAGCCGTCTTCACTCGCCCAGGTTTTGAGGAGAATGGCCTTATATTGGACACACATGATCTAAATGAATTAGTGGATGTGGCGACGATTAATAAGCGGCTGGATGCCAAACCTCGCATTCAAAAAGACGCGCCTTTGCAAGAAACGAAAAAGCTAGCCGATTTGGAACATTATGCGACGGCTGCACTTCTGACCCAATACAACAGCAAGTGTGTCGGTCCGAAAACACTGCGGGGTTATTTAAAGGAGGCTTGGTTTCTTACGGCTTTGCCGCAATACTTCACGCCGTTTCGCCAAGGGCAAAGCACCACGAAAGTTTTTGTGGTCTTTAATGCCGATGAAGAAGAGTATGAATTTTGCGAGAAAAATGAGCGAGGTTATCCAGTTAACCGTCAATCATTTTTGGGTATTCAGCGCCAGTCGTTAACCAATCAGCAAATCCAACGTTTATGGCTGCAACGCGATTTCAATCAATCAGTCGAGCAGTTGGCAGAGCAGCAAGAAAAGAGTCTCAGAAGTATATCCATTCGCTATGGAGAATTGAGTTTTCGCCATAGCGAAGGCAAGCGTTATGGCTATAGTGATCAATTGGGGGTGTTTAAATTATAAAAAAACTCACCACCGATTACAGTAGTGAGTTTTCTAAGCTGCCTGTTCGGCAGTGAACGATATATAAGTAATTTTCTAAACTGCCTGTTCAGCAGTGAACTAAAAGGTAAGCAACTTTACTTGAGCTGCTCATTTCGAATTAATTATATCTTACGTTTTAGGTGTAATGATATAAGTAATTTTTAAGATATATGTAATGGCAAAATTTATTGACTGTGCGGTTTTAGATAGTGTATATTAAAAAAGCGCTCAAGTTATAGGACCTGAACGCTTTTGAAATTAAGTAGGTGGTACTACTTAGTAATATCAACCCATCTCTTGCTCAGGGATATAAAATAAAGGAGACAAAAATGGCAAATCAAAAAAGACTAGCCTACTTGCGCTTTATCGCCCTTATTAATTTAAGGCTGATTATTATGCTAAACAGGCTGATTGAATGATGCTGGCCTGAAAGACAACATCGCTGATTATATTCATAGTTAGCGATGCTGTCTATTGGCTGTGAATGCTCTTCTTCATTGGTTGTCAGCTTTTTCTTCGAGGAAGTAGTCTAGTGATAATTAAAAGAGGTTTTATATGCTTGATCCAGCAGTCGTTGAGTTCTTCCAAGTTCGCAAAGAAGCTTGGCTAAAGAAAAATATCAAAGCATCGATGGATGCCGAGGATGTTCTCGGCAAGGAGGCAGAGTGTGAAGAGGTTTTTTCTTTGGAGCACTGGTTGCCTAATGCGGCGAAAAGGGCCGGGCAAATGTCCATTTCTACACACCCGTGTACGTTTAGCCATCCCAGTTCGCGTAAAAACAAAAATGGTTATGCCAGCTCGATTATTGCCAAGAGCGTAAAAACCAATGATGGGTATCTGCGCACGGGCAATGTGACGGTTGCCGCAGATGCCTTGGGCAATGCTGCTGCCTTAGATGTGCATAAATTTTTAACCTTGGAAATGGCTGATGGTGATGAGCTATTAGCGCATATTCAATGCGACAGTGATTTGGCTCTGGCATTGCTTAAGATAAACAGCCACAGCTATCAAGAGCTAAAAACAGGCTTTCTGGCCATGACTGAACAAAAAACGGAAAGCATTACCAGCTCTAAAATTAAACAAGTGTATTTTCCGGTTGATGATAACTATCACCAATTATCACTATTAACCGCATCAGGCATGGTATTTGAATTACGCCAGCGCATTGACACACTGCGTTTTTCGGATGGAACCAAAGAAGCCCGTGCTTGTGAAAAACAAGAGAGTTTCCATCCTGTTGGTTATAAACAATTAACGAGTATCACCAGCATCGCCTATGGTGGCACTAAACCTCAAAACATCAGTGTGCTGAATAATCAAAATGGCGGACGTGCACATTTGTTATTAAGTGCTCCTCCTGTTTTAGATGAGCGCAAGGTGCAATTTCCGCTTGTAGATTTCTTTCAGCAGTCGATTAGTCCTTTTCAATATAAAAATACATTTACTGCTTTGCATGCGCTTTTCGTAAAGTATCACAATAATTGGGAGATACGAGCAGAGAGGGATGAATATTATCAAGAAATAATTGATCGTATTATCCAAAAAATGTGGGCGCTGCGATTCGTTTCGAGTCAGCAATACAACCCTGAACGTAGTCAATTAGATCGAACACAAAAGGTTTGGTTGCTAGACGAACACCAAGAGCTAAGAGAACAAGACGACGATTGGCTGGACGATTTAGTGCAGAAAATTACACAATTCATTTTCAACGGCTATGAAAAAGTCTTGAAGAAAAAAGCCTTTATGTTCTCTGAGGCTGAGTTCAAACATATTTACACGATAGTTGAACAAAGCAAGGAGGCTTTGCGATGAGTATAGGTATGAAAAAACTACTGATTATTCCTAGGCTAAAGATTCATAATGCCAATGCATTATCCAGCCCGTTCACGATTGGTTTTCCCGCGATGACGGCATGGTTGGGAGCGACTCATGCTTTGCAGCGGAAATTGAATGATAACGGCATGCCGGTGGTGCTTTCTGCCACAGGTGTGGTGAGTCATGCAATGGATTTGCAAACCTATCGAGGAGAAAACGATTATGTGGCCTCCATCGTCGGTACTGCAAACCCCTTGGACAAAACCGGGGCGCGTTCAGCCTTTATTGAAGAGGCGCGCTGTCACTTAGAGGTCTCCCTGATGATTGAGATCACAGGCGTTGATTCTGACCAATACGACGAATTGACGGAGCAGGTCAGCGTGCTATTAAACGCAAATATGAAAATGGCTGGTGGCGATATTCAAACCTTTCAAACGCCGGATGTTTTCTTGGTTGATGACGATCAAAGCTTGCAAAAACTGAAGCGCAAACTGATGCCTGGTTATGTGTTGATCGAACGTCGTGAGCTTATGGCTGAGGCAATGGAGCAAGGGCAAGATGCGCTCGATGCTTTGCTGGATTATTTGGTGATACATCACCAATGTGAAAAAGACGACGAAGGCCTCATCACATGGAATCGTCAGCGCAAGACCTATCAAGATAAACCGGCAGGTTGGGTCGTGCCGATTGCCACAGGCTTTCACGGCATTAGTGAGTTGGCCAAGGCAAAAAATCAACGTGATCCAGATATGCCACATCGCTTTGCGGAAAGTTTGGTGACTTTGGGGGAGTTTAAAATGCCATTTCGTTTTAATTCAGTAGAAGCGATGTTGTGGCGTTACCACTTTGATGCTGACAATAATTTGTACCAATGTAGACAATCAACAGGCAATAGTGCAGTACAGGTTGCCGAAACGCTTGAAGACGAATTTAGTTAATTCTCAAATATAGGAAAAAGATCATGGCTAAAAAAGAAAATATTGCATCTGTACTCGCATTTGAAAAAAAACTGGTGACCAGCGATGGTTATCTGTATGGCACGACATGGGAAAATCAGGACGTTGCTACGCCGCTTGAATTAAAAGAAAAGTCGGTGCGAGGCACGATCTCCAACCGCCTTAAAAAAGCGATTCAAGATGACCCGATGAAGCTCAATGCAGAGGTTGAAAAAGCCAATTTACAACGCGTTGATGCTTGTTCATTAGAGCCGGAACAAGACACATTGAAATTGAATTTCACCTTAAAAGTGTTGGGCGGAATCACAGAACCTTCTGCGTGTAACAACGCTTTATTTAAACAAAGTTATCAAGAAGCTGCGCAAGCTTATATTGATAGTGAAGGGTTTGCTGAATTAGCGCGTCGTTATGCCATTAATATCGCCAATGCCCGCTTTTTATGGCGCAATCGCGTGGGGGTTGAAGAGATTAAAGTGCTGGTCAGCGCAAAAAATAATGACATTGATCAGCATTTTGAGTTTGATGCTTTGGCTTTCACCACTCGCCATTTTGATATTCAAGATAACCATGTCAATGAATTGGCCGCTTTGATTGCAACGGCTTTGGCTAGTGAAGATGGCTATTTGATACTCGATATAAACTGTTTTGCCAAAGTGGGAAAAGCACAAGAAGTGTACCCAAGCGAAGAACTTGTTCTGGATAAAGGTAAAGGAGAAAAAAGTAAAATTCTTTACGATGTGAATAAAATTGCCGCTATGCATTCGCAAAAAATTGGTAATGCCTTGCGCTCCATTGATACCTGGTACCCTGAATTTGATGACCCTCAAAGAGGTGTTGGCCCCATTGCAATAGAGCCTTATGGTGCTGTCACCAATTTGGGAAAAGCCTTTAGAACACCAAAAGAAAAGAAGGACTTCTATAGTTTTTTTGATCGCTGGGCACGGGGTGAAAAACTCGATAGAGTCGAGGACGAACATTATGTTATGGCCGTTTTAGTTCGTGGTGGTGTGTTTGGGGAAAGTGATAAATAGTTGGGGGGGTTATATGAACTATTATATTGATATAAAAGTCCTTCCCGACCCGGAATTTGAAGCCTCTACGCTGATGAACGCGCTTTTTGCCAAGTGTCATAGAATCTTGGGGCAAATAGGCGATGGTGAAGTGGGCGTCAGTTTTCCATCGCACGGAAAAACTTTAGGAACAACTCTGCGTTTGCATGGTAGCCAGGCGAAATTAAAGGCACTTATGACTGAAAGCTGGCTAAAAGGTTTGCGAGACTACACTGACATTTCTGGTGTGCTAGAAGTCCCTGACTCTGCAAGCTACCGAACCGTTGCGCGGATTCACACAAAAAGCAGTCATAACAAACGAAAACGTTCTGTCAGCAAAGGTTGGCTGACAGCAGAAGAAGCGGCTGAGAAAATAACAGACGATGACAAACATCGTCTTGAACTTCCATTCGCCCGATTAACCAGTTTGTCCAATAAAAACCCGTATCAGGTTTTTATAAGGCATGGTGAGTTAAGCGACCAACCAACTCAAGGGAGTTTTAGTAGTTTTGGTCTCAGCAAAACAGCCACCATTCCCTGGTTTTAACCTAAAAATACCAATATTTTTAGCGTTCTTTTAAAATTCAAAAAAATCAACAAGTTACACAACCACTTAATTTCATTGATATTTTCACTCAAAACGACATAAGTGGTTGTTGTAACTGTTTTTTTATTCGTTATACTACCGTTCACTGCCGAACAGGCAGTTTAGAAAAATAACTGGAACTGCGGCGGATTGTAAAAACCGTTCACTGCCGAACAGGCAGTTTAGAAATTGATGCCACATAAGATATGTGTCTCGTATGCGTTCACTGCCGAACAGGCAGTTTAGAAAAACACCAAGCGAGCTTGCAACCCGATAGACTAGTTCACTGCCGAACAGGCAGTTTAGAAAATCACGCACATCGTCAGCAAACTGTTTCATGAGTTCACTGCCGAACAGGCAGTTTAGAAAAAAAAAGCTTTTGATGATTCCACTTTTGCTGGGTTCACTGCCGAACAGGCAGTTTAGAAACGCCATCACCACCACCATCACCGCAATCTGTTTGTTCACTGCCGAACAGGCAGTTTAGAAATAGAAGAAACATGAACTTCGCTGCCTAAATAGGTTCACTGCCGAACAGGCAGTTTAGAAAATTAATCGAGAAACGAAACGTTCAAAAAATTCGTTCACTGCCGAACAGGCAGTTTAGAAAAGACAAGCCGCTAGTAACGTCCATTAATAGATGTTCACTGCCGAACAGGCAGTTTAGAAATGATACATTGGCACTTGAGCCGCCACCAGAACGTTCACTGCCGAACAGGCAGTTTAGAAATGACAGAAATGAACGATGAATACTATTTTAGCGTTCACTGCCGAACAGGCAGTTTAGAAATCGAAGACAAAGAACAAGTAGAGTGTCATAAAGTTCACTGCCGAACAGGCAGTTTAGAAACGCAACGCTTGCTAAACATGTCAATGTCATTAGTTCACTGCCGAACAGGCAGTTTAGAAAAGATCGACGGTGTCATTGCACAGTATGCGAATGTTCACTGCCGAACAGGCAGTTTAGAAAGTATGCGGTGGGCAGTTCACTAGCCCGCTGTCGTTCACTGCCGAACAGGCAGTTTAGAAAAAGTGGCAGTAACAGCGATGTAGACAAGCCAAGTTCACTGCCGAACAGGCAGTTTAGAAATTCTTTGCATAATCTCCAATATTTCGTTTGTAGTTCACTGCCGAACAGGCAGTTTAGAAAACGTAAACGACGTAGCCATTTATACTTATTGAGTTCACTGCCGAACAGGCAGTTTAGAAATGAGACTTGAGTTAATCGTTTTGAACGCATGAGTTCACTGCCGAACAGGCAGTTTAGAAAAAATGTCAGCAACGCGGTCGCTGCTAATATTGGTTCACTGCCGAACAGGCAGTTTAGAAATGGCGATGCTTAACCGCATGTTTCTGGCCACTGTTCACTGCCGAACAGGCAGTTTAGAAATGTCAATGCTTGTGATGCGTCAAATGTTGGACGTTCACTGCCGAACAGGCAGTTTAGAAAAGGTCGTCAGGCTCGACATTGCCAACCTTGCCGTTCACTGCCGAACAGGCAGTTTAGAAAAACGGAAAGGAACAGAACTGTGCTTAAAAGCAGTTCACTGCCGAACAGGCAGTTTAGAAATACTACCTTTTGTGATAGGTATGGTTTCAGTAGTTCACTGCCGAACAGGCAGTTTAGAAATAATGTTACAGTTGATATCGCCATTGCTCCTGGTTCACTGCCGAACAGGCAGTTTAGAAAAGTTTGGCATTCTGTTTCTAAACCCTCCTTATGTTCACTGCCGAACAGGCAGTTTAGAAAACTTATTCGAAACCGATAAACATGGCTTCAAAGTTCACTGCCGAACAGGCAGTTTAGAAATTTTCTTCGGGCACCGGCTTAAGATCAAGTTTGTTCACTGCCGAACAGGCAGTTTAGAAATCACACTGCGCCGGTTTATAGTGACAATCTCAGTTCACTGCCGAACAGGCAGTTTAGAAATTGTGGTGGTGATGGTTCTGCCGAATGTCCATGTTCACTGCCGAACAGGCAGTTTAGAAAAACACAAGACCTTATATCCATAATCGCCCCCCGTTCACTGCCGAACAGGCAGTTTAGAAAGCAAAGAAATACCGAAAAACCCAGGCACAGGTGTTCACTGCCGAACAGGCAGTTTAGAAATTTGAAAAATGTGAAGATAACCCAGATGACTTGTTCACTGCCGAACAGGCAGTTTAGAAATAACGAGCTTAAAGACGGAAAGAGGGCGCAGTGTTCACTGCCGAACAGGCAGTTTAGAAATGATACGCCAGATCCAGACAATCCTGACCCTGGTTCACTGCCGAACAGGCAGTTTAGAAACTATCGGATTCCTTATGCGAACCCACGACATTGTTCACTGCCGAACAGGCAGTTTAGAAAGAATGTGGACGACTCAGAGAAGGGTAAAGACTGTTCACTGCCGAACAGGCAGTTTAGAAATAAGACCCGCTTCGTATGTTCTCCTGGCCGTCGTTCACTGCCGAACAGGCAGTTTAGAAATAAGTCAGTCGTCTTCACCGGGCTTTCACCAAGTTCACTGCCGAACAGGCAGTTTAGAAAGTCGCCATTTGTAAATACGGCGGACCCGCTATGTTCACTGCCGAACAGGCAGTTTAGAAATATCTCCCCATAAAGCATGTTGGTAAACCCGAGTTCACTGCCGAACAGGCAGTTTAGAAATGAATTCTATCTCTGTTAATAGCTTCCTGAGCGTTCACTGCCGAACAGGCAGTTTAGAAAAGTGGTACAGACGGCTAAGGGGTGAATTGTGGGTTCACTGCCGAACAGGCAGTTTAGAAAAAAAACAGTACCGACTAAACCAGCAGTTGAATGTTCACTGCCGAACAGGCAGTTTAGAAATGTAACGGTCTGACCACCGCGAGGAAAAGCATGTTCACTGCCGAACAGGCAGTTTAGAAAAGAAAAGACGATTTAATAAATCGCATTCTAACGTTCACTGCCGAACAGGCAGTTTAGAAACAACACAGAACAAGAATAGATAGACACTATGCGTTCACTGCCGAACAGGCAGTTTAGAAATACCCATGGTGGTCGAAGATATTGGCCCAGTTGTTCACTGCCGAACAGGCAGTTTAGAAAAACAGAGTATGCAAAGAATGTTGCTCAAAAATGTTCACTGCCGAACAGGCAGTTTAGAAATCAATGGTCATTATCTCGAAGGCCTTAAGATCGTTCACTGCCGAACAGGCAGTTTAGAAACCTGAAAGGGGCCGGAGAGCTTTGGGGGCACCGTTCACTGCCGAACAGGCAGTTTAGAAAGTTGAGACCTTGTAGGAGGGGACATGTCTGAAGTTCACTGCCGAACAGGCAGTTTAGAAATATGCATATAGCATTCGGCAATCCCACGCGGAGTTCACTGCCGAACAGGCAGTTTAGAAATACTTTCGCATAAGTTTTGAGAAGGGGCCGACGTTCACTGCCGAACAGGCAGTTTAGAAAAAGTAGAAATTGGAAAAGCAAAGGCCTTGAAGGTTCACTGCCGAACAGGCAGTTTAGAAATATAAAATGAATTTCGCATAAGGGACGTGATTGTTCACTGCCGAACAGGCAGTTTAGAAATGATACGCTGTTCCGTCATGGTTTATTGACCCGTTCACTGCCGAACAGGCAGTTTAGAAATTTCGGCATGGATAAAGCAACAATACATACTTGTTCACTGCCGAACAGGCAGTTTAGAAAAACGCTTGAAGCTGCACAGGAAGTTATAGAACGTTCACTGCCGAACAGGCAGTTTAGAAAGCTCCTAAAGAAGCTTGATTGTTTTTATAAACGTTCACTGCCGAACAGGC
>JBOEHE010000039.1:0-109404 GCA_050633785.1 Arenicella sp.
GAGACGTATCAGGACGCACGTATTTCCCCTGGTCAGAACTTTGTTGAAATCAATTGTTTTTAATCAAGATGAGTTTAGCATGTCGGGACAATTGTTTGATGGCATATTCCCGTCGGCTGGCCTCAGCTCTGTTTATTGCTCTCTCCTGATAGACTAGAGCAACGGGTTGTCTGGTTCGTGTGTAGCGTGCGCCTTTGCCTGAGTTCTGGTTATGTTCATTGATGCGTCGTTGGATATCAGTGGTGATACCGGTGTAAAAACTATCATCAGAGCATTGAACAATGTAAATAAACCAGGGTGTTGTTGATGTTTTGTCAATCTGAGTTGTGCTTGGCATCATCTGTCACATAGAATTAGGTCTAACAGCACCAACGATAACACACTTGGCTGAAAACACCGTTGGGCTTGGTCGATTTTTGTTGTTTTGATGTTCACCAACCGTGATTTGAACTATTTTTAGGAGAAATGCTAATGCCTTACGCGATGATTGCCCCAAAGCCGGGTGGCCCGGATGTTCTTGAAAAGCATTCGATTCAATTAAGTGCACCAACGGCAACCGAGGTACAGATTCAACAAACGGCTATTGGTGTTAATTTCATCGATGCCTATTTTCGTGAAGGATCTTACCCATGGCCGGTGGAATCGGATTTGATCTTAGGAACTGAAGCTGCCGGTGTTATCTGTGAAGTTGGCAGTGATGTCAATGATTTCAAGGTGGGCGACAGAGTGGCTTATGCCATACCCAATGGGGCTTATGCATCGCATCGTAATCTGGATGTTGCACATTTAGTGTCTATTCCAGATGCCATAGATGATAAAACGGCAGCTGCCATCATGGTCAAAGGATTGACGGCTCATTACCTGTTACACCGCAGTTATAAGGTGAGTGCCGGGGAACGTGTTTTGTTCCATGCAGCAGCAGGAGGTGTTGGCTTGATTGCAGGGCAATGGCTGGCGCATAAGAATGTGACTGCGTTTGGTACTGCTGGTGGAGCACAGAAATGTGATCTGGCAGCTCAGAATGGCTTTCAGCATACGATTGATTACCTCAGTCAGGATTTTGTCTCTGAGCTGGATCGTTTGACTGAAGGGCAGGGTGTGGACGTGGTTTATGATAGCGTTGGTCAAAGTACTTATCCCGGATCACTCAAATGTTTGAAAACTTTTGGCACATTTGTCAGTTTTGGTCAATCTTCTGGACCTGCCACTGAATTCAAACTGGCAGATCTGGCCAGCAATGGTTCATTGACGGCAACTCGTCCTTCTCTATTTCATTTCATAGCACAAAGGTCTTATCTGGACCAAGCAGCAGCAGAATTGTTTGCTTTGGTAGCGGATGGTACCTTGCGTATTGCGGTAAATCAGGAGTTTGCTTTGGATGCTGCAGCCGAAGCACACCGACAACTCGAAGGCCGTAATACGACGGGATGTACTATTTTAGTACCTTAATTTTAATTGCAAAGCTGATGGGTTCGGCATTTTAGCCAAGGCGAATGTTACGTGTTAGCATTATCAGAAGTATTTAACTGTAATTGATTAATTAAACAGGGGAATTTTAATGTCGATATCACTTATGTTTCGTTTTACTGTGGGTTTAGTCGTTGTTCTTTTGGGGAGTCAGGCTATAGCTGGAGGGTTTGACTATTCAGATCAGGGAATAGACCTTCTGCTCAAACCGGGCAATTCGGTTGAAGCTGGTTATAAATATGTCAAGCCATCACGGAACTTTTCAAATATACGGCGTACTGGAATATCACAACAAGCCAGTGAAAATGGCAACTTTGTTGAAGACTTGCATATTCCTCATTTTCGTCTGAAATATGACATCAATAAGAGCTTGGGTTGCTTGTTGGCTTATCGTTTCCCTTATGGGACGGATCAGGATCATGGTACCAGTTGGGAAGGGCGCTATTATGCGACGACTACGGACTTGGACGTGCAAAGCCTTGGTGTTGACTGTGCTTATGCCCGACCGCTGAGTGCTGAATCACGTTTATTATATATTGGCGGTTTAAGGATAGAGCGTGCAGATGTTGAATTGGGTTCGCAAGCCAGCTCAGCTGCCGTCACTCGCGGTGCGAACCTGGCAGGTGGTGATTCATCAGTCAGCAATGAACTGGATAGTACGGAAATCGGTTATACCTTAGGCTTTGCTTATCAGATACCCAAAAAAGGGGTCAGTATATCAGTGGTTTATAACTCCGCTATTGATCATGATTATCGAGGTACACAGCGCTTGCGAGTGCCAGCAGGGGTGTTGGGTGCATCAGGAGCAGTTTTGGAGCGCCCAATCAGCTTGCAAGTGACTAACCCTCAATCACTCCAGATTAATGCCAGCATGGGGGTTGCTCCAGGCTGGGCGGCATTGGCTATTGCGCGTTGGGTTGATTGGTCGGTATTGGATGAAATCGCTATTAAAAATGAACAGACCGGAGCAGTTTCCAGTGCAGGTGTTGGTTGGGGAGATACATGGACTGTTGGTTTAGGAGCTGCACACCGCTTGCGTAAAACCCTTGGCATCTATGGTGTTGCCTTTTTTGATGAAGATGCTTCCAATGATCGGGTTCGTGGTGCACGAACGTCAGTGGCAGATGGAGTTGGTTTAACTTTGGGGTTAAATGCTGCGTTGAGTAAACAAAGTTATATCAAAGCCAGTATTACTGCCAAACGCTTGTCCAGCACTAACACAGAAGGTTATCTCCCTACTCAGACCAGTGGTGCTAGCGATCCTTTAGCCGGGGCAAACTTTACTGCAACGACAGAAGCTTCAACGGTGTATGCGCTAAAGTTGATTGCTGGCCGCCGCTTCTAAGATACGTCTAAATGCAGGAATTCAAAGTCAGTAGACAGTACATACAGGTATTTCTGTTGCTCGGTGTTGGTATGTTTGGCGCATCTCTGTTATTTTTTTTCGCATTTGAATCCGCGAAAATAGATATATTTCATATAGTATTCTTTGGCCTGTCTGTGCTGATTGCATCTATCGGTGCATTTGGCTATTGGTCGCTCTACTTGACCATATCCCCCGAAGGTATTCGTATGGAGGATCGGTGGTTAGGTTGGTTGAGTTATGAGCTTTCCTGGTCAGAGGTGCAACCCGTTATGACGATCTGGAACCAGCTGAATAAACAGACCCTTTTTTACTTTTATGCACCAGAGAGCCGAATGCTTAAAAGTTTAAACCCTACGCTATTTGAACCGGTTGAAGGTGAACAATATTTGACGCCATTGACAGTTAAAGAGCGCATTTTTGGAGCTAAACAACCCAGTGCCATTGAAAGGGCGGTGAAGCAATATGCAGGCGAGACTATTGCAGTTGATTTTGCTCATATTCGTTCATTGGCTAAAAACAGCAGCGCAGATCTTGGTAAGGAAGCTGCTGTACTGGCAGGAGCATCAACCATCCTGTTTGCGATAGGTACTGTGCTGCTGATATGGGGTGGTAGCAAGCACCTGCTGGCACCCAATGCCTATTTTTGGATAGGGCTGGCATCTTTGTCGGCCGCTGTGATTGCTATTAGAGTGTTACCTAGCGATAACAAATTGGCTGTTGCTCTTATTGCACCACTATTCGCTGGATGTTGTGCCTGGTTTGTGGTGCAAAGTGTGCACTTTTACACATTGAATTATACTGAACCACAAAATTTTGATTATCGTTTGGTTGAATCAAGTCCCATTTTTCAAGTATGGCAAGCGCAAGGTATGCCCGATATTGATGTCTATTCTGATCCTGATAACTTGGCTTATGAGGAAGTGGGAATCATCAGGACAGTGCAGTTGCATGTGGGGCCTCTGGGTTTCTATGATGTATCGCGTGCCGAAGTGAATCAGCTTTTTATAAAAAATCAGGACGTAGGCCTTTTTGCAAAATAAACCAAACATTAGGGTGTTATAGAAAGTTATATAATCGCGACAATAGACATGTTTATTGCTTGAAAGTTCTCTGATAGTTGTTATTGATAATAACCACATCCTATTTAAGGTATGTGGGCATTAATCGTTGCAAACATTTTGCCAACCTTTGGTTGTTTGTCAGAGTTCAGACTAAGTAATTGAATTTGATTAACTTTTAGTGAAGACTGAGGCGAAGTATGCAGTGATGGTTTATGGTGCAGCCCTGCGTTTAATCAACGAGGTTTAAATGATATTTCGAATTATTGTTGTCTGCATTATTGTTTTATCTGTAACAGCTTGCCAAACGTTTGTCACACAGAATAAGTCTGGTAAACCTGTGACAGGGGAGCTGATTGGTTATGGTTTATATTCGATTTCCTCAAAATCCAATTCTTTTCCAGCCCAAGAAACAGCCAGCGGTAAAAAGAATCTGGCTAGAGTTGCCTTGAGGCTTCAAACAACTAAAGTTGAGTTGAAACAAGGTACTGTTTTTGGTTTCGAATATATCTTATCCAACTTGCCTGATACGAATAAAAAGCTGTATCTGGATACTATTGTTTATCATCCGAAAATGATTAATGCACAAGGCAAGGCCTACTATGTATCGCGCTATAAACAACCGATGCGACCAAAAAATGGTGTCTATAAAGACTCTTTGACCTATAGTTTGTCCGAAGAATACGAAATGGTTGCTGGAGAATGGGTCTTCGAAATTCGTTATCAGGACCAGCCTGTTATCTCAAAAAAATTCAGTGTACGAAAAAATAAAGGTCATAAATCTTAGTTCTGTAAATGACTAAAGATAATCGTTGCCAATATTGCTAACGCGCCATTTCGATGCAATTGTGTTGTTGGATGAATTTCATCCCAGAATAGAAAGCCGGTTGCAGTTGGTGCATCGATACAGTCAGGGTTGATAGCGCCGGCCTGACTGAAGAAAAAGAGGCAAGGGGCTACAGTATTGGTGAATCCGAAGAAATCGGCATAATGAATTTGTTGAGTAAAGAACTTGAATAAGTCAAATTCGATGATACTGATTGATGTCTGACGCTCAATATTACGGATGTTTCGTTTTAACTTTCGATTGAATTTTTGTGATAAATTTCTGGTAATCTGTGGAATTCGCTTCGCTCTGCGGGTTTGAGCTGAGGTGTTTGCTTGTTCTAGGGCTGCGGTAGTTAGAATAGCTGTTTCGGGAGTCACACTGATGTCTGCGCTGTTAATGACTAGAATGTGTTTGGCTCCAGCTGCTATGAGCTTATTGATTTGGGTTTTCTGTGATAACGCTGCCTTATCCAGTATTTCCAAAGAAGCGTGGCGTATGGCTTTGCGTTGCTCAGATGTTTCAGCAAAGACCGCTGTGGTTCTCAGGTTTCTAGCATCCCTTACATCATTGCCTCCAGAGAAAATTATGTAAAGCGCGTCTTCAGGTGCTGCACCTGCATTGCGGAGTAAAAAAGCATTGATCTGAGTTGGTAAGTTAATATCAGGGGAGGCTTCATTGTCATCTGCATCGCTACTTCTTGCACCGGCAACGGCATAATTATTACCTGAGCTGGGGATTGGCAGCAGGTGTAGAGACGGAGTCAAAGTAAGTCCTAAAGTATAGGCTATTATCTCCACAGTGACAGGGCCGTTGCTGAAGCGTTCAGGTACAGGAAGTGCCGGATTCTGGTTGAATGCTTGCAGATTGCCATTATCCGACAGGCTATCACCGAAGACATAGATATTGTTATAGGAGGGGAGTTGGTAATTCTGCGCTTGAACAGTACTCGAAAACAGCAATGACAAGCATGTCACAAACTGAACGATAAAGTGTTTCATTAGACGCCTCATTGAAATGGTATTGGTTTACTTCAATAGTACAGCTAATTAGGAGTAGCCTAGCACAAAAGAACGCTGACAGGTTAACTCTAAGCTTCAAGATCACCCATGGTATGTTTCGTGTTTATTCTTTGCCTTGAACATAAATATTGTTTGACAATTCGAACAAGGGATTGACGATTGAATTGTTTTAGTTAAAATATATGTTTTTCCATATATGTCGAGACATATGAACCCTTTAATGTTTTACAAATGCCTGTCTGATGACACTCGTTTGAAGTGCCTGTTGCTGATTGAACATGAAATAGAATTGTGTGTTTGTGAACTGACAGCGGCATTAAAATTAAGCCAACCCAAAATATCACGCCATCTGGCACAGTTACGTCAATGTAGCTTACTCATTGATCGCCGCCAGGGGCAGTGGGTGTTTTATCGTATAAATCCAGATCTGCCGGATTGGTCCAGGACCGTATTGGCTGCAACAATCGAACATAATCAGGATTACATTCAAGTCAACCTGACTAGCTTGCAAAGCATGGGAGAGCGTCCGCAACGTTTACAGGATTGTTGCTGACAAACAGATTATTCATTAAGAGAATCAAACAATGACTATTAAAGTAGGTATCAACGGCTTTGGCCGAATGGGGCGTCTTGCTCTGCGGGCTGCATGGCAATGGGATGATGTCGAGTTTATCCAGATTAACGACCCCGCGGGTGACGCAGCTACACTGGCTCATTTACTGGGTTTTGATTCCGTTCATGGGCGCTGGCACAATGAAGTCAACAATGAAGGAGAGTCAATCCTCATTGAGGACCAGAAAATTCAATGCAGTCGCAACCAGGCAATCGGTGATACTGACTGGTCGGCTTGCGATATCGTTATCGAAGCCTCGGGGAAAATGAAATCCTCAGCATTGTTGCAGGCCTATCTTGATCAAGGGGTGAAGCGAGTCGTAGTTACTGCACCTGTCAAGGAAGAAGGAGTGTTGAATATAGTAATGGGTGTTAACCATGAACTTTATCAACCGGAAAAACACTCCATTGTCACTGCGGCATCATGTACAACCAACTGTCTGGCACCCGTGGTGCAAGTGATTCATAAGAGCCTTGGTATCAAACACGGTTCAATGACCACCATTCATGATATCACCAATACCCAGACTATTCTTGATGCACCACACGCGGACCTGCGTCGAGCAAGGGCTTGTGGCATCAGCTTGATTCCAACAACGACGGGTTCAGCTACCGCCATTACACACATTTTCCCTGAGCTGAAAGGAAAGTTAAATGGGCATGCTGTACGAGTACCCTTGGCTAATGCGTCGTTAACAGATTGCGTCTTTGAGTTGGAGAAACCTACGATTATTGACCAGGTCAACGCCTTACTCAAAGCAGCAGCAGAAGGGCCTTTACAAGGCATTCTGGGCTTTGAAGAACGTCCTCTTGTGTCAGTGGATTATAAAACCGATCCACGTTCGAGCATAATCGATGCTTTATCGACTATGGTGGTGAATGAAACCCAACTGAAACTCTATGTCTGGTATGACAATGAGTGGGGTTATGCCAACCGTACTGCCGAACTGATGCATATGGTTGGACAAATGGACCAATAGTCAGTCTCGGTACATTTTTGATGAAAGTTTTCAGTCAACTGTCCACACAGGTACGTCAATATTTATTGATCACCGCAAATTATTGGGCTTTCACGCTCACAGATGGTGCTTTACGCATGCTGGTTGTGTTGCACTTCCATCAATTGGGCTATTCTCCTGTGCAAATTGCCATGTTATTTCTATTTTATGAAATATTTGGCGTGATCACTAATCTCTTGGGGGGATGGTTGGGAGCACGTCTGGGTTTGAATAAAACCATGAATATTGGTCTGGTTCTTCAAGTTCTGGCGCTTGGCTTGTTGCTGGTACCCGATGATATGCTCACCGTTATTTGGGTAATGCTGGCCCAGGCTATCTCTGGAGTGGCGAAAGACCTGAATAAAATGAGTGCCAAAAGTGCCATTAAGTTATTGGTGAAAGATGACGAGCAAGGTAGTTTATATCGTTGGGTTGCCTTTTTAACCGGTTCAAAAAACACTTTGAAGGGAGTTGGGTTCTTTCTTGGAGCGATGTTATTGGCCTTGCTGGGGTTTAAAGGAGCAATAGCCACCATGGCCGTTACACTGGCGTTAGTCTGGGTGTGCAGCTTGTTGTTCTTGAGCAAGGACATGGGCAAGGCAAAACGCAAACCTAAGTTTAATGAGTTGTTTTCCAGAAATAGTGCCATCAACCGTTTATCTTTAGCTCGGTTGTTTCTATTTGCTGCCCGCGATGTCTGGTTTGTTGTGGCTTTACCTGTGTTTTTGTCCAGCCAGTTCGGTTGGAGCCATTGGGCTGTCGGTGGTTTTATTGCAATGTGGATTATTGGCTATGGTGTGGTGCAGTCAACGGCGCCTTATCTGACGGCAGGCAAACAAAACAGTAAAACGGCCTTTTTATGGGTGTTGACACTCAGTTGTGTACCAGTGGTAATTGCGTTTGGTTTGCAACAAGGGATTAACCCACTGGTCAGTCTGATAGGTGGCCTGTTTGTATTTGGGGCAATCTTTGCAGTTAACTCGTCATTACACAGTTATTTGATTGTCAGCTTTGCGCGTAAAGATGGCGTTTCTCTGGACGTAGGGTTTTATTATATGGCTAATGCCATGGGGCGTTTGCTGGGGACAGTGCTTTCAGGTTGGATGTTCCAGACGCAGGGATTTATTGCCTGCTTAATAGTTTCAAGTGTTTTACTTGGTATAGCTGCTGTGGTCACCTACCTTATCAAAAATACAGCTGATTCCTGACTAAAGATGCTACCTGGTATTACCTTCAAGCCTTATCAGAAGTGTGGCAAGCTGAATCAGCGACTTGTTTTTGTTATAGTCTCATTATCAGAAAAAACGACACTAACCCGAAAGTATAAATCTCTGGAGTAACTATTCATGTCAATGACGCTTTATGGTTCTTTGCCATCGCCATTCGTTCGACGTATCCGAATGTTCTTGGATGATATTGAGTATCAGTTTCAAGCTGTTGAACTCTATGATGATGATAAACGAGCTGAGTTTGCAGCAATTACCCCCATCAGAAAACTGCCGGTTCTGGTGGATAATGGTGAGTCCATTTTTGATTCTCATGTGATTTATCACTATCTGCGCCAGAAACAAGGGCTGCCAGAGCCGAGCATTGCACAACACAATTTGATCAGCGTTATTGATTCGGTTAACGATGCGTTGATTATTCTATTTATGGCAAAAAACTCAGGTCTGAGTGTAGGGCCAGATAGTTTGATTTTTAAATTACAGATGGAACGCATACCGGATAGTTTGAAATGGCTTGACCAGCGGGCGGAACAAGGTGCTTTCGATGCTTGGAGTTATCCAGTTATAGCATTGATTTGTCTATTGGATTGGGCTGAATTTCGCAAGCTCTATGAGTTTGGTGCTTATCCTGCATTATTGGCAGCCAGGAACTTATATTCACAGAGAAAAATAGTACTTGAAACAGCGCCTGAATAAGTTTTAAAACAGGCATTTCAGGTGTCACTTTCTCTTAACTTAACAGTCATGGTTTTGTAAAAAAAAGTCTTTAGATTACCTTGCTTTCAAAAGGGGGCATGGCAATGAAAAAAGTCATAATTGCATTGGTGGTAAGTGTTGTCTATATAACGACAGGTGCCGCAAAATCTAATTCAAACAACGGCCTGACAGAGTATGCTGATGATGAGCAGCTGATAACCAGTATTCATCAGGTTCGTTATAGAGTTAACAGAGCTGGACATCGTTGGTGGCAATGGCATCAACGTCAGTTAATTGTTGCTCTCAGGGCTACGGTTGAGAATGCTTCTGATAAGACAGTAAATGGGCCATTTCGAGTTGCTCTGGATATTCCGTCCTGGATGAGTGTCGTCAATGAATCGGGCTATAACGACTACGGTCAACCTGTTGTGACCGTCTGTGAACAATGCGATATTGCGCCCAGTGCGAACTCGAAAAAATTTACTATCAAACTGAAGATGCCTCTGCGAAAAGCCTGGCACTGGTATAAGAAGGTGGATTTTATTGCTGAATATAAGCCTTTTAAATTGCAACTGTTACACGCTGCTGATATGGATGGAACAGCAGGTGCTTTGCAGAATGTCTCTGCCTTTTCAGCAATTCTCAAGAAATTTCGCGAACAATATCCCGACAATACAATCGTTTTAAGTTCTGGTGATAATTATATACCAGGTCCACGATTTGCGGCCTGTGCCGATGAGTCATTAGGTTCTTTGATAGGCGTTGCAGGAGCAGGGCGTTGCGACATCTCGTTGATGAACATTATGGGTTTTCAAGCATCTGCAGTTGGTAATCATGACCTGGATGCAGGTACTTCAGCCTTTGCGGGCATCATTGCTCCAGAGATTAATACTATATCCGGGAGTATTTATGCAGGAGCGAAGTTTCCTTATTTGAGTGCTAATCTGGACTTTTCCACAGACGCGAGCC
Organism: Arenicella sp.; assembly: GCA_050633785.1. Lineage (GTDB taxonomy): Bacteria > Pseudomonadota > Gammaproteobacteria > Arenicellales > Arenicellaceae > CALKZN01. Next base: position 10,241 of record JBOEHE010000039.1, read on the forward strand.
TGGCTGAGCTGGTTACTGCCAACGGTCAGTTGGCAATGGACATGTCAGGAAAACTAGCGGCTTATACTACGATTACCGTTGCTGGCGAAACGATTGGAGTTGTTGGTGCAACTACGCCTGCATTAGCCAGTATTACCAGTACGGGTGATATCGCTATAACACCAGAGGATTCGAATGACCTTGCTGGTCTGGCAACGGCAATTCAGGCTTCGGTCGATGAATTAACCATGCAAGGAGTCGATAAAATAATTTTAGTGTCTCATATGCAGCAAATAGCCATAGAAAAGGAGTTAGCTTCTCGTCTGCAGGATGTTGATGTGATTATTGCCGGTGGGTCAAATACGTTATTGGCGGATGACAATGATCCAGTGCGTGATGGTGATATAGTGGCTGATACATATCCATTAATATTCGAGTCATCTGCTGCCGAACCGGTTCTAGTGGTAAATACCGATGGTGATTATAAATATTTGGGACGCCTTATTAGCCAATTTGATCTGCAAGGGCGTATTCGCCTGAGCAGTTTAAATAATGAGATAAATGGTGCTTATGCGACTGATGATGTTGGCTTGGAAGCAGTTGGCAACCCAGCATCGAATCTGGATGTTGATGCTATCGTGCAAGCCTTGACCGACATTCTGGTTGCTCGGGACGGGAGCATTCTCGGCAAATCAATTGTTTATCTCGATGGACGCCGGGCTTCGGTAAGGGCTCAAGAAACCAATCTGGGCAATTTAACTGCTGATGCTAACCTCGCACTGGCCAAACAAGTGGATTCAACAACAGCTATTTCCATCAAAAATGGTGGTGGTATCCGTTCGGAGATAGGCTTTGTTGCATTTCCTCCGGGATCAACAGATGTTGATGATTTACAGTTTTTTCCAACAGCACCAAACCCAGCTGCAGGTAAAGTGGCTGGAGATATCTCACAATTCGATTTGGAAACTACTTTAAGGTTTAATAATGGACTGACATTATTGACTGTCAGTGCCGTCGAATTACAGGCGATTGTAGAACACGCTGTCTCAGCAACTGAACCAGGAGCTACACCGGGAAGGTTTCCACAAGTATCTGGCTTGCGGTTCAGCTTTGACCCTGCTTTAGCGGCAAGTCAGCGCTTACGAAATCTAGCTGTAGTTGACGCTAATGGTGCTATCATCGATGCTGTAGTGCAAAAAGGAATTTTGCAAGGAGATGCATCCCGGACTTTTCGTTTAGTCACGTTAAACTTTTTGGCAGATGGTGGCGATGGGTTCCCGTTCCCAGACACAGAACGTTTGGATCTGGTGGGATCAGGTCTTGTTCCAACAGGCTTGGCCTCTTTTACGGATGATGGCAGTGAACAGGATGCTCTAGCTGAATTTCTACTCAATAATTTTTCATCTGCGATGCCTTACGGTCAGGCTGAAACTCCAATGGAGGAAGATCAGCGTATTCAAAATTTGAGTGTTCGGGCAGACAGTGTTTTTTAAATATTAACCGTTTGATTTACTCTTCTCTAGGAAGTTTTTTTTGCCATGGATGGCTTTTTTACTGTAGCCAGATAAACAAGCATTCGTAAATCAGATGTCATACATCAACAGTTCATTATGGCTTTAAGTGGCCAAGGAGATATTCCAGTGAAACAATTACTCTTTTCAATGACACTAATGCTGAATGTTTCAGCTGTCAGTGCGTTGTCGTTGAATGAAATTCGTATTGACCAACTAGGTGGTGATAATGATGAATACATTGAGTTATCAGGTGATGCCTTAGAATCGTTGACAGACCATACTTATTTGGTGATAGGTGATGGTAATGGAGGAAGCGGGACCATTGAGGCTGTTATCGATTTGTCTGCTGAACAATTGGACAGCGCAGGTCTTTTTACTGTTGCCGAGGCTGGTTTTTCTCTGGTTACGGCCAATTTAACTACAACGCTTAATTTTGAAAATAACGATAATGTCACTCACTTATTAGTGACTAATTTTTCTGGAGCTGATGGCGATGATCTGGATATCGACAACGATGGTGTTCTAGATGTTTCTCCCTGGTCTTCGGTCATCGATTCTGTTTCTCTCAAAAAGAATGATTCCGGTGACAAATTATATAGCTCGACTGTGGTTGGTCCCAGTGGAACATTTGTTCCAAGTCATGTTTATCGTTGTGCAGAAGGTTGGCGTATTGGTAATTTTGATCTTGGTGTGAATGATTCGCCGGGTCAGCTTAATGATTGTGATGATGGTTCCAGCGGGCCAGTAGCAAGGACTATCCCTGAAATTCAATCAGCTGGAATGGTCAGTCCTTTTGTCGGTGAAATGGTAAAGGTGACTGGTGTGGTAACGGCTGATTTTCAGGCAGATGACCAATTGCGAGGGTTTTATCTACAAGACCAAATCGGCGATGCAGATCCAACAACTTCTGATGGTATCTTTGTATTTGATCCACAAGGAACAGATGTTCAAGTGGGTGATGTTATTACTCTGACGGCTGTAGTGGATGAGTTTTTGGGTTTAACAGAACTCAAGAACGTCAGTTCTTTGACAATCATTGGAACCGGCTCAATTGCTCCAACTCTGGTTAATTTGCCGGAGACAGTCGATGGTGAGTTGGAGCAATATGAAGGTATGTTGGTAGAAATTGCTCCAACAATGACAGTTTCGCAGAATTTCTTTTTGGGACGTTATGGGCAAATGACATTGGCGGCGCCGGATGATAATGGTATTAGTGGTCGTTTGTTTCAGCCAACAAATCAGTTTCAAGCTGATTCGCCTGAAGCCATAGCTTTGGCTCAGAGTAATGCTCGTCGGATTCTGGTTCTCGACGATGGACAGGACATCAGTCGGTTTGGTGATAATCCTGATCCAGTGCCTTATATCGGCTTGCCGCCACAGATCATTCGAGCGGGGGATACAGTAACGGAACTGGTTGGAGTATTGGATTATGGACGCATTAATTCAGCCTCAACACCGGCTAGAGACTATCGTTTGCATCCCACGCAGGTGCCTGTTTTTACTACAAAAAATCATCGAGTAAACCAACCTGAAGAGCTACCGGGTCGCATCAGTATCGCCAGTTTCAACGTTTTAAACTATTTCACAACACTGGACGGACAAGGTGCTATTTGTGGGCCACAAGCTAACCAGGGTTGCCGTGGGGCTGATAGTGCTTCTGAACTTCAGCGTCAGCAGGACAAGATAGTGGCCGCTATTCAAGCGATGGATGCGGATATCATTGGTTTGGTCGAATTGGAGAATAATGGTTATGGTGTCGATAGCGCAATTCAAACTCTGACGGATGCAGTCAATGCTGCCATAGGTTCGAACGTTTATCGCGTTGCTGGCACAAATGATGCACTACCTCTGGGGAACGATGTCATTGGAATGGGTTACATTTATAAGTCATCAATAGTACAACCCATTGGTATTGCAGCGACACTTGATTCTGGCGCTTTTGACCAGAATCAAATTGATGGTGGCATCTCGCGGCAACCATTGGCTATCAGCTTTGAAGAGCTTGGCAGTGGTGAACAGTTCACAGCTGTCATTAACCATTTTAAATCAAAACGCCCACCATCCTCAGTGCTCAATAATGCCAATGATGATCAAGGTGATGGGCAGGGAGCGTGGAATTTACGGCGTACTGAAGCTGCGGGAGAACTGGCAAGTTGGTTGGCATCAAACCCTACAGGAATTGATGATCCAGATATACTCATTATAGGGGATTTAAATGCCTATGCTCTGGAAGATCCCATTGAGGCACTTAAGAATGCAGGCTATAGTGACTTGATTTTTAACTTCAATGGACAGACCAGCTATTCATTTATCTTTGATGGTCAGTCCGGCTATTTGGATCATGCTCTGGCAAATCAGGCGCTTAAGGATCAAGTAGCTGGAGTCAGCGAATGGCATATTAATACGGATGAACCTAAAGTTATTGACTATGATGAGAACTTTAATCCACAGGGATATTACTCAGCTGATCCTTTTCGTTCGTCTGACCATGATCCAGTGATCGTGAGTTTGAATTTACATTCAATTAATGAACCGTTGGATGAGGACGAAGATGGTGTTGAGGATGAATTCGATAAGTGCCCTGCAACAAAAACAAATCTCAAGGTTGATGAAACAGGTTGCAGTGGTAAACAGAATATTGCACAGAAGTGTAATGCCTTTTTTCCCGATAAGCCTTCGCGTTATATTCATTGTGTCTATAGAACAGCAAGTATGGCCTATCATCAGGGTTTGTTAAATAAACGCCAGGCTTGGAAAGCCTACCGTAAAGCAGTGCGTAAAGTGATTCGTTTTTATCGTTGGTAAGTAATCCAGGATATCAATGACAATCAGTTTTGCAGAAACCCGTCCTAGGCGGGTTTCTTTTTGTCAGGATAAAAGTATGCTGTACCAGAGGAGCGCTTATTCGTTTATAAAAAACCAAGGAATAGAGCAGGAAGGCCGTCTAATAGATATATCAAGGAGTTTGTTATGCAATCTAAACCTGTGTTTATCAAATCATTGGCCTTTACAATACTGGTATTGACGATGCTTGTCCTCATTTTCAGAATGATGGACAATGAACATTATCCTCACGATTATGTGAGTGAAGCTTTGCTAACTGATTTGGACGAGTTTCAGGAAGTATATCGATTTATCGGTTTTTACTTTGGTATGAGCGGAGCAAGCGTTGTTACGATTGGAAAATCTAAATCAAGCTATGAAATGCGTAGTAAACAATCCATGGGCCTGGACTTCTGGGGCAATTATAGGTTTGTAGAAACAAGGCAAAGCCTGTCTGAACTACAGTGGAAGCAAATGTTGTCTTTGATTGACACAAGTGATTTCTGGAACTTATCGTACCATGCTGATTATGTGGTTATGGATGGAAATACCTGTTTTCTTGAGGCATTGAAGCTGGGGGAAATGCACTCGATAGTTCGCTACAGTCCAGCTCCTGAAGGCATGGATGAGGTTTTGGGCCTATGTGATTTTTTCGCAAAAACGGCAGGTTTTCATACCATGATGATGAACTGATAAGAGTAGTTCGACTTTTGTATCTGTTTCTCACCGTATACTGTGATAGCAGAACGGTTCGACCTAATGGTGGTTACAGTGGTTAAACTCATTGAGTCAGCACTCGCCTCAATCAGGAACTTGTTGTAAATTAGCCATAGGTTTTTTATCCAAACAATAATGAAATCATTTGAAGCAAAACATTTCGTCTTGTCGGTTGGACTGAAAGTTGACAAAATCGACTCGTTTGACGCATACCCATTTAATCTCGCGGCGGTCAAAGGTTTGAATGAACCGATTGAACTGCACCCCAGCGTGACATTTGTGGTTGGGGAAAATGGCAGTGGCAAATCAACGTTGCTGGAAGCATTGGCTGTGTCCTTAGGCTTTAACCCTGAAGGTGGTACGACTAACTTTAACTTTTCGACCCGGCGTTCGCATTCGATTCTCAATGATTATCTGCGAGTGTCAAAATCCATAAAGAAACCCAGAACCGGTTACTTTCTTCGTGCTGAGAGTTTTTTTAACGTTGCTACTGAAATTGAGGAGCTTGATAAAGCTGGTGGTTATGGACCACCAATCATAGATTCTTATGGTGGGGTGTCCTTGCATGAACAATCTCATGGTGAGTCATTCTTTGCCTTGATGCAGAACCGTTTTGGCAAACAGGGCTTATATGTTTTGGATGAGCCGGAAGCAGCATTGTCACCCAGCAGGCAGATGGCAATGATTTCTCTGGTGCATCAATTAGTGGGTGAAGGGTGCCAATTTATAATCGCAACACACTCGCCTATTTTATTGTCATATCCACATTCAACGATTTATGAAATCAGAGAACAGGGGCTGGAACATGTTGACTATGAAGATACGGATACTTTTGCTGTCACGAAACAGTTTCTCAATCAATATGAAACAATGTTGGAGATTTTATTGGAGGATGATTAATTACCCAGAGTCAATCATTTGTAATTCTGTGGCAAGCTAAAGTTAATGTTGATACGCCAATAGGTTTCGTGCGTATAATTAGCTTTGTGTTAATACTCGATCGCTTTACACCATGAATGATAATAATGATATAGCACTTCGTCTGGCTACTCGGCTTAAATCTTCGCGTAAAAACAAAGGACTCAGCCTGGATGCTGTAGCTAAACTCTCAGGTGTGTCTAAATCAATGTTATCTCAAATCGAACGTGGCGAATCCAGCCCAACGGTAGCAACGCTATGGAACTTGACCAAGGCTCTACAGACGGATTTTTCGGGTTTGTTGGATGGGGATTCAGCTGACAAAAAACCGATTAAAGACGTTGTTCGAGCAGAACGAACGCCCACCATCGACAGCCGTGGGGAAGGGTGTCGCATCAAGATACTGAGCGCACCACAGGATGTCAGTGAGTATGAAATTTATGATATCTCATTTGATAAAAATGGCGCTTTAACCAGTGAACCACATAGTCATGGTTGTACTGAAAATCTGACCGTATTGGAAGGCAGTGTGCTGGTAAACACTGGTGAGGCTTGCGTTGACTTGAACATGGGGGACACCGCCCGTTATGCCGGCGATTTGCCGCATTCGATTGCTGCAAAAGGAGGCAATGCCAGAGTGCTGCTTGTCGTAAAGAGTTCTTAGTGCCAGGAGTGACAAACCAAGCACACAGCAAAAAATGACGGATACCACAGCAAAGGAATGAACGGTGAATAATATCGTTTTTTCGATTTACGTGCTGGGTATGTTGACCTCCGCTTATGTGGGGCTAAAGTCGATAAAAAACCGCTTCTTGCCGATCGCTGTGCCGGTGGCCTTATTCAGTGGATTGTTGATTGTCGCTTTTGCACTTCAGTTAGTGGGGGCTTACAAGCTCGAGCAATATTATCAGCAGCTGTTCAGTGATATCTCCATTTTCCTGCCGTTGATTGGTTCTCCATTGTTGCTCTGGATGTTAACAGAGTATTACATGGGGGAAAAACTGACTAATAAATGGTTTCTGTTGGTTTTGGTGGTCCCCGGTTTTATGCTGTGTCTGTTCATAACTAATCTTATAAGTCATGCAAGCTATATTGATACAGATACTGGACAATTGTACGACCAGGTAAACCGTCTGGCGCCTTTATGGGGGGTGAACAGGGCTTACCGTTTGATTTTTGGCGTGGGCTTATTACTCTGGGCTGCTTATGTTTTTCGGGTGAAAACACGTAACAGTGTTAAAGAATTACTGTTGATTACCGGAACGTTGGCGATACCTATGTTGCTGATGTATTTATACACCTCAGGTGTTATCCCTTATAAACTGGGAGCGCCATTCTGGAGTCTGTTGTTGTTGTGGGGTGCAAGGCAGTATCGCCTGTTGGATACAATGCCAATTGCTCTGCCGCAGATAGTTAAGACTATTAATACCGGTTTGATTGTGCTCAATACACAAAGTCAGCTTGTTTATATTAATCAATTTGCCAGACAATGGCTGGGTTTTACTATTAGAGAAAAGCATCTGGTAAAACATCCCGTCAAGGTTTCGGAAACTTTGCTTGAATGTTTTGATTTGAGCCTCAAGGAATCGCAGTTTGCTAGTATTTCAACAAGTCCTGATGCGCCATTGGATAAAGAACGTTTTGCTGATGTGAAACTGGAGCCTTTAGAGAATGATAAAGGCCAGTTTTTTGGTTGGAGTATCGTGTTCAACGATGTTACTGAGCGTCGACAAAATGAACTGATACTGCAGGATTATACTCAGAAACTGCAAGACTCAGATCTCCAGAAATCCCAGTTTTTTGCTGGAATTTCGCATGAATTCCGAACACCTCTTACTTTAAGTCTGGGAATGCTCAAGGATATATCTCAAGGCTTGCATGGACCTGTCCCTGAGTTGTTGCAACAGCCGTTGAAAATAAGCTTGGAGAATAATGAACGGTTGCTCATTTTGGTGAGTCAGTTGCTGGATTTGTCACAATTGGAAGCTCAGGCAATGCCGCTAAACGTGCAGAGAATAGAACTGGAACAGCACTTACCTTTATTATTGTCAGCCTTTGAATCAGCTGCCAGCAAACAAGGAGTCAGTATTTATTTTAATTGTGAAATATCAGGAACAACTGTTTATTATGATCCCAGTGCGTTGGAGAAAATCGTCTTTAACCTGATTTCTAATGCTTTGAAAAGCATTGCTGATACTGGGCAGGTGTTGGTGGTTGTCACAGAGGCAGATGATGCTTATTTGCAGATCAGAGTTACCGACACAGGATGTGGTATTCCTGAAGGTGTGCAAGCAACTGTTTTTGAGCCTTTTTTCTACCGCCAACACAATAACGGTTTGTGGCCACAGGGAACAGGCATTGGTTTATCATTGGTCAAACAATTGGTTGAGTTACATCATGGCACTATCGCTGTAGAAAGTGACGTCGGAGAAGGCAGTGTCTTTACGGTACAATTGCGTAAAGGCAAAGAACATTTTACTGATGGTCAAGTGGTGGAAGTGCACACTGCTGAGGCAGGGGATGATAACAGTAATCAAATAACTCAATCTGACTTTCCTAAGGCAGATGAAACTGGTGAAACGCCTGCAGATAATTTGGATTCAGTGTTTTATAAGGAGGCTACTGAGAAGGTGGTTCTGGTAGTGGAAGATAATGCTGATATGCGGCGTTATATTCGTTTTCATTTTGGGGCAGAGTTTCGCTTGATTGAGGCTGTTGATGGCGAAGAAGGTCTACAGTTGGCTCAACAAGTTCTACCCGATTTGATTTTGTGTGATGTCATGATGCCAAAAATGGATGGCGTAGAATTATGCCAACGAATTAAAAGCAATGTGGTCAGCAGTCATATTCCTGTCTTACTCCTGACTGCCAAATCCAATCAATCAAGCAAAATTGAAGGTTTGCAATTCGGGGCTGACGATTATCTGGTTAAACCCTTTGATGTTCAGGAATTGTTGACACGTATTAATAACTTGATTGATGTTCGAAAAAAGCTCAAAGCAGTATATCGTCAACAGAGCTATGCAGATGAGTTTTCTGATGAACTGCTGCCAGAAATGGAAACCAGTTTTCTGACTGAATTAAAGCAATATATGCTGGAAAAGATTGCACAGCAGAGCCTCTATACTGCTGATTTGGCAAAGGCTGTAAATATGAGTGAACGGACTTTGAATCGAAAGCTCAAAGCTTTGACTGGAGAAACACCTAAACAAATGTTACAGACAGTCCGGCTTGAATACTCGGCGAAATTACTTTTGAATACGGATCTGTCGATAACAGAAGTCAGTTACTCCTCTGGTTTTGCCGATGCTTCTTATTTTGCCCGCAAGTTCAAAGGCCACTTCATGACTACCCCCAATCAATATAAAAAAAATATCAACTTGGCAGAATAATCCGCGAATCTGGCGGGCTAGTTCTATCGATCTCCACTTGAAAAATACACAATAGTCAGACGATAGCGACAGCGATATTTCAGGTCGAAATAGCTTGTCGTTGTGGGTTTACGACCGTTGCTTTCAATTAATAAACGACATTTATTAAGGGTGTTTGTCATGAAAAAAGAAAAAATAGATCAAGCCGTTAAAAAAGAAAAGCTAAAAAACACTGCATTTCCACAAGCAAGGCCGCCGAAAAAAACCACCTTGGGAGAAAGTGCCAGGTCCAATTTGTGGTTTTATCCTGGAGAAGAACTCAAAACGGGTGAAATGCGTGTCACTTTAATTGGCACAGGGTGGGGTAATGTTGTCAGTCCTGCACAAAAAGGTCCCAGTATTTTTGTTGAACTGGGTAATGATGCACAGGATTCATTTGTGTTTGATGTTGGACCAGGGTGTATTTTGAATTACAACGCGATGGAAATACCCATGTCACGAATGAATCATATTTTCCTGTCGCATTTGCATATGGATCATTGCTCAGATTTACCGTTTATCTATGCGTTTGGCCCCAATTTGGGTGACCGCTTTACACCATTGAATATCTATGGTCCTTCGGGCCCAAGCTGGCCGCCTGAAGGTGACCGTGACGATCATGATCATCAGGCACAGCAGACGGTTCTGGGAACTCGGAATATGGTTGAAGGAATGAAACGTTTTACTCAATGGCACACTACCAGCTTCAGCACCATGACGAATGGGGCCGAAACCAGTTATCCGTTGAAAGACGAAGGGTTAAACACCCTGGATGACAATATCCATGAATTTGACTATCGAGTCTGTGGGGGGACCGTTTTCGAAAGAAACAGTGCTGAACATGGCAATATTCGGATAAGCTCATTTCCAGCGCTGCATATCATTGATGGTGCTGTCAGCTATCGCTTGGAATGGACACCGACAGGTCAGGAAAAAACCATCGTTATGGTGTATTCCGGCGATACACTGCCCAATGAATTCATGCTTGAATATGGTCAGAATGCGGATTTATTGATCCATGAAACAGCACCATCTATTGATTCGGTGATCAATGGTGCGAATACTACGTATCAACAGGCAGATGCTATTGTCAGCAATTCACACACCCCAGCTGAAAGTCTTGGCTACATCTTTGAACATACACAGCCACAACTGGGAGTGACTACACATACACCCGTTGATCAACGTTCTATCGATAGCATGATCACTGGCGTGCGCAAACACTGGCAAGGCCCTTATCAGATTGGTGCGGACTTTATGGTGTTTAATATTGCTGAATCGAACGATGATAAACACAAATCAGTTATCACAACTAGGATGGGGGTTCCTGTTGAGCGACCATGGCCAGTCAGAATAGAAACTATGCCCGATACTGAGCCACCATTAGCGGATGATGAGCCATACTTGCGTAAAGCCAAGTCAGAAAAATACAAAGACGAACCGTATATTTCTGGCGTTATTTTTTCGCATGAACTTAAACAAGAGACACCAACAAATGATTGATAAGCCTGTCCCATTGACGATAGTTGGCGGATTTCTGGGAGCAGGAAAAACCTCGTTGTTACGGCATATTCTGCAAGCTGATCATGGAAGAAAAATGGCAGTTCTGGTCAATGATTTTGGTCAATTGAATATTGATGCTGAATTAGTAGTTGATGTTGAGGGGGAGACAGTCAGCCTGACAAATGGCTGTATCTGCTGCACGATCCGTGATGACCTGATGAGAGAAGTGCTGCGCCTGATGGACAAACCGATAGAGCAAAGGCCTGAACATATTATCATTGAGACCAGCGGTGTTTCTGACCCGACACTGGTTGCTCACACTTTCTTGTTACCTGCAATGCAAGGAGTTGTGACTGTTGATAGCATCATTTGCCTGGTTGATGCAGAACAAATTCTACAACAAAAAACAGATTATCGAGCGCTGACACACAGTCAGATTCGTATAGCAGATCTGCTGGTGATTAATAAAGTCGATTTGGTCCCTGCTGAGCAGTTACAAATAGTGAGGGAATTGGTCAGAAAAATTGCTCCTCAATCGCGTGTGCTGGTAGCCATACAGGGACAAATTCCTCTTAATATGGTGCTGGATTTGCGCGCAGAACATCCTGAACGTCTTGAAACCGTTTATGAAAACACACCCAGCCTGACGCCTGAGTTTACCAGTTGGAGTTACTGTAGTGATCAGAAATTTTCGTTGATTGCCATTAGAAGATTGGTTGAAGACATGCCAACAGGTGTTTATCGAATGAAAGGCTTCATTGCTATTGAATCTTTGCCTGATGAAAGAGCTGAGTTACAGATGACTGGGGGCAGGGCATGGCTACGATTGGGGAGGCGTTCGTGCGGGGGGAAAGCGTCTACATCATTGGTATTTATTGGGCGAAAAGATGAGATCAATAGCGATTTACTGAATGAGTATATACGTCAATATCAACATGAATTCTCTTTGACAGCTCTGCTGGCTAAGGCTGAGCCGCCAAAGGTCAAGAACCTAAAAGCATTGAGTGTGGTCTTTACATGAAAGGCGCACTCAATGTGTCCATGTTTGATGGTTGCGGAGAAGGTTGGCTACAAGGTATGGTGTACTAGGGCCTGTTCACACTAAAATATTAAGCCGAGATCATCGTCATTTTTACCCCAAGGGCACCCAGTTCGATATTGAGGCGTCCATTTGGATGTTTGGTTGTTCCCAACACCAAATGGAGAACAAAAATAGTGAGAAAATGACGGTNNTTTTAGTCATACTCTCGGTCAATATCTTAGTGTGAACAGGCCCTAGCTCAGTGTTAGCATGATGCTTAAAGTTATTCTGTTTATCTATTTTTTTGCGTGGATACAAATAGTCACTTGGGATTATCGAATAGCATTTGGCAGGTTTAGAAGTTCCGTTGTGTAACAATTTATTGCGGAAGGTGCCTTCATAGATGGCACCGATATTAGTTGCAACAGCGTTACTCTCAACATTGTTGGTAAGTACATGTATCTCGATGCGTTGAAAAGCCAGTTCTGCAAATGCATAGCGGGTTGCCTGCTTGGCAGCGCGGGTACAGACGCCTTGAGTCAAGGCTGATTTTCTGACCCAATAACCCAGCGTTCCTGTTTTATGTTGATGGTCAATTTGACTGATGCCGACTGAACCCAACAATCTACTTGTGTCCTGATCTTCGATAACGAAGCGATAATCCAGGCCACTGTCCCAATCCTGTTGAGCATTTATTACCCAGTTTTTTGCATCTTCTATGCTGTACTTCTCAGTGCACCAGGGCAACCACTTTGATAGATGTTCTCTTGATTCGATTACTGCTTCATAGAAATGTGCAATATCTGAGTCATGGAATTGTCTGATAATAATTTTCATATTGATAAACCCTCACGCCATTGTTTGTGCCTAGTTTGATAGTGATCCTATCGAGACACATTTCTGTCAGCTTATTCTAGCGATAAACTCTTATTCCTTATTAGATCCAGTAAGGAAGGTATTTGAAGTCCAAAAAGTTGGAAGGCCAATAAGGTAATTAGGGTTATGCGTCATGCATTGTCATAAAGGTTGTGAATATTAAATTAAAACCATCATTGCGGATGGTTTTAATTTAATTGTGTTCTAATGCGCCGCTGTTTCTCAGATGTCGTTTTTTGTAGTGCCTTATTTTTAAATCGCGCTTGATAATCTTATCAAGAACAAAAGCAACTTTTACTTTGGTGTGTAAAAAATACGATGAATCAACATAGGATTAGACCCTCTACTAACGGGATAAGAAGGAAGCTGTTAAAACAAGGTTTTTTGGGTGCTACACTGGCAATATCCTTACCTGAAAAGTGGACTCGCCCAGTACTGAACTCTGTATTACTTCCAGTACATGCGCAAACATCCGTGTCTCCAACAAGCTCACCTACACCTTGCCAAAATGGTGATTCTCGGTGGTTACTGAGTAATTATGTGGAGAATGGTGTGGCTTATATTCAAGGCTCTCCGCAGTCAACGGTCGAAATTACGATTAATGGGGCTGACCTGACCATGGTAACGGACTGGTTTATTATCAATAGCCTGACAAATGTTGAAACTCGTGGGCGTATTGTGGATACGGGAGTAATTGACCTGACAACTGGTGAGGCCATGACAACTGTTTCGGTGATTGTTGGTGCTTCTCCTACTCATGGAGGACCATTGAATATCGATAATATACCTCCCTTGATATTTAATTTAGGCTGCAATGGAACCTCAAGTGTCATTGTCAATGATACCCGTGGTTTACTCAGTTTTGAATTGACACAGGTAATCTGAAGAAGGTTTGAAAAGGAGAGATAATCCTGAATAGAATAATCCAGTAGTAGGCAAATATTTGCCTACTACTGGATACCATGAGTCTAAAACAGACGAACTCTAGTTGCTGATAATAAATAATGGGTAGTTGATCTCTATTTCGGTATTCCACCTTTCGTTGAAACTATGGTTATGTGCACAAAGTAAAACAGCTTTTCATCGATATCCTGAAAATAGCTAACAAAATTATTATTTATAGAATCAACAGTCGACTATTGTAAGAATGATATTGATAATAGTTATCATTTGCGTTATTGTGTCAATATGATTGTTTGTATTTGTAAATCGGTCAGTGATCGCGAAATTAGAGCGGTTATGGAGACTGGAACGACTAGCTTCGCAGGCTTACAGTGTTCATTGGGTGTAGCTACTCAATGTGGCTCTTGTGCTTGTGACGTTAAACAAATGTTGCTGGAAGTACAAAATAAAAATATAAAAATGCAGTCTGCTGAAATGATGTCACAACAACAAACAACTTCAACACGCAATCAAGTAGTTCAACCCGGCACAACTGCCAGTTTATAAAAACTCATTTTTACCATCAATAAATAATTCAATCGCTTTATATAGAATAGTGTTGCATTTCTCAATAGAACTGATAATGAGATTGGTTTTTGTTATTGTTTATATAAAACAATAACTTAGGTTTGGTTTTTTGCTTTTATTGAAGTCGTATATTAGAATTGTATTTTCTATTTTTTTGTATTAGCAGGAGACGGTATGCAAGGCGATAAAGGTGTTATCGATTATTTAAATAAAGCATTAAAGAATGAATTGGTTGCTATTAATCAGTATTTTTTGCATGCACGTATGTATAAGAATTGGGGATTGGAAAAGCTCAACGAAAAGGAATATCACGAATCGATAGATGAAATGAAGCATGCAGATATGCTGATTGAACGTATCTTGATGTTGGAAGGACTGCCTAACCTCCAAGATCTGGGTAAACTCTATGTCGGTGAAAATGTTCTAGAAATGCTGCAATGTGATTTGCGTCTGGAATCAGAAGCTATACCTTTGCTCAAAGAAGCCATTGCTTATAGCGAAAAGCAATCTGATTATGTCAGTCGCGATTTATTCGCTCACATCCTGCAAAGCGAAGAAGAGCACTACGATTGGCTGGAAACACAAATTGATTTGTTTAATAAAGTGGGCGAGCAAAACTATTTGCAGTCAATGATGTAAGCAATACCATCAATCGCCAGCATAAAGCGTTGATAATTTGTTATGTTACCGCGTTGAGCTTATTCTTTAAGCTTAATGCGGTATTCAATAAAAAAGCCAGAGAATGGATTTCTCTGCTCTGTAATTGAAATTTGAGAGAGAAGGAGGTTAATTCTCATAGATTACATGGGGAGCATGAAAAACAGAGTTAGTAATTAACCTCCTCAAAACTTTTTAGAAATGTTTCTTTGAAGTGATTTGCGTAGTATATGTGGGATAAATTCCCACGTAAAGAAATATGTGATCTATTTCTTTAATCACATCCAGGGTTGGATTAAGTCAGTGCAATAGGTAAGTCTACGGCCCAACCTTGGGCCATGGCATGAACTGAAGCTTTATAATCTGTATTCTGACTGTTTATATTGCGCTGTAAGCAAAACTCAGGGTCGGTATTGAAAATAGATTTTGCCAGCTGCCTACCTCCTATCGTTATATCCGTTGTTTTTTTTAGTCTTATTTGGGTGTAATCGTTGAAGGCTTTAGTAATATTCTCGCCGCCAGCCTTTATACAATTCGCCAAATGCCAGCTGTCTTCCAAAGCCTGGCAGGCTCCTTGACCAGACGTGGGCAAAGGGGAATGTGCAGCATCGCCCAGCAGCACTACGTTATCTCGGTGCCAGCATTGAATAGGGTCATGGTCATGAACGTAAATTTTATTGATTTTTGATGTTGCTGTTTCATCAATAATTCTGGCAATAGGGTACGGCCAGGAATCAAACAGCGTGTGCAACTCTTTCTTATAATGTTTCTTATCTCTTGTTCCAATATCAGGGCAAGCAGAACCACCAGCCCAGTAGGCTTTGTCAGGTGATACGGGCACAATACCAAAGCGTTCGCCGACTCCCCAATAATCGGCAATTGTGGGTTCTGTAAATAGATTTTCGGTGGTATTTAAAACTCCGATCCAATTGATAAAGCCCTGATAAACAGGTTGATTGTGTCGGTTCACGTATTGACGAGCAACAGAATTCATTCGACCATCTGCCCCAATAATGATATCTGCATGAATCTGTTTCCCATTGGAAAAGTGAACCCGTGTTTTATTCGATGCGTTATGGTTTATCGATACCAGTTCATGACGATAATGAATAGGTATGCCGAGTTCCAGTGAACGGTCGCTTAGAATTTTCATCAGATCTTTTCTGATGATAGATAAACTGGGATAGCCCATCTGTTTGTCTAATTGAGTAATGTCTAAATGGCCAAGAAGTTCATCTTTATGTGAAAAACGACTCATAGCATTCACGTTTCCAGAAACTTGTTTTACTTGTTCCAGAAGGCCTAGCTGGTCTAAAACGAAACTTGCATTGGGCCAGCAGACAATGCCTGCGCCTATCTCAGTTGGTGCTGGGTGGCGTTCATAAACTAGGACAGTAAAACCTTCCTGTTTCAATGCGATGGCTGCGCTGAGCCCTCCAATACCGCCGCCTAATATTGCAATAGTCATGGCAGGAATTTTACCGCGGTTGTATAGCAGTGAATGCTTCTATGACACTAAGGCAATGTGATGTTGAGGTGAGTGTTGCTCTACTGGAGATAACAGAATAAGCAGACTGAGTAATGTAAGTTGTATTGGTAATGAGTTGGCATTCTTTTTTGAATATGTATGGTCAATCTGAGTATTATTATTTTGTCCAATATTTAATATTTTTGTTCTTTATATTGAATAATCCCTTATAACGGATTATTATCCGTTTTGGAGGAACAAAAAATGCCAAAAGAATTTATAGAACATATCGACTCAACCCTGGAAGAAATAAGAACTGCAGGATTGTACAAACAGGAACGAGCGTTGATATCAGCTCAAGCAGGTCAGATTAGTGTAGAACAAGTTAACGGTGAAGAGGTTAAGGTGGTCAATTTGTGTGCCAACAACTACCTGGGCTTGGCTGATCATTCTGCTTTGATTGATGCTGCAAAATCAGCTTTGGATACTAATGGTTATGGGATGGCAAGTGTGCGTTTTATTTGTGGTACTCAAAATCTACATCGCCAATTAGAGAAAAGGTTAGCTGATTTCTTAGGTAAAGAGGATGCCATACTATTTGCTGCTTGCTTTGATGCCAATGGAGGTGTTTTCGAACCATTATTAGGTAAAGAAGATGCCATTATCTCGGATTCTTTGAATCATGCTTCAATAATTGATGGTATTCGATTGTGTAAAGCATCGCGTTATCGCTATCAAAATTCCAATATGACGGATTTGGAGGCGCGTTTACAGGAAGCCAGAGATAGTGGGGCTCGTTTTATCATGATTGCGACTGACGGTGTGTTTTCCATGGACGGAACTTTGGCTAAATTACCTGAAATCACAGCATTGGCTAAGCGTTTTGGCGCTTTGGTGATGGTGGATGATTGTCATGCAACGGGTTTTATGGGGCCAATGGGGCAAGGTACAGCGGCGCATTTTGGTGTTAATGACGAGGTTGACATCTTAACTGGAACTTTGGGAAAAGCATTGGGTGGAGCGATGGGTGGTTACATCGCTGGTCCCCAGGCGGTGATTGATTTGCTGCGTCAGAGAGCCCGTCCTTATTTGTTTTCCAACTCATTACCTCCAGCAATTGTTGCTGCCAGTCTGAAAGCGATTGAGCTGGTACAGCAAGGTGAGGATTTGCGTAGGCAATTGTTTGACAATACAAAATACTGGCGTAAAGGTCTGGAGAAACTGGGCTTTGAACTATTGCCTGGAGAACATCCAATTGTGCCTATAATGCTTGGTGATGCTGTTCTGGCACAAAACCTGTCTGCAGCACTGTTTGAACTGGGAGTTTATGTCACTGGTTTCTTTTTTCCAGTTGTGCCGCATGGTACAGCTCGTATCAGAACCCAAATGAATGCAGCTTTGACCCGAGAAGATCTCGATTTGGCTCTAGAAGCATTTGCAACCGCTGGTAAAAAAACAGGAGCTATAACATGAATAATTATCAACTTTCTCAAGGACAGCAATCGGTCAGTCGAATTAATGGTATGTCAGCATTGGTTAAAGCAAAAGCAGAAGAGGGTTTATGGTTGGAAAATCATCCCATACCGAATATTGGGGTGAATGATGTTTTGATCAAAATCAAAAAAACCAGCATTTGTGGTACAGATATACATATCTGGAATTGGGACGAGTGGGCGCAAAAAACAGTACCTGTACCATTGATTACGGGGCATGAATTTTCGGGTGAAATTGTTGAGTTAGGTGATGCTGTAACTGATCTTGAATTAGGTCAACGCGTGTCCGGCGAAGGGCACCTGGTAGGTAATACCAGCCGCGCCAGCCGTTCTGGTCGTTTTCATCTGGACCCTGAAACCCGTGGTATTGGCGTCAATGAACAAGGAGCTTTTGCCGAATACTTGTGTTTACCTGCATTTAATGTGGTTCCGTTGCCAGATGATATCAGCGATGAGGTTGGCGCCATTCTCGATCCTCTGGGCAATGCGGTGCATACCGCTTTGTCCTTTGACCTGATTGGCGAAGATGTGTTGATTACCGGTGCCGGGCCCATTGGTATTATGGCTGCCGCGGTTGCCAGGCATGTTGGCGCCCGTAATGTAGTGATCACTGATGTGAATCAGAACCGGCTTGATCTGGCAACGACGGTAGCGGATGTTGTCCCTGTCAATGTTACTCATACCAACCTGATATCAGTCAAAGAACGCTTAGGAATCAAGGAAGGCTTTGATATTGGACTGGAAATGAGTGGTAATTCCAGCGCCTTTGCACAAATGGTTGAATCTCTGGTAATAGGTGGGCGCATTGCGATGTTAGGTATTCCTGCGCAGAAGTCGTCAGTGGATTGGTCTCGTATTGTCTTTAAGGCGATCACCATCAAAGGTGTTTATGGGCGTGAGATATTTGACACCTGGTATAAGATGATAGCTATGTTGCAAAATGGTCTGGATGTCAGCCCCATTATCACCCATACTTTTCCAGCACATATGTATAGAGCAGGTTTTGCCAGCATGATGTCTGGATTGAGTGGCAAGGTAATACTGGATTGGTAGTCTTTTACGTTTGAGCTTTGTTGTTTCTTTGGGCTGAAAGGCGGCAGGTATTTTGGTTCGTTTCGAATTGTAGTCGAGCTTCAGTTGAGAATTTATTGGTCTTTGAGTAGATAAGCGTATTTTTTGAAAATCTCAAAATTCTGCTGCATTAACTCTGTTGATTTTTCATGCCCGATCCAGACGCCACCGATATCGCTTTTTTTTAGAAACTTTTGCACATCTTTTCGGGTCAGAGTGTTTTGAATAGCCATGTTTAACGTTTCGAAACGCTCAGGAAATTTTTGTTTGAACTCTGAACTCACTGCAAAGCCACGTATAGAGCCTGGCAATATGGGGACAGTGACATTTAAGGGGATGAGTGCCTGGTTAATCGTTGGAGCATCCCATTTGTCACTGCGTGTGTCATTGACAACAGCCAGGGGGCGCAGAAATTTACGAATGCCTTCGCTGCCTTGGGCGCTGATAGCCCCGAAGTCTACTTTTCCACTGACTATGGCTGCTCGTGCTTTACCGCCGCCATTGAAACTCAGTAAGTCCAGATTTTCCTGGGGAATATTGTTAGCTTCCAACAACAGGCGAAGCATCAAATGGCCGGCGGAACCTTGCACCACTGACGCTTTAACCGCTTTGGGTTCATTGCGAATTCTGGTTATCAGCTGTTCAATAGTTTTATAGTCGCTGTCTTTATTGACGGCAATTAAGTCAAAGTCAAACCATTGGAAGTTAATATAAGTAAAGTCATTAATGGCATAGCTGGCCTTGCCATTGAGTATTGAGTTGGCAAGATAAGGAGTAAAGGCTGAAGCGAAAATTGTATAGCCATCTCCAGGTTGTTGCAGCACATAATTGGCTGCGATCTGTGTGCTGGCGCCTTTTTTGTTAATGACGTCAATGGTATTACCTAGCTCATGTTCCATATATGGTGACATGGCTCGAGCCATACGATCAGCACTGCCACCAACACCGAAACCTACAACCATGCTTATAGAGTTTTCAGGATAGCTTTCTGCTTTTGCCGTGGAGAAAATTAAGGAATAGGTCAATATTAGTAACGCAGCAAAGCAGGCAGTTAACGGCTTTCTGCCTGGCATGACGTTTAATGTGTTTAATAACATGTATGTCTCATCATTTTATACTATACCGAGTTTCTCCGTTACTGTTGCATGACTCTGTATTACTTCAAACTGATAGTCTGTCATGATAAAGTAAATCTATCTATTTGGCTCGAGCATAACTCAGAGGGAATAGAAAAAGCAGCTAGAATTCACTCAATTCAGGTGAGAAACATCGCAAATAACGGATTATTCGTTTATTTTCAATGAGCATTAATGAGCGGTGCTATTTGAGTTGGTATCTTGAACCATGCTGAGTTCTAAACTGTTGTAAACATCTTAATAAGGATTATGTTCAATGATTCCAACTCGCTTTGAGGAAAACTGTATTGTCTATATCGGTTTTGACACTCTTCTTGATTATGCAATTTACTCTCTGAGGTGATTGATGATGATTATGGAAACAACATCTATTCGACTGCGTTTGACACTCTGGTTAATCTTGCCTCTCACTTTTTTGAGTCTGACTACTTTGATAGTAATGTCGTATCTGATTACGAATAAAGCGATAAAAGTGTTTGATCATGGTTTGTTGGCTGCTGCGAATAGTATCGAGCAACATCTGAGTGTGCGAAGTGGGCAAATCTATCTGCACAAACCTTATTTTTTCCTGGATATTATGGAGTCAGTCAGTGGCGAAAAAATATTTTATCGCATTGAACGTAGTGATGGTGAAATCCTGGCTGGTTTTCGAGGTTTAAAAATGCCTGAAGAGCAAAAAAATGGGGATGAACCTGTATTTTATAATACCGAATTTTCTGGCAATGAATTGAGAGCAGTATATTTGCCAGTGTTTGAAAATACCCAGGGAGAAGGAGGCTACACTCATATTATTCTGGCTGAATCCCTGCATGGTAGAAGTGCCTTTACCAATGATATTCTTTTAATTTTGGTTGGGGTAACTCTACTTGGAGGAATTTTGTCTATTCTCGCCTCTGTTTTTGCGGTAAATCGAGGTTTGACTCCTTTGAGAGCAATACAGCAATCGTTGATAAAGCGTTCTGCTGATGATTTAGCGCCAATAAAGGAGAGTGTACCCAAAGAAGTGATAGAGCTGGTTGGAGGTATTAATTCTCTGATGGGGCGGGTTAGAAAAGGTATTAAACATATCCAGCATTTCAACTCAGATGTTTCGCATCAACTACGAATACCTCTTGCTGAAATAAAAACACTGGCAGAGACCAGTAAGCAGGAACCTGATCAGCAAATAAAAAACACTAGTTTACAGAAAATTGAAGACTTAACGGATTTTCTGGCTAGAACAACTCAACAACTTCTGACCTACTCAAAAACCAGTAGCAGTGTTCTGGATAATAGTGATTTGGAAACTTTGAATTTAACCGAACTATGCCAACGTGTGACGAGTCAGCTTGCCCCTAAAATGTACAAACTTGGCCATGAGTTGGCCTTTGTCGAACAGACAAAAGAAAAATGCCACATCATGGGTGACCCAGTCATGCTTGAAGGTTTATTGGTGAACCTGATTGAAAATGCTTCTTTGTATGCGGTGGATCAGCAGAACCAGGCTTATGGAGTTATCACTGTGCGTACGAACATGCGTAATAATAGAGTTATTTTAGAGGTTGAGGATCAGGGACCAGGCATACCTGAACACTTATTATCAGAAGTGACCCAGCGTTTTTATCGATTAGATACGACTCATAGAGGCAGCGGCCTTGGTTTAGCTATTGTCAGGCAGATCAGTGATTTTCACCGTGCAAAAATGGTTTTATCTAATATCAAACCACAAGGTTTGATGGTGACTATCAGCTTTCTTGAGGCTTGAGACAATATTTTCAATATGATGTTGCTCTGTGTTGACCTTGTAGCGAGGGAATAATTATAAGGAATATTTTGGAATATAAGGTTTATAAAAATCAATGTTTTATATATAGACAACACAGGGCGTTTGTCTATTATCGTCACGTAGTTGACATATAAATGTAATTGTCTAGACATATTGACTCTTTATGCTTGTCGCCAATAATTTTTGAGGTGATGCTATGAATGCAATGGTTGAAGTGAGCGGAATCAGTAAGACTTTCGGTGAAACACAAGCGCTGAAATGCGTTGATTTTCATGTCAATCAAGGTGAGATGGTCGGTTTAATTGGCAGTTCCGGTTCTGGAAAATCAACCTTATTACGCTTGATTGCTGGCCTTGTTGAATCAGATGGTGTGCAAGATGCCTGCATCAAAGTCGATAAGCGCAATATTCAAACATGTGGGCGTCTAGCGGGTAATGTGCGCAAGAACCGCAGCTGTATTGCCTTTATCTTTCAGCAGTTCAACTTGGTTCGTCGCCTGAGTGTAGAGACTAATGTCTTGCTTGGTTTATTAGGGGATATTCCACGCTGGCGTGGAACATTAGGTTGGTTCACAAAGCAAGAAAAACTACGTGCACTGCAAGCATTAGAAAGAGTCGGGTTGGCCGGGGTTGCTGAGCAACGAGCATCAACCTTGTCCGGAGGTCAGCAGCAGCGTGTGGCAATTGCCCGGGCGCTGTTGCAGGATGCCAGCGTTATTGTGGCTGATGAACCGATTGCTTCGTTGGATCCACGCTCCGCTAAAAAGGTCATGGATATTCTAGCCGACATTAATCATCAGGATGGCAAGACGGTCATCGTTTCGCTGCATCAGGTGGATTACGCCCAGAAATATTGTCAGCGTATCGTTGGCTTGACTCATGGAGTGGTCAAACTGGATGTTAGTGCAGATCAGATAGAAAGCACTGACTTAAGCGAGCTGTATGGCACTGCAAATGATGAGATCGATTTCAGTTCGGTCGTTACAACAGGGCAACAGCATGCTGAGCCTATGATGGTCCCAGTTGCTGCTGGTGTCTGAGTTATTCAGTCACGGCTAATTTCAAGTTTTAACTTAACACTATATTTAGATTATTGAGGAAAAAAGAGATGTTATTCAAATCGTTGTTACAAAAGGTTGCTGTTGCTACTGTGGTTGTCGCAGGCACAATGACTGTGCTTTCAGCTCATGCTGCTGAGAAAAAAGAACTGAACTTCGGCATTATTTCAACTGAATCAGCACAAAATCTTCGAGCTGTCTGGAACCCCTTTCTAGAGGCAATGGAAAAGAAAACGGGTTATAAAGTGAATCCATTTTTTGCCCCTGATTATGCGGGTGTTATTCAAGCCATGCGTTTTGGTAAGGTTGATCTGGCTTGGTATGGCAATAAATCAGCGATGGAAGCTGTGGATCGTTCGGGTGGTGAAATTTTTGCACAGACCGTTGATTCTGATGGCAACCCGGGTTACTGGAGTTTGTTAGTCGCGCATAAAGACAGCCCATTGAATACAGTGGATGATATCAAAGCGAATGCCAAAGACTTGGTATTTGGCAATGGTGATCCAAATTCAACGTCAGGTTTTCTTGTGCCATCTTATTATGTGTTTGCCAAAAACGATATCCAACCAAAGAAAGCCTTTAAACGTGTTATCAATGCCAATCATCAGACTAACTTGATGGCAGCTGCCAATAAGCAGGTTGATTTTGCTACCAACAATACAGAAAACTGGCGCCGCCTTGAAATCACGAACCCTGAAGCGGTCAGCAAACTGAAGATATTGTGGAAGTCGCCGTTGATTCCTGCAGACCCTATGGTCTGGAAAAAAGATTTGCCTGAGTCAACCAAAGGTAAAATTTATGACTTTTTCATGACCTATGGTGCGACGGGCGACAAGCAGGAACTGGCTGTTCTTGAAGCATTGCAATGGGCGCCATTTCGCGCATCCAGCAATGATCAATTAGTGCCTATTCGCCAATTGGTGCTGTTTAAAAAGCGCGTAAAAATAGAGCAGGACAGCAAATTGTCCGATGCTGACAAAGCGGAACAATTGGTCGCAATTGATGCTCAACTGGGCGAATTGAACCGCAAAATGGCAGCCCTGAAAGTGCTGGCAAGTAATTAGTCACTGATGTTAAAGAGAATGAGCTATAACCGTTGGATACATGTTTTGTGCTTCATGCAACCTTGTAGTTCATTCTCCATGACTGTCTTAACTTGAAGGAAATACGATGTCATCTTTAAAACTGGCAAGTTCGAACACAAAAACAAAGTTACCGTCACTGGAATCCACGCAAGCTACGTACGGCAAGACACTGCAAAAATATAGTGCTACGAAAGTTTTTATATGGGCAACTGTTTGTGCCGTGCTGTTCTGGTCCTGGCAGGGAGCAGAAATGAACCCAGCAATGCTCTGGCAAGATCGTGGCAATATGTGGACGATGTTGCAGGACTTTTTCCCACCGAATTTCCATGACTGGGAATTGTATGTTGAACAGATGTTGATAACCTTGCAAATTGCTATCTGGGGAACTTTGCTGGCAGTGGTGATGTCTATTCCTTTTGGCATTCTATCTTCTGAAAACTTGGTGCCTTGGTGGGTTTATCAACCTGTTCGGCGTTTGATGGATGCATCCCGAGCGATCAATGAAATGGTCTTTGCCATGCTCTTTGTCGTGGCGGTTGGTCTTGGGCCCTTTGCTGGTGTAATGGCTTTATTTATTCACACGACAGGTGTGCTGGCCAAATTGTTTTCTGAGGCAGTTGAAGCAATTGAACATGGCCCGGTTGAAGGTGTCAGAGCGACTGGAGCTTCCAGTTTACAGGAAATAATCTTCGGTGTTATTCCCCAGGTTTTGCCATTGTGGATCTCCTACTCCTTATATCGATTTGAATCCAATGTGCGCTCTGCTACTGTGGTAGGAATGGTTGGGGCAGGAGGTATTGGTGTGCTTCTCTGGGAGAATATTCGAGGATTTGCTTTCAAAGAAACCTGCGCCATTATGCTTATCATTATTTTGACTGTATCAATCTTGGATGTGTTGTCGCAAATGCTACGCAAGCGCTTTATTTAATTAACGTACAAATATATTTAAAAATATTTATTTAATGAAAGTGAAAGGTCAATAAATGTCTAGACAAACCAATGTCATAATTCAGAATAATGAATTGTCAACAGAATGCGTTGTTGAAGGAGCCGTGAATAAGCACAGCGAGGGGCTTAATATTGATAACAGTGTTATTGATAAAGAGGGAGAATTGCCACTTTATCAACAATTGATCGAGAGCATTCGAGAATTGATAGTACAGCAGTATCGCATTGGCGATTTTTTGTTGCCTGAAATGGAATTGGCCAAGCACTATCAGGTAAACCGTCATACGATTAGACGAGCCTTGGATGAATTGGTCAAACAGGGAATTATTGTGCGTAAACCAGGTAAAGGTACTGTGGTGGTTAGTTCGCCGATTGATTATAGGATTTCTTCGGGCACTCGTTTTACCGCATCATTAAAAAAGATGGGATATCAAACCAGTAGCAAAATACTGTCGAAAAGTTTGGTCAAAGCAACGGGTGAAGTGGCCCAGAAGCTGCAATTGGAAATTGATAGTGAGGTGATAAAAATTGTCACTTTGCGAACGGTAAATGACACACGTGTTTGTGTTATCAATCATTATCTTCCGGCAAAGCGGTTCCCTAAATTATTGACTCACTATCGTCGTGGTTCAACTCAGGAATTTCTCCAGGCAAACTACGATATTCAATTGTTACGTGAAGATACCTGTGTGGCAGCCATGATGCCGGACTATGAACAATGCGAACAGTTGCATATGGCACAAAGCTGCCCTTTGCTTTGTATTAAAACAGTTAACTCTGCGATCAGTGAACCGTGTCAACCAGTCGAATACTCAATTTCTTTTACCCGCTCGGATTGTATGCAACTGCAAATCAGTACTGCCAATGCGATTCAAACTACAGGAACTGCTCTATGAAATCACATGATAACCATGGTGAAGCGAGTGTCATGGCCGATAGGCAGCGCTGGATGTCGATTCTGGCAAGGTCTGACTATAATGAATTAAACCAACATTGGGATGCATTGAATGTGTCATCGATGTATGACGTCTTGCGCCCGGCAGAAGTCGGAATGATGATGGTGAAAGGGCGAATGAACGGCAGTGGTACCCCATTTAATGTTGGCGAAGTCACTGTGACGCGCTGTGCTATCAAACTGGCTTCTGGTCGAATGGGCACCGCCTATGTGTTGGGTCGCAATAAACAACATGCAGAACTGGCAGCAATCATTGACGGTCAACTCCAGAACGATGGTTTACACGACACCATTCAACAACAAGTGATTGAACCGTTGGCCAAACAGCAGCAACATTCTACCCAACTCAAGCAAACTGCAACCGAATCCACCCAAGTGGATTTCTTTACTCTAGTGAGAGGAGAAGACTAATGCATTCAGATAAAATAGTGAAAAGTGGACAAATAATGCCAGACATTTTGCCTGGATTTGCTGATTCGTCGCAAAATAGCCAGCAGGTCTTTCGACAAATTCTCAGTGCAATGTCTGAACCGGGGACTATTGTGTCTGTCCATAACCAGAATCCGGCAGCACCCAATGGTCTGACAGATCCCGCTTACAGTGTTGCTTTGACACTGTTTGATGACCAAACCAGAGTCGGGTTGTCTCAGGAACTGCAAACAGAGGCAAGCGTTCGCGACACACTTGTGTTCCACTGTGGTTGTGAATTGATCGATATGTCGGTTGAAAGTGAGGCTGATAATGATTCTGAAGTCCTGGATAATGAGCATGGGGCATTTGATTTTATTATTGTCAATGCAGGGGAATGGTCTCAATACAAAACAAACAAACGAATCAGTATCGGTAACCAGAGCTATCCGGATCAGTCAACGACGGTTGTTATGCAGTTGATGGACATTCAAGCGTATTCCCCCACTGAGTATCTACTACCCCGAACGGACACCAAAATGCTGCGTCTGACAGGCCCTGGAATTGAAACTGAGCAGTTTGTCGCTGTTACAGGTTTACCCAGCGGGTTTGCTCAGGATTTGCAGGACAATCAAGGTTTATTCCCTTTGGGACTGGATTTTATTCTGGTTTGTTCAGATGCTCTGTTTGCTTTGCCCAGAACCTGTTCGGTTGAGGTCATTCCATGTATGTAGCTGTTAAAGGTGGTGAAAAAGCCATTGATAATGCCCATCGGCTTTTGTCTCGTAAGCGCCGCGGTTCGGTGGATGTGCTTGAGTTGAGTGTAGCGCAGATTCAACAACAAATGCCGTTGGCAGTCGATCGGGTTATGACGGAAGGGTCTTTGTATGATCCTGAACTGGCCGCATTGGCCATTAAGCAAGCCAGTGGGGATGTTACGGAAGCTATTTTCTTGCTTAGAGCTTACCGAACCACATTGCCTAGATATGGAAGCACTGAACCAATTGAGACCTTGTCAATGGTTGTGGAACGAAGAATCTCCGCCACCTTTAAAGATATTCCAGGAGGGCAGGTCTTGGGGCCAACTTATGATTACACCCATAGGTTGCTGGACTTTACTTTGCTGGCAGAAGGCTTGCTTGATGATCAAAATGCTGATTCCTCTGATGAAAACAAGCCGATGGAAGCTCAGTTATCAGAACCTAAGTCATTAGAACCACAGGCGTTTTTAACTGATGAAGAATTGGATGCAACCAAAATAGTGGATGATTCGCAAGCAAGTATACATCATTACCCACATATTCTGGATCTGCTTAATCAGGAAGGTTTGATAGAGCCATCTGCTAGTGAAGAGCCATCTGCCTGTGAAAAGTCAGTTGCCAGTGAAGAAACTCGAACTGTTAAAGAACCGAGTGACATTACCCGTGACCCAGTGTCATATCCAACGAACCGTGCTGCCTGGTTGCAATCTTTGGTGCGCGGTGACGAAGGTTTTTTACTGGCATTAGCGTATTCCACACAACGTGGATATGGTCGTAACCATGCCTTTGCCGGTGAAATCCGCAGCGGTGATGTGGCTGTTTCTATTATTCCTGAAGAGTTGGGTTTCAGTATAGATATTGGAGATATCAGCTTTACGGAGTGTGAAATGGTTAATCAGTTTGTCGGTTCAAAAACATCACCTCCACAATTCACCCGTGGCTATGGTGTCAGTTTTGGTTTTGCCGAACGCAAAGCTATGGCCATGGCTATGGTGGATCGAGCTTTACGCGCTGATGAGTTGGGTGAGCAATCAGAGTCTCCAGCACAGGACCAGGAGTTTGTCCTGGCTCATTGTGACAATGTTGAAGCCGTTGGTTTCGTTTCACATCTGAAACTGCCGCATTATGTTGATTTTCAATCAGAACTGGATTTGATTCGAAAAATGCGTCAGCAGTTTGCAGAAGAAGCCCAAACGAAAGCTAGCAGGGATACAGAATCTAATGTGGATAAAAATGACAGTATTAATTCAGAAGGTAGCTTATGAACGGGCAACAATTCGATAAAGACTATAATTTCGCTTACCTTGATGAGCAAACCAAACGCATGATTCGTCGTGCACTGCTAAAGGCCGTTGCTATCCCCGGTTATCAGGTACCTTTTGGCAGTCGTGAAATGCCAATGCCTTATGGCTGGGGCACAGGGGGCATTCAACTTACTGCTGCAGTCATTGGACACGATGATACACTCAAAGTGATTGATCAGGGGGCTGATGATACAACTAATGCGGTCAGCATAAGGCGTTTTTTTCAACGAGTCACAGGTGTGAAAACGACCGATGATACGGCTGCAGCAAGCCTGATTCAGACACGGCACCGCATACCGGAAACCCCTTTAAAAAAAGGGCAAGTGCTGGTTTATCAAGTGCCCATTCCAGAGCCTATTCGGTTTATCGAACCACGGGAAACGGAAACTCGTACCATGCATGCTTTGGCTGAATATGGAGTCATGCATGTTAAATTGTACGAAGATATTGCTCAATACGGTCATATCGCTACTTCTTATGCTTACCCAGTAAAGGTTAATGGTCGTTATATTATGGACCCATCGCCTATCCCTAAATTCGATAATCCCAAGATGGATCGGATGCCGGCCCTGCAGCTATTCGGGGCTGGACGGGAAAAGCGGCTTTACGCAGTGCCCCCTTACACCACAGTAAAGAGCCTGGATTTTACGGATCACCCATTTGCCATTCAACAGTGGGATGAAGTCTGTGCTATTTGTGGCGCAGGTAACACCTTTCTTGATGAAGTGATCACCAGTGATCAGGGTGGGCGCATGTATGTTTGCTCTGATACCGACTTCTGCCGCAAAAACGTGGCAGGAACTGCAGAACACTATGCTGATAAAAATGACTTACATTCTAGTGATCATCTGACGGAAAAAACGGTGAACCAATCATGATAAATGCTGCTCTAAAGGATGATACTGAAATCTCCTTGCAAAATGCATTGCCTCTATTGCAGGTTACTAATGTCAGTAAATTATATGCCCCAGATAAAGGCTGCGTGGATGTGTCATTCAGTTTGCACCCAGGAGAAGTCATGGGCATTGTCGGTGAATCCGGTTCTGGTAAAACCACTTTATTGGATTGCTTGTCAACCAAACATGCTGCAGACAATGGTCAGGTAGTTTATCGTGATGCTGACAATCAATGTGTTGATGTGTTGCAATTACGCGAAAGTCAGCGCCGCCATTTGTTGCGTACTCAGTGGGGAGCAGTGCAACAGAACCCTCGTGATGGTTTGCGTATGATGGTCAGTGCTGGAGCTAATATTGCTGAACGTCTTATGGCTGTTGACCAGCATCACTATGGTAATATTCGACGTGAAGCACAACATTGGCTGGAAGCGGTTGAAATAGACGCAGGGCGCGTTGATGACTTGCCGGTTACTTTCTCAGGAGGAATGCAACAACGCTTGCAGATCGCTCGTAATCTGGTGACGAAACCTCGGTTAATTTTTATGGATGAACCAACTGGGGGGTTGGATGTGTCTGTACAGGCTCGGTTTTTGGACTTATTGCGCAGTCTGGTGCGAGAGTATCAATTAGCTGTTGTCTTGGTTACCCATGATATGGGAGTGGCCAGATTGTTGGCTGACCGTCTGATGGTGATGAAGTCGGGTAGAGTCATTGAAACCGGTTTAACTGATCAGATCCTGGACGATCCGCAGCATGCGTATACGCAATTGCTGGTCTCTTCCATTTTGCATTCGTAAGCGAGGGTTCTCATGTTACACGTTAATAATTTGCACAAGACATTTACCTTACACAATCAGGGAAGTGTTTCTTTTGATGTGCTCAAAGATGTTAGTTTTACAGTTGATTCTGGTGAATGTGTTGTCCTCAGCGGTGCTTCTGGCAGTGGCAAAAGTACGTTGATGCGTACTCTCTATGCTAACTATTTGCCGCAAGCTGGTTCAATAATAGTGCAGCACCAAGGCAAAAATATAGAAATGGTTCATGCCCATCCTCATCAGTTATTGCAAGTTCGTCGGTATACCATGGGCTATATCAGTCAGTTTCTGCGTGTTATACCGAGAGTTTCAGCCCTGCAAATAGTGATGCAACCTTTGTTAGACCTTGGAGAAAGTGAAGCTTTGTGTAGGGATAAAGCCGTTAAATTGCTGACTAGGCTGAACGTTCCAGAGCACTTGTGGTCGCTCGCACCGGCAACCTTTTCTGGAGGTGAACAACAACGAGTCAATATTGCCCGTGGGT
The DNA here is from genome assembly GCA_050633785.1 of Arenicella sp. Classification (GTDB taxonomy): domain Bacteria; phylum Pseudomonadota; class Gammaproteobacteria; order Arenicellales; family Arenicellaceae; genus CALKZN01. The sequence goes on from JBOEHE010000039.1 coordinate 40,775, forward strand.
TTATCGTTGATTACCCGATACTCTTATTGGATGAACCAACCGCCTCTCTGGATGCCGGCAATCGTCAGGTAGTGGTGCAACTGATTGAAGAATGTAAACAACGTGGTGCTGCTGTGATTGGAATATTCCATGATGAGGAAGTGCGTAACCAGGTGGCGGATCGTGAATTTTTAGTGCAATGAACTTTTTATAAGCAACCATATTTTCAATATTAATTAATAGGTACTATCAGGATTTTTATGAACCAAACAGTCATTAACAATGCACAATTAGTCTTGAAAGACGAAGTCATTCAGGGTCACTTGGTGCTTGAAAACGGTCAGATAACCGATGTTGGTCAAGGGAACAGTTCATTGCATCAGGCAATGGATATGCAGGGTGACTACGTCATTCCGGGGCTGGTGGAATTGCATACGGACAATATGGAAAAGTATTTCTCACCGCGCCCTGGTGTTGATTGGCCTGGTGTTGCTGCTGCTCTTGCTCACGATTCGCAAATGTCTGCTGCAGGAATCACAACGGTTTTTGACGCTGTGTCAGTAGGCTATGATTTTATTGGTGTACGCACTGATATATTGCCAAAGATTGTCGAGTCTATTACCAAGGCTGAACAACAGGGTTTGCATAAAGCTGAGCATTTCATTCATCTGCGTTGTGAGGTGAGTTCGGCGAATACTGCTGAAGAGTTTGCTGAATATTTTGATAACCCTTTGGTTAAACTGGCTTCTTTGATGGATCATTCTCCGGGTCAACGACAGTTTGCTGATGTCGATCGTTATCGTCAATACTATCAGGGGAAATATGGCTTTTCTGATCGTAAAATGGACAACTTTATCAAAGAACACATTGATAACTCAGGCTTAAATAGCAAACGTAACCGAGACGCTATAGCGCAGAATTGCCATGAGTATAATATTGCATTGGCCAGTCATGATGATGCTAAAATCGAACATGTTGAAGAGTCCATAGCGTATGAGGTAAGCATTGCTGAATTCCCAACAACACTGGCGGCGGCGAAAAAATCGCATGAAAATCAACTCCAGGTTCTGATGGGAGCGCCAAATATTATTCGTGGGCAATCACATTCAGGCAATATCTCTGCTTCAATTTTGGCAGAACAGGGCTTTCTCGATATCATTTCGTCCGATTATTACCCCAGCAGCATGTTGCATGCAGCGTTTAAATTAGCACAAATAGACAATGGTTATGATTTGGCAGATGCTATTCGTTGTGTCAGTTGGAATCCTGCTTCAGCGGTAGGCTTGAAGGATCGTGGTCAAATCGAGGTTGGTAAAAAGGCCGATTTTCTTCGTGTGGCAATGGCTGAGGATTTGCCAATTCTCAAACAGGTCTGGAAAAATGGTTCCAGAGTCAATTAAATTGTCAACATAGCAGATGATAAAAACGGGCAAATTGATTTATCTGGTAGGACCCTCTGGTGCGGGTAAAGATACTCTGATCAATGAATTACGCAACAATGAAGAGCTAAAGGATAAGCTCTTTATCAGTCAACGCTACATCACTCGTCCACCTTCGTCCAGACAAGATGGTGAACAGCATATTGCGTTGAGACGGGATGAGTTTTTGCAACTCCAACGGCAAAATGAATTTGCTTTGAGTTGGCAGGCGCATGGAACCTACTATGGAATTCGTGCCGAAATAGGCGAATATCTTAATGGTGGTATGTATGTTCTGGTTAATGGTTCTCGGCAATATTTGGAAACAGCAAAGCTTATATTCCCGAATTTGGCTTTAGTCTGGCTCAGAGTAGACAACGATGTTTTGCAACGCCGCTTGCTTGCACGAGGCAGGGAACCAGCAGATAAAATACAACAACGATTGCACCGTAATCTCGAGTTAGAAAAAACTATTCCTGAGGGATGTCAAACGATTGACAATAGTGGTGTTTTACAGGAAGCGGTGGGACAATTTACAGAATTTCTGAAAAATTTATAAATTATCTGTCTTGAATTTTACAGTTTGAAATATAACAAATGTCTGATAAAACAAAACGTTATGCTGTGTATTTTATGCCACTTATCACTGATGATCTCTGGTCGAAAGGCTGTGCATGGTTGGGCCGTGATTGTGAAGAAAATTTTTTAGTAGTTCAACCGAAAGTTCCTGGTTTGGATGCTGAAAGCATAATGCAGATAACACAGAAACCAACGCATTACGGTTTGCACGCCACTTTAAAACCCCCTTTTTATCTGCAACAAGGTTGTACTGAAGTGGAATTAAGAAACGCTTTCGTCGAATTCGCCAGCAGACATCAAGCTTTTGAGTGTGGTCAGCTGGTGGTAGGGCAATTGCAGCAATTTCTAGCACTTACATTGGTTCAGGTCAGTACGAAGCTCAATCAATTAGCTGCTGAATGCGTACAGAGCTTTGATGCTTTTCGCAAGCTCCCAAGCGAACAGGAATTGGCCTTGCGCAGAGCGGCAGGTTTGAATGAAATACAACTAACTCTCCTAGAGAAATGGGGTTATCCTTACGTTATGGATCAATTCCGTTTTCATATCACCTTGACTGACACCATTAATAATCAACAAAAAACAATACTGAAACCGTTTCTTGATTCATACTTTAAGGCCGCCTTGATCAAACCTTTGTCTATCAAGCAAATAACACTGGCTGTACAGAATGACCGGAATAGTCCTTTTGTTGTTTTACAACGGTATGATTTGTCTGGATGGGATAGAAGAAAAAATGATCCAAAGCAAGAATCGTAGGTTAAATAACCAGGGAGGACTTGGGGACTTTATTGGGTACTGAAAATGGTGTTTTGCGGGGATTAGTTCAATGTTGGTGGAGGTAGTTAAACATTTACATTTTATGGCACATCGCTCAAAGACGAAAAATAATAAGATGGAATTTTGCGATATATCCTAAATTCAAGCATATTGCCTTACTTATAGGCAAGGATCATAATGATAAAGGTGTGGGATTAAATCAGTCTCTATTTTTTCAGCTTAGAAAGTCTCACGTATTCTTTGAAAGTGTATCCAACTGATTCAGTGAATTGCTCTCGGTTATGTTTAATCAAAAGCAAGCAAGAATAGGAGTCATAACCTTGTTTAGTATCGAAAGTCTGTATCTTGCAGCCATTATTCATGGAGGCTTTTTAGTCACTACACTACTATTCATTCGGCGAGGTAGCCGTGCCACTAATCAGATGCTTGCATTATTGGTGGGCCTGTTGACTCTATCTTTATGGAATCTCCATACATATCAACAAGGTCTTCCAGGTTATTGGCGGTTGATTGATTTCAATGATTGGTATTCAATATTTTTCTGGGGCCCTGCACTGTATTTCTATGTGGGAATGACTACGGGCCTCCTGCAAATAAAGACGTTGGATTTACTACGCCATTTTTCGTTGGGAATTACGTTGTTCGTAATAGGTACAGTGTTACATATCTTTAGTTCAAAGCAGTGGATTCCACAGTTTTATATTTCTGCATTAAATGAGGTGCAACTGTTGGCTTTCTATGTACAAATGGGATTATATCTTTTTGCCAGTTTTCAATTGCTGAATGTTTATCAGCGTAATATCAAAGACAGATTCTCATCAATTGATTCTATGAATCTTTCGTGGTTACGTTGGCTGTTGACCGTATTTTCAATGCTGATTGCTGTTGATATGAGTATTACTGTTCCTCATGTGCTTCGAGGTGATAGCAGTATACCGTATCTGGAAATATATGTGCTGGCGGAAGCCATAGCGATATTCTTTATTGCTTACTTTTCATTGATATACTCTGAGTCGATATTTCAAAAAAGAAAATCTAAATATAAAAGTTCACCACTCAGTGAGCAAGTGTCTGTTGATCTTGCAGAAAATCTCAGGGAAATTATGAAGGAAAGCCAACCCTATAAAAATAATGACTTGAAGCTAAGTGACCTTGCTCAGCTTCTTGATATAAATACTCACTACTTATCGCAGATAATTAATGAGCAGTTTGATAAAAATTTCTACGACTTTATTAATGAATACAGAGCAAAGCACGCTATTTCTATTTTATTAGAAGATGGGGATAACAATATTACGCAAATCGCTTACAGTGTTGGCTTCAACAATCGCGCATCCTTCAATAACGCTTTCAAAAAACAAGCAGGAATGACTCCATCGCAATATCGACGTATGCATAAATCCTCTCCAATAAAGTTACAAAAAGGAATAAATTAGCTGTAATTGAATGTCTGTGAAAAATTTAGACAAAAAATGTAAACCTTGATCAAGATAGCAGCTACATGCGCCTATTTATCAGACTATATTGCCCAGTTTGATGCGATGTGTCGTGTTTAGCATCATTTGAAATCAGTAGTTTAACATTCGAGGAAATGATATATGCTATCTAATAAAACTAACCTGTGTCTCAACGGATTGATCTTTGCAGGTACTGCACTTGTAACAGTTGCTGCACAAAGTTCAGAACCCAATGTGGCTGATGAATATATGAAGGTCTATGCTAATTTTGATGTGAATAAATTGGAAACCTTTTATTCAAAAAACGCAAAATTCAAAGATCCTACCTCAGAAATGTGGGGAGAGTATGCTTGGAATATAGATGGGAAAGAACACATCATAAAACGTATGAAATCTTTTTTCTCTGGTTTCGAAAGTTCATCCGCAAAATACATAATAAGAGAAAAATACGCCTCAGCAGGACATCATGTATATACTGGAAAAGTGAAATTTTCCTTTACAAAAGAAGGAGTATTGGAAACTACTTGCATGGCAATAACGACAATCGTTTCGGTTAAAGGTGACAAAGTGGTTGAACACAGGGACTACATTGACTATGACAATCTTGAATCTTCTAAAAAAACCGGAGATCAAAATTGTTCCTGATCGCGTTTGCACCTAAGTCATAAGGAAAAGGAGCGTATTTTATAAAAGGAATACGCTGTTTATAACAATGTTAATGAACCCACTGATTGCTATGTTGGCTGAAGGAATTCTAGCCTGTCAGAAGTAGTATGCCAGTCACCATTTGCAATCATTTGTGGGTGCCGGTGGTCATTAAATATTTGGCTCAGGCTGGCATATCCGCAAAGCACAGAGTGAAAAAAGTGGTGATGCCAGCATGATAGTTAGTAAGGGTTTCTGGTTTCAGAAATTCTGCATTTTGACAAAGCTTGAATAACGGCATTGCTTGCATATTCAATTAAAACCAACAGGTATTTCATTAATCGAAATTCTCTGAATAAACAAGAGCTAAGGCCCATTTGTTCTGGAAATAGTTGATTTTGCAAGTTTTTCTGCGTTGACGACTGTCCTGAAGTGGCGCATGTTTAATTCCATAATTGGTTGAGAATAGTGTGGAGAAGGTCAGTATGATTGAATTTGATGATGCACAAATTGGAATGGCGATTGCTGTTTCTGTATTTGATGAAGTGTTCAAAGAATATTATCTGGCCAACGATTTAGAGACTTTCAGTTTACAGACCAATCCTGATGACCCTGATTCTCTGAGCATTGATCTGGCGCTAAATCCTCCTGAGTTCTTTATGGAACAAAGCGATGAAACCTCACGCACTTTCCTATTGTTGACAGGGGGCTTTCCAAATCCTTTATTACCCGATGAGGAAGTTCCGGTTGAGCTTAAGGTACGTTTGATTTTTACCGCTGTGCCTGCGGCTGAAGAGGGTGATGTTGTCAAGTTAGGCATTGCCTATGGCGGCATCGATTTTATTAACGATGAATTGCAGCCTTTCTTTGTTATTGCTACAGGTGCTGACTCGCCAGAAACAGCAGTGACTGAATTCAGTGAATCTTTTGCTGACAACAGTGTAATACAAGCGGTAACTGCACTGGAGTTGGATATTATTCGTCCCCTAGTCGAGGGTCTTGATGGAATGTTCTTTTCAGAAGATGATAATGCTCGCCCAGAACTATCAGAATGGTCGGTTCATATTCAGTTGTTGATAGGTCAGGGTAGTAACAGGGTTGATGCTCTGGGAATCTTCATTGCTTTGCCCGACACCAGTGCTGTTCCTGGCAATAGTGACAGTTTTTTGATTAACAGCCATCAACTGGTGTTGGCTTACAGCCGTAACTTTCTGGATGAGGCTTTGGCGATTGGAGCGTCCGACCAAGTCGGTAAAGAGATCGACGGTGCTGAAATTACTTCGTTGGACTTGCGTATGGGCGATGGTGCTATCAACGTAGATGGAAAGGTGAAGAAGAACCTGGTTACTGTCAGTTTTGATGGTCCTCTACACCCGAGTTTGATTCGTGGAACCCTGCATATTCTAGTTGACTCAAGTGATGTTTCGGCTGATGTTCCGGATGCCTTTGAATGGTTCTTAAAAGTGCTTTCTATTCTTTTTATAGGCGTTTTTACCGCTATATTCAAAATCTTTGATGCCGTTGATGGCATTGAGGAAGGAGCGGAGTCTCAAGTGCAAGGCGCTTTATCTGAGACATTGGGTAAGGCTTTGTTGGGTCTCACTGATGGGCTGAAATTCAATACAGAAGTGAGTGAGATCAGTGTGATTTCAACAACCGATTTTCTAAATATTGTTGATGGCCATATGTTGTTCTTTAATCGTATTTTTGTTGGTAAACAACTCGAAGAAATTGACGAGGCTTTTTATAGTAAAAAGCTGCGTAAATTTGTCCTTTTTAAGTTGAAAAGTGGTTTGCGGTTAAGTGCAGCTGATTTGGCTTTATTAGTCGGCCAAGGAAAAATCGAATTGCTTAATCATCATGATGTGGCAGAAAGCTTTATTCGTTCCGATCATGACCTGACTGAGCACAATAATCTGCTTGAAATTTTTGGAGATAATGCACCCGATGAACCCACTATTGCAGATATCCCTGAAGCCGAATAGGCGGCTTTAATAGAGATGTAAGTTTTCTGCGATAGTATCGATATTTGTGATCTGCTATCAATTAACAACGGAGCTAATATGAGTACACCCATAACACTCGCTACATTCAATTGCTACTGGTTATACGATAATGAAGAGCCCTTAAAACGCTGGGAGGAACGCTTACCTGACGGTGGGTTGGCTGAAAAAGTGGAACAAATTGCCAGCTCAATTATTGCCATTGGTGACGAAGAGGGAAGTCCAGATATTGTCGCTTTACAGGAAGTTGAAAACGAATTTGTTATTGAAAGGCTGCTTGTTAAACTGGTAGAGCTGGGTCATCACTACGCACATTCATGGGTGAGCCAGACGTTGGATCCTTTTACTGGACAAAATGTGGCTTTACTGAGCAAATACCCGGCAACAATAGAGCCAATACGTCGCCTTGATCAAACTACACAAGAGTACTTTGATCATCATGGTCGGTCTAGAATTGGTAGTCTGGGCAAGTTTCTACGGGTTGATGTGCAAGTTAAGCAGCAGGTGATCAGTGTTTATATTGCCCATCTGAAATCCAGAAGAGGAGGCACGCAGAACAGCCGTTATCTGCGCGAAGCTCAAGCTCAGATATTGCGTCGCTATTCCAGGCCAAGGGTGGAACAGGGTAACAATCGTTCTCCGTCATTTGTCGCCATGGTGGGTGATTTTAATGATAACCCTGGCAGTACACCTCTACAGATCATGCAAGGTGAGCGTGACCCGAGTTATGAATTGCGTTCAGCAACACGAGACTTATCTGAAGAAGAACAGTATACCCATACTTTTGGTGGTGAAAAGACTCAGTTAGATCATATCCTTTTGAATCTTTTTGCTGACCAACGCACTCTTGCTGCGGGGTTTACCCGGATTGATGATGAGATTTCTGATCATGATGCCGTCTGGGTGAGACTGGATCTTGATATGGAGCTGGAGGACGATTAACTTACAATGAGATTTTGCTCAAGATAGGTTTGGTTGGGGTTCGAATGGAATCTGCAAGTTGCAAAACAATAAAAGACGAGTGCTGATTTCACTCAAGCTCAAAAGAGAAGGAGGTGGAGTGAAATCAGTATAATCTGTTTATAAACCCCTTGTTGTGGCATTAGGGTTTGTTTTTTAGTTTTAGGGCATGTCTGGCATGGGATTTAACTTTTCTGTGCAAAGAGCTTTTTATCACTTCGTTTAGTAAGGGAACACTCCGACTGTCATTCGATTTACCGATATTTAAAACGCAATATGCTAATCCATCGATAATGTTGTCATCAGAAGCAGAAGAAGGGTCGACCACTGCTCGTTGTGTGCGAGCAACCATCATATTAAACACGCCGCTGTCCGTATATAATTTTTTCTTATTGACCAGTGCTGCGGCTCGTTGAAATTCAGCGGTCTCTGGAGAGTTTAAGCCTGCTACAATGTGAGGGAAAGCTGATTCTACAGGGCCTACCGTACTAATTGCCTCTTGCTCTGAAATCACTTCATCTTGGAAAGTTGGATTTGCTTGAGGCTTGACTCCTTTAGCATCAAATTGGCTACGATCGTATTCAGCTAATATTTTAATGGTTATGTCTTCAGGAGCCAACACCGGATAGACATGAGCTATATTCTGTCCCGAAACATCCGTTTCATCAGAAATCAAAACATCGAACGTGCTGGAAGCAAAACCACTCACTGCTTGGTCTATAAGAGGAATGATACTTCCGGCAGAAAATTCACCTTCACGTTTTTTACGTGTTTTTGCCTTCAGTTTACCTAGATACACGACTTCATTCTTACCCAATGTGAATGCGCTATGCATCGGCAAAAGAAAGTGACCAAGGATAAGTTTTCTTTGGGCGGAGCCGCTGATTCCTTTTAGGATATAATCACCAGGAGGCAACGCCCCTCTAAAATAGCCAGAAGCTCCACTACCTTGAAAACCAAGGAACTCTTTAGGGTTTAACAAGACATTAAAACGATCTTTTTTATCTTTAGCGTCCGGTTTTTCAATGTGTAAAATCATAGCATTGTTGGGGTTGTAATTCGGTTTTACACTGTTTCGAATATCTACCCCCATTATAAAATACGAGTTTTGACTGAAGTCCAAAGTTTTTGTTCCATTGTCAAATGCTGAGTTCTGAACAGTGGCACAACCGGTTAGAAGTAATACTGGTATTAAAAATAGGATGTATTTTGCTAATTTCATTGGGAATTCATTTAATATAGAGCGATAGAAAATGCGTTTATTTTATCGCTAAAATCAATAGGCACAATCAGAATCTACAAGTTCATTGAAAAAATACCATTTGAATTTTTTAACTTCCTTGTGTACAAGAAAGTTTATTCGTTTATTTATATGAGAGCTGACACGCTGTTTTTTAAAAGTTTGAAGATGTTTCCATCATCTGTGAATTTGTACAAAAATTAATAATGCACTGAGTCTGCTTTTGTTAAAATTTCCTTATGGTCATTCGTGTTTTGGATAAAATGCAAATGGCTTTTCAGGATTAAATTTGTCATGAAAGCTTTATGGTAAAAGGATATCTGGACAGGGGAGTGGTGTGATAGCAGCACTCATTATTAAATTGAAAAATTAAATTGAAAAAGTAATAGGAATACTTCAAAGACATTTATCAGAAATGCATCGTTAGGCAATGCTGAGCTTTGCATTGCAAATGTTCGTTTATTACATAGAACTGAATTCTGAATCTATATAATTGAGGTTGGTTATTACATTATTAAAGGAAATACTTTAAGGAAACTTATGAAAAACATTACATTAAGCGCAACTGCTGCTGCCGTTTTACTATTGTCACAGCCAGTTTTAGCTGGCACATGGAGCGTTGGTGTGAATCTGGGGCAAAGTTCAAGCGATGCCGTTGAAACACAGTGCAATAATATTGAGCGCGATTTCTTTCAATCTCGATTCCCTGCTACTCAATTTTCGTGTACTTCGGATGATTCTGACACTGCTGTTGGAGTTAATCTGGGGTATCACTTTGATAACACTTGGGGAGTCGAATTTGGTTATATGGATTTTGGTGAATACACGGCGAATGTCCGAGGTGATGGAACAGGAACATTCCGCACAACCGGCACTAATGATGCACTGCCATTGTCTCTGGAAGCCTCGGCTCTGTATCTGGCAGGAACAGCCTCAGCGGCTATTTCTGACAAATGGTCGTTGACTGGTCGCCTGGGTGTTGCTCAAGTAGATGCAGACTTTTTGTCACAACAATTTGGTTTTGCTAATTCGGGGAATAATACCGGATTGATGGCGGGTGTTTCTTTGGACTATCAAATTCAAAAGCAATGGAATGCTGTTGTTCGCTATGACTATTTTGAACTTGCTCCAGATTTTGATCGGTCTTCGCGCCTCGATATTGATACTAATATTGATGTGTTGTCTCTGGGCGTATCTCACTCATTCTAATTAATCGCATTTGTGAAAGTACGAAGCTCATAGTGCATAGCGCTATGAGCTTTTTTCTTAGATAGGGTGAGGGGGTGGAAAGATGCTATATGAATTCTGAAAAACGTTCTAACAATTCTTTAACGCCGGGTTTGACTAAGGTTTGTGCGCTGATATGAGGGGTTACCTTGCTTTTCGGGTGTTGCCAGAATGGATGTTTTGCTAGTAAAGGTTCATTGTCAAATACATCTAGCAGTGCCCATTGGATATGGTTTTGGTCAACCGCCTGCAATAATGCTTCTTCATTTATGATTCCCCCTCGAGACATGCTGACCACTGCTGCCTGAGGTGGAAGCTCAGCCAGAGCCGCTTGATTGATCATGTTTAGAGTGTGATGATTTTTGGGTAATAGATTGATTAAAAGGTCTGTTTTTTGCAAAAATTCATCGAGTTCTGGCTTTATTGTATAGCAGTTTATTCCTTTAAGTGTTTTTCTGCTTCTTGAGCACGCTATGACCTTATAACCATTATCTGAAAGGTGATTGGCAACTGCCTGACCTAATTCTCCCAAGCCAAGAACCCCTGTAGTGAAGCTGTCACGAGTGCGGTAATCTAACGGTTTCCATGACGCTTGTCGCTGTGTCTGTTCATAAGCATCGAAGTGGCGTTGATAACGTAGTGCGGCGTATTGTGCATATTCGCACATAGCTGTTTTCATGCCAGCATCGTGTAAGCGGAGCAATGGTACGTCGTCTGCTAATGTTAGATCGGTAAGGTGGTCTAAACCGGCACCTAAAGCAAAAGCCGCTTTCAGCCTGAGTTGGGTTGACCAATCTCTGGTTTTGGGGTGCCATAGTAAAAGAAAGTCTGCTACTTCTGGTAAATTGTCTTTGTTTGCATCATAGATGCGAATATTCGCATTCTGCTGTGAAAATTCAGTTTGCCATGAAGAAAAATCAAAACTCAAACTGTCAAAGATAAGATTAATTGTTGTCATCGCTTGCGAATATGTTGTGTTTATCTTGAAAATATTTGAATTCCAGCGCATTTCCAGAAGGGTCATGCAAAAAGAAAGTGCCTTGTTCACCCGCCTTTCCTTCAAACCTTATCCTGGGTTCAATGAGAAAGGTAAATCCATTAGCGCGTATTCGTTCAATCAACTTTTGCCAAGTTGTTTGATCTACTATTAAACCAAAGTGTGGGATAGGAACCTGATCGCCATCAACTGGGTTTTTGATGGCTGGAGAAGATCCCTGTGGATTTAAGTGTGCGGAGATTTGATGGCCATAAAAATCGAAGTCTATCCAGGTTGCAGCACTTCTGCCAACACTGCAACCAAGGACATCGATATAGAAGGAACGAGCCTTAGACAGATCGTTGACTGGAAAGGCTAAATGAAAAGTATGCATAAAGAATACCTGTTGAGTATTAATAATATAAATGTATTTTTATTGAATAATTTGGCCATGTAAAACGAGATTTTCTCCATATTGTTGAGTTTTTATCACAAAGTGTTGAAATGTGTCATACTGATACTATGCGTAAACTTCCCCCTCTGAATGCCATAAAAACCTTTGAGTCTGCTGCTCGTCATTTAAATTGTACTCGAGCGGCCGAAGAGTTAAATGTCACTCCTGGAGCTGTCAGCAGGGCCATAGCTCATTTGGAGTCACAGTTGAATATTGCCTTATTCACGCGTGTTAAAAAGCGCTTGCAACTAACAGATGCAGGAAGAACATATTTGCACCATGTTACTCAGTCATTGAACCAATTGTCCATTGGAACCAATGAACTATTAGAACATCGAGGTATTGGCGGACAGCTCAGAATTGGTGTTTTACCAACCATAGGGACGCGTTGGTTGATACCCAGGCTCAGAGACTTTCGGCAGAAATATCCCACAATCTCATTTGAAATCGTTACTGTACCTGCAGATTTTTCTCTGGGTTTGATGGATTTGGATTTTGAAACCCTGGGCATCGACATTGCATTGTTTTATGGTCAGGGAAATTGGTCGGGCATGGAGCAAACTCCTCTGGCTAAAGAGTCTCTGGTGCCTGTCGCTTCTCTAAAGCATTTTGATACCTTACAAGCACTACCAACGCTAAAGACTCAGTGGCAGGATTTACCTTTGTTGATGCATACGACACGGCCGACTGTCTGGCAGTTGTGGACACAGCAATATTGGAACATAGCTTTAGAGCCTTTACCGGTTGCACGCTTTGAGCATTACTACATGGCTATTGAAGCGGCTTTGTCAGGCTTAGGTATTGCCTTACTGCCATCAATTTTGATTGAAACAGAATTGCACAGGAAGCATTTGTTTGCTTTGCCTGATTATCCTTTGGAATTACCTGAACATTATTATGTGCTGCATTATGCTGCTCGTCGAGACGAGTGGAAAATTCGGGTTTTTAGAGAATGGATTTTGGAAAGGGCATTGTCATTAAATTAGATAAGCCAAGGTTTAGAGTTTCTATTTGTCATATATAACATTATAAATACAACATAAGTTATTGATTAAAAATAAAATTGATATTTTAGTGTTTTGAAAATTTCAAGAAAACTGCAAAGAATGTAACTTGTTCAGAGAAAGAGCGTTTGAGGACTGATGTTATCTTGATGATAAACCTTCATAGCAGCATCAGTTGCTATATTGTCAATGGTCAAGTGGTAGAGTCATCAACGCACAGTATTTGTCGTTAAAGGATCGTGCAAATACGGTTGTGAGGTTCCATCAAGTTTAGTGAGGGGTACATTGGTTTGATGTTTAGTGTTGGCGTTAGCAACGTCGATCAATTTTTAATATGTACTATCATTTTTAAGGGAAAATATGAAAAAAACTAAATTAACTTTATCAGCAGTGGCGCTCTTTATTTCGTCACAGCCGGTTTTTGCAGGTCAATGGAGTCTGGGAGTGAATCTGGGGCAAAGCTCCAGTGATGCTATTGTTCAACGCTGTGATACTGTTCGCAACGGATATAAACAAATCTACCCAACTGATGAATTTACTTGCAATGTTGATGATTCAGACACTTCGCTAGGGTTGAATCTGAATTATAACTTTAATAAAACTTGGGGGCTGGAATTTGGTTATGTAGATTTTGGTCAATATACGAATACGGTTTCTACTCGAGATGGGTTTTTTACTGTGTCAGGAACGGATGAAACATTGCCAACATCGATGGACGTGTCTGCTTTGTATTTAGCAGCTACTAGCACTTGGGATATGTCAGAGGCATGGTCGGTGACTGGGCGTTTGGGTGTTGCTAAGGTTGATGTTGATTTTCTTGCCAGAAATAATACCCCGGCCTTTGCTTCCTCAGGGGATGACACCAGCGTCATGGCGGGTTTATCTATGAACTATAAATTGCAGAAGCAATGGATGTTGGTGCTACGTTATGATTACTTTGATTTTGCCCCAGAGTTTGAGCCTAAATCAAGGTTGCTAAATATTGATACAAATATCGATGTTTTGTCACTGGGAGTAACTAAGGCATTTTGAGTTTTGTAAGATAAGACTGGAAGAAAAAGCCCATGGAGCATCAGCTTCATGGGCTTTTGAGTTTCACCAATGGTTTATAAGAAAAACGGATTTATTTATATTTCTTGATTTCACCACTCTGGATTCGTGCAAAATACGATTCCATTTCACGTTTGACGATTGGGGCAAGAAAATATAAGCCAAGGATGTTCGGTACGCAGATCAGGAAGACCAGAGCGTCAGAAATGTCCAATATTGGACCTAATTGAACAACGCAACCCAGTGCTACGAATGCGCAGAAAATTAGCTTATAAATGGTCTGACCCATTTCACCTTCACCAAACAGGTAGGTCCAGCCTTTGAGTCCATAATATGACCAGGAAATCATCGTTGAAAAGGCAAACAATAAAGCTGCAAAGGCCAGTGGCAGTGGGAACCAGCTGAATTCACGTTGAAATGCTGCCGAGGTCATGGCGACACCTTGGGCACCATTGGCAAAATTGGGGTCAGCAACTTGTGCCGTGCCGATAACCAAAGCGGTAATGGTACAAATAACGATAGTATCAATAAACGGTTCAAGCAATGACACAACGCCTTCTGTCACAGGTTCATTGGTTCTCACAGCGGCATGCGCAATTGAGGCGGAACCGATACCAGCTTCGTTGGAAAAAACGGCACGTTGAAAGCCAATGATCATAGCGCCAAGTGCACCACCAGCAACGCCTTCACCGGTAAAGGCTCCGCTGAATATATTGGCAATCGCTTGCGGCAGAGAACTGAAATTCATCAAAATAACAATAATGGCGAACAGGCAGTAGAAAACCGCCATGAATGGAACTATTTTCTCTGTCACTCGGGCAATTGATTTGATACCACCAACGATGACCAGAAAAACCACTGCTGCCAGAATCAGACCGACTAACCAACCGAACCCATCCAAAGCGCCGCCTGCGACTGTGTTGAGTTGAACATAGGCTTGGTTAGACTGAAACATATTGCCAATTCCCAGCGCGCCAATGAAGATACCTATAGCGTAGAATGTGCCCATAAATTTGCCAAAGCCAGTCATACCTCTTTCAGCAAAACCTTTTTTGAGATAGTACATTGGGCCGCCAGATACATGACCATCGTCAAATTCCTGTCGATATTTTACACCCAGAGTACATTCAACAAACTTGGTCGACATGCCCAGGATGCCAGCAACAATCAACCAGAATGTGGCTCCTGCACCGCCTACAGTGACTGCAACGGCGACACCACCAATATTACCGATGCCGACCGTACCTGAGACGGCGGTTGCCAGAGCTTGAAAATGCGATACTTCACCATGGCTTTTGGGGTCTGAATAGTCGCCGCGAACCAGTTCTATGGCATGTTTAAAGCCTCGAATGTTGATAAAGCCCATATAGACGGTGAAAAATACAGCGCCAACAACCAGCCACAGGACGACTAAGGGCAGTTGTGCACCAAAAAGAGGAATTTTGAAAAAGACAATTTTACCAATCAGCTCTGCGATTGGTGCTGTTGCGTTGTTGATGCTCTCATCAATACCAGCATAGACATTGGTGATTGAAAATAGTGCTAAGGTAAGTAGTAACAGTAATCTGCCCATAATAGTTCTCCACTAAATATAATGTCAGGGGATTAGATAAAAATTGAAGTGCTTATCTATGCTTCTAAGGGACAACCGTTACCGGTAGTGAAGATGTCTGGATCAAAGCGGCGGTGACGCTGCCAAAGATCATCGAACGCATGCGTGATTCGCCGAGCTTGCCGATATAAATCTGCGATACATCATATTCTGTGGCGATATCTTTCAATGCCTCGGCAATTTTCCCATGACGTACCACTGTTTCCACATTCAACCCCGAGCCTTTAATGCGATCAACTTCTGGGTTTAAGACTAAGTCATTGGCACGTTGAATATCCGAATCACGACGTTTTTGCCGCTCGGTCAGTTCTTCCTGAGTATGGAAACTATAAGGTGTCCAGTCAATAATATAGGTTAGAACAAGGTCCGCGTGAGTGAGTTTTGCGTGGCCTACAGCCGCTTCCAATGCTCTCTTTCCTCCGTCACTTCCATCTATGGCAACTAGAATTTTATCAGTCATGTAATACTCTCCGGTCAGGTTGAATTTGAATGTAGATTCTAAAATCAAAGCAAAGCTATAAAAGGGGGGAGTTTGTTTTACCTCATGGTTATGGTGTTAGTCGGATTCGGGCTTGGTGTGCAATAGCCGTTGCTAAGAAGCATACTTGTGTCAATGGTTCTCGGTGTTACTCTGTATTTGGTTCTTACTCCGTATTTCTCTATTTGTTCGGCATTTAAGTTACACCTATGTAAGAAATAAATCAATTGAACCGCTTTTAAATGGAAGTTGGGCTGAATATCAAGGCGAAATTCTTATTGCTATCTCCTGTTTAGGTTCGATTGGGCGTTAAGTGTACTGGTGATGACAGTATTTGCCGGAACAAATTTACAATCCATCAATGTCGCTATAAAATTCACCGAAATTTTGTCTACTGAGAAAGTATTATGTTGTTAAAAGCCCTTAGAAATGGCGCAGGTTTACTGATTGTTTTTCTGGACTGGTTGACTAAACCCAAAGGTGTTAGTCGTAGTTCTGAACAACAGCAGATAGTTCAAGACAGTTTGCAGGGACATTCTTTATATCAGCTGTACGCTTGCCCTTTTTGCATCAAGACTCGTCGAGCTTTGAACAAACTTAATGTTTCAATGGATATTCGAGATATTGGCAAAAACACAGCGTATCGCCAGGAACTTAATCAAGGTGGCGGACGCGTCAAAGTGCCTTGTCTTCGGATCGAACAGGACAATGAGGTACGTTGGATGTATGAGTCTGATGACATTATCAGTTATTTGAATCAACGAGTCGCATAAGGCTTCTAAAAGGCTAGGGTTGTGGATAAACTTTCACTTAAACGTCGTGGATTCAATTTGGGCATGGTCAGCATTAAGCGTGACGGTGGAGATGAACTCAGTAATTGGCGGTCAGGTAAACCTGTTTTTCTGGCAAAAGCGTGTTCATCTGAATTAATCAAGCACGCAGATTCTATTGCACAGTCCAAGTTGTTGTATCAGGCGGTACTGGCTGGACAACAGTGTGATCCCATATTGGCTGAAAAACCTTATTGCGATCGTTTGGATATTCAGTTTGAATCGTTAGGCAGTAGTATTAATGAAGGCGATAAACAGGAAATAGAGACAGTCTTGTTTGATGCTGTTGAAGGCGACACGGTGTTGGCCGAAGACTTATGGATGAAAGTGTCCTGGTTGTCTTTCTATGAACAGGATAACTCATTGAGGTTTCGTTTTTCCTTTGGCATTGATTTTGAAGAAGATGTGGCTGCTGATTTACAGCGTCAGAATCTTGCAGCAGAATTGACCGATGCAGTTTTTCCTGAGTCATCTATTATTATAAAAAACAATAAGTTAATAGATAAAATTAAAGTGATACTTGATTGTGAGAAGATCAGTTTTGTAGAACGTATTATCTATTTTAACTCTCCCGAAGGTGGTGCGTATCTGCATCATGATCGAGAGCGTGGTCATGCCGGTGTAGTTTATGCCCAACTCAGCGGGGTTACCTTTTGGTTGGCTTTGCCTAAGTTACAACTCCTGCAGGAGATTGAATCCTTCGTTGCAGCTTGTGTCAGTTCTAAACAATGGCCAGAAACTTTGGATAACGCCATGCAAAACGAGTTGAAGCAACTGGTAGCAAACCAGAATCAACTCTCTGCAGAACTTGACAGTTTCTGCAATGATACGTTGATCCTTTTGATCAACGAAACTCACATGTTTATTCAACAACTGATCCGTAATGGCCATGGTCAGACTGTGCAGGCAGGTGATGTATTATTACTGCCTCAGGAAAGTGACTTAACTTGTTGTTGGCACTCGGTGTTTTGTCTTGGGGACGAGGCTGGCCAAGCCTTATCGTTTGCTATTCGAAGAGTTTAAGGGGTTGTAGAGCGGTAGATAAAACCAATATAGGCTCTGTATGTCGTTGAAAGAAGAGTTGTTACTCAGGAGTCAATGGTAAGTCATACAAATGACCTTACCGAGTAGTGTTTTTTAATATATACTTGGTCAATCAAAAAATGAAAAGAATAATAAAAGAGCTGAGGGGTATATGACAGACAAAAAAACACAGAGCGAACTAATGACAAAAACGGATTCGCCTGAAGCACAATCTGGAATGAATCGCACACGCCGTAAGGCTCTGGTTGCATCAATCGCAGTAGCAGGGGCGGCTGGTTTGCCTTCTCAATGGAAACGCCCCATAGTCGATCATGTTCTGTTGCCAGCTCATGCTCAAACCTCAGTGAATAATATTGTCACAACGTCTTTTACAACTACGGTTGTTTTGCCGGGTATTCTTGCAACCTGTAGTCCGATCGCGCTTATATCGACTGCCAATACACGCATTACAGGTACTCTTTTCCTCTATGATTTCATCGTTGCTACCATTGGTCTGTGTAATGATGGCTCAGGAGGCACTCAGACGGTATTGCAATCCAGTTCTTCAAGCCTAGTTACTGGTAACACTTTTTCTTTGTTCTCATCAGGCTCATTCTCAGTGGCACGGACAGGGGCTTTTACCTCTACTATTACGGCCACGGCAACAGCAACTTCGTCAGCGACAACAACGATATAAATTTTTGTCCTTATTATGATTAAGCAGTAAGCTTTGCTGCTTGGGTTTATTGGTGCCAGTTTAATATGATAATTGATCACCTTAAAGCCAAAGCAACAGCTGCAATTGAACAAGGCAATTTGTCATCAGCCAGGCCGCTGTGGACACAGGTTTGTGAATTAGATCCCATCGATATTGATAACTGGCTGATACTGTCTTCCATTGATGAACATCTCGGCTTTCAGGCCGCAGCGCTGGAGCACTTGCAATATGCGTTTCAACTGAGCCCTGATTCAGTGGATGTCTGGTTACAATCAGCGCGGCTGAAATGGCAAATGCAGCAATTCCCCACAGCGCTCAGTGACATTCAGATTGCGGCCAGTCATGATTTTACGGATCTGGAAATACGCGCTCAACTAGCGCAATGGCATCAGTCATTGCTGCAATTTGATCAGGCTCTGACACATTGGCGTTATTTATTGCTTATCGTAAGCGTGGATACTGATGATTCAGAGGATAGCTCAGCTGAGTTGGTAGAGGTGATAGTCCATGCAGCAATGTGCGCGTGGTTTGAAGACGACATAGCCACCTTGTCAAGAGCATATGACCTTGTGTCTCCCTCATTTATCGATGATATTGCCAGAGAAATTGCCCGCTTCAGTAATCCTGACAGGCCATTAAAATCAGCCCCTGAAGTGCACGAACCTGATTTGCAGGCCTGGGTGGCTAGTGTGCAGCAGGCTGTAGAGAAACACACAATTGCTGCTGACTTTTATGACACGGTTGCCGCGACCAGAGACAGTGTGGTCACCAGTGACCAGAAATCCATAATGCAGGCTCTGGCAACGCAGGCAGCTCAGGTTTTGACGCAGGTTGATGATCATGCGCCAACTGTTGTGGAACTTGGCAGTTACTTTTCTCATTTTGGGCAGTCATTAAGTCAGCAACGGCCTTCATCAAATCAAGTTGGGGTTTTCTTGTCTCAACGCTGTTTTGAGCAAATGGGCAAGAATACGCATTTAGATGTGGCCCTGAATTGGGACCAGTGGTTCAATTGGGAATCCACGATGTTGCCACACGCTTCTTGCGTAGTTCTAAGTAGTTGTTTTTTTTACTATCCAAATATAATCAATGATTTAGAGCGACTTATTGATGTTCTTTCTGATGGTTGTGTTCTTTTGTTACCGCTAAGGACCAGTGATAGCAAAGCCGATACCTTGCGGACAAAGATTCAGACAAAACCGGGCTGGCAACTTACCGAACACACTATTGATCAATCTATGGAGTTCTCTATCTGGAAAGTGTCAGCGGAGACTGATGATTCCAGTCAAACTGTTGATAAAAATCCGTGCGGGGAACTAGTCCGTCAACGAGAGGAGCATGGCAATAATCTTATTCAAGCACAAATGCAATTTAGCCAAGGGCAAATTGTAGCTGCTGAAACCATCGCTAGTCAGGTGGGTAAGCAATACCCGCGTGCAACACAGGCATTGTATCTTATGGCGGTAGGAGCTCAGCACCGAAAAGAAAACCCTGAGGCACTTGCGCTATTGCGTGCCACGTTGAGGACGGATTGGAAATTTGTTGATGCCTGGTTTCAACTGGCGACAGTATGGCACGCGCTTGGAAAGGAAAAAGCCATGCTGAGAGCCTATGGGCGCTGCTTGGCATTGAACCCAGGGCACTCCCTGGCGTTGAGTAACTTGCTGTTGTTTTACACAGCAAAAGCTGACATAGCAACAGCACTTAATGTTGCTAGAACGTTATTGTTGGCCCACCCCTTGGATGCTCAATTGACTAAGCTATGTGATGATGTTGCCGAACAGGAACGTTCCGGTGAAATCAAACAGGGCATACAACTAATAAAGCAAAGCAAAGAATGGGTTCTGAGCCAGTTTCAAGCGGCCCTGACAAAGAAATACTTTAATAGAGCCAGTGATTTACTCAAAGACTTGTCGAGCCTGTATGAACCTCTGGAATGGCGAGCAATGCAAGTGACTTATCTGGAGAAGTCAGGTCAAATGCAAATGGCTATTAGCAAGGCCTTAGAATTGTACAATGATGAATCTGATAATATAAATCATCTGAAAACGTTACGTGCCTTGTATCTACAGGCAGGCTGCCTGATTGAAGCACATCAGCAGTGGTTGACAATCTATGAGCGTTATTCACCAGATGACACTGATTTTCAAGGTGGCTTATTTGCATCCAATTATTATTCATTTGTAGCAGATCAACAAATTGCAGAATATCATTTTCGTTGGGGCAGAGAGCTTCAGGCTTTAACGGATAAATCATTATCGACCCAAATGCCTGCTCGAGTAAGCAAAACGGATGAGACTAATAAGAAGATTCGAATAGGCTATGTTTCGGGTGATTTTAAAACGCATTCCGTTGCCTTGTTTTTATACAATCTGTATTTGCATCACGATAAAGACGCTTATGAGGTTTTCAGTTATTCGACCGTGAATCAGGCTGATAATATGACCATAAAGCTGCGGTTGTTCAGCGAGTGCTGGCGTGATATCAGCCAGATGACCAATCTGGATGCTGCTGCATTGATAAAACGAGACCGCATCGATATTCTGATTGATTTGAGTGGTCATACCGGCCATAACCGTCTACCACTATTTGCTTTTCGCCCAGCACCTGTGCAATGTACTTATCTGGGCTATGCAAACACGACGGGATTACCAGCTATTGATTATCGTTTTACCGATGCGATTGCCGATCCGGATAATGAGCGAGTTGATAGCTTGCACAGCGAGACATTGATTCGTTTGCCTGAGGGCTTTTTAAGCTATTCCAAACACTTTGGTTCACCGCCTGTTGTGATTGATGAAGCAGAGGCTGCTCCGAGGCGTTACACCTTTGTTTGTTGTAATAATATCTCAAAAGTAAATGAGAATGTTGTGCGAGTGTTTGCTGAAATTCTGCTGCGCCTGCCGCAGGCGAATATATTAATCAAAGCTCATAACCTGGATAATGATTTCATTTTAAATCGTTATTATCAACAATTTGCCAGTCATGGTGTTGAACAGGATCGTGTGCATTTGATGAATGCGATTGATATTGCTGAACATGAGCAACTGTATAACCACACATTGATGGCATTGGACCCATTTCCATATAACGGTACCACAACAACCTGTGATGCTTTGTGGATGGGGGTGCCTGTGCTGACGTTAGCTGGCACGAGGCATTGCGCTAGAGTAGGGGCAAGTATCTTAGCCCAACTGGGTTTGTCTGACTGGATAGCCGATGATGAACAACAATACATCGAAAAAGCGGTCAGATTTGCCCAAGATAAAACGGCGTTGGGCTCTATTCGGCTTGAATTGCGTTATCGTATGCGAAACTCCTCGTTAATGCAGCCAGAACGAGTGTGCCGTGCGCTTGAAAAGGAATATCAGCGCTTATATAAGGGTTAAAAGGTCCCTCAGGGTAAATACTTTGTTTGCTTTTAGTTTGATCTTACTCTCAACTGTTTATTAATCAATTGAGAGCGATCTCAAAGCAGCAAAGTATCTCGCCTTTGGTGAACCGTTTGATTGAGCTATGAGTTTTTATTCGCCATAGCCTGAGTCAGTTTGCTGATTGCATTGTTGAGTTGCGTGGCAATAGTTGGGTCAGAGACAGTCGCGGATTCAACATCAAAGTTGTCATAAAAACTGGCTACAGATAAGTCTGCCACAAGCTCTGCACCAAAATGAGGGGCTGAGTTCACTGCTGTGCTTAAGACATTACGCGCGCCACCAGGTCCTGGCGATGTTGCCAATAACAGTGTGGGTTTGTTTTGGAATACCTTCATATCGATGCGAGAGGTCCAGTCATACAGGTTTTTGTAGGCTGCTGTATAAGAACCATTGTGTTCAGCATAAGAAATAAGAAGAGCATCTGCATTGCCAATTTTTGCATAAAATTGATGGGCAAGATCAGGAATACCCTCATTTTCTTCCCGATCGATACTGTATAAAGGCATTTCATAGTCATTGATATCGAGGATGTCGATATCTGCATCGTTTATCAAACTACTGGCATAAGTGACCAGTTTCTTATTGATGGATTGCAGGCTGTTGCTGGCAGCAAAGGCAAGTACTTTCATTGTGATCTCCAATAGAGTGAGCTTGTTATGACCCGATTATGCTTTTAAACCGGTATATTCGATAAATTCAACAACGTTATTATCAGGGTCGCGAATAAAAAACGATGTGCCAGTTGAGTGGTGCATGGGGCCTCCACTTAAGGGAATATCCAGTTTTTTTAAACCCTTTAATAATTCATCAGCGCTGTGAACTTCTAAGGCAACATGAGTGTAGCCTGTATGTTTTGTGGTGACATCCATTAGTTGGTTAATGTTGTCTTTTTGATTGGCATTCAGGATAAAGTTAATATTGATGCCGCTGGGATGTTCAACAATGGCTACCGGCTCAGGGCCAACTGGTCCAGTGATATATTCAAAACCCAACTGAGCATAAAAGTCACGTGAGGTTTCAAAGTTGCTGACCCGTAGGCCGATATGGTTGACTCTTGAAATTGTTTTCATGGTTATGGCTCTTTTTTTGTTTTCAGTTTGTTGTGTCGGTGATGTGTTCTGTCTGTTATGAAGTCATTTTATATTAACCTTATATTGAGATTAATCACTTGAATGATTAAATATTGTTTCCATATGACTTGTAATGTGGCTATAGTCATTGTTTGATAATCAATTGATAGGTGATAGATAGTGGGAAGTTCCAGGCTCTTGGATGGAATCGTGGTTTTCGTAGAGGTGGTTGCTAGTGGAAGTTTTACCAAGGCAGCCACCAATATGGGGCATTCGACATCGTATATCAGCAAAGAAATAAACCAGTTGGAGGAGCGTTTAGGTGTACGTTTGTTGAATCGCACTACTCGTTCCTTAAGTTTGACTCAGGAAGGCGAGTTGTATTTCCAACAATGCCAACAGATTGTGTTTGATGCCGAACAGGCTGAAAATGCCATGGGAGGGCGGCAGCAGAAACCCAAAGGTACACTGAGAATCAGTTGCGGGGTCAGTTTCGGTTTATCCAGACTGCGGCCGGTTCTGGCTCAGTTTATTGAACAATACCCAGAAGTTAATATTGATCTTGATTTGGATGACAGGAAAATCGATATGATTGCAGAAGGTTTTGACCTTCTTATCAGAGCGTCAACCCAGTTGGATGATTCCAGTCTTGTCAGTCGACGTTTTATGCGCTCGCAGTTGGTCGTTATCGCATCGCCTGATTATCTGAGTAAATACGGTACGCCAGCACATCCCACTGAATTATCAGAACATCGAACAATCAGTTACAGCAACCTGAAACACCCGTGTCAGTGGGAATATAGAGACAAACAAGGAAAAATGCAGCAAGTCCAGGTGTCCAGCCAAGTGATCACCAATAGTCCGGCTATGGAGCTGTCACTGTGTCTGGCGGGTCAGGGCATCACCCGTCTGCCACGCTTTAATTTGACAGGTGAAATTGAAAGAGGTGAGTTGATAGAGCTGTTTCCCGATTATCCAAGTAGAGATGTTGATGTGTATCTAGTCTATGCCAGCAGGAAACATATGTCTTCTAAAGTTAGAAGCTTTATCGATTTTATAATTGAAGCAATGAGTGATTAAATACTTTAGTGACATTTATCGAGCGTTTCGAACCATATCGACAAGCCATTGATCTGGCAGTCCATTATCAATTTCTTGTTGAGCACCAGCCAGCCATTCATGCATTGCTGTAAGCGCCATGATTTTGGATGTATAACTTGAAACAATATCCGACATAGGAATATCGTAAGTCGAAAACCTGGAAACCACAGGTGCATACATACAGTCAGCAATCGAAAACTGTCCAAACAAAAAATCTCCTTCGGAAGGATGTCTGGATAATGCGAATTCCCATGATTTTTGAATTCGGTTAATTTGATGTTGTACCTCGGAGTCAATAGCAGGGGTAGGGAGTTGTCTGGCAAAATCCATTGGCAGAGCTTCTCTCAGGGCGAGAAAACCCGAATGCATTTCATTGGCGTAAGATCGAGCTAATGCCCGTGTTTCTGCATCTTCGGGCCATAAATTGGCCTTGGGATGGCGTTCTGCAATGGCTTCACAAATAGCGAGGCTATCAAATACAGTAGACTTTTTATCCTGGCTTTTTATGTGCAACACAGGGACTCTTTCCGAAGGAGAATGGTTTTTAATTGCAGCAGCCGACTCTGGACGCCGTAAAGGAATCAATATTTCCTCAAGCGAGGTATTTGATTCCTTCATAGCCAGCCAAGCTCATAAGCTCCAAGTTGACCAGTTTTTTGTACCTATAATGAGAGTGTATGACATCTCTTCCTCTGTGCTACAAATTCCTTAATCATCATCCCTGCCAAACTTTCTATTGGTGGCACTTCAGGCAAATCAGAATAATGAAACCACTTGGCATCAATAATTTCATTGTCGTCGATAACGATATCCCCAGAGTTATATTCAGCAAAATAACCAACCATTAACTGATGAGGGAATGGCCATGGTTGACTGGAAAAATACGATAAATTTCCCACCTTTAAACCGACTTCTTCCATAACTTCTCGATGTATGGTTTGCTCTAAACTTTCACTTGCTTCAACAAAGCCAGCCAGGGTTGAATAAAACCCACCGGCATGATTTTGATGTTGGGCTAATAAACAATAATCGTCTTTTGTGATCAGGCACATGATGCAAGGAGAAATTCTCGGGTAATAATAAATAGAACAACTTTTACAGTGCAAAGCCGATTCAATGGAATGAAACGCATTTTTTGCACCGCATTGACCGCAATATTTATGTTGCTTAATCCATGTGGCCAGTTGAGTGGCGCGGCTGGCTAATTGATATTCTATGTCAGGAGCACGACCTAATTGAGAACGTAAGTTAAGCCATTCATAGCCTTCGATGTTTTGCTTTAGTTCAATGACATGGCAAGGTTGGCCTAAATAATCACCAACTGGATAGGGTAGATCTCCAGTCATTAGAGGCGTTGGAAATGTGTTGGCCTTAAAAATAGTCCAAGGTCTACCTGTCGCAGTTAATAGGTGCGAGTTTTGCACTACTATCAGCCAATCGTCTTTCAAGTTCATTGTATTTCTTTCGTACCTGTACTCAGTCACATTGGATATGTCTTTAAGTGTACCTAAAATCTATTCGGATGTGTGTCTGTAAAATATCTAAAGTCCCTAAAAAGTGCTGAAACAGGGGGCATGACAAGTAAGTCGATACGAAAATTTCTTGATTTTAAAAGAAAGTCTTTACAAGGAAAACTCTTTTGGTAATGTCGCTATTTCAAATAAAAAAATTAAGTATATTTATGTTTTCTTGAAGATTCATTAAACAATGTTTGGTTCATTAAATAATCGCAGCATATTTTTTGCGTATTACGTAATATTTCAAAAAAGTTTCATTATCTAGCTTGATTTTAGAATATATCTAATCTATCTTAAATAAGATTAGTCAATCTATTTGATTATAAAAATAATAATTTCCGTGACAGGAAAAGCAAATAGTAGGAAGGTTGTCGCCGTGTGGGGTGTAGCTTGTTCGTACTATTTAGATAGGGGTTTTACAAGGTCTGTTTGTTCATTCTTGTTCCAGTTTGGAACGGTATATTGATGTGAACTTACACTACTGGTAAGCGCCCTTAATCATACTGTTCTTCATCTTTAATAATTATAAAAATGAAACAGTTATGCTAAACACCCTCAAAAGATATCGTTCCTCTACTTTCTATTTTTTTACATCCATTATTGCTGTTTTTCTGTTTAGTGAGGTCATTGCGCAAGCGGATAATTCAATCAACAACAACTCGTTGAATCTGCAGGTCACAGGTGACACTGTCATGACCAAGGCCTTGTCCAATCGCTTAGGGCAGGTAGTGGATGATGAGGATGAGTCTGATGTGCTTGTTGGCACCCAGGTTGCAGAACCTCAGCCTGTTGCCAAGGCGTTTGAAGTTGCGCAAGCTACGGTAGAGCCTATATTCAGTGAACGAACAGCGAATCATTTGGATCTCGCAGGGCAGTCACCGAATGATCCAAGTAGAAAACGCATTACTTTAGGAGACTTTAATGGTGATGGCGTGGAAGACTTGATCGTGTCACGATGGACGGCGAACGCTCAGTTGTTTATTAACAATGCCGGGGTGCTGACCTTGACTGACAGTGCCTTTGCTAACTTTGCAGACACAGCTAACTCACGTCATGCTGGTGTGTTGGATGCCAATGGTGATGGTTGGTTGGATCTCGTACTGCGCAATAAATTACTTTTTAATCTGGGGGAAGATGGTGCTGGAACCTGGCTCGGTTTTGACACAGGGCAAACAATATCTGGGGCTGAGCTAGACCCCTTTACGATCCAGTCGGCCGACTTCGATGGTGATGGTGACATTGATGTTGCGACTTCTCCTGGTCGAAGAATGTTGGTCAACAATGGCTCTGGAACACTCGTTGGAACGCCAAGTCGAATGGGGTCGAGCATTTTGTTGAATGTGATTAAATTCGATGCGCAGGATTTTGATGGCGATGGCGATATCGATTTGGCAGGCCCCGAGATTTCAGAACAGAACCATTATATCTATTACAATGATGGCGCTGGTAATTTTACCAATGCTTTACGTATGAGTTTGCCTTTAGATACATTAACTTACACTCAAGTTGGTGCTGATTTCAATGGTGATAATATTGCTGATTTCAGGATATACGCAGACAATCAATTCCCACGAGCTTTTATGTCAACCGGGGCATTCAACGGCAATTTTCCTCAGTATATTCGGCGTAATGATGGTGACTTGTTTGGTGACAATGGCAAGCACGGTCTGGTGCATATCCGGGATATAGACGATGATGGTGATCTGGATTTTATCCTATCGAGTCTGGAGCTGTTTATTGATCGAGTAGATTCTTTGAATGAAAAGACTGAAATTATTGTTAATAAGGATATAAATTCGGGCACTTTTGAGGTATTTGCTGACGTTGAATATCGTGATGAAGAGTCCTTTGATGCCAAGATTACGGATGTCAATCTGGATGGTAATATGGACTTGTTTATCGCCCACCAAGGGCGTCTGGCTGTGTATATCAACGATGCTCCGCCGAAAATAATTGAAATTACTGGACAAACAAATACGCCTTCAGAGGCAGGCACTCAAGCGGATTTCAATATCACAGTCAGCGGTGTGACAGGTTCTGCCTTAACGACCTGGGATATGGGGGATGGTAATGCATTCACCACTGGCAGCGATTTCTTTATTTCCCACACTTACAGCGCGCCAGGTCGATATCTGGTGACAGTCAGTGTGGACAACGGTGTCAATATCGATTCTCTGGTGTTCTGGCATACGGTGTTTGAACCTAAGGCTAATTTCAGACCAAATAGCTCAACCACGATCGTATATGAAGACTTAGGCGGTGGAGCTGATCGTGTATGGTCGGTAAACCCGGACCATAATACAGTGTCAGCGGTGACTATCAGCACAGGTGTTATTGCTGCAGAAATAAACGTTGGTACTAATCCGACTTCTCTGGCTTTTGGAGGCGATGGTCGTCTCTATGTGGTGAATAAAGATGATGACACAGTCAGTGTTATAAACACATCAACATTAGCTGTTGATTCGGTTTTCAATCAATTGCCGGCATTTTCAAAACCGCATGGAATCGTATTTAACCCGATAGCCAATAGTCAACAAGCGTTTGTCACACTGGAGGCAACTGGACAATTGGCAAAAATTGACTTTGCGACATCATCATTGGTCGCTGTTGCTGATGTTGCTCCTTTTCCCAGAGAGCTATCAACCAATGGCGATGGTTCTTTGGTTTATGTATCACGTTTTATCACACCACATGTGCCAGGTGAGGATACGCGAATTGTGAGCACCGCAGGTGGTGGTGAAGTCCGGGTAGTAGACAGTGTCAGCCTGTTAGTGAATAACGTGATTACTCTGCCATTCAACAACCAACCTGATGCGGCGACGTCTTCCAGAGGAGTGCCCAATTACTTGATGGCGCCAATCACATCGCCCAGTGGCCTGACTGCTTTTGTTCCTGCAAATGTCAGTAATATCTATCGTGGACAATTTCGCGATGGGCAAAACCGTGAACACAATAAACTGGTGCGATCAATGCTGGCAAAACTGGATTTGCAGAATAATCAGGAAGAGGTGATTAGTCGGCATGATTTTGATAATTCAGCCCAACCTACAGCGGGTGCCTTTGATCCTACAGGTAATTATTTATATCTGGTGTTCGAAGCCTCACGTAAGTTACGTCTGTACGATGTGCATGCTGGTGAAGTGCTTGATAGTCGGGATGTGGGGTTTGCTCCCAGAGGAGTTACCGTTTCGCCGGATGGGACTTCGGTTGTCGTTGATAACTATTTGAGCCGGACTCTGCATGTCTTTGATGCTTCAGAGTTTGTCAATGGTGATTCGGTTGAACACAATCTTGTGGCTGAGGTCAACAAAGCGGGTTCAGAACCTCTTTCCGCGACCTTGTTACTGGGTAAGCAATTATTTTTCGATGCGGCTGATGAGCGATTAAGTGCTCAATCTTATATCAGTTGTGCAACTTGTCACGCCGATGGTGGACACGATGGACGTACCTGGGATTTCTCTGATGTTGGGGAGGGTTTGCGAAACACTATCGATTTGCGAGGCCGCTCTGGTATGGGTCATGGTTTGGTCCACTGGACGGCTAACTTCAATGAGATTCAGGATTTTGAAAATGATATCCGCGATATCTTTCAGGGCTCTGGTTTAATGAGCAATGCTGATTTTGCCAATACCGCAGCAACCTTGGGTTCGCCCAAAACCGGCTTGAGCTCTGACTTGGATGCATTGGCAGCCTTTGTAGCTTCATTGAGTTCATTCGGCCCCAGTCCTTATTTGCAATCTTCTGGAGCCAAGACTCCAGAAGCGATAGCAGGTGAGCAGGTTTTTGCCAATTCGAATTGCGCATCCTGTCATAGCGGCAGTCAATTCACTGATAGCCCACCGGGAGGTAATTTTCATGATATTGGCACTGTTGATGCCGATACAGGCGGTCGATTAGGTGCTGCTCTGGTTGATGGTGGTCTGGATACTCCCACGCTGAAAGGCCTGTGGCATGGAGAGCCTTATTTGCATGATGGTTCAGCAGCCACTGTGAAAGACGCTATTCTGGCGCATACCTCGGCTGCAGTCGGATTTGATGTGAGCTCGCTCAGTGCATTAGAGTTGGATAATTTAGAAGCCTACCTCTTGCAACTAAGTGATGGTGATGCTGCCAATATTCCACCACTAGCTGATGCGGGTGTGGATCAAACGGAAACTGATTCTGATAACAGTGGTAGCAATACCGTTGTTTTGGATGGCTCTGGCAGCAATGACAGTGATGGCAGTATTGTAAGCTATGCCTGGAGTAGTGACACCGGGGTGGTTATTGCGGACGGAGAATCAACAAATGGTGACTTTGCTGTTGGTGTACACAACGTGACCCTGACAGTAACGGATAACAGTGGCAGTAGCAGTAGTGACACTATGGTCGTTACAGTGAATGCTCTGGTTAATAACCCTCCAGTTATTACAAACCCAGGATCACAATCTAACCAACAGGGTGATAATGTCAGTTTGCAGATTGTTGCGAATGATCCGGATTCTGGGGACACCCTGAGTTTTAGCGCTTCGGGTTTACCAAGTGGTTTAACTATGAATGCAAGCGGTTTGATTTCTGGTGTAGCAGATACTGTTGCTACCTCTACTGTGAATGTTTCGGTGACCGATGCAATCGGTGCCAGTGACAGTATTAGCTTTTCCTGGGCAGTGACAACGATTCCCAATATCCCTCCTGTTGCAAATGCAGGCACGGATCAATCTGTTACTGATACTGACGAAAATGGTAGCGAGTCAATTCAATTGGATGGGGCGAGCAGCAGCGATAGTGATGGTAGCATCGCATCGTATATCTGGACCAGTGATACTGGTGTTGTGATCCCGAATGGGGTAGCACCAAGTGCAGACTTTCCGATAGGGGTGCATACTGTGACCTTAGTCGTGACCGATAATGATGGCTCGAGTAGCAGTGATACCGTCTTGATCACGGTTCTGGAGGTAGTCAATGTTGCGCCAATAGCTGATGTTGGCGCAGATCAAACAGTATTTGATGATGATGGTAATGGCAGTGAATTGGTGATATTGCCCGGTTCAGGCAGCACTGATAGCGACGGTACGATAGTTTCGTATACTTGGAGTGCTGATACTGGGGTAGTGATCCCTGATGGTGAGACACCAAGCGTGAATTTTCCAGTTGGTGTGCATACCGTGACATTGACTGTTACTGACGACGATGGTGCTACCGGTTCAGATACCGTTATTATTACGGTTGAAGTGCCGATTAATAATCCACCAACATTAACCAACCCTGGGACGCAATCAAACTCTCTGGGTGATAATGTCAGCATAGTGATTGCTGCCAGTGACCCTGATGCAGGTGATACGCTGACATTCAGTCAGACAGGACTGCCGGATGGCTTAGCTATCAACAGCCTGACTGGCGAAATCAGCGGAATTTTGACCGTGTCAGGTACATTTAATGCAACGGTTACTGTGACCGACAACAGTGGTGACAGCAGTAGTTCAAGCTTTGATTGGAATGTTGTTGGGGCGATAGTCTGTACGGTCTATAACAGCACGGACATTCCAGTAAATCTACCGAATCAGGTTGCTTCAGTAAGTTCTGACTTAATTGTGAATAATCCTGGTTTGATTTCGGATATCAATATCAGTATTGATATGGATCATGACTGGATTGGTGATTTGAAAATGACCTTAACCCATCAGGATACTAACACCAGTGTGGTAGTGTTGGACCAACCTGGTGTTCCAGCCTCTCAATATGGTTGCCGTGAGGATGATCTTTTGATTACCCTGGATGATGATGCGACAGCTGATACAGAAACAACCTGTGTTACAACACCACCAGCGTTAAATGGTGATTTTGCCCCAAGTGCCAGCCTGAGTGCCTTCAATCAGGAAACCGCTAATGGAACATGGGTGTTGACGATAGAGGATGATTATATTGCGGCAGATGCAGGTGTGTTGAATAACTGGTCAGTGGAAATCTGTGCAGATGGCATTCCCGTAAATGAAGACCCTATAGCGAATGCAGGTGTTGATCAAAACATTGAAGATGCAGATGATAATGGAGCAGAAACAATCGCTTTAGATGGTTCAGGCAGCAACGACTCTGATGGCAACATAGTGTCTTATGCCTGGAGCAGTGATACTGGTGTTGTGATACCAAATGGGATTACCAGCAATGCTGATTTCCCGATTGGAGTGCACGTAGTAACATTAACCGTAACGGATAATGTCGGCGCGATAGCGACAGATTCTATGGTCATAACAGTCACAGCGCTACCAAATGCAGCACCGGTAGCCAATGCTGGTGCAGACCAAAGTGTTATGGATCTGGATGATAATGGTGTGGAAGCAATCGTTCTAGACGGTTCAGGCAGCAATGACTCTGATGGCAACATAATCTCTTATACTTGGAGCAGTGATACTGGTGAAACGATTCCAAATGGATCAACAAGCACTGTTGACTTTCCAATTGGAGTGCATGTAGTGACATTGACTGTAACAGATAATGAGGGTGCGACTGCAACGGACTCTATGGTTGTCACAGTTACTGCATTACCGAATGCAGCACCGACAGCCAATGCCGGTGCAGACCAAAGTGTTATGGATCTAGATGATAATGGTTTAGAAACAATCGTTCTAGATGGTTCAGGCAGTGACGACTCTGATGGTAATATAGTGTCTTATCTTTGGAGTAGTGATACAGCAGTGGTGATTCCGGATGGAGCGACGAGCAGTGCTGACTTCCCAATAGGAGTACACATAGTCACACTAACTGTAACGGATGATGACGGTGCGACAGCGACTGATATTCTGACTGTGACGGTTGAAGAGTTACCGAATGTAGTGCCAATTGCCAACGCTGGTGTGGATCAAACTGTTTCAGATGCTGATAATAGTGGTCTGGAATCTGTTAGTTTGAATGGAACTGGCAGTAATGACAGCGACGGCAATTTGGTTTCTTTTGCCTGGAGCAGCGACACCGGTGTTGTAATTCCGGCAGAAGTGACGCCTACAGCAGATTTTCCAGTTGGCATTCATGCCGTCACGTTGACAGTGACCGACAACGAAGGTGCGACTGCGACAGATAGCTTAGTGGTGATTGTCACTGCTGCGCCCAATGTTGACCCTGTGGCAAATGCCGGGGTTGACCAGGCGATTGTGGATACTAATAACAGCGGGGCGCAAATTGTGACTCTTGATGGTTCTGCCAGCACTGATAACGATGGCACAATCGCCAGTTACAGCTGGAGCAGCGATACTGGAACTGTGATTCCCACAGGGGTAACACCAAGCGCTGAATTTTCAGTTGGCGTGCATACTGTGACTCTGACAGTGACCGATGATGATGGTGCAACGAGTACTGATACCATGGTGGTTACGGTGACTTCAGCGCCAAATACAGCGCCTGTTATTGTTGATCCAGGTGCACAGGCTAATTTGCTGGGAGATACTGTCAGTTTGACGATTGCAGCCAATGATCCTGATGTGAATGATACGTTGACATTTTCTCAAGTCGGCCTGCCTGATGGACTGAATATCGATGGCATCACCGGTGAAATAACAGGAACAACGTCGCTTGAAGGCATGTATAACCCGGAAATTACAGTAACTGATAATAACGGTGGCAGCAATAATTTGAGCTTTCAATGGACGGTTCAAGCTGGAGTCAGTTGTACGGTTTATAACAGTGCGGATATTCCTGTGGCTCTGCCAAATCAAGTTGCTGCAATTAGCTCAGACTTGTTGGTCAGCAACAGTGGAATGATTGTGGATGTCAATGTGAGTGTTGAGATGACCCATGACTGGATTGGTGATTTGAAAATGACATTAACTCATCAGAATAGCAACACCAGTGTGGTCGTGCTTGATCAGCCTGGGGTTCCAGCCTCGCAATACGGTTGCCGTGAGGATGATATACTAATGACTCTTGATGACGATGCAACAGGAAATACCGAGACAACGTGTGTCACAACACCGCCAGCATTGAATGGAAGTTTTGCACCAAGCGCCAGTCTGAGTGCTTTTAATCAACTGGCGGCAAATGGTACTTGGGTACTCACCGTTGAAGATGATTATGTCGCGGCTGATGCGGGTGTTCTGAATAACTGGTCAATAGAAATTTGTACTGGGGCTGGAGCCGTGAACGAAGCGCCTACTGCCAGTGTGGGGTCCGACCAAACGGTTGCAGATACGGATAATAATGGTGTTCAACAGGTAAATCTTGATGGGTCTGCCAGTACCGACAGTGACGGTACGATTGTGTCTTATAATTGGAGTGCTGACAGCGGTGTCGTGATTCCTGATGGCGCAACACCGACAGTCAACTTTCCGGTAGGTGTGCATACTGTGACCTTGGTCGTTACCGACGATGATGGTGCTACGGGGTCAGATACGATGACTATTAACGTTGAGATGCCTGTAAATAATCCGCCTTCCATCGTTAATCCAGGCGCTCAGTCCAATTCACTAGGGGAGACTGTCAGTCTGACGATTGCAGCCAGTGACCCGGATGCAGGGAATACACTGACTTTCACTCAGACCGGTCTGCCTGATGGTCTGGCTATAGATAGTATTTCGGGTGAAATCAGTGGTGTTCTGGCCGCATCAGGGAACTATAATCCAACGATTACAGTGACGGATAATCTAGGTGCCAGTAGCAATATGGCCTTTAACTGGGGTGTTGTTGGGGCGGTAGTGTGTACGGTTTATAACAGCGCGGATATTCCAGTGAATTTGCCGAATCAGGTGGCTTCGATTACCTCTGATTTGCTGGTCAACAATGCAGGCCAGATTACAGATGTCAACGTGAGTGTCAATATGGATCACAACTGGATAGGAGATTTGATAATGACACTGACGCATCAGGAGACCAATACCAGTGTGGTTATATTGGATCAGCCAGGAGTTCCCGCCTCACAATACGGTTGTCGGGAAGATGATATCTCGATCACTCTGGATGATGATGCTACAGGCAACACAGAAACGACTTGTGGAACAAATCCGCCAGCCCTTAATGGTAATTTTTCACCTTCTACACCATTAAGTGCGTTCAATCAGCAAAGCGCCAATGGCACCTGGGTGTTGAAAGTGGATGATGATTATGTGGCAGCAGATGCTGGAGTGCTCAATAGTTGGTCAGTGGAAATCTGTACGCAGTAAATCCGCTTTATAACAGCCAGCAACCGGTACCAACATAGTTGGTGCCGGTTTTTTTATTCTGGTAAAGAAAGGAAGGAGGTAAAAAGGCTTTGTATCAAAAAAATCAGTGCTTGGTTTTACCGCGGATTTTCTGAATTGCACTGACGCATAAAAAGACCAGAGCGCCAGCTACAAGACCAACCACAGTGTTGAAAGCGGTGGGTGCTATAGCACTTAAAAAGCCGCCAATGTCAGCCACTGCTGCTGCTTTATGAGTGATCGCTTCCAGTGCGTGGTGTAACAGGCCTATGCCATGTACGATGATACCGCCGCCAACGATAAACATGGCAGCAGTGCCAACGATGGACAGTGTTTTCATCAGGTAGGGTGCTAAAATGATAATACCCATGCCTAGTTTACGTTGTATCCATGATGACTTTTGACTTAGGAACAGGCCCCAGTCATCCAGACGTACGATACCAGCAACCAGGCCATAGACAAAGACGGTTATGCCAATGGCGATTGCTGTCAGCACGCCAGCTTGCGTAGCGAATGGTGCTTTTTCCACCACTCCCAGTGTGATGGCTATAATCTCGGCGGACAAAATAAAATCTGTGCGGATAGCGCCTTTGATTTTATTTTTTTCAAAATCAATGATGTCAACAGAAGGGTCATTGACAGCCGTCAACAATTCCTCATGGTGTTGCTTACCTTCTTGTTTGTGCAGAAGTGGGTGAATGATTTTTTCAAAGCCTTCAAAACATAAATACAAACCGCCTATCATCAACAAGGGAGTGATTAGCCAAGGGACAAAAGCACTAATGGCCAATGCTGCTGGCACCAGAATCAGTTTGTTGAGAAATGAACCTTTGGCCACTGCCCAGACTACGGGTAATTCTCTTTCCGCTTTGACGCCAGTCACCTGTTGGGCATTCAAAGCTAAATCGTCACCAAGCACCCCTGCGGTTTGCTTGGCTGCGGCTTTTGACATGATTGCAACATCGTCCAGTAGGGTTGCGATATCGTCGATTAATACTAATAAACTGCTGCTGGCCATAAAATAGTTCTGTTATTTAAAGTGATTGGGTTATTGCTGACAGGTTACAAGGGCAACTTATTCTTCAGTGCACTGATTGGTTTCATCATGATAGGCTTGAATTATTGCCGCATAATAAGACTCTATATCATTTGAGCTTATATGCTTACCTTGAGTACCGAATGGGTATAACATGCTTATGTTACGCTCTTCCATGCTTTGATGCAGACAATAGCAGATTTTTTGTTTAGATATACCGGCAGTCAGAGCCGTTTGAATCGCTTCAGTCATCTCTTTGGAAAGTGCTTCAAGGCTGGCTGTATTGGCTGGGGCGTCTACACTGTTATTGGCTTGTTCAACAGCTCTATCGACATCTTTCTTTCCCATAGGCGACGCTACTCTAGAGTAGATATGGCCCTCGACCGTTTCCCCATAGATCATGCTTGTTGCAACAGCTGTTGCAGCAGTGTCTATTGCATATAGAGTGCTGATTCCCTGTGTCGTTGCTGCTTGAGCTGTAATTTCTGCCTGTTGTTGTTTGGTCGTGGCGTTATGTGCTGCATTGGATAGCGCTTGGGATGTGGCAATCATGAAATTGCCCATCGCAGTTGCCGGAGCATCACCTAGAACCTTGGTGTTTGCTTGTGTTATGGAGTCAGTTATCTGACTGTTGACTGCAGTAGGAAAAGACATGGGCAGGTATCCATTTTCAGTTGAGTATTATTTATTATCTGTTGTTGCATCTGCGGTCACGTCTGGCTCTTCAATCGGTTCGACCAGACCCGTTTCAGGGTTGTAATCCGGGTGTTTTAAAATTTCATCAATATAACGTTGTACATAGTTTCTGCCGCGGTAGGTGAAGCCCCAGATATACAGCATGATAATAACCGTAAATAAGGCAATGACCGCTGCGGACTGGCTGAAAATTAAAGCCGATAGTGCTGCAATTATAGCCACAGCCAGAGTTTGAATTTTAGCGTTTTTCAATAACTTGGCTTTGCCTTCCAAGGCGGCTGTTTCTGTATGAATGCCATTGTTATGAAATGTTTTGCAGATCATATAAAAATCGAGCATTTTCTTGCGTTCAAGTTTGTTTAACTGGACCATAGCCATAGTTTTGTCACTGAAAAAGTTGAAGGTGGTTTGATGCTGCATCAATTTAGCATATGCCTTTATTGGGCCAAAGCTTTTTTGCTGTTTCAGCGATTTATTCGAGATAACGATTCACTTCAGATTTGAAAAGGGCAGGGCTACATCGTCAAACCGTTTCTTGCTATGAAGAACAATTCTTTTCTGATACGATGATTTTAGATAGGTTTTAAAAACTCGATGGATGATCTTCCTCGGTAATGCATTAACGTAAACAGTGCAATATCGTACATTATTTTACTTGGAACTCATGGCAACGAGAGATGCTGTAACAATGGTCTCGCGAAGTAATTAATCATTAATTCAAACATATACCGTGATAAAGCGGGCTTAATAGATGGCATATTATGACTGATAAAATCAGCAAAGAGATTCAGATTCGGCAACGCGAAGGTTTGGCTCTAAGTTTATCCGGTGGTGGTTATAGAGCTACATTATTCCATCTGGGCTTGCTGAGAAGGCTCAATGAACTGGATTTGCTGAAATCGGTAGATGCCATAAGCTCAGTTTCCGGAGGAAGTATCACTGCTGCAAAGTTGGCAAAGACGAGTAAAATATGGAAACGAGGGCGTTTAGGCAATAAATATTGGAATACTGTGGTGAGAGATCCTTTGGTTGAGTTTGCCGCTTTGAATATCAGGACTGGGCCTATCTTGTCGTCGATGGCTAAGTTCTGGCAAAAAGGTGTCGCTGTTCAAAAGACTGAAGAGCGTTATTATCAGGATTTGACCGACCAGACCCTGGGAGATTTGCCGGATGATGTAGATTTTGTTTTTTGTGCATCAGACATGGTGTTTTCGACACATTGGTATTTTCGTAAAAAAACCTCTAAAGCCAAAGCAACAGGCAATCACCGTGCTGGCAGGTTAAAGAACTGGGAGTCGATTCCTGTTGCTAAAGCTGTTGCTGCCTCGTCTTGTTTTCCGCCAGTATTTGGTCCTATGGTGCTTGCAAAAACAGAGGAAGATTTTTATAAACCATCAACAAAACGTGATGATGACTGGGAAGAATTGGTCAAACAGATTCGGCTGACTGATGGAGGCGTTTATGACAATCTGGGTATTGAGCCGGTATGGAGAGACTACAAAAACCTGATTGTCTCGGATGGAGGCAAACCCACACCATTTACGCCTTTGGGGAGTGCTGGACAATTGTCTCGTTTGCCGGGTTTGTTTCAAGAGCAAATAGAAGATTTGAGAAAAAGAATGCTTATCCAGAGAAGTGATTCCAAATGTGTGGATTTTAATGCCGCATTGATTATGATCGGAAAAGGAGGGGCACCCAAAGGTTACAGCAAACTGTTTGCCAAAGAAGTGCTGTCAGGCATCAGAACGGATTTGGATTCTTTTTCAGAAGTAGAAGCACGCGTATTGGAAAACCATAGTTATGCTCTTGCTGATTATTATATCAAACAGTACCTGTTGCACGGCTTGGACTCTTCGACTTATGACACGAAGGCGTTGAATGATTTTGCAGTGCCAAATCCAGAATATATGGATGAAGATGATTTACGGTGTAAATTGAAGAGATCAGGGCGGCGTTCATTGTTTTATAAATGGAGAGTTTTATAAACCCCTGTTGTATGTGTCGTTAATACAAGTGGTTTATCTCAGCTGCTGATACAGTGGGCAAAGAAAGCTAAAAAGACATTTGAATCAAGGATAAAACCATTTTTCTGCGTTTACGGGATTCCATCATTTTTACCGGAAGATAGTGCCGTTTTGCATCTAACCAGAATGTGAATGATATTTCTGGTTCCTGCAGTCTTGTCAGAATGACTTTAATGGTGTCAATTTCACCTGACGGTGTTTGCAGCAGTTCTTTTTCAGTTTTTTTGAATTTATAGGCTCGCACTTTATTCTTAACGCCATCTACAACGTAAATCGGATTTTCTTTGAACCCGTTAACCTGAGATAAGGTGGCAGCAAAATAAAAATTACAGTTATCCAGCAAGTAGCCTGATGGCATATCAATTTTGTTGTGGTCAGCAAAAGTTATAGTTCTGGCTTGCCAATCATAAATGGTCATATTGCGATAACCTTTTTTCCCTTGCTTTATTGATTGGAAAGACAAGGGTTTTATGTATTCTCCCTGGACTGCAAAAGAACAACTTTCACTCAAATTTCCTCCCAGTAGCATGGCAGCCAGGCCTTCTGCTTGAGTTTTTGAATGAATAATATAGCCTTTATCTGAGCGAACAATATTAGTATTTAAAACTCCCAGCTTGGTGTCATATACCGATACCGAGTATTGAATGTTTATCTCGTCAGGCAAGGGCATGGTCTGTGCTTGTGTTGGAAAAGCAAGGCATGACTGAATTGCCATGCAACAGCAGGTGATTATGATTTTGTTGGAACTGCTCATGCGTGACTTGTCTGTAGTGATTTTTTATCTGAACTTTGTGGAAGTAAAGGTAGGTTGTGAACTCTTCGGTAAAAACAATAAACAGCAAATAAGAAGAATAGACCATGGATAGACCAGACGGTTAAGCTTGATGAAACGCTGCCTTTTTTGATTAAGGCTATTGAGTAACCCAATAGATTTGTGTAAACAAGATAGACTAGAAATGACATTATTAAACCGCTGGACTTTCCTGCACGCGTATCAACATAGCTCAACGCTAAACCGAAGAGACTTAAGACCGGCAAGGTGAACACTTTTGCAATGCGCCAGATCCACTCTCCATATAGTTGAGGGTTGCTGGAACTCATAAGTTCTTCATTGGGTCTGGCTCGTATTGGCAGATACAGTTTTTTCTGCTGTTGATTATCTATACGCAGAGCGTATCTTTCAAACTCAATGATGCGGTGACTGGCAGAACCAGCTGTTCCTTCATAGCGAGTGCCATTATATAAGACCAGGAACTGATCTTGAGTTTCTTTATCTGTGATGCGTTGTGCTGATTCTGCAACGACTAAACCATCACGACCAGAGGTGTTGCTATGAGCAAAAACATTGTCGTAATGTTCGGTTGATTTGTTGTATTTTTCAACAAAATAGACACCGTTTCCATTGCTTGTTTCTACAAAGCGACCAGTTGCGATTCCATCAACTTCTTTTTTCTGCCGATATTCAGTTTCCAACATAAAGCCCTTGGTCAGAGCCAAAGGGGCTATATAAAAAGACAGTAAAACGACCAAACTTCCAAAAATAAGGTTTAAGATCAATATCGGTTTGAGAAGATAGGATAAACTTAAGCCACAGCTGGCCAGTACGCTGATCTCATGGTCTATATACCAACGTCGTAAAACCATAAGCAGGGCAATATAGAACATTAAAGGCAAAATAATATCCATATTCGCAATCAGGGCTAAACAGACCAGGCTGAAAACACCGGAAACCGGAATTAAACCATCAGCAGCTTGTCCAAGGAAAATCATACCTCTTAATACCAGAAAAATATTGATGACGATGAATGTCACCGTGATGACCAAGCGAATGATGTCTTTTATAAATGAGCGGTGTAAGATCATAGCTAAGCAACAACGCTAATCTTGAAAAGGTTGGCGGTGCAGTGAGGTTACGGTGGAAGCGATAGCTGTTGTTTGCCAGCGTGGAGAAAGGTATTTAACCGCCCAGAACCAGGCTGAAATCAGGCATATGGCGACAGTAAAAAAGTCATGCGATATAAAATGGGCGCCTCGCGAAATTTGTGCTCCCCCATATAACGCGCCAAGAAACACCGGTAGAGTAAGGGCTGAACGCATCGAAAAGCCATAGGCAAAAGCAATAAATGCAAGACCCAGTAAACCATAGCCGCCGCTGGCATGCCCGGAAGGAAAACAGTATCCAGCCGGAAATTGTTTGGAAAAAACATCCAGGATTCCGACATAATCATTGGTGCCGCCAAAAACTTTCAACGACCAGGGGCAAGGCAGTTTGGTCACTTTTTTTAGAATTCCGATTGCCAGAGCTGAGCTTAGCCAGGAAAACATCAGATATCGGCTTGATATTATGGTGTGATAGGATGCTCTAGGCCATAGCCACTGTTTCAGGCAGAATAGGATTAGCCCTAACGCTAAAATGCCGGTGAATTTCCCAGCATAGTAATGTAGGACGCGCTCAGTCAACCAGTGCCCCCTTAATGGAAAACCATTATTTCCATCAGCAACGAGACTGGAGAGCCAGAGGTTTACGCCAGTTTCATTGCAAATAATGCCTGCTAATAACAGCAGAAAAATAATCAATGATAATTTTTTGTGAGGCATGTTCACGTTTATTTTTCCTCCAACTGTTATTGTTTTCGCTTTAAATGGCTCGGCAGTTAATCTATGAACACTATTCGTTCAGTGTTGAGTTAAAGTGGATGATGTATGGTGTAAAGTGAAAACTAAGTGACTTGATACAGTGGACTTATTATTGCTTGATATATTAATGGTCAAGACTTAAAAGAGGTTGAAATCAACGCGAGTCCAGCTTTGTCTGAGGGAATTTATTGGCGACTCCAGATTGTTTTAAAAAGTAGGCTTTTAAGTCTGAGGATATCGATTTATACTCGAAACCTGTTCAGGGAACGATTCCGGTCGACTTTATTGGCATAAAAATCCTCAACCCTTTATTTCAGCCCTTTATTTCAACTATCCATTTCGAATATGTGTTAACTATGAATGCAAACCTGTTCACTATCACCAATATTGTTGTGGCATTTACCTGTCTGGTTTCTTTTTTGTTGATGGATAACCCGCAGAGAAAATGGAGTTTGATGTTTCACCCCAAGACAATCAAAGAGCAAGGTGAGTGGCACCGATTTTTGACGTCTGGTTTTATTCATGCTGATATGATGCACCTGGCAATCAACATGTTTGTCTTGTGGTCATTTGGTAATGCGGTAGAGCGTTATTATTATCCTGCTTTTCTGGGGGATTTCAGCACTGTGAAGTTTCTATTGCTGTATTTCGGGGGGATTATTGTATCGTCTATCCCTAGCTACTTGCGCTACAAGCATAATCCTCATTATGCGGCGCTGGGGGCTTCAGGAGGTGTGTCTGCGGTGGTGTTTGCTGTGATTGTTTTTGCGCCTTGGCAAAACTTATATCTTTACGGTGTCATAGCCATACCGCAGATTTTAGCTGGAGGGGCCTACTTGTATTATTCCTGGTATAAAGATAAAAAAGGTTCCGATAATATCGGCCATATGGCTCATTTTACCGGGGCACTTTGGGGGTTTGCCTTTACCTGTTTAATGAGCCCTGGTTTGTTTGTGCGCTTTATCGAAAAAACATTAGAAGGTCCAAGTTGGTTTTAAATGAGACATAAGTTAAATAAACAATTCTCTTGTTCTGAGCAAAAAGTTCTGGAAGAGCTTATGTTGCTGAGAAGGGATGTCAGAGGTAATAAATTTCTAAATGAAGAAGTGCCAGATGAGGCAATTGATCAAATCCTGCATGCTGCTTCTCTGGCTCCTTCAGTTGGGTTTTCACAGCCTTGGGAATTTGTCATTGTTCGAGACAATAAAACACGGCAAAGTATCGTTGATAATTTTAATCGCGAAAACGACATAGCTGAAAAACAATTTTCTGGGCAGAAGCGTCAACAATACTCCAAACTCAAGCTTGAAGGGATTCTGCAGGCTCCAGTTAATATTGCTGTGTTCTATAAACCTTCCCAGGCACCTGTTCTCGGTCAGAATTCAATTCCCGAGGTCGGTGAATACAGCGTGGTTTGCGCGGTGCAAAATATGTGGCTGATGTCCAGAGCTTTAAATATTGGCCTTGGTTGGGTCAGCATACTGGATGCTGATGCCGTTAAGAGCACCTTGAAAGTGCCTGATAATTACAAGCTTATAGCGTATTTGTGCTTGGGTTATGTTGATGAATTCCTTGATGCACCTGAACTTGAGATACTTCAGTGGGAACAACGAAAACCCATTCACGATGTGGTGCATTATGATTGCTTTAAGGATGACTATCTATCATAGAGGCTGAAGTTTCTATCCAGCTTGCTAAGGAACTGCATGTTTGATTGAGAGAGGTTTTCTTGGATCTTTTATCACCAGGAGTGATTGAAAAAGTAATTTAATTTTCAATCAATGTCTTCAGTGGGAAACTGCTGAATTGTTTGTTTTCTTTCATTACTACATGGGTGTTAATACTTTCAATTTTTTTGCTGGAATTCAACAGAAAGTTATTGAGTTCAAGGTGTCTGCTCATATCTCGGCAGACAATTTTTAAAATAAAATCACATTCACCGGATACTGTGGAGCATTCAATGATTTCATGAACCGTGGCAACCAGCGCTGCAAAATCATCGAAATCCTGAGGGGTGTGATTGCGCATTTTGACGGTCGCGATGCATGTCACATAACGACAGACTTTGGCTAGGTTGATTTGTGATAAATATTGGCTGATGTAACCCTGTTGCTCCAGGCGTTTGACTCTCTGCAAGCAAGAACTGGGTGATAAGCCGACTTTGTCGGCTAAAGCTTGATTGGTAATGCGACCGTCCGTTTGCAAGAAAGAGAGTATTCTCAAATCTAATTTATCAATCGGTGGCTTCATTTCTGGGAACTCGCTTTCAAAACTCATTGAATTTATATCACCTTTTAATTTTAGTCCTAACTTGTCGTTTAATGAATAATAATTATTGCTAAAAAATCAGCAGCTTGTGATCTTAATGCGAGTCACTGTGTGACAGATTGCTAAGTGCTGCAGCCATTTTGTTGACAATGATGTCTGCCTCATCAGTACTTAAGATTAATGGGGGTGATAAAGCTAGCGCACCAACAGAGGGCAGTGGCCTGGCGATCAGGCCCTGGTTTTGGCAGGCTTTGGACATGGCAGCAGGCACTTTTTCTGAAACGTCAAACAAGGTTTTGCGGTCTTTGTCTTTAACCAGCTGTATTGCAGCCAGCAACCCTTGTCCACGGATTTCACCAACATTGGGGTGGTCATCAAAAGCTTTATGTAGTTCCTGGTGCAAATAGGCTCCGACTGTTTTACTGTTTTCAATGATATTTTCCTGGCGAATAATGTCCAATACCTTCAACGCTACAGCAGCACCAATCGGGTGCCCTGAATAGGTATAACCATGCAGAAAACTGCCGTTTTGTGATGATGCCAGCCTTAAGACGTCATGAATTTCCTGGCTGATAAAGGCAGCCGACATGGGAAAAACGCCGGATGTCAGACCTTTGGCAGTAGCCATCATATCGGGTTTGAGGTCGTAATGGTCGCTGCCAAAGGCAGTGCCAGTACGTCCATAGCCACAGACAACTTCATCTGCAATGAGTAAAATGTCATATTCCTTACAGATTGTTTGTACGCCTTGCCAATAGCCTTGTGGTGGGGTGATGACACCTCCTGCTCCCATGATGGGCTCACCGATAAAGGCGGCTATGTTGTCGGCACCATTTTCTTCTATTGTGTTCCGCAAGGCTTGCAGCAAGCGTTGTGTGTAGTCCTGTTCTGACTCACCTTCAAGGCCATAACGGTAGTAGTGCGGTGTTTCGGTGTGCAGTGCAAAATCCAACGGCAAATTGAATGCTTTATGAAATCCCTTCAAGCCTGTCAGGCTGGCAGTTGAGATGGAAGTGCCATGATAGGCTTGCCAGCGTGAAATGACTTTTCGCTTTTCTGGCTTACCGCGAGTGATTTGATATTGCCAGGCTATTTTTATCAAGGTGTCGTTGGCATCCGATCCAGAACAACCAAAGAAAACATGGCTTAAACTATCGGGAGCCATCTCGATAAGCCGTTCAGATAATTCGATTTGATCCGTATTGGTCAGTCCATTAAAGGTGTGAAAATAGT
Source organism: Arenicella sp. (assembly GCA_050633785.1). Taxonomy (GTDB): domain Bacteria; phylum Pseudomonadota; class Gammaproteobacteria; order Arenicellales; family Arenicellaceae; genus CALKZN01. The sequence goes on from JBOEHE010000039.1 coordinate 85,364, forward strand.
CAAGATTTTGCAAGGAGTTGGACATTGCTTCAGCCAGCTCAGTTCGGCCATGACCCAGGTTGGAGCACCAGAGTCCAGCTATACCATCGAGCAATTCATTACCTGCTTTGTCTTTGATGTATATCCCTTTGGCGCTTTTGATGATATTAGCCGGAGCGTTCTCAAGAGCTGTAATCGAAGTGCATGGGTGCAGTATCTGCCCTTTATTAATGATGGTGTTTGCTGTGCTCATAATGATGTTCGCCTCTAATTTCGACATTACTTTATCTTTTAAATATTTAAGCACGGTGCTGGCCGTTGTTGATTTTGAATTGCTTGCTTAAACCCAATTTTCTTTAGCAAATAGTCAGCAGAGCGAATTTTATTCGGTGGATAGAGTCCGTAGCTGCAGCTTTATTGTTCAAGAATGAATAGGGTTTTATTATTACAAAAAGTCATTGATTTATGATTTTTAATGGTTTGTGGAATTTCATTTATTACTTCATTCTATTTATAGAATCCTATGTTTATAGGTGTTTTTTAGTTTTTTGAGATGAAAATCTCAATTTTTGTGAGCAATAGAAGGCGTGTATTAATTCTGGCAAAAAAGGTTTTTTTATGCGTAATAGTAATATGAATTCAGAGATTGGTAACAGTTATGTCAAAATCAGAAAAATTCCAACCCAGTATAAGGGCGCAGGCTTTTTTAGATAAAGTTGAGAACGGAAAATATGACCGTCAAATTATAACGGGATTGAAAAAATTTCTGGATAAAAAGGTTCCAGAAGATATGCAGTCGTTTTATTCCAATGAAGAACTACAAACCTTGGTTGATTTGAAAGGTTCGGCAGCCGATGTAGAAGCTCGCATGCCGGTAAAGATTACCCGTCACTATTATGAATTGGCAAAAAACAGTCCTGCCATTCAGACCATCGTCAAGGCCAGCCCTAAGGAAACCTTTGATCTGGAGGGTGCTCCAGACCCAGGTAAACAGATGACTTACAGCCCAGTTGAAGGCTTGATTCATAAGTATGAACTGGGACTTATTTACGTGGCATCTACCTGTTCGGCGCATTGCCGTTTTTGTTATCGTGAAGAACTGATTGCTAAAAAAGAAATTGAACGCGAGGATGGAACTAAAGCTCCCAAAGGCCTGGCGCGCATTCCTGAACTTGTTGACTATATTGTTGAGCACAATAAAACGGTTGTTGAAAATGGCGGAAGGCACCCAGAATCAGGCCGTGAAAAGTTGCGTGAAATATTGATGTCTGGTGGCGATCCAATGGTTCTGGGTAACAAAAACCTGGCCCAATGGTTTTCTGCATTGGCTGATGCTGGCATTGAAAATATTCGACTTGGAACCAAGGAGTTGGCTTTTTACCCAGATCGTTTTGACGATACTTTTCTGGCCATGTTGGATAACTTTCATGAGGCATATCCTGGAATTTCATTACGTTTGATGGTGCATTTCAACCATCCCGACGAATTTCTGAAAAAAGATTCAAAAGGTAAATTCATTGTTGACCCTGAAGGTGGTTATGTCTGGGTTGAAGCAACCCGGCGAGCAGTTGCTGAATTAGGCAAACGCAATTGGTTGTCGATGGAAAATCAGGCTCCTTTCATTCAAGGAATCAACAATGATCCTGATGCAATTCGCATTATGCAAAGAGAGTTAAAACGCAATAAGATTGAAAACCACTATTTCTTTTGTGGCAGGGATATTATTGGTCACAAGGCTTTTAATCTGCCAATTGAAGATGCCTGGAAACTACTGAACGATTCACAGAAAGGTTTGTCTGGCGTTGAAGCACATGCTCGATTGTCCATCACTCATTATCTGGGCAAGACCGAGGTGGTCGCTGTGACCAATGAACCGATGCTGGGCGTGCCAGGTGCTGAAAATGGGGTAGTGATTTTTAAATTGCTGCGTGGTGCAGCCGATGCTGGTAACAAAGGTCAAGTCGCCATTGTAGGCCGAAACCCCGATGCTATCTGGTTCAGTGGTTATGAAGATCGCGTCATTTTTGATGAAGCTGGTTTGTTTAAAGAGTCCATGCAATCCACCAGCAGCGCTGGATTGGACAAGATTGCTGTCAGTGTCAGTAGTGCCTGATTTGTGAATCAGGCACTGCAAAACATGACTTAAGAACTTCGGGAGGTAATAAAATGACATTTGTAGTTGGAGAAAATTGCATTAAATGCAAACACACGGATTGTGTTGAAGTGTGTCCGGTTGATTGTTTTTATGAAGGGCCGAACTTTCTGGTGATCCATCCCGATGAATGCATCGATTGTGAGCTATGTGTGCCGGAGTGCCCGATTGACGCAATTTTTGCAGAGGATGACGTGCCTCCTGAACAGGAAAACTTTATTGAACTGAATGCTGAACTGGCGGATTTATGGCCTAAGATCACCGATGAAAAAGAATCCCTTCCAGATGCTGAAAAATGGGAAGGTGTGGCCGATAAATTGCAGTATTTGGAGCGTTAGTGGGGTGCGGAAATGATGATGTTATGCAATGCAGTAATTCCAGCAAGACGATGGAGGTTCCGGTGATTAATAAAAAAGTGAACTCAGCTGCTGAGGCTGTTGCTGATATTTTTGACGGGTCCACAGTCATGATTGGAGGTTTTGGTGAAGCAGGCAGTCCGATTGAATTGATTCATGCCTTGATTGATCATGGAGCCAGGAAACTGACCGTGATCAATAATAATACCGGCAGCGGGCATGTTGGTTTGGCTGCTTTGATTGAAAATGGACAGGTTGCAAAAATGATCTGTTCGTTTCCGCGTACAGCGAATTCAACCGTTTTTCCTGAAAAGTATATGGAGGGTGAAATTGAGTTGGAATTAGTGCCTCAGGGTACTCTGGCAGAACGAATAAGGGCCGGTGGTGCTGGCATTCCCGCTTTCTACACAGCTACATCTGTTGGAACACCCTTGTCTGCAGGTAAAGAAATACGCTCTTTTGGCGGCAGTGATTATGTGATGGAGCAGGGTTTAAAAGCGGACTTTGCCTTGATAAAAAGCAAGGCCGCAGATCGTTATGGAAATTTAACTTATAACAAAACGGCACGTAACTTTGCCCCAGTTATGGCGATGGCAGCAGATATAACGATTGTACAAACAGAAGCAGTGTTTGATATCGGTATGATTGAGCCGGAAAATGTGGTGACTCCCAGTGTGTTTGTTGATCGTATTGTGACGGTCTGTGAACCGTTGGTTGAGTCGCGTCTGGTTGCCAACGGTGAGGTGTATCCATGAGTCAGTCAATTGGTTGGAACCGTGATGAAATGGCCAAGCGGGCAGCTTTGGATATTCCGAATGGCTCATACGTTAATCTGGGCATTGGTATCCCTGAGAAAGTTGCTAAATATGTCCCTGAAGGGCGTGAGGTGGTGTATCACACTGAAAATGGCTTGCTTGGAATGGGGCCGGCGCCCGAATCGGGCATGGAAGACCCTGAATTGATTAATGCTGGGAAGCGGCAGGTGACAGCCGTTCCCGGGGCTGCATTCTTTCATCATGCCGATAGCTTTGCCATGATTCGCGGTGGGCATATTGATATTTGTGTTCTGGGCGCTATGCAGATATCTGCTGGCGGTGATCTGGCAAATTGGTCTACAGGAGCAAAAGATGCCATCCCAGCTGTTGGTGGTGCCATGGATCTGGTTGCTGGAGTTAAAACGATCTTTATTATCACCCAACATTGCACAAAAAATGGCGACCCCAAACTACTGGAATCCTGCACCTACCCATTGACTGGTCAAAAGGTAGTGAACCGTATCTACACTGACCTGGCGGTCATTTCAATCATCGATGGTGTCATGGTCGTTGAGGAATTGGCTCCAGGAGTGGACTTTAGCTATGTTCAGCACAGAACCGCTTGTGAGCTGAAAGTCAGTGATCAACTGATGACGGCATAAACCGAGATAACGATTGAGAAAATAAAAGAAGATTGATGATGCAAACAGATATGAGACAACAGTCTAAGAGTGCTGATTTATATGAGAAGGCCTTGAGTTTGATGCCCGGCGGTTGCAGTCGTAATACAATTTTGCGTAAACCGCATCCTTTGTATGTAGACCATGCTCAAGGGTGTTATGTGACCGACATCGATGGAGTTAGACGTATCGATTTTGCCAACAATGTGGCTTCATTGATTCATGGTCATGCGCACCCGGCAATTACCGAAGCAGTCACGGCGCAGTTAAGCAAAGGCACGGCATTTACTTTGGGAACAGAAGTAGAAGTGAACTACGCACAGTATTTATGTGATAGAAATGTCGGTTTTGAAAAAATACGTTTTGTAAACTCTGGCACGGAAGCGGTAATGAGTTGTCTGAAAGCGGCACGTGCATACACGGGCAAGCCCAAGGTTGCCAAAGTAGAGGGTGCATATCATGGTATTTATGATTATGCAGAAGTCAGCCAGACAGCAAAACCCGACAACTGGGGCGACATTGACCAACCAAGCAGTGTGCCTGTTTCACATGGTACACCAGCATCCGCGCTCAATGATGTGGTTGTTATTCCGTTTAACGATGTAGAACGAGCCATTACTATTTTAGATCAACATGCAGATGAATTGGCTTGTGTTCTGATTGATCTTATTCCACATCGTGTCGGTCTGATACCAGCTTCAGCTGAGTTTGTACAAGCCCTAAGACAGTGGACGCAGAAAAATAATGCTTTATTGGTTTTCGATGAGGTGGTTACTTTTCGAGTTGCTTACAGCGGTGCTCAAGAACTTTATAAGGTTCAACCAGACTTGACAGCGATGGGAAAAATGATTGGCGGTGGTTTTCCAGTTGGTGCTCTGGCAGGGAGGGCAGAGGTTATGGAGGTAATGAATCCGCTGGCCAGTAAGGTCTTATTTCCCCATTCTGGCACATTTTCAGCCAACCCTGTGAGTATGATAGCAGGCTTTACAGCTATGCAGTTGTTTGATCAGGATGCTGTCAAACGGTTGAATCGATTGGCTGATCGGGCGCGTAATGGTTTGACTGAGGCTATAAAAATAGCTGATATACCAGCTTGTGTAAGCGGTTCTGGTTCAATGTTCAGAGTGCACATGAAACAACAGGCACCAAGTAATTATCGCGATGGTTTTGCGACACCTGCAGAAAACAAAAGGCTCAAAGTGCTACTGGATCACTTATTTGATAATGGCATTATGGTGATTGATACTTGCACTGCAATGTTGTCAACAGTGATGAATGAAGCTGATATAGATACTCTGTGTGAAGTTGCTCTAAGTGGTTTCAGAAAAGTGCAGGGGATGCAATAAGATGCGAAGCATAGGTGTTTGAGATGAAAGATGTTTTTATCTGTGATGCAGTTCGTACTCCGATAGGTCGTTATGGTGGTGCCTTATCAGCTGTGAGGGCGGATGACTTGGCGGCCTTGCCTGTTTCAGAGCTCTTGAAACGTAATGCCAGCTTAAACCCTGAGTTCATAGATGATGTGGTATTAGGCTGTGCCAACCAATCTGGAGAAGACAACCGAAATGTGGCTCGCATGGCTGCTTTATTGGCAGGTTTGCCGGTGACTGTTGCTGGCAGCACAATCAACCGTCTGTGTGGTTCAGGTTTGAATGCTGTAGGTATTGCAGCCAATTCAATACGTTCGGATGAGGCTGATATTGTGATTGCCGGTGGGGTTGAAAGCATGTCCAGAGCGCCTTTTGTTATGAGCAAGTCCAATTCAGCATTTGATCGCTCTGCGCAGATGTATGATACAACAATGGGCTGGCGTTTTATTAATCAAAAAATGGAACAGCTTTATGGTGTTGATAGCATGCCGCAAACGGCACAGAACCTGAGCGAGAAATTTTCCATCAGCCGGGAAGATCAGGATGCTTTCGCATTTTGGAGTCAGAGCAAAACAGCCGCTGCTCAAAAGCAGGGCCGGTTTATTGATGAAACAGTCTCTGTATCAGTTACAAAACGTAAAGGGCAGGAAACCGTTGTTGTGCGTGATGAACATCCTAGGCCAACTCAGAAGGACATTTTGGCTGGATTGCGACCGATTTTGCCAGGAAGCTCTATCACCGCTGGAAATTCCTCGGGGCTGAATGATGGTGCTGCAGCATTGCTGCTGGCTTCTGAGGTAGGTTTGGCACAACAGAATTTGACGCCAAAGGCCAGAGTCTTGGGCATGGCGGTTGCGGGCGTTGAACCTGAGTTTATGGGTATTGGCCCGGTTCCAGCCACACAAAAACTGTTGGCTCGCCTGAAACTGACTATGGATGATATGGACATTATCGAGTTGAACGAAGCGTTTGCAGCACAGGCTCTGGCTTGCACCAGGCAATTGGGTCTTAATGATGATGACTCACGGGTAAACCCTCAAGGAGGCGCAATTGCATTAGGACACCCTCTGGGTATGAGTGGTGCACGTTTAATAACAACTGCAATGTACCAGTTGCATAACACCAATAAACAACGGGCACTGTGTGCCATGTGTATTGGTGTTGGACAGGGAATTGCCATGGTGATCGAACGCACCTGACTGAATAGATGATCCGTTTGGTCTGGTGTTCGCACTGCTCCAAGTCTGGCTTGATTTTCCAGCCGAATAATCTGCGGACTTTGTTTTTATTTCCGTATTTACCTCAGTATTTGCACCACTAATAAGCAGCACATTTTGGCTGACTCCTGACAAACTAGTGTTATCAATAACGATACATTAGCAGGAAAATTGTTTATGGCTGTAATCAGAATAGTCACCCAGAATGATCTGGAAGGTTTGGTGGCATTGGCAAACACAGTAGATGGGTATATGACGACTATGCCTAATAATGCTGCAGCCATGCAGGAACGTATTTCTCAAGCTCTGGCCAGTGTTGACAACACTGTCAACATGCCCGGCAGTGAGGTGTACCTATTCGTCTTGGAAGAGCAGAAGCAGATTATTGGTATTTCGGCAGTCTATGCCGCTGTTGGTATTGATCGGCCTTTCTACAGCTACCGTGTTACGCATTTATCCACTGTATCTCCTGATGTTGGAGTGCGCAATGAAATAGATATTCTGAATCTTGTCAATGATTTTAATGGTTGCAGTGAAATGGCAACTTTGTTTCTGCATCAGGAAAAGCGTGGTGGTGGACGAGGGGTTTTGTTGTCGTATGCACGACTGATGTTTATGGCCGCGCACCGGGCGCGTTTTTCTGATCGGGTCATGGCTGAGATTCGTGGCTGGACGGATGAAGAGGGCCATTCGCCTTTCTGGGAAGCTGTTGGCAAACAATTTTTCAAAATGGATATGGGCGAGGCTGATAAACGCAGTGGAGAAGAATTTCAGTTTATGGCAGACCTGATGCCAAAGTTTCCAATTTACATTGATTTATTACCTCAGTCAGCACAAGACGTCATAGCACAACCGCATAACTCAGCAAAAGGTGCGCTAAAAATGTTGCAACATCAGGGTTTTCGCTATCAAGGGCAGGTGGATATATTTGATGCAGGTATTTGCGTTGAAGCCTGGCTGGATGACTTAAAACTTATGCGGGAAGTGCGCCATCTAAGCCTGCAATCTACCACAGCAATAAACACGGAAAACAAAGAATACGCCTTAGTGGCTAATCCCTCTCTTGAACAATTCAGAGTAGTTAATACATCGATTTCCTATGCAGCAAATTGGAATGATGCTCAGAGCATTTTTGTGGCTCCGCATATTTTGGACGATTTACATTTATCCGAGGGTGAACAAGCCTTGGTTTACCGACTTTAGACTATTTAACTGTAAAGATCATGATTGAAAAAATGACAGATTATTGTGAAGTGAATTTTGATGGCCTGGTAGGGCCAACCCATAACTATGGCGGCTTATCAGTAGGCAATGTTGCTTCTATGAGCCATGGAGGCAAGACCTCCAATCCTCAGGCTGCTGCTTTGCAAGGCTTGCAGAAAATGCGCTTTTTACTGGACAAGGGCTTAACTCAGGCAGTGTTACCGCCGCATGCTAGACCGGATGTGGCTAGTTTGCATCAACTGGGATTTGCTGGCAGCGACACACAAATAGTGAATAAGGCTGGCAGCAATCCTGCATTATTAGCCAACATCATGTCAGCTTCTGCTATGTGGACTGCTAATGCAGCCACGGTTTCGCCAGGACCTGATACACAGGATGGTCACTTGCACCTTACTGCAGCTAATTTGAACAGCACTTTTCATCGGTCCATTGAATGCCAGCAGACTAGTCGTATTCTGCGAAGAATATTCGAAAATGACAGCCACTTTTGTGTGCATGAGCCTGTGCTGCAACACCCATGTTTTGGTGATGAAGGTGCTGCTAATCATGGGCGTTTATGTGACGGACATGGTAAACAAGGTGTTGAATTGTTTGTTTTTGGCCGTCAGGCATTTGAGAAAAGCACGAGTCAATTTCCCCGTCGCCAGGCTCTGGAAGCTTCTCAAGCAGTAGCTAAAAAACATCAACTGGCTAGCAATTCAACACTGTTTCTGCGTCAGAGTGCGGCTGCTATTGATGCTGGAGCTTTTCATAATGATGTTGTGTCGGTTTGCAATGAACAGGTTTTCCTATTGCATGAAAAGACGTTTGAGGATCAGTCAGGTTCCCTGGAACAAATAAGCGCTGCTTGTGAGTTTGATCCGTGTTATCTGGAAATTTCAGAGGAAGAAGTGCCTTTGACTGATGTTATCTCTTCCTATCTGTTTAATGGGCAACTGTTGACCATGCCCGACGGCACAATGGCATTATTGGTTCCCCAGGATGTCCAAGACAACCCCAGAACTCTTGCCTGCGTCAACCGCCTGAAGAGCGAAGATAACCCGATACAGCAGGTCTTTTTCATGAACTTACGGGAAAGCATGCATAACGGGGGAGGGCCTGCTTGCTTGAGATTGCGAGTAGCCATGAGCAAGAAGCAAATAGCCGCTTTGTCGGGGGCTGTTGTGCTCGATAATCATAAAATTGACCAATTAGAAGCGCTGGTCAGGCAATACTATCGTACAGAGCTGTCTCCAGGTGATCTGGCTGACCCGGATTTCGTGACGGACAGTTTTACTGCCTTGGATGCAATAGCCCAGTGTTTGGAATTGGGAGCCATTTATGATTTTCAAATGTGAGACTGAATCTGAGGCCAAGGCTTTGTTGTTGCAACAAGGTTTTCTCGCTTTTACACGTCAGCAATTTTTGACTGCTGATCGTTCTGAAGTGTCTTTCTGTTTGCCTGAAGGTGTTCGCTGTCATGTGTTGGACATTGGTGTTCTGCAGTTTGAACCAGCAAGGCCTGACATGGCAGCTGGGGGAACTGATTTAATTCTGTCGTGTGGTGTGCATGGCAATGAAACTGGCCCGATAGAAATGCTGGATCGTATTGTGAGCCAGATACTCAATAGCACTACAAAGCTTGGCAACCGCCTGCTTTGCATCATTGGTAATCCGAAAGCTGTTGCACAACAACAGCGCTTTTCACAGGAGAATCTAAACCGTCTGTTCAATGCCGGTCATAAGAACAAATCCAGTTATGAAGCGGGCAGAGCCAAAACTCTGGAACGACATGTTGATTCCTTTTTTGTCTCTAGTGAATGTGCAGGGACGAAGCGTGTTCACTACGATTTGCACACCGCGATTCGAGCGTCAAAATACCCTCAATTTGTTGTTTACCCATATGCTGATGGTGCTGGTTTCGATACATCGGCACTGGCTTTTTTCAAACACAGCGGGATCAATACGGTATTGCTGTCTCATCAGCCCAGCCATACTTTTTCCTATTTCTCCAGCCATGTTTATCAGGCTGAATCATTTACTGTCGAATTAGGGCGAGTCAGGCCATTTGGAGAAAATGATCTTGATGACTTCGATTTGATTCAGAGAAATTTACTGTCCTTGATTGCTGGTGAGGTGTTGAATTTGCCTGACTTTGACAATAATGATTTTCATATCTTTGCCGTAAAACATGAATTACTGAAACAGTCCGAGCAATTTGTATTGAATCTGGCGGCTGATGTGCCGAATTTCCACCAGCTGCCCAATAACTATGTACTAACTGATGATACTGATGGTGGCTATCAGGTGCAGCATGATGATGAGGCCATTGTTTTTCCTAATGCCAAGGTGCCCGTGGGGCAGCGTGTTGGCTTGATCATTCACAAAACAGAGCTTTAAGGTTCTGATGAACAACGATAAAAGAGAGTACTTATGAAAAAAACTAAAGTATCCATCATTGGCGGTGCAGGCTATGGTGCGGCTGAAATTCTGCGGCATTTACTGGTGCGCAATGATGTGGAAGTAGTCAGGATTGCCAGCAAAGACTATGTTGGTGAGTCAGTCAGCAAAGTGCATCGAGCTCTAGCGGGCTACGACGATTTGGTTCTGCAAGATATTTCACCCAGGGAATGCGCTGATGGTGTTGATATCGTTTTTCTGGCTATGCCGCATATTATTACAGCAAAAGTGGCTATGGAGCTGTTTGACCTTGATGTTCGTATTGTTGATTTGTCCGGAGACTTTCGCTTGCAAAAGTTGTTGGATTATCAACGGGATTATGCCCCGGAACACCCTTGTCCAGAACGCCTGGGCAGTTTTGTTTACGGTATGCCAGAGCTAAATGTTGATGCGATTAAAAGCGCGAAACACGTTGCCAGTCCTGGCTGTTTTGCAACGGCAATAGCCTTGGGTTTATTACCGCTTGCAGATGCTGGTTTATTGAATGAAGCAATCATCAGAAATGTGTCGATGACGGGTTCATCGGGTTCAGGTGTTCGCCCCCAGCCAGGCACACACCATGCGCTCAGAGTGAATAATCTGAAGGCTTATAAAGTTCTACACCACCAACACCGGGCTGAGATTGTGCAAACGATCAGCAGTGCGGGTGCACGTAATGTTGCATTGGACTTTGTCCCTGTATCAGCGCCTCTGGTGCGTGGAATTCTTGCGGTTTCACAAATGGATATGCCAAAGGGCTATGATGCTGATAGCATCCAAGAGATTTTTCAGGCCTATTATTGTGACAATTCTCTGATTTGTGTCATGCCGATTGGCGTTTCTCCCGAGGTGATGCCAGTTGCCGGCACAGCCAGAGCTGAGGTTGGGATCACAGTTAGAGTGGATGAAACTACTGGTGTGCAGACATTATGTTGTATCAGTGCCATTGATAACCTGATCAAAGGTGGTGCTGGTCAAGCGATACAAAGCTTTAATCTTATGACTGGTAAACCACAGAATTTTGGTCTGGATATGCCAGGACTGTGGCCATGATCGACAAAGCCATAAAAAACACTGTCAAACGTCGTTTGGCAGTGGTCAAAGTGGGCGGTGATATCCTGCTGGATGATATACAAAGAGAAGGTCTGGCGGTCAATGTCAGGTCTTTACTTGACGATGACTGGCAAGTAATTATTCTGCACGGAGGGGGACCCCAGGTAAATCGTCTACAGGGTCAATTGGGCATAGAACCGAATAAAGTGCAGGGTCGTCGAATTACATCGAAAAACGATCTGAAAGTGGTCAAGCAGGCTATTGCAGGTGAAGTTAACGTTGATCTGGTTTCTGTTTTGACTCGCCAAGGAGTCAATGCTTTTGGTTGCCATGGTGCTTCAGGCCAATTGATTCAAGCTGTTAAGCGACCACCAATGCTAATGCCTGAAATGAGTAATGAGGCCATTGATTTTGGTGAGGTTGGTGATGTTGTCGGTGTCAATTCTGCCTTATTAACGTCTTTATTGACCGCAGGTGTAGTGCCCGTTATTGCGACATTAGGTGCTGATGTCAGCGGGCGTATATTCAACATCAATGCGGACACAACTGTGGTCAAAATTGCTGAAAACATGTCAGCTGATATGCTTTTGTTAGTGACGGCTGTTGGAGCCATATACCGGGATATTAATGATCCCGCATCACGCATCCCAGCAATGCACAGCAAAGTGGCTGATGATTATATCCGTCAAAAAGTCATTCAGGGAGGCATGGTTCCCAAGGTGGAAGAGGCCTTTCGTTTGCTGCAGGAAGGCATTGAGCGAGTGGTCATCCTGTCGGCCAGTAAGCCTGATGCTTTCGCCTCTGTGGCCAAAGGTGAAAATCGCTACGGCACAATCTTGCATTAGTTTCACAGGTAGTCACAAAAAAGCGAATTGAGAATAAAAAAATCAGCTTGGTTAAAAGGTATTGTTTTTAACCAAGCTGGTTTATTTGACATTCAAAAGTGATAGCTGTTTTTCATTTGGAAATGTCGAGCTTTCAGTCATACACTACTGAGAACTTATTACGGCGCTACCACGTCTAAATCGTAGCTTACGGAGCAGCCATAAAAACGTATTGCTGCGGTGAAAGGAGGGGTTATAAACCCTCCTACTGAATCAGAAACCTGGAAGAATACGTACATCGTATAAAAGTATTGGTCATTATCTATAGTTGTATGAGCGAATGAACTTGTGGTTTTTGCTTCCAGCCCTGAAGCACTTCCGGTCGTTGTCAATAGTAAATCTGATGTTAAAACCTGTTCGTTGATAATGGATGTTCGTGGCCTGCGTTCAAGTGCTGCGCTTGATGCAAACCCAAAATTGAAGTTTGCATCTTGGTCGTCAACATAACAGCTTAGCGATTTCAAAACAGCGCCTTGTGGTAGATCAAGAGGTGTACTTAATCCTGCTGAGGCGTTAAGTGAAGAATTCAGAAATTCAAAATACTGTCCAACATTTCTGAAGAACCCTTGGTTGTTAAAGGCAATATCATACTGTCCTCCGGTGTAGTTCTTGGTAATTGTGATGGTGGTAAGTTTTGCACTGATGCCACCAAGCGGAACGACTGCAACTCTGTTATGTGAAAACGAAAAACTTGAAATGGACAGTGCCCCAATCAAAAAGACAACGGCTCTAAAGGTGTTATTCATTATAGCTATCCTCTTGGAAATGCGAATTAGTAAAATTCACGTTTAGTAGTGTTTGTAATTGACGTAAGCGTCACAAGAGAACATATCCAGCAGTCACTTGCTATGTATATTTTGTCCAATTCAATATCCCAGAGTAAGTAAGGCCGTCTAACTTTCTATCGCTTCGCAATACGATACCGTTTAAATCTTGTCTTATAATACTGGTACTTGCCAAGGTTATGCGTCTCTGATGTTTATATCAAGTTTAATTACTGGTCGGATTGGTAGACGCCTTGGTTGTTAATCATCAACTATTGTATTGAAAGTGGGGGGCTGTCAGTGTGAATAAATGTAGGACTTTGCTGGTGAAGGGGTATTGAGGGGTAAAATCGTGAATAAAAAGAGCCAAGAAATAGCCAGGCATTGATGTTCAACAAATCAATGCCTGGCCTGTGAGGGCAGGGAGTTTATTTATCCCAGGATAATCTGCTCGCTGCTTTCATGAATATTTCTCGGTTTTTATCATTGGCAGGAGGTTCTGAGTCGCCGAAAATTGCTTTTATCCAGTGCCCATCTGTAGGGTTAGGGAAAACAATATAGCGGTTGCCATATTGATCTTTTTCTTCTTCCATCTTGGCCAGGCGTTCATCAACATCTTTGGTATAAAACTTGCGGCTGAAATCGTTGAGGTTGTCACCAAGAAAAACAATGATGTCATGAGTTTCTGCAATTTTAGATTGTGGCTTTTGCTTGTTTGATGTTTCTCTGAGAACTGTTAGATGATCCGTATCTGCGTTAGGTAGTTTCGCCAGTTTGATATGTTGCATAGCGTAATCATAGGTCTTTTCTCCCTGATTGCGGCTGGTAACGTAAAAAACTTCAATCTGGTTTTCCTGACAGAATTTGAAAAAGTCAGCAGCTCCAGGCGCCAGCACCATTTGGTTTTCTGGAATCCATTCGTCCCAGATATTGTCATCGAAAAAATCTTTTCTTTGTTTGACTAATGTCCCCCAATAACGCAGTGGCAATAACACGGTGTCATCAAGGTCAGTGACAACCGCTAAAGGTCGATCACCTGCTTTTCTGTTGGTTATGGCTTTTTGCACCTGTTTTTTTGCTAATGAGTAACCTTGATAATAAAGTGCTCGATATTCTGCGGCGGTTTGTTTCCAGGCAACCGCTGCAATGTACTGGTTGTTGGTGCCGTTCTCAGAAGGCCCAAGAAGATTCGTTGAACCTTGTTCTTGAGCAGAAGTTGCGCAACCACTTATTAAAGCGAATAGCATTAAATAATATGTTTTTTTCATGATTTTACCTTTTTATAGTTACTTTATTTGTCTGCATAGTGACTAATTCAGGCAATTGCCTGACGTATAAATATGCAATTAATAGTGTAAGTTAACTTCAGTAAAATTATGTTTTGAAGTACTCGGTATGTACCAAAGAAAGTGCAGGGCTGTTGCGGTTGCTCTGCACTTTCTACAGATAGCTAAGCTTTATCGGTTGAATGCGTTTTTTTGAGACTGCGTTGTTGAGAGATTATAACGCCCAGGAACATCAGAGCGCAGCCTGTCAGGCCTCGAATCGACATGGTTTCCTGCAACAGCAACCAGCCTCCCAGCAAAGCAAATACGGCTTCCAGGCTGAATATTATGGTGGCATGTGAGGCTGGTACTTTCCTCTGGGCAACAACTTGCAGAGTATACGCTACAGCGGTTGATAAAATACCGGTATACAGCAAGGCCGGTAGCGCTAGATACAAGGCATGTCGGTCGACAGTTTCAATTACTAAACTGATGATGAGGCTCAATACACCGCAAATCGAAAATTGGATGATGGATAGTTTGATCGGATCTGCTCTGGGAGCATAGCGACCTATCGTCAGGATATGCAGAGCCCAGAAGACTGCGCCCAACAATTGCAGAAAATCACCATAAGATATGGTTAGATTGCCTTTGATGCTCAATAAAGATAAACCGATAAGAGCCAGAATGGCTCCTACCCAGGTTGCGGAGCTGGTTTTTTGTTTGAACAGCAAGCCAATTATTGGCACTAGAATAATATACAGGCTGGTAATGAAGCCGGCATTGCCCACACTGGTATAAAGAAGTCCGGTTTGTTGCAGGGTTGCCGCAACAAACAATACACAGCCAATAATGATGCCACCTTTTACCGGGCTTGAGTCTGTTGCGCTTTGCGAGGTTTGTGATTGAGGTAGTGCTTTTCTGGAAAAGAAACGTAGAGCAGGTGCCATTAATGCCAATGAAACAGCCCCCAGTAAAAATCGCGCACCATTGAAAGTGAATGGGCCTATATGGTCCATGCCAGCGCGTTGGGCGACAAAAGCCATTCCCCAGATTGCGGCAACAATGAGTAGTAAAATATCAGAACGATTGTTTTTAAACAGCATCTTTTTTCTCTCTTAACTTTTTGATTTTTTTAGTGAATGCCACAAAACTGTCATTATGTTTCTCCTGAGATAGCAATTAGGCAATATAACTATGCATATGCTACACAATGTAGTCTTTTTATTGGCTTACAAGCTTAATAAACTTGTCCTTACGTGTTTCCGAGACACGATGTTTTAAAGATGTTTTAAATCAAAAATAATAGATATGAGAGAGGAGATTTCTATGAGTGATTATAAGCTAAAAATGGCTGGTGTGGTACTGGCCAGTGCGATGAGTACCACTGCTGTTCAAGCGGCTGATAGCTTGGATGGTTTCTATGCCCAAGTGCGTATCGGCATTCAACATGAGAATAACGGTGATGGTGCTGAGAGTGATACGACGATTGAAAGTTTTGCATCGCGTATTGGTTACAACACCGAGAAAGATCTGGGCAATGGTTTGACAGGTTTTGGTCGTTTGGAATTTCAAATTGACGCAGAAGACAGTGATGCTGATCCTGACACTGGTGTTCGTGACACAACTAAAATCCGATTGGGTTATGCAGGCATCAAAGGTGGTTTTGGCAGCATCCGTCTCGGTCAGGATTACCATACGTTCTATAACTACTCTGTGGCCCCAATCGATATCCCATGGTGGTTCTCTGGTATTGGTCTGGTGCAATACGTTGGTCGTACTGGTGATGGTTTGACTTATACCAATACTATCGGTGGTTTCAGCTTTGGTGCCACGGCTTACTTGGAGTCAGGTGACGCCGATGACGGTTTTGAATTTGGTGCTTCTTATGATTTTGGACCCATTCAGATAGCGGCTGCCTCTCGTGATTTGGACAGCTTTACTGATGCCTTGACCGCTTTTACGGTTTCAGGCAAAGCGGGTGGTGTTGGCATGGGAATAACCTTCCAGGATCAAGGCGATAGTGATGGATATGAAGGGAATATCAGCTATGGCCCAGCGTATCTTCAATTCGGTGAAACCAATGATCAGAGTGCATTTACGCTTGGCTATACCCTGGATATTGGTCCAAAAACATTAATGTGGTTTGAGTTGTATCGTCAGGAAGCGGGTGCTGATGAAGTTGATGACAACGTCACTGCGATTGCAACACTGAAATACAATATTTTTTAGTTCTCTATATGGAAAAACCGGTAAAGGAAGACCGGTTTCTTTCATATTTTATGTGTGAGATTTTGTCGATGTCGTCAGCAGAATAGACTTTGTGGTTAGAAACAGAGCATGCTAACGACATTTTTTTATTTTATACGTGCTAAGCTTTGCTGTATAAAATACCAGTTAAAGAGCGCAGTAAAAAGTTCAATCAGATGATGAAGTCTCACTCACCCGCAGTTTTAGTATAAAGAGAGTATTTATGTCACAGAGTAAACCTGTTCTTATCGCCGAGAATATCCATAAAAAATTTGGTGATTTGCACGTGTTAAAAGGGGTATCGTTAGAAGCAAATAAAGGCGATGTGGTTTCAATTTTAGGCAGTTCGGGGTCGGGGAAAAGTACGTTTTTGCGTTGCATTAACTTTCTGGAAATGCCGGAGCAGGGGCGGATTGTAGTTGGTGACCAGGAAGTGATTTGTCAGTTGAATGCTGCTGGTAAATCAGTTGTACCGGAACGCAAGAAGATTGACAGCATGCGAACCCAGCTTGGCATGGTTTTTCAGGGCTTTAACTTATGGTCACACATGACTATTTTGCAAAATGTCATGGAAGGCCCAGTACAAGTTCAGAATCGTCCTAAAGCAGAAGTTCGGGATGAAGCCATGGTCTATCTGGAAAAAGTCGGCATGGCTAATAAGGCCAGCAATTATCCATCTCAGTTATCGGGAGGACAGAAACAAAGAGTCGCCATAGCGCGTGCTTTGGCGATGCAGCCACAAGTTTTACTGTTTGACGAACCTACTTCAGCGCTTGACCCTGAACTGGTTGGCGAAGTTCTTAAAGTTATCCAGGGTTTGGCGGAAGAAGGTAGAACAATGCTGGTTGTCACCCATGAAATGGGTTTTGCCCGTGAAGTATCTAATCGTGTTGTATTTCTCCATCTAGGGCAAATTGAAGAGCAGGGAACACCGGAAGAAGTATTTGATAACAGCAAGTCTGAACGGGTACGTGAATTTATATCGTGTACTATATAAACGTGTTGTTGCAAGCTTGTTGATAATTTATAGACTGCAATCTCAAGGTTTCAACTTATTCTGTTGAAACCTTGAGATTGGTACTAAAAAGTGCTTTCTACTCAAATGCGGATGGCAGCATTTGTTTAAGGCCGTTCTGCCAGCTGTAAAGCTCTATAGGCATCCAAACGTTTAACCGATGATCCATTGCTTAAAGTGATTGTTTTTGCCGATCTCAGCAGCACATCACGCACATTATGAGCGGAGTAAGATGGTTTCAGGTTCAGTACCAATGCAGCAACTGCAGAGACCATAGGTGTTGCAAAAGACGTTCCACTGACTTTCTCAACCTTAGTGGGAGAAATTATAGCCTGTAGATTGTCGGCTGGTGCCCAGATATCAATCGCTGTGCCAGTGGCCGTACCAGTCTGGTTATCTTCCACCCAGAGTTGTGTGCCGGCATTGTTGAGTCCACCGACAATAATGATGTTGTTGAAACCTGCCATCCAGTCACCGACACCACGGGAATTACGTGTTTTTCGATCGTTTCCGGCTCCTATTACAATGAGGACTCCCTTGTTCTGAGCTTGTTTGAATGCGGTATAAAGCTCATCATTGCGTGCAATGTCGATAACCGATTGACTGATATTGATGACTCGCAATCTTGGGTTGCTGAGCCAATAGGTGATCGCTTTGGCCAGATTGCCTGCGTCCATGCCCAGGCTACCACCCAGAAATTTTCCTTCTGCTCTTGCTGGCAATAACTCAACACCACCATACAAACTTCCATCAGCCCTTAAAAAGGGCCCTGCAATACCCGAAATGCCGATATTATTGTTTCGGGTGGCGCTGATTATTGAGGCAACGCCAGTGCCATGAAAGCCAAAGACGGGTGGAGGAGACAGCTTTCCTTCTGAGTTTGAACTTTCAAAACCGGGAAACAGATCAGGTCGTATGGGCAAATCGGGATGGTGGAAGAAACCATCATCAACCACTAAAACAGCAGGCCAGCCGGTCGTGTTGGGTGTTTTTGTCTGCCATCTTTGTCTGAAGTGGGTCCATGCTGCTGGAACACCGACCGCTGCAAAAGGTATTTTATCGACATTGGCATCACCTGCGGGAACATCAACAGGGCCTGGATCGGGGGTATCTGAATTGGCTATAGGCTCACTGAAACAGACCTCGATATCCGCACCATCGCCTCTTTCAGTAATAAAGGCTTGTTGGCGTTCAATAGATACCTGACCGCTGGCGAATAAACCTTTGAATGAATTTGATGTGGAGTTTGCTGCAATGGTGGCTGTTATCGTTGTTCCTCCGATGGGTGTGTAGCTCAAAACCATATCAGTGTTCTCAAGGTTTTTTATGAATTCTATAACCAGAGGCCCTTGAGCAACAATTCCTTTCATGGGTTTCGCTGAAGGTCCGCTGTCGTTGGGAACTACGTTCAGAACATTTCTACCAATGTTATATTTTTTACAGAAACTGTCAATCGACGTAGCGCAACCTGACAGTAGAAACAGCGTGCTCAGGTTGATTGTGACAAGGTTTATTTTCGTTATTTTTCTCATGTATAAATCCTAATTTAATTGTAAATGTACTCGAAAATTCCAAAGCCCCACTTGGATATCGTTCTACAATTAAATTTGAACTGCACACTCTATTCTTCTTTTCCTAATGCTTTGGAGGTTCTTATAAATCCACCGAATTGCATCTAAGCATCGTTGATTTATAGTATTAGCGTACTCTGGCTGAAAGTGAGTAACAACCAATTAAAACTTGCAAAATCAAGCAAAAAATCACTGAACCTGTTGTTAAGTAAATTTTAAACTGATTGTAGAAGTCTTGCTTGGGCAGAGCAGCAGACTGGACGACTAGTCTTTTTGAACACTAGCTATTTTTTGCAAAAAGTTAAATGGAAAGTATTTTTATGCCTATAACTTTAGTTAATCGATAACTTATTGACTGAATTGCTAACTGTCTGTTTTTTATGAAATATTTGGAATGACATATGAATGGTTTATAACTTAATTTATAGAGAGGTGATGTTTAAGAATTAGTGTGTAGAAGGAAATTAATAATAATCAATCTGTTATGGCTACCTTTGATAGTGGCATGATTTCTGCTTTTAAAACCTTTGTAGATTATAAATTTCAACACTTTTTAGTTTGTATAAGACTCCAAAGTCAGTTCGAGGCAGTGAATCTACATCGTATTGAAAAATGATGATTAATTTCTGGGGGATTCAGATTGAAAGCAATAAAATTAAAATTTCTGGTCGCTGGCATCACTGCTGGCTCAATTTTACTTTCTGGTATTGTGCAAGCAGAACAAACACTGACTTTTAGGATAGGGACTGGAGGTGCTGGGGGAACTTATTATCCTGTCGGCAGCACGATTGCTACGGCGATTTCAGAGCCTGAAGAAACGAAGTCATGTGATCAGGTGGCTATGTGTGGAGTCAGGGGGGTGACTGCGACTGCTTTGGTCACAAAAGCCTCGGTACAGAATGTGACTGAAGTGCAGGCGGGTTTGATGGAAAGCGGTATTGTTGATGCAGCTACATTGCATTTTGCTTATAAGGGGATTAAAAAATTCAAAAATGACAAAAAGGAAGATATACGAGTTATTGCCAATTTATATCCTGAAGATTTGCATTTGGTTTTACCGAAAGGTTCGAAGATAAAGGGTTTAGCAGATCTCTATGGTAAACGTGTTGGTATAGCTCAAGCGGGTTCAGGTACACAGAGTTCAGTTGAATTGATATTGGCAAGTTACGGAATAGACCGTAGCAATATTGAAGAGTTTGAATTGAATCAAACAGAGACTGCAAAGCTTATGGCAGCAGGCAAGTTAGATGCTTATTTCTATGCGGCAGGCACGCCTGTATCTACTATTAGCAAGTTGGCTGAAGACAGTGGGGTTGAACTTTATTCGTTCTCTGATGAAGAAGTACGACAGGCGAATAAGGCTGTGCCATATTATATCCCATCTACAATTAAAGCCGGTGTTTACCCAGGTGTTGATTACGATGTTAAAACCTTGGCTGTCAGTGCCATGTTGGTAACACATACTAACCAACCTGAAGATTTGATTTACAATATAGTGCGGACTATGTGGGGTGAGAGGTCACGTTTTTTGTTTGATAATGGACATCGAAAAGCAAAAGTTATCACTTTAGATAGTGCTTTAAATGGTCTTGATGGTATTGGTGTACCATTGCATCCTGGGGCCGAGAAATTCTATAAACGCGCTTGCTTGTTCACGGTTCCCAGATCTGAAAATACCTTGCAGCGTTTCCCTATCGTTTGTGGTAGATAGCTTTGTAGATGAGGCCGTAATGTAGTGATTATATTTTATAGCGTTTTGATAAAAATATATTAACCTTAAAACTGAACCTCTCAAAACTATTTTATTTAAGTTTGATAAAGACAATTTTTTTTAACGTTAAAATACTGACTTTTGAAGTGTTGCTTTGTTTTTGCTGTTCATTTTTTTTCGTTACAGCGAAAGCCGAGTCTACTGATAGGGCGATTGTTTTGGTCGGTGGTGATTCAAATTACCCTCCTTATGAGTTCTTAAATGAAAAAGGAGAACCAGATGGTTACAATACAGAACTGACACGAGCAATAGCTGAAGTAATGGGGATGAAGGTAGAGATTCGCTTAGGTAACTGGAATTCTATTCGAAATCAAATGGAGGCTGGGACTATACAGGTATTGCAGGGGATGGCGTATACAGAAGGGAGAGCACTGACAAAAAGCTTTTCGCCCCCTCATACCATAATTAACCAATCGATATTCGCTCGTAAAGGCACAAAACAAGTTTCAAATATAAAGGAATTAGAAGGCAAAGAGGTCATTCTTCAAAAAGGAGGAAGTATGCATGACTACCTGGTGCACAATAATGTGAACGTTAAACTGATTTTTGCAGACACTCATACTCAAGCTCTCAGGTTACTTTCTTCTGGTAAGCATGATTATGCGATGGTCAATAACCTCCCGGGCCTTTATTTTGCTGACCGATATGATTTGTCAAACATTGAAGTTGTAGGCCAGCCCGTTAGAGGTCAAAAGTATGGATTTTCAGTGATGAAAGGTAATGAAGCGTTACTCGCTAGATTTAGTGAAGGGCTGACAATCGTCAAAAATACTGGAAAGCAACAGGAAATTTATGATAAATGGCTTGGAGCATTGGTTGATACTACTAGCCCTTGGAGAAAAATAGGCCTCACAGCAGCAATTGTTTCAGCATTTTTATTGCTTTTGCTTGGTGTGATTGTGATGTGGAACCGAACACTCAGTCGGGAAGTAGCGAGTCGTACTGCTGAGATGCATATACAGCAACAGCAGCTGATACAAGCTGATAAAATGTCGTCATTAGGCGTTTTGGTTTCAGGTGTTGCTCATGAAATAAATAATCCAAATAGTTTGATGTTATTGAACTTGCCAGTGCTCAAAGAAGCATTTGAAGACTTTAATGAAATTATTCAGACTAACTCAATAGAGGTTCAGGGGGTGACTTTAGCTGGTCTTGAATACAATAGAATGAATAAGGAAATCTCCGGTCTGATCGATGATATGCTGGATGGAACTAATAGAATCCAACGAATTGTTGATGAATTGCGAGATTTTGCGAAAAAGGATTCATCAGGTTCAACGGAAGTTCTTGATTTCAATCAAATTGTACAAACAGCAATTCGGCTGGCCGATAACACTATCCTCAAGTCAACAACGAATTTTAAAGTAAAGTTAGATCCAGAGTTACCATCAGTTAGAGGTAATGCTCAGCGACTTGAGCAAGTTATTCTAAATCTTATTGTTAATGCCTGTCAGGCATTAAAGTCGATGGATCGAGGAATACTGATCACTACCACAAAAAGAAGGAATAAATTGATCTTTGAGATTAAAGATGAAGGTGAAGGAATTAACCCTGAAAATTTGCAACGTGTATGTGATCCGTTTTTTACAACCAAAAGAGATGAAGGAGGCAGTGGTTTGGGTTTGTCGGTTTCTTCCCGAATTATTGAAGAACATAACGGAGAGTTGTTATTTGACTCTATCGTTGATGTTGGTACTCAAGTGACGCTACGCCTACCAGCCGTAGTCCGGGGGAAACAGATACAATGATTAACAGTCTATATCCAGGTTTTGGTGTTTTACTTGTCGATGATGAAGCACCTTTCACTAGGAGCTTCAGCCTTGCACTCGAGAGGTTGGGAGGCATCAACAATATTTGTACTTGTAATGATAGTAGGCAGGTTATGGGTGTTTTGAAAACCTCCAATATTCGTTTGGTTTTGTTAGACCTTACAATGCCTCATATTTCAGGGGAGATTTTATTGAAGGAAATTGTTCAAGCATATCCTGAAATAATAGTAATTGTTGTCAGTGGTTTGAATCAATTAGAAACGGCAGTGAAGTGTATCCGACTGGGTGCCGAAGATTATTTTATTAAAACGACTGAAAAAGACAGGTTGATAGAAGGAGTGATGAGAGCTGTGCGTCTGTTGGAAATGCGTATTGAACATCAGGAAATGCGACACCGTTTCCTTACAGATACCCTCGAAAACCCAGATATATTTGCTCATATAGTGACTCAAGATAAAAGCATGCGATCAATCTTTCAGTACCTTGAGTCGATATCGACAAGTTTACAGCCTATATTGGTTTGTGGGGAAAGTGGGACTGGTAAGGAGTTAGTCGTTCAAGCCATTCATAACCTTAGTGCATTTCCAGGTTCGTTAGTTTGTGTCAACGTAGCTGGTCTTGACGATGGCATGTTTTCAGATACCTTATTCGGTCACTCAAAAGGTGCTTTTTCAGGTGCAGAAAAAAGTAGACCCGGGATGATAGAACAAGCCTCACATGGAACATTGTTCTTGGATGAAATAGGTGACCTTAATCAGGCATCCCAGGTTAAGTTACTCAGGTTATTTCAAGGAGGAGAATATTACAGTCTTGGAAGTGATAGACCAAAGCGTGTAAAAGCGAGAATTGTAGTTGCCACCCATAACGATCTTGAGGAGAGAGTACGAGAAGGAACATTTAGGAAAGATCTATATTACCGCCTTCGAACTCATCATATTGAACTACCACCTTTGCGAAAAAGACACAGCGATTTAGCTATTCTTTTACAACACTTTATTATTGAAGCATCTGAAGAACTTCAAAAAAAAGTACCAAAATTTCCGATTCAGTTACCAACACTATTGTCTAACTATAAGTTCCCTGGAAATATTCGTGAACTTAGAGCCTTGGTTTTCGATGCTGTTAGTCAGCATAAGTCAGGAATCTTATCAATGGACGTTTTTAAAAAAGTGCTCAGGAGTGAGACTGAAGAGTTGAGTGAGGATATTGGTGAAAATTCAGTGCAATTTAATCCTGACACTGCTTTACCCTCATTAAAGGAAGTAAATAATCTTTTAGTAGAAGAGGCATTGAAAAGAGCGAATGGCAACCAGTCTATTGCCAGTAGTTTGTTAGGGATTTCACAGCCAGCACTGAGCAAACGGCTTAAGAATCTCAATCAGCAGGAAAACTAGGCCTTGTTCACACTCAAGCCCTGGTGTTAAGCCCATTGGGTTTGTCTATGGAGTTTGCTTTGATTCTGAGATAGCAGGGAAGGCTTGTTATATTGGCATGAGTATTTGGGATCACATTTATAGATAATTACTGACCTAGGGCCTGTTCACACTA
>JBOEHE010000040.1:0-8941 GCA_050633785.1 Arenicella sp.
ATCATCAAGTTGATAGCGATAATGGTTATCAGTTACTACGCCGTTTATCTGGTCTTCGGTGGCTCAACAGTCGACATCTCTGCTAGAAATTTCTTACCGCTCAATTCAAGTCCATTTCAAACCCTGGACTTCCTCATCAAAACCTTGCTGAGTTTCTTTGCTGCAATACTTCTACCCCGGCAATTCCACGTAGGTGTCATAGAAGCGGAAAATGATTATCAAGCCAGCCAGTCGGCGAAGTATTTCGTTCTTTATCTATTGCTGTTCAGCATTGTTATCGCCCCAATCACGTTTGCGGGGATAACTACAATGCCAAATTCAAGCAACCCCGATTTATTTGTACTCACTCTGCCATTGAATAATGGCCAGATGGGTTTAAGCATTTTTGCCTATCTTGGAGCAGTGTCTGCAGCTACTGGCATGGTCATTGTCTCCTCAATCGCTATCAGTACCATGGTCTGCAACGATTTAGCCCTTCCCTGGCTATTGAAACATAAGTCACAAAGCTTGTTTAAGCACAGGGACTTTCCCAACGCTGTCTTAATAATTCGGCGCGTCAGCATCGCCCTGATTATCTTACTCAGCTATGGCTACTATTCTATAACCGACGGCACAAAGGCCTTAGCCAATATTGGCTTGATTTCTTTCGCTGCAACAGCGCAGTTTGCACCAGCAGTCGTCACTGCATTGTATTCAAGATCTGGCAATGCTGCTGGTGTCAAAATGGGCTTGTTATTAGGGTTTATCACTTGGGCGTATACACTCTTACTTCCCAATATACTGCCAACCCATTGGCTCAATGCACTATTTTCTGCTGACAACCCATTCCACCCCGAACACCTGTTCAACATCCCATTTTCTTCTCCGTTGGCCCATGGTGTCCTCTGGAGCCTGAGCCTTAACGTCGCCGGAATCGTTATTGGTTCCTGGTGGCATAAAAGCACCACAGTGGAAGCAATTCAGGCAGATAGTTTTGTTGATGCCCAACTCTCCAGATACAACAGCAGCTCATCATCGACCATCTACGCAAAATATGCTGATGCTCGCCAATTATGCAATAAAGTTATTGGCCCACAGCAAGCCAGCAAGCTATTTGATTCACTGCATTTTCGTTCTGACTTCAACGAACAGGATGCGATTAAAATAAGTCATTTGAAAGACATCGAACGTAGTTTGTCTGGAGTCGTCGGCAATTCAAGTGCCAAACTATTGGTACAGCAGGTTTTAATTGAAGGCTCTACAGATCGCACGGACCTGTTCGATCTGGTTGAACAAACCTCCAGCGCTTTGCGTTTTGGTCAATCCATTTTGCAATCAACACTGGAACATATCAGCCAGGCAATCAGCGTGGTAGACAGCAATCAAAACCTGATTGCCTGGAATACTCGCTATGCCGAAATGTTCAACTATCCAGATTCTCTGATTCGTGTTGGTACTCCGATAAGAGAATTGCTTGAACACAATGGCAACAAAGGCGACTTTGGTGACAGCGACCCTCAAATAGAAATTGACAAGCGTTTGCAGCATTTACGCAATGGTACCGCCTATGTTGTCGAACGCAAACGCCCTGATGGTTCCTATATTCGAATCCAGGGCAACCCCATACCAAACGGCGGCTTTGTTACCAGTTACAGTGACATCACAGAACTTAAAAACATAGAGCAGCAACTTGAACAACGAGTAGAGGAACGAACCCGTGAGTTGGAACAACTGACCGAGGACTTAAAAAAAGCCACCGAGGATAAAACCCAGTTTCTAGCCGCTGCCAGTCATGATTTATTACAACCGATCAATGCTGCCAGATTATTTGCCTATGGCATTAAAAGCCCGGAAAAAGAACTGGAAGAGAGAGTTGATATTGCCAGAAAAATTGACCAGGCTTTGTGTTCCGCTGACAATACCCTGCGCACACTTCTTAATATATCCCAATTAGACAGAGGTTCAATCAAGCCCAATATAGCGCCGATTGAACTGAATAAACTACTCAAAGAGATACTCAATGAAATGTCTGTACAAGCCACAGAAAAAAACATTGAATTACGTTATCAAGCCACCAGTTGCATTATTTTAAGTGACTATCGCCTGTTATTCTCAGTGCTACAAAACATTATCAGTAATGCGGTACGATATACGCAGCAAGGTAAAATTCTTATTGGCTGCCGTCGCCATCAACAGCAAGTATTAATTCAGGTATATGATACGGGCATTGGTATAAATGAAGACGATCAAGCAAAAATCTTTGACGAATTTTCCAAAGGCACCCAAGATGAAGCCACCAAAGCGCGCGGTGTAGGCTTGGGTTTATCCATCGTAAAACGCATATGTCAATTGTTGCAGCATCCACTGTCATTTGAATCTAAACTGGGTTCAGGCAGTGTATTCTCTATCAGCGTTCCTCTTAGTCACCAACAATATGTAAACCATCAACCGTTTGCGACTGACACGGGAATGTCCTTTCAAGCTGAAGACAATAATGACCTAGCACTATTGGCCAACATCAGCGTGTTATGCCTGGATAATGACATGAATGCCTTACAGGGGCTACATACCTTGTTATCACAATGGGGTTGCATTGCCCTGCCTTGTTCAAATCTGGAAGAGGCCAGAGAATTGCTAGCCGAAGACCACGTTGACTGTGTAGTGGCAGATTATCAACTGGATAACGATGAGTTAGGCCTGGATTTACTGGTGCAATTGAAAAACAATAAAATTGCTGTGAAAAACGCACCTTCATTGTTATTGGTCACGGCAACCCAAGACGACAAATTATTTCAACAATGCACAGTTGAAGGCATTGATTACTTACATAAACCACTCAACCCTGATGCATTGAAAACCTGGCTGCTGAAAACAGGAGACGGTCAATCAACTATCCGTTAAAACGATATCCAGTTCCTTAGCGATCAAAACAGCTTGAGTGCGATTACGACAATTGAGTTTTTTCAGAATCTCGGTGACATGTGACTTAACTGTCGCTTCAGTAATTCCCATGTCAGCAGCGATCTGCTTATTCAGCAGGCCGTTAGTCATTTTTACCAGAACACGTAATTGTGTTGGTGTCAGCAAACGGAAACCACCCAGAGTGGTGGATAATTGTTCGCTGTGTTTAATAGCACTGTGCATCGACTCAGGCATATGCACTTTTCCTGCTTTTACTTCTTTATAGGCGGCTGCAATTTGATCCTGCGAATACGATTTTACGATATAGCCAATCGCCCCACTCTCAATTGCAGCATGGATAGTTGACACTTCATCAGTCGCTGACACAATAACTATCGGCAAATTTGGAAAGCTAGCCTTTAGCAACATCATACCTGCCAACCCCTGACTATCCGACATTCGCAAATCCAAGAACAGCAAATCGACTTGACCAGCTTCGTCCACTAGAAACTGTTCTGTTTGTGCTAAACAATCAGTTTCCAAAATCTGAGCATTGGCCTCAATTTGCAGCACAGCCTGGCTCATTGCGGAACGAAATAAGGGATGATCATCAGCGATTAGAATTCTTGTTGTCATAGTAGACTCCACCATTTAGCAGATTGATTATGGTCAGTTTAGAAACAAATAACAACTGACATAACGTCTATTGTGATTTAAGGTCTTTTAACAGTTGTTGTAAAACAGCTTTACGATAACCATAAGCAACAGGATCATTAAACAGAAACACAAAGTAAAACGTATCCCCCGCCATATCTATATAACCAGCAAATGTTTGAACGCCATTTAAAGTGCCTGTTTTAGCACGGACTATCCCGTTCTCATACGGTTTGAGTAAGTACTGATGAGGTAGGAAATCATACAATACTTGAGTCAATTGCCGGGCAGACAAACGATTATTTCTCGATAAACCAGCCCCTTCTTCAACAACGACCCCTTGCCAGCTGGGGTCTTCAACGGCATAAGACTGCAAAAGCTTTTTTTCAACCCATTTCTGCGAACTACGCAAACTCAGAGCCTGACTCTGACCATCCCCACCCAACAAAGTAAACAGTTGATTTGCAACAAAGTTATTCGAGTATTTCAGTGATGCCTGTATTACCTTATCCAAAGACGTAGAGTTGATATGACTATAGAAATGTTCAGCCTCAATGGGTACTTTCCCATAACGCAGCGCTGGCTTAACTTCAGCTCCCTGTTGCTTTAACTTCAACATCAATAATTCAGCGAAGTGTTGTTGGGCAGTGGCGCTATCGTGTAAATTTATGCGGTGCTTACCATTACCTAATGGCAAAGCCAGGCGTTGAGCGGTTGGTGTCAATGGAGTCTGCGTCTCCGCTGTTGTTACCTTGCGGCCCAGTTTGTTGATAAACACAGTATTGAAATTAACAGACACTGCCGATAGCGGTGCATTATAGGGATCATTAACACCAGATCTGCCAGGCACGGATACATCATAAAAAAAAGACCCATCAATACCAATGCCGTCTATCATTGGCGCATTATCAGGCAATTCTGCCAATAATTGCTTGACCAGCACATCCAGCTCTTCTGACACCAGAAAAGGATCTCCATACCCTTGAACCCATAACCACCCATTCATCCAGTAGAAATCGGTCTTAAAACGATGCTGCGCCCCCCACTTTTTAATGGCCAGATTAGCCGTCAACAATTTGAGAGTGGAGGCCGGTATTAAGTGCTTATCCGCTTGCCATGCATATAACTCTTTTCGATCTGTTGCAGTTACCAGAACCGACGAGTTTACCCCAAAGGAATAACCCTGCAACAGCGGCCTCATTTTATTTTCAGCCAACACAGCAGCAGGAAACCAGAATATTAATATCAGAACTATTTGGATGCTTCGCATGCAAGCGATTATAACGACACTGATCTGAAGATTGTGCATTATTAATACTAAAAAATGCGTAGAATAAACCGTATCAAAAAAAAACATCAACAGCCCTTGTAAGCACGCATCATTAAAAAGAGGTTCCAATGGATAGCCATGGTTTGATCATTAATATCGTTATTTATTTATCCGCTGCCGTAATTGCTGTTCCCATATTTACTCGCTTAGGTTTGGGCTCGGTGTTGGGTTATCTGATTGCCGGAACTTGCATCGGTCCCTGGGGCCTGGGACTGATCAATGATGTGGAAGATATCTTACATTTCTCAGAATTTGGCGTTGTTCTGCTATTATTTTTGATCGGCCTCGAATTGGAACCTAAAAAACTCTGGGGTATGCGCAAAGCAATTATTGGCAGTGGTGGCCTACAGATGCTGTTAACAGCAGCCAGCATTGCAGCAGTGGCGCTGTTATTTCAACTCAATTGGCAAAGTGCTGTAATTATCGGACTGGGGCTTGCTCTTTCATCAACGGCTATCGCTTTGCAAACACTCCAGGAACGAAACTTGTTAGGAACACCAGCAGGCAAAACTGGCTTCGCTATTTTACTATTTCAAGATATAGCCGTTATCCCCATCATCGCAATCATTCCCCTGCTGGGCGTTGCCAGCCTCAGTGGTAGCGAGCATGCTGAATCAGGCTTATCAACCCCAGTCATCATCGGTATTTTTGTTGGCATTTTCGTTGTGGGTCGTTTTTTGTTACGCCATATTTTTCGTTTTATCGCAGCTACTCACCAACGAGAAATTTTCACCTCTTTATCACTGTTACTGGTGTGCGGCATAGCCGCCATCATGAACATGATTGGTCTTTCAATGGCCTTAGGTGCCTTTATAGCCGGTGTCTTATTAGCTGATTCAGAATATCGCCATACACTAGAATCGGATATAGAACCGTTCAAAGGCTTATTGCTCGGCCTGTTTTTCATCTCAGTCGGCATGTCGATTGATTTCGGCCTGTTGGTACAAAATCCAGGAATTATTATTGCACTGACAATGCTATTAGTCGCCATTAAAGCCTCTGTGTTATGGTTAGTTGCCAAACTTGGGCAAGTCCCCATGAGCCAGCGAATGTTCTTCTCTTGCGTGCTCTGTCAAGGGGGCGAATTCGCCTTTGTTCTATTTGGTTTTGCTGTTGCTGCAGGAGCCTTGTCATCAACTCTTGCCAGTCAGCTCACCTTAATTGTGGCATTATCCATGGCATTAACACCTTTGTTACTGGTGCTCAACCAACACCTTATAGAACCACGCTTTTGCACTGGTGAAGAACAACCAATGGATGAGATTGATGCCGAAGATGGCAAAAACCCAGTCATCATTGTTGGTTATGGCCGCTTTGGCCAAGTTGTTGGCCGCCTGTTAATAGCTAACCAGATCCACCCAACCGTTATTGATCATAACCCTAACCAGATAGAACGGGTTCGTCGTTTCGGCTATAAAACCTATTATGGTGATGTTCTGCGCAGTGATGTCCTGCATTCTGCTGGTGCTGGGCAAGCGAAAATTATCGTGTTAGCCATCGATGACAAAGAGTCCACCAATCAGGCAATAGAACGTATTCAAGCAGAGTTTCCTGACCTGACAATCATGGCTCGGGCATTTGATCGCGGACATGCCTTACACCTCGTACATATGGGAGTCAAACACATCACTCGTGAAACATTTTATTCTGCCCTGAAAATGGGACGTGAAACATTGGTTCAACTCGGGTTCAGTGAAGAACAGGCTGAACGTCTGACGGACACCTTACGTCAACATGATCTTGAAACACTGTATCAACAGGTAGCAGTCAAAGACGATGAAAAAGCTCTGATATCCATGGCTCAATCATCCCGTGAGCAATTAGAACAGATTCTGGCTGCAGACAGAGAAAAATACTCCTCAAGCAATGACAACAAAGAATCCTGATCCCTCCTGACGACAAATACATAAGAGATACATAATGTCTGACAATTCAGCCACCTTCACCCATGGCTCGACCTTAAAACACGTGGTCGTTATGACATCCACAGCGGCCATTGGTTTGATGACATTGTTTATCGTGGATCTGGTAGATATGTTTTTTCTGAGCTTGCTCGGGGAAGTCGAATTGGCCGCCGCCATTGGTTATGCCGGTACTATTCTGTTTTTCACAACAGCCGTCAGCATTGGCATAGCTATTGCAACTGGCGCTCTGGTTTCCCGCTCAATTGGTGCGGACAACGAAAAACAAGCCAGAAAGTATGCCATCAATGTCATGGTTTTTGGCGTAATTACCGCATCATGTCTGTCAACGGCTATCTGGCTTAACATCTCGTTTTTTCTTGAAGCTCTGGGCGCTACGGGAGTAACGAAGACCTTTGCTTCCGACTATCTGAAAATCATCATACCCAGCATGGCTATCCTGACCATCGCCATGAGCGCTTCCGGTGTGCTGCGTGCAACCGGTGATGCTAAGCGGGCCATGCTTGCAACGGTGATTGGTGGTTTGGTCAATCTGGTTCTGGACCCAATTTTTATCTTCGTCCTGGATATGGGAGTCAAAGGTGCAGCCTATGCTTCAGTCGCATCGCGCATTGCTGTGGCCTGCTTTGCCTTACATGCCTGCATCAAGGTGCATGCTCTAATTGGTCGCTGGCAACTTAAGCAATTCCTGATTGACTTACCCAACATTATTAAAATTGCCATTCCATCAATGTTAACCAATGTCGCAACCCCCATAGGCAATGCTTATGTCATGGCTACCATTGCCAGTTTTGGTGACAGTGCTGTTGCCGGCATGTCAATCATTGGTCGGTTGATTCCCGTTGCTTTTGGTATCGTATTTGCCTTGTCTGGGGCCGTAGGCCCTATTGTTGGTCAGAATTTCGGTGCCAACCACATGGACCGCGTTAAGCAAACCTTAATTGATGCCATAAAATTTGCCACACTTGTCGTCAGCTCGGTCTGTCTTATTTTATTTTTATCTCAGGATATGATCATTGGCGTTTTCAAGGTATCCGGTGATGCGGCTCAGCTAATCTCCCTGTTTTCAACTTGGATCGCTTTCACCTTTTTGTTCAACGGTTTTTTATTTATAGCCAACGCCGCTTTCAACAATCTGGGCTATCCCCACTACTCGACCGCATTCAATTTTCTCAAAGCAACTCTGGGCACTATTCCTTTCGTGTATATTGGTGCGAAGGTCGCACAACAGTCAGGTGCTTTGATTGGTCAGGGCATTGGTTCCATCATCGTTGGTTGCTTGGCACTTTATCTGTGCTTCAAAGTCGTTGATAACATTCAAAATACCGGCGGCAAACCACCCAGACCACACCACAATTTTCACCTGCGTTTTCCTCGCTGGGCTTTGTCCAATACGCGGGGTTGAGGCTATAGATCTACTGAAAATAACGGTTGAAATAGAATGCAGACATCTTCACAACTTGCCAGGAATCAGCGTTGTGAAGCCGCAGCTTGTATCAGTGTTGTGCCAATTTCATCTTCAAAGTTTTCCCACACTGGCAACATGGCTTCCGTCCATAATTGGCGTTGATCAACAGACAATTTATAGACAACCGCTTGTCCTGAGTCAATGATAGCCTGACGGTCTGTAATGGCTTTATCTCCGGCAATTCGATTGCCATAGTCAATCGCTGCTCGCAAAGCCTGCTTTAATTGTGCTTGATCCTGTTCTGGCAATGAATTCCAAAATGTCCGTGAAGTCAAAATCACATAACCAATATAGGAGTGATTGGACTCTAAAATGTACTCCTGTTGTTCATGAAACTTTTTTGACAGTATGTTTGACCAGGTGTTCACTTGACCATCTATTTCTTTGCTTGCAAGTGCATTGTAGACCTTTGAAAACGATATTCTCAAAGGCTGAGCCCCAACATTAGACATCCATTTCTTAGCGACATTTGACCCACTGTAGCGAAATTTCAGTCCCGTCAAGTCTTCTGGAGATTCCATACGTTTATTAGACGATATTTGCCGCATACCATTGTTTAAATACCCCAGACCCTGAAAACCTTTTGCACGAAGCGTGTTCAGCAGACGCTCGCCATATTCCCCCTGGATAAACTTTTCAGCCGAGACAGGACTGGAAAAAATAAAAGGCAAATCAAAAACCTGATAT
>JBOEHE010000041.1:0-2590 GCA_050633785.1 Arenicella sp.
TATTGGCGGCAACATTGCTACCCGTCAAGCGGCATTGGATTTGGTGAAAGCTGGGGCGGATGGTGTCAAAGTCGGTATTGGTCCAGGTTCTATTTGTACTACACGTATGGTAGCTGGTGTTGGTGTGCCACAGATTACAGCTGTTTATGATGTTGCCACAGCCCTAAAAGGAACTGGTGTGCCTTTGATTGCTGATGGTGGTTTGCGTTATTCAGGTGACTTGGCCAAAGCAATCGCTGCCGGAGCTGGTTCTGTTATGGTTGGAGGTCTGTTGGCGGGCACTGATGAGGCACCTGGTGAAATTGAGTTATTTCAAGGTCGCTCTTACAAGTCCTATCGAGGTATGGGTTCTATTGCCGCAATGGAACAGGGCTCTAAAGATCGATATTTTCAAGATTCAACATCGAATACTGAGAAATTGGTGCCAGAAGGTATCGAAGGGCGTGTGCCGTATAAAGGTCCGGCGATTAATATTATCCACCAATTGATGGGGGGGCTGCGCTCCAGTATGGGCTATACCGGTAATGCCAGTATGAGCGAAATGCGCGAAAACTGCGAGTTCGTCCGCATTACTAATGCTGGTGTGCGTGAGAGTCATGTACATGATGTTACGATTACTAAAGAAGCACCAAACTATCGTAGTTAAGCCCTATCGCTATTATGTATTGAATAATGCTCAAGAGGTTCTTAAAAAGCCTCTTGAGTTGTCGCTATTTAAATGATTTAAGAAACCTATGACTGACCCACATCAAGACAAAATTCTAATTCTCGACTTTGGTTCCCAATATACTCAACTGATTGGCCGAAGAATCAGGGAATTGGGCGTTTATTGTGAAATTTGGGCGTATGATAATGCACTCAGTGATATTCAGGCATTTGCTCCCAAAGGCATTATCTTATCCGGTGGGCCTTCAAGTGTTACGGAAAGCTCAACTCCAAGAGCTCCTGAAGGTGTCTTTGATTTAGGCTTACCAGTTCTGGGTATTTGCTATGGCTTGCAATGTATGGCTGCTATGCTTGGCGGCAAGGTTTCAACATCGGAAAAACGTGAGTTTGGTCATGCTGAAGTTAAAGTGACGGCAGAAAATGCCTTACTTAAAGATAAGGAGCAGAATGTCTGGATGAGTCATGGGGATAAAGTGACTGAAATTCCAGAAGGCTTTTCGGTGATTGCCGCTTCAACTAATGCGCCATTGTGTGCGATTGCTGATGAATCCCGGCATTTCTATGGGGTGCAATTTCACCCTGAAGTGACGCATACAGAAGGTGGTGAAAAAATCCTCAGTCGCTTTGTGCACGATATCTGTGCTTGTGGTAACCAGTGGACTTCAGCGAATATCATTGATTCTTGTGTTGAATCTGTTCGAACTAAGGTTGGCGATGACCATGTGATATTAGGTTTGTCGGGTGGTGTAGATTCATCCGTTGTTGCTGCTATGTTACATCGTGCAATCGGTAAACAGCTGACCTGTATTTTTGTCGATAACGGCCTATTACGTTTGAATGAAGGTGACCAGGTCATGCAGACGTTTGCAGACTCCATGGGAGTGAAGGTTATTCGCGTTGACGCTGAACAACGCTTTTTAACTGAATTGGAAGGGGTTGATGAACCAGAAGCCAAACGCAAGATTATCGGCCGTGTGTTTGTTGAAATTTTTGAAGAAGAGTCAAAGAAAATCAGCAATGCCAAATGGCTGGCTCAAGGCACGATCTATCCAGATGTGATTGAATCGGCCGCGTCAAAAACAGGCAAAGCACAAGTCATTAAATCGCACCATAATGTGGGTGGCTTACCTGATGATATGGAACTTGAATTGCTGGAGCCATTGCGAGAGCTATTTAAAGATGAAGTGCGTAAAATTGGTGTTGAGTTAGGATTGCCGGAAAAAATGATTTATCGTCACCCATTCCCTGGTCCTGGTTTAGGAGTGCGTATTCTTGGTGAAGTCAAAAAACAATATGCTGACATTCTTCGTGAGGCTGATGCCATTTATATGGAAGAGTTGGATAAGTCCGGCTGGTATGAAAAAACCAGCCAGGCATTTGCGGTTTTTCTGCCGGTAAAATCAGTTGGTGTTGTCGGTGACAATCGGGCTTATGACTATGTTATTGCCTTACGTGCTGTGCAAACTATCGATTTTATGACGGCTACCTGGGCGCATATTCCGTATGAGATTCTTGGTCATATATCCAACCGAATTATTAATGAAGTACGCGGTATCAGCCGTGTTACTTACGATATTTCAGGAAAACCACCAGCCACTATTGAATGGGAGTAGTTAAAATATACTAACTTACTGATTTTATTGATACTGTTGGTTGGAAAGTTGTTGGAAAGTTCGAAAACTAACGGTTGATTCTGTTGGCTTTTTTCTTAACTTGTCAAGGAAAGTTAGATTGGAAGTTGAGCAACGCAACACTGAATAAGAATGGAATTTTGCTTACAAGCGAAAGGGGGCAGTTGCTGTTAGTAGAAAGAAGAAAGTGGCCGCTGATGAGATAAAATCAGTAGCCAATGGTGTCTTTCCGAATTCGATCTCTATAAAATTAGACTCTTGTTCGCTTAGTGAACCAAGTGAACCAAGTGAAC
>JBOEHE010000042.1:0-40567 GCA_050633785.1 Arenicella sp.
GGGCCGATGCGTTCTCGGACCAACTCCTGAAAATATCTCGCCATCTTACCCTTCGGCGAATCATCTGGCGCTACGTGCGAGAAGCGCACTTCTATCGGTTGGCTGTCCTGTGCCTGAATTAATCCTGACAATAACGCACAGATAATGATCAAGAAAATTCTAATTGTCTGCATTTGTACACTTTTTTTATAAACTATAATTGAATTTTCACTCATGACACCCTGCCTTTATTATTGCTGATTTCAATATTTAAAGTACCTGAACTTCAAAATAAAATGTGTAAATTTAACGACATATCATTAACTAAAAACGTCATACAAGCACTCCAATGTATGGCAAGCAAACACAATTACATGCCTGTCAATTCATCTTGATTCAGACTTGAATTCAGAAGAAACAGTTTCGAACAAGTAATTAATCTGGCATTAAAATTCTCTCAAACAGCTCGATAAATTAGTTTCTTAAATTCCTTCAGTTGTTCGACACCAGCCTCCTTAATATTGATGCACGACTCAATAATGAATTCACGTTCTTTGAACTTCATTGCACCCTGACTTAAGAGGTGAAACTTTTCTTGAATCTGATCTAATGTTAATGGGTTTTCCGGATCTCCAAGAGCCGTCATGCCTGAAGATTTATAACACTCACCAGATTGCATTTTAATCTCCGCATGCGCCCAACGCTCCGCTGGAAATAAATCATTATATCGATCACATTCATGTATTTTGACTTTAGCGCTTAAAGCCTGACGCACAGAATTATTTAACCCTTGCTTTGTTTCTGCAATTGATTCAATTGTTACCGTACCATCAACCAAGACAGAAGCCACAGAAAACGGCAGGCTGTACTGCGCCTCTTCGGTGGTTTCAGGACGAACTGTATGTAATCGTTTAGCTTCATGAAAACTAAATATGTCAATCGATTCGATTTTTTTGCTGTCTATTTCATGCAATAAAGTCAATTGTCGAACTGCTTCAACCGCTGGTTGCGCCCAACGGCAGACTGGATATGCCTTAAAATACTGATCGAGAATATACCAATGTTCACCCAAATCATCCCAGAACTGCGCAACATCATCACCCAACAAACTTATTGCTGGTGCTCCCACGAATCCCAGTTGTGCCAAAAGTGCCGCAGAAGTACCTGCTAAAGCACCCCAACCAGACCCATCTTTCACCATGGTTGGGTAATCAATACAACGCATCATCTGGCTTCTTGGACCATAGAATTCAGCGGTTCCCAAAGCTTCTAAAGTTTGCGCTTCAGACAAACCCAGTACGCGCGCGCACATAGCTGTCGCTCCTATTGCATTCCATGCGCCTGATGTATGATAGTCGCAAGCAGTTGCATGCAAGGCAATACCTGCGCGAGTCGCAATTTCATAGCCTAGTACTAAATTAGTCAGCAATGCCTTCCCATCAAGTCCTTCTTTATCGTGCATGATTGCAAGCAAAGAAGGCAGTAATGCTACACCCGCGTGTCCCTTAGTCAGGACTTGCCCATCGTGTGCATCGATACTATCTATTAACATACCACCAAATAAAGCGGCCCCACTAACACTCGCTGTTTTATCGCTAAACAGCAAAGGCACCGAGCCAGGGTATTGCGAGCCAACAAATTCTAACAGTATTGCAGTACTCTTGGTTCGATGCCCTGCAATCGCTACTCCTAACAAATCCAGCAAACAAATACTCGATTGATGTATGACTTGCTCGGGTAAATCATCAAATGACAACTGATGAATGAACTTTGAAATCTTGCTCATTATTCAATGTATCCTAAGCGGATTAACCCCTTTAGGAATTGTAAAATAGGTTATGCATGCAATAGCCATATCAATTGCTATCGCAAGAAAAGAAGTTGTGATTGCACCAGCCAACATCATGCTCATTTCATTCAAATCGATGCCTGTAAATATAAGCTCTCCAAGGCCTCCACCACCGATCAAAAATGCCAGTGGAGCAGTTCCCACATTAATCGAAAAGGCAACTCGAACACCCGCAAAAATCACAAACAATGCATTTGGAATTTCCACCTTGAAGAGCATTTGCATTGGAGACATACCAATGCCAACCGCAGCTTCTTTGAGATGAACAGGCACCTCTTTAATACCAACGTAGGTATTGCGCGCAATTGGTAATAACGAAGCGACGAACAGTCCAAATATTGCTGGAACGGTACCAATACCCAACAAGCTCATAGACAAGGCCAATATTGCCAATGTTGGAATGGTGCTCCCTATGTTCAAAAATTGCATTAGTCCTTCAGATATTCGCTGAAACTTTGGCCGACTGATGAGCACTCCTAACGGTACCGCAAAGAGCACAGCCAAACCACCAGACAACAACACCAGCCATAAATGCTGCACCGTCAAATAACGAATATCTGCTTCATATTTTAATAACTCTTTAATTGCCCCAGTACTTTGCAACCAAATACCACACAAACACGCCAGTATTAGGCCGCCACCATATAGATACAGCCGAATAGGATTTTCTTTATTATTCATAGTTCAGTCACAAAACTCTAACAACAGGTTTTGGCTTAGCTTCTGTTTGCAATTTAGTACCTGACGCATTTGTTGCATGTCCAGCGCCAATGTATTGAGTAATACTTTTTTGAGAAATTTGCCCTATAAGCACTCCTTTATCATCAATTACCGGCATCCATGTCAAACTATTCGCAAACATCAATGATATATTTTTTCTCAAATCATCTTGAGGGTTTGCAACAGCTGTTAATCCAAAAAAATTGTCACCACATAGACCCTTATCCATTTTTGCAGCAGCTTTGGAAACAAAGCCGATCGGCTTCTTTTGCTCATTCACTAGTGTGATAGCAAAACTATAGCCATTGTCATCCATCTTTGAATATGCCGACTCCAAAGAATCTCCCATTTCAACGTATAAAGGGTTCTCCCGCATAACCTCCTGAACCGTTATCAAACGCAACTGCTTCAAAAATCTATCATCACCAAGAAAGCTCTCAATAAAGGCATCTTTAGGATGAGACAGTAAGTCACTTGGCGAAGAATATTGAGCTAATTTAGCATTTTGAAAGATAGCAATTTTATCTGCCATTTTTACTGCTTCGTCGATATCATGACTCACAAACATAATGGTCTTTTTCAAATTTTCCTGCATCGAAAGAAACTCATCTTGAATAACTTCCCTATTGATTGGATCGATAGCACCAAAGGGTTCATCCATTAGCATAACTGGAGGGTTTGCCGCTAGTGCACGTATTACTCCAACGCGTTGTTGCTGGCCTCCAGACAATTCTTTAGGATAACGCTTCAAATACAGCTTAGGATCTAAAGCTACCATATCAAGCAATTCACTGGCTCGAGCTTTATATCGAGTTGCTTTCCAACCTAACATCTTTGGCACAATAGAGATATTTTCCTCAATCGTCATATTAGGAAACAGGCCTATTTGTTGAATGACATAACCAATGTTGCGGCGCAATTCAACTGTATCCATTTTTGTCACATCTTCATTGCCAATAAAAACCTTACCTGCAGTTGGAGTAACCAAGCGATTTATCATCTTCAAGGTTGTCGTTTTCCCACAACCCGATGGCCCCAGGAGCACACATATTTCACCCTCAGGCACTTCCATATCTACATGGTCAACTGCAGTTATTGACCCATTAGGCGTTTCAAACACCTTGGTCAAACCTTCTACTTTAATCAAAATTTATTCCTAATTGTCACAATGGATTTGTTGTCATAAAGTACTAATAAGCCATTCCTTATCGCGAATGACTTATTAGTACTGGTACATCTATTTAAAAACGTCAGTATTTTCCATATTTCCCAAAGAAAACTAGATCAAGCCATTCGCTTT
Organism: Arenicella sp.; assembly: GCA_050633785.1. Lineage (GTDB taxonomy): Bacteria > Pseudomonadota > Gammaproteobacteria > Arenicellales > Arenicellaceae > CALKZN01. Next base: position 3,849 of record JBOEHE010000042.1, read on the forward strand.
TAGAAAACTTCTTGATGCTTCTTCAATACTCACTTTATCAACGTCAACCGTGGCATTTAGTTTCGCTAATGAATCACTGGTAAGAACTCCTGCCATCTTGTTTAAAATTTCAGCTAACTTAGGCTCTTTCTCAAGTGCTTCTTTTCGAATCACAGGCGCAGGGTTATAAGTTGGAAAAAAACCTTTATCATCCTCAAGAACCGTGAAATCAAAGGCAGGAATACGGCCATCCGTTGCAAAGACCAAACCAATATCAACCTGATTTTCTTTCAGGGCTGTATAAACCAAGCCAGTATCCATGCGTTTAACATTCTTACGTTCCACTTCAAACTCATACTTTTCCTGAACGGGTTTCCAGCCATCAGGACGAGCATAGAATTCCGCATTTAAAGCCAGCGTTAACTCATTACCAGCATTAAATTTAGCTGCAAGTTCAGACATCGTCGTTATTCCTTTTTCTTTTGCATCTGCCGCACGCATTGCCAAAGCATAGGTATTATTTGCTAAAGAACGCTCTAGCCATACTAAACCAATTTTCTCATCTAACTCTTTTACTTTTGCATAGGTTTCTTCTGCCGTTAACTTTTCGCTTACCTTATTAAAAGTAACTAAAGATGTGCCTGTATATTCCCAATAAAGGTCAATTTGTCCATTCTCTTGAGCGGCACGTAAAACAGAGGTACCCATCCCATCTTTCTTTGTAACCTCTATTCCATTTTTATCTAATAAAAGCCTAGTCATTTCTGCTAGTAGTAGTTGTTCAGTGTAACCTTTGCCACCAACAACAACTTCAGCATGAGCCCCTAAAGAACTTAAAAATAGCGCTAATGCAACAATTATATTTTTCATGAGTTTTCCTCTATCTATTTTATTAATGTGTAAAAAACTTGCTTTTCAAATAAGTAAGGTACTGGTTTATGCAGGCACTTTTCATCAAAAAAGCACCTACACTAATCGTGTCAAGCCGCCGCTTTAATTGGAGTTGAATCCTTTAGTCCAGTAGGTGTGAGCCACTTTTGTATGCCCAGCAGAGAAAAATCCGCAATCACTGCTAATATGCTAACAGCGATAGCACCAACCATTAATTGCAGCGGGTCGCTTTGAGATATTCCCCGACTCAACAACACCCCTAATCCCCCTGCTCCAATATAGGCAGCAATAGCCATGACGCCAATATTCATTGCTACGGCAGTCCTGACACCAGCTAATATGACAGGAACCGCTAGCGGTAACTCAACCATGCGCAAGCGTTGTATTGGACTCATACCAATTCCCTTAGCCGCCTCCCTTAAAGCTGGATTGACATTATTGATGGCAGTATAGGTATTTCGAATAATAGGCAGCTGCGAATAAAGTAAAACCGCAATAACTGCTGGTAAATAGCCAATTCCATGTCCAATTATCGACAATATTGGAATCATAAGGCCAAACAAAGCAATCGACGGAATAGTGACAATGATCGATGCTATCTGTAGAACTATTCTTGCGACATGTTCGTTCTGAGTGATAGCAATACCAATTGGAACTCCTGTAACCGTTGCAATACCAACAGCAACGCCAACTAAAGCGATATGCTCGGTAGTCAGCCTTAATATCAAAGACTGGTTGGCAATAAAATAATCAATAAAAAGTTCCATATAACAACACCTTAAAACGCTAATAATGACTCCTCTAAAACGAGAAGTTTTCACTCTTAAAACTACCTTAAGGAATTACTACACCATCAAACCATAAAAAATCGACCCCAAAGAAGACAATTGCGACATTATCAAAATCTATTACGTCTAATTATTAAGACTTCCTAACCTCAGATGGGTTGATACCAAAATACTTTCTATAACAGCGGGAGAAATATGAGGTTGAATTAAATCCACACGCAACTCCTACCTCAAGTATTGATAAATTCGATTGCTCTAACAAATAACGTGCTTTATCTAAACGAATATTCATATAATAAGCTTTCGGCTTTAGTTTAATATGAGTTTTAAACAAACGCTCCATCTGCCTAGTCGATAGGCCAACCATCTCACTTATTTCAGCGCAACTCATAACCTCCTCAGTATTATTGCGCATCAGTCTTAAAGCTTGTATCAAGCGAGGGTGATTGGTTTTATATTTATCCGTCAATTTCATTCGTTGTGAGTTATTGGATTGACGTATTTGCGAATGAACATAAAGCTCAGCCACCTCCTGTGCAAGATCCAATCCATGAGACTTAGTAATCAACTGCAACATAAGGTCCAAACCTGCCAACCCACCTGAACACGTTATTATATCTTGGCCGATTTCATACAATTCGGTGGTGACATGAAGTTCAGGGTATTTCTCGAGCAAAGAGTCACGGTGTTGCCAATGAATTGTACACACCTTATCTTTTAGCAAACCAGCGTTGGCTAGCACTTCCGTGCCAACGGATGTGGCACCTAACTGTACTTTTTTTCGTGCCAGTTTCTTTAACCATTCGATTGCTTGCAGAGTGTCTCTCTGTCGACTAACAAGGCCTGCTATGACAAATAGACTATCTAGATCATCGTAATCTTGTCGTTTTTGTGTTGGGAAAAATGGAATTTTATTGCTGGCGGACACACCCTCATCATCTTGCGTATAAATACTCCATCGATAAAGCTCTTCACCAGATAGATGATTAGCCATACGAAGAGGCTCGATCATCATACAAAATGAAAACATTGAAAACTCAGGGATGAGTAAGAACCCGATGTGCTCTGCCTGCTGCATAGGTTTATTTTGCATAAGTAAAAATAACTGTGTATCAAAATGTCTGAAAAGTTAAATATTATGTCGCTTTTTATCGCAACCTGTCAGCAATTTTAGAGCATTATAGTGATATTGAAACTATTAATTGCGTAATACGATATATGAAAACGCGAACCATGACGGGTAAAGATATGAAAAGTGCAGTACTCAAAAAAGCCTTAACTGCCTCAAAAACAGGTTATGCTCTACCACGTCCATTTTATGTAGAAAACGACATCTACGAAGAGGAATTAGAGGCTATATTCTATAAAGAATGGTTGTTTGCAGCCAACGAATGCGAACTGCCAACCCCCGGAGATTATATTACGCTGACCATAGCAACCACGCCAATTATAGTACTGCGTGATAAAAACGGAATAATACAAGCCTTTCTAAATACTTGTCGTCATCGTGGTTCACGTTTATGTGAAAAGAAAAGTGGTAACACCAATCGTTTAGTATGTCCTTACCATCAATGGACTTATGATTTGGAAGGAAATTTATTAGCTGCTCGTTATATGGAGGAGGATTTTTCACGCGAAGATTTCCCACTCAAAAAAGTGCACTTAGAAAATATTCAAGGAATGCTGTATATCTGTTTAGCAGAAACACCTCCCGATATTGAGACTTTCAAAAAAGCGATAACACCTTACATATCTCCGCACCAGCCATCGAAAACAAAAGTGGCATTCGAATCTACGATTATAGAAGAAGCTAACTGGAAACTGGTGATTGAAAATAATCGTGAGTGTTACCATTGCACCTCAGCTCACCCAGAACTCACTGTTTCTTTAATAGAAATGGCTCTACCTGAAGATGATCGAAACGGAGTCGAGTTCGGTATCATGCAAAAGAAAAGTAAAGAGTGGGACAAACTTGGCCTTCCCAGTAAGCCTTTGGACGGAGGTTTGGAATTTCGCTGTATAAGATTGCCATTTCATGAAGGAATAACATCGATGACATTAGATGGAGAATTGGCTTGCAAGAAATTGCTCGGCGACCTTGTCGAGCCAGATTTAGGTTCTATTCGTATGTTTCGCATACCCAATAATTGGCACCATTTTCTGTCTGATCATATTTTGCATTTCAGAGTGCTCCCCATTGGACCCAACAGGACCGAAGTGCGTACAACATGGTTAGTACATGAAGATGCTGTTGAAGGCTGGGATTATGATATTGATCGCTTAAAAGAAGTATGGGTTGCCACAAACGATCAAGATCGCCATCTAGCCGAAGAAAACCAACGCGGCATTCTATCAATAGGCTATGAACCAGGCCCCTACTCTAAGGTTGCTGAATTTATGACTATTAATTTCATAGAGTGGTACCGAGAACAAATGCAATCACATATTCACTCCGACATAGATAAAACAAATGATTAACAATTCAGTACCCCTTATTAAACCACAACTTTTATCTTTAAAATTACACTCACGTCATCAAGAAACGACTAATATAGTGTCATTTGATTGGGAGGTAAGGACAGAAGATGGAACTCCTTTTCGCCATTACCCAGGGCAAGCTGTATCACTTTCATTCGTTTATAAAGGTGAGAATGCGATTCGTACTTTCACGATTGCATCTCCACCATCGGATAACAACCGCATCGTATTAACAATAAAAGCAGGTGTGAATGCAAAAACAACACGATATATGCATGAAAACTGGGGAGCTGGCACGACTATTAGCGCTCGTGGACCATTTGGCAAGTTCTCATTAATACATACACCCAAAACTCCCTTGTTGCTAATCGGAGCAGGTAGCGGAATCACTCCTATGCTCTCCATGATCAATTGGCTATTTGAACGAAATGAACAACAAACAGACATCGTATTTTTACAACAAGCAGCAACACCCAACGATTTACTCTGTCAAAGTCAACTAAACAATATCGATGCGGCGATGCCAAATGTTGTACAAATTAATTGCGTTACCACTGTCCCCTATGGTGAAGCATGGTCAGGGTTCAGAGGGCTTCTATCAAGGGCCAGTCTCAACACACTGGTCCCGGATATAGCAAAACGAACTATTTTCTGTTGCGGTCCAGAAGGGTTTAACACGTTAATACGCAAAATTTATTTAGCTCAAGGTGGTTCTGCTGAAAAGTTTCTTACCGAATCATTTGGCGCAAAAAAAGCGGATATAACAGTATCAAAGAATACAAAACAAGTCCTAGACAACAATGCGTTGACTGTTGATTTGGATGGACATATTTTCAACAACCTTCATGGAAAAACGATCGTCGAGTCCGCAGCATCGAATGGAATTAAAATTCCTACTGGCTGCCAAGAGGGTTACTGTGGGACTTGCAAATTAAAACTTAAGAGTGGCAGCGTAAATATGCAACACAATGGAGGCATATCCTCTACCGAAGAGGAAGATGGTTATATTCTTGCCTGCTCATCGCATGCGACTAGCAACCTGGAAGTAACACGGAATTACTAGAGCTATAAATAAAAATCTTCAAATACAAACTCTATTTACTCAGCATTGAATATACCGTTATATTCGACCAGGACCCCATATATGCCTCATTGTGAACTGCACTTTAGCAACGATCTCAATATAGATGCAAAAGCTATCTTGACTAAGGTAGAGACGATCATTAATGATCATGATGAAAATGCCCATGAATGCAAAGGGCGCGCTTATCCAGCCTCAATTTATCATCATTCACATCTTAAGGTAACAGTGTCTCTTTTATCCCAACCTCACCGTAATGAAACATTTACGAAAACCCTCATGGCTGACTTGGAAACACAAATAAAAGCAACCATACCTCAAAGCTGTTTTTTCAGCTTACTGGTTGAATATAGCCCTTCTTATTATGTAACCAATGAACACTTGATCGAAAGAGATGATTTACTCCACTTTGTAGGGGAAGACCTTAAATACGAGATTTGAATATTAGGATTAATACAGAAGTTCGATATATGACATTGGTTTTTTTTCAATGGTATGATTTCACTCAGTGTTATAAAAACTTTTTAAGCACCCGTTGCCCCAACTAGTCGCAACGTTGGGCGATGTAGCAGCGTGTAAAGAAAAAGAGTTACTTTTGATGTTCACTTAACTTAAACACTCACCAGGTCTAGTTTCCTTTGTGTCTAAACCATACGCACATTTCTTTGAGAAATTACTGAATGTAAAAATCAACGACCATATTGTTTAGAAAGATTACGATAAATCTCAATATATTACTCTCCAAAATCCCCGGCAGCAGCTTTTTGTAACTCTCTTATAGTCGTGTCAATGCGACAATCCCTAACTATAGGAAGTGAATATCGAGCATCCTGAACATCCATATAATCAAGCTGTGCCAAGATAAGCTCTTCATCAGCTCCTGCTTTAGTCAAAATATTCCCATATGGCCCCACAATGCTAGACCCTCCCCAATATTCAAAATCTTTTTCTTTGCCGACGCGATTACACATAATCGAAGGCATTCCATAGGTCATCGATATATATTTAGATGTAATCTCCCATCCGGCAGCATTATCATAATTCTCTCCAATCCCACCGATAGCCGAACAAAAAGGGCTAACAAACAGAGTAGCTCCTTTCATAGCCGCAACATGAACAAGAGATGGCTGCCAGACATCCTGGCAAATCAATGATGACAAGGTCCACTCTGATGATAAGTTGTAAAGCTGAACAGTACGGCCTTCCGCAAAATATTTACCCTCATCCAAGCGACCAAACGTCGGCAAACTCATCTTTCGATGTACAAAACACACCTTAGAGTCATTTAGTAACGCTGCAGAATTATAAACAAGTCCACAGGGACCCTCTTCAACAAAACCGATAACAACCGATATTGACTTATCTACTTCGATGGCAATTTGGTTCAATACATCAGAATCAATTGATACAGCAAGACTACGTCCATAATCATCCATTCGGTATCCCGTTAATGATAATTCAGGAAACACTAATAAATCACAATCATTAGCTTTGGCCTCTTTAATCGAAACAATATGTTTTTCAACATTACTTTGAATATCTCCAAGCACACTGTTTATTTGAGCGCAACCAACGAGTATTTTACTTTTTTTTCTCAAATTCATTAAATATTACCATCTTCAATAATAACTATAGATATTACAACAAGTCCTTTGAAATCAAGAACTCCTCGACAGCTTCCCAAATGAGTACCTTATCAACATCGACTAAATAGTTAAGTTTTGCTATTGCCTTGGTATCCAGAACCTCCGACAAATCATTCAAGTATTTTTCAAGACCTGGGTTTTTTTGCAAAACGTCTTTACGGACAACAGGTACTAATTCATAAGGAGGAAAAAAATTCCTGGTATCTTCCAAAACTATTAAATTTTGCGAAATGATCCGACCATCTGTTGAAAAGACCAGTCCCACGTCAGCCCGTCTTTCACCCACTTCTGCATACACCAGACCAGATTCTATTCGTTTAATATTATCCTTTGAAAATTCAAACCCATACTCTCTTTGAAAAGGGGTTAAACCATCATCCCTGCGAAGAAAAACATTATTAGAGGCAAGCTTTAGCCCACCTATAGTATTTTGGTATGCCGCCAATTCGTCCAAAGTTGAAACATTTATTTCTTCAGCAAACTGCTCACTAATAGCCAGGGCGTAGGTATTGTTTATTGTAGAATTATTCAACCAAACAAGATCATTTCTTTTATCACTTAATTTCACTTTTTGATAAATAACATTGCGATCTTCACCATTGTATTTTTGCTTTTGAAAATTCAAATACGCAGTGCCTGTATATTCCCAATATAGGTCAATATCACCATCAACTAATAATTTACGCAAGACACCGGATTTCAGACCTCTATCCAAGACAACTTTAAAGCCTTTTTCTTCCAAATACTGAGCGGTCAACTCAGTCATAATAATTTGCTCTGTAAAGTCTTTGCCCCCAACTTTAATTGTTGTTGCTGCAAATGTAAGCGGTGAAATAAGTAGTGATGCCAATATCAATGCAATTAGACTGTTCATATGTAAACCTCATATTTATAATTATTAGCAAGGCTGGTAGGAGATCAAAAATGCATATTAGAGCGCTATAAACCGTAGCGGCTTAACTCTTAGAAAGTCATTAATCTGATTAAGCACTTAACATAAAGCCCCCTGCTAAATACCTTCTTTTTCAGAAATTATGGGTTATACATAAAATAGGCAACCTCACAAAAGCGACATAAAAATGGAAAATAAAGGGCTTCTTACAGCATCGGAATGTCAGGCACAAAAAAACTCCGGTCACATAAAAGAAACCGGAGTTTATAATAGTCAACACCTGTAATTCGTATACTATCGATCCATACACTATCTATACGAAGTCCTTCAAAGACAGGTTACCACCGTTACATTGCAACAGATTCGAAACACTGCTCAAGAATATCCAGACCTTCGTTGATCAATTCATCACTTATTGTCAATGCTGGTAGAAAGCGAAATACGTTACCTCGGATGCCACAAGACAGGACAACCAGGCCTCGTTTATAAGCTTCAGTCACTACTGCTTTAGTCAATTCTGGATTAGCTTGATTATCATCACCATTTTTGATGAGCTCCATTGCAATCATGGCACCGCGGTCGGCTCTGATGTCACCGATCACATCAGGGTATTTATTTCGAAGCGCCATCAACCTAAGTTTGAATAGTCCCCCAATTCGATTAGCGGCTTCAATCAGGTTCTCACGTTCAATAGTTTCAATAACGGCTAAAGCCGCGGCGCAGCCCACTGGCGAACCACCATAGGTTCCCCCTAGACCTCCGGGCAGAGGCGCATCCATGATTTCAGCTTTGCCGGTCACTGCCGCCAAAGGAAAACCTCCTGCAATACCTTTAGCCACAGTCATCAAATCTGGTTCAACACCAGCATAGTCACAAGCGAAAAACTTTCCAGTCCGGCCAAAACCACTCTGAATTTCATCTGCAATCAGCAGAATTCCATGTTCATCGCATAATTTACGCAAAGACTGCATAAAGCTATTCGATGCTGGATAAAATCCTCCTTCACCTTGAACTGGCTCAATAATAATAGCCGCCACATCACTCGGCGCAATGTCACAATGAAATAAATTATCCAAAGCCTGTAGAGAATCTTCTTCTGTTATCCCGTGATAGGGAATCGGAAATGGTGCGTGATACACCTCTCCCGGAAAAGGTCCGAATAAGTTTTTATAGGGCGTGATTTTTCCAGTCAGTCCCATAGCTAACATTGTTCTGCCATGAAAACCACCGTTGAAAGCGATAACTCCTCTGCGCCCAGTATAAGCTCTGGCTATTTTCACACAGTTTTCTACCGCTTCCGCGCCGGTGGTTACGAAAATTGATTTCTTGGGTGTTGCTCCAGGTGCTAACTGATTCAGCCGTTCAGCCAATTCCACAGCCGAGTCATAAGGCGTTACCATCACACAGGTATGACTGAAACGGTCCAACTGATCTAAAACCGCTCTCTTTACATCAGGGTGCATATGCCCGGTATTGCAGACCGCAATGCCCGTTCCAAAATCAATATAACGTTTGCCTTCAACGTCCCACATCTCAGCATCATCAGCTCGATCAATATAAACCGGAGCAACATTACCCTGGCCACGCGCAATAGCCGCTTCTTTACGTACTTGCCAATCTGAGTTAGTCATTAGCTGAGCCGGGTCTTTCATTAATTTCGCGGAACTCATTTATCCAACCCTCCCATGCACATATATTTGATTTCCAGATAATCATCAAGACCATACTTGGAACCCTCACGTCCCTGACCAGACTCTTTAACCCCTCCAAACGGAGCCATTTCATTAGAAATCAAACCCTCATTAATACCGACAATTCCATACTCTAAAGCTTCAGAAACTCGCCATACTCGTCCTATGTCACGAGAATAAAAATAACAAGCCAAACCAACTTCTGTGTCGTTGGCACGATCAATCACTTCTTGTTCTTCAGAGAATTTCAACAATGGTGCAACCGGTCCAAAGATTTCTTCACGTGAGACCCGCATATCATCAGACACATTAGTCAACACTGTGGGCTCTACAAAGTTAGCTCCCAGTGTCGAACGGCTTCCACCATACACTGCTGAAGCCCCTTTAGTCATAGCTTCATCAATTAAGCCAAGCACATTGTCTGCAGCACCTTCATGAATCAAGGGACCGATTTCTACACCTTCTACAGTACCAGCGCCGACATTTAATGCTGATACAGCAGCAATTAACTTTTCCACGAAAGCGTCATAAACGCCCTCTTGAACAAAAATTCTATTTGAACAAACACAAGTCTGACCAGCATTGCGAAATTTGCTCACCATCAAACCTGCAATAGCAGCATCCAAATCAGCATCATCAAACACGATAAAAGGTGCATTTCCGCCCAACTCCATCGATGTTCGCTTTACAGTTTGCGCGCATTCAGACATCAACAGCTTTCCAACCGGAGTCGAACCAGTGAAAGTCAGCTTCCGAACCAGGGGGTTTGACGTTAACTCAGGGCCTATTTCACTGGTTTTGCCCGCAACGATATTAATCACTCCCGCCGGAATACCTGCACGCTCTGCCAATTCGACCATGGCAAAAGCTGACAAAGGCGTTTCATTTGCTGGTTTACAGACAACACTGCAACCAGCTGCCAATGCAGGTGCAATTTTTCTTGCCAGCATGGCATTTGGGAAATTCCATGGAGTAATACAAGCAACGACACCAACTGGTTGCTTGACGCAAACCAGACGTTTATCACTGGATGGCTCAGGAATGGTATCACCATAGACTCGCTTCGCTTCCTCGGCAAACCATTCGATATAATTAGCACCATAGGCAACTTCACCGCTAGCTTCAGCCAGAGGTTTGCCTTGTTCAGCAGTCAATATCTGAGCCAGATCCGGCTGCGCCTCCATCATTAAGTTAAACCAATTACGCAATAAAGCAGACCGTTCTTTTGCAGTTTTTTGCTGCCATAATTTCTGCGCTTTATGAGCTGACTCTATGGCACGTCGTGTTTCCTCAGTCCCGCATTTGGCAACATTTATTATAGTGTCCCCATTGGCGGGATTTTTGACTGGAAATGTTTCACCACTGTCTGCTTCGGTCCATTTACCGTCAATATAGGCAAGGCCTTTGAGCAAGGTTTGATCTTTGATCTGCATAGTACCCTCAATGATACAAGGTTAAAATAATGCCCCAAGGATAGACGTTAATATTTCTTTCAGCAATAGAGTTTTATTTGTACAATATGTGAAATTAACTCACATACTAACAAAAGCAAAATTATGCTGGATAGACGTACAATGCCACTCTCCGCCTTGCGAGCCTTTGAAAGTGCAGGCAAACATTTGCATATGGGGCGTGCAGGTGAAGAACTTGGAGTTACCCATGGAGCTATCAGCCACCAGATCAGAGCCCTGGAAGAACATCTGAACATCAAACTATTCGATCGTGTAAAGAACAGATTGCAACTCACTGATTCCGGGCAACGCTTACTCAAAGCTGTCAGAGAAGGCTTCGACACGATTATGGATGGAGCCTTACATCTTGATCCTGACAGTCTAGCTGGAACCCTGGTTGTGGGCTGCACTCAGACAGCTGGCGCTAGCTGGGTTGCCAAACACATCAGTGACTTTCATGCTCAATACCCACAAACTGAAATCCATACTGTCGAAATTAAGCCTCAACAGAAAGACATTCCGAGAGAAATTGATATAGCCATTTGTTATGGCAGACCTGATTCTGCTGATCGACGCACTGAAGAACTCACTTCCCCACCCATTTTTCCTGTCTGCAGCCCCAGGCTGCTGCATGGTGAAAAAGTCGTATCTCGACCCGAACACCTAACTCATTACCCCTTGCTTCATGACAGTCAAAACGGCTGGAATCGCTGGTTCAAAGCTCTCAATGTGTCGATGCCGGATAATATTAAACAATTGTATTTTTACAGCACAAACCTGGCATTAAGCGCAGCGCGCCATGGTTATGGCATTGCCTTATGCAATCGCTTTGAAGTTCAGGAAGATCTACGTGAAGGCCGCTTGATTCAACTACTCAATCGAACTATTCCTGAGTCTCATAGCTACTATTTATTAGCAGACAAAGCTGAAAAACAATCATTACGAGCCCGTTTGTTCGAAGAATGGATAAGAGAAGCATTAAGCTGACTCCTGTCAGCATCATTGTTCATAGATCACCTGCTCCACAGAACGCTGCACAATATCGACTAAATCATCAATCTCCTGTTTAGTTATTATCAAAGGAGGACAGATAGCCAAGGTACTATCCGCTAAGGCTCGCAGGATAAGGCCGTTTTTTTCACATTGTTTTTGACATTTCACAACAAAAGAGTTGTCTGAGAAAAACACCTTTTTCTCCTTATCCGCCACAAACTGAATCCCAGCAATCAAACCAACCCCTCTTATTTGACCGACATATTCATTTTCTGCAAACGCAGCAGCCAACCTGTTGTGCATATAAACCCCATTGTCTGCAGCCTGCTCATAAAGCTTGTCTCTTTCATAAATTTGCAACGTTTTTAAAGCCGCAGCACAACCCACAGGGTGGCCGGAATAGGTATAACCATGTCCAAAAACACCCACCTCAGAACTTCCCTGCACAATTTTTTGATGTATTTCGTCTGAAATCACACTGGCACTGATAGGAAAATAGGCCGATGATAAACCTTTTGCCAAGGTCATTGTATCAGGCTGAAACCCAAAGGTCGTTGCACCAAAGTCATTGCCTGTTCGACCAAATGCACAAATGACCTCATCGTCAAGAAACAAAATGTCATTGTCCTTTAAGATTTGTTGAATGCGCGCAAAATAACCCTCAGGTGGCACAATAACACCGCCAGCCCCCATAATAGGTTCTGCAATAAAGGCCGCAATAGTATCAGGGCTCTCCGCCTCAATGACTTCTTCAAGCTGCGCAATCAATCGGTCACAAAACTCACCCTCTGATTCTCCAGCTAAACCATTTCTATAATAATGCGGTGCATCCACCCGCAATACACCCAAAGCATCAAACGGTAAATTAAAATTGCGATGATTGCTCTCTATACCTGTCAGAGTTGCAGCTGCCATAGTAACGCCATGATAAGCATTCTTGCGGGAGATAATTTTTCGCTTTTCTGGGACACCGCGCACCTGGTTATAGTAATGAACCATTTTCAGTAAGGAATCATTAGCATCACTACCGGAATTACCGAAAAAGACCCTTGCCTTGTCAACATTCACCATTGCAGATAGTTTATCGGCTAAATCGATGCTCAATTGATGTGTTTTGCCTCCAAACAAATGACTGTATGACAGGCGCTCCATTTGTTGCGTCATTGTCTCTATCAGTTCGTCATTACCATAACCCAATGACGAACACCATAGACCAGCCAAACCTTCGATATACTGCTTGCCCTTGTCGTCATATAAATAAATACCTTTACCGTGTGAAATGTTCACTTGCTCAAGCGCTAAAGGGTTGCTTGTTGGATATAAAATGTTGCTCATATTTCCTCTAAAAATCAAATCTCAGCAGCTAGTAATAGCAACAGAGGTACCAAACATTCTTTCCAACCAACAAACTGTTATTTTTATTTCCAATACATGAGAAAGTTATTGGTTTTGTATGAATGTTATTCAATAAATAGCAGCATAAACTTCAATTATTCTCATATCAATCGATATATATTTATCGTTATTGTGAGAAATACTCACACATAAAACAAGAAAAACGAATCGCTATTAACTCTGACTTGCAGATTACAATACGCTTACAGCAGGGAAATTAGAGTTTATTGATAACAGAATCAATATCTCTTTACCCCAACACCAACAAACAGCCCTTAGAGCTAGCTACTAGGGTCTGTTGACACCCAAATGGACGCCTCAACAGTGAGAAAATGACGGTGATCTCAGCTTAACATTTTAGTATCAACAGGCCCTAGTAAGCATTATCTTCCATGAAGACTGACTTAATCGTCATTAAAATGATCTTAATATCCAATAAAGTTGACCAGTGGTGGATATAAAACAGATCATACTCAACGCGTTTTTCCATTTTATCCAAAGCATCCGTCTCACCACGCCACCCATTGACTTGTGCCCAGCCAGTAATTCCAGGTTTCAGTTTATGACGCAGCATATATCCCTTAATTTTACCTCGATATTCTTCATTATGGTTAACCGCATGCGGACGAGGTCCAACCAAAGACATTTGACCAAATAGCACATTAAAGAATTGCGGTAATTCGTCCAATGATGTTCGCCGAATAAAACGACCGACACGAGTTACCCTGGCATCATCCTTACGAGCCTGCTGAACAACATCATTCTCGCAAGTGTACATTGACCGAAACTTCCAGACTTTTATTTGTTTGCCATCAATTCCATAACGAGTCTGTTTAAATATGACCGGCCCTGGGGACTCCCATTTGATCAAAACAGCTATAAGCAGCATCACCGGAGAAGAAATAAACAGAAATAGAAAGGCCAGAATTTTATCCTGCAGCATTTTCGAAACCAGACCAATGCCATTAAAGGGATTGTCGATTAAAGTAAACACATTAAACCCACGCAAATTGCTGACTCTGGAGTTGAGCAAATTCAAGCCGGTTAAATCAGGCACATAGTGAACTGAATACGTCGTATCCTGTACCGCACTGAGCAATCGCTCTAGATAACGACTCCTCCTCATTGGTAAGGTTATCCATATTTCAGCAGCGTGATCATTGGCGCTTTTTAAAGTTGAAACACGATGTTCTTTGATATAGGTTAATCCTTCAAGCAACGAACCTTTCATAGGCACATCACCAAAATTCTGCTCAATCAAAACAGCATCATCATCAAAGACACATTCAATATTATATTTATTCAATTGATCTTGCTTCAGTGCAGCAATCACCTTGATGGCCAGACTACCCGACCCAAACAATAAAACGTTTTGTCGCTTTGAACTGTGCCTGATGCCACAAAAGAACCAGTACCTGATAAGAAAATGTAAGGCAACGAAAGAAACCAGACACACCAGATACCATGAGCCAAGCCACAACCGGGAAATCAATTCGCCAGTCTTGGTAAAATAAAGAATGATAACCAAGAAGGTGCAGACCAAGGTCCAGGCCATAAATAGACTGTACAGGTAATTCTTCAGACGATCCTCAAACAGGTTGAAATAAACCCGGAACTCTGTGAACACAATTTGTTTGCAAATCACTGTAATAACAATGAGCAAATAATAGTGACTCTGCAGAACAACTCCATTCTGGGTATAGAATAAAGCCTGAGCAATGAGCACTACTAATACTACATCGCATAAGCGAATCACCAGCTGAAAAAGCTGCGCAAGATAATTGGCAGCCGATAATTTGTTTTTCATGTATCTCCCCGGCGAAAATTCTATATCAAAAAAAATACGAGAACAAGCCGTTTCGATTGAAATATTTTTTCCATGTCTTTGACAACATTGGATTTTTCATGTTTAATGTGCGCTGTTTTTTGCGAAGTCAGACGATTTCGACTATTGGGGAGAATCAATGTTGTCATTTTCAAAACGTGCATTTTGTGCCGTTAGTGTTTTGCTGTGCGTTTCAG
This sequence comes from Arenicella sp., assembly GCA_050633785.1. Taxonomy (GTDB): domain Bacteria; phylum Pseudomonadota; class Gammaproteobacteria; order Arenicellales; family Arenicellaceae; genus CALKZN01. The sequence goes on from JBOEHE010000042.1 coordinate 19,156, forward strand.
GTTGCGCCAGCATTGTAGAAAACTCTGATGTAGATATAGAGCGGTACATCCAAGAGCAAGACACACTAACTGGTAGCACCCAACCCGGTCCTGTTTCCAACACCTCAAACTCAGCTGAGATGAATACACCCAGCGAGGTCCTTCCTGGTGATGTCATTCAGATACGCTTTCCTTTCAAACCAGAGTTCAGCAGCCCACACCAAGTCAGAATTGATGGACATATCTCCATCCCTTATCTGGGCGACACATTAGTAGCTGGCAAACAACTATCAAGCATTCAGGAAGAAATTCGCTCCAGCTACAACGAGCTGGCTCAACAGGAAGTTGACATACCTGCAAGCGACAAAAAATATCTGGTTCAAGCAGGAGATATACTGGATATTCGGTTTTCCTACAAACCTGAACTCGATGAAACTGTCATCGTCAGACCTGATGGCCGAATTACTCTGCCTTTAGTGAATTCGTTAATTGCAGAAAGTAAAACACCTGAAGAACTTTCAAAAGAACTGCAATTGCAATTTGCCAAATTTGTCAACAAGCCAGAACTGGTTGTCATTGTAAAACAATTTGCACGCAAGCAATATTATGCTCAAGGGCGCTTAATACGTGACCAATACAGAGACCTTAGCGATCCAATTGTAACCATTGCTAAAACAACACCACGACATATATATGTTGGCGGTGAAGTGAACCGCCCTGGCTTAATCTCATTCAGCGGTTCATTAACCGCTCTGCAAGCCGTATTAATGAGTGGCGGTAACAAAAAATCCGCACAAATGAATCAAGTCGCTATTATCCGTAAGCCATTGGCTGGAAAATCGCGTTTAATCGTACGTAATTTGACAGCAGATTCAGTTGACAGCAACAACGAAGACAATCAGATACTTAACGCTGCTATCAGCGATCTTCCTCTGCAAGCCAATGACATAGTTATTATACCCAAAACCAACATCTCAAAAGTTGGCGACTTTCTTAATCAATATGTCTATGACTTAATTCCATTTTTAAAGAACAGCTCTCTGGGTTTTGCGTATTCATTGAATCCTGTGGATGAAATTAAAACAACTAATACCAACACCGAAAACGTCATCATATCTACTGTCAAATAATACGAGTACTTAATTTATGCAACCTCTATTTGAAAGCAACACTGACAATTCGGACTCGTTGATCAGTATCGCCGATATTGTCCGGCTTCTATTCAAGCATAAGGGCACGATCCTTCTGACCTTCATCATAGTCAGCCTGATTATCGCCCTGAGCCTCATTTCCTTGCCTCCTGTTTATACAGCGTCGGGGAAAATCCTTGTCAAAACCGAACAACAGGGAAAACCGACATTTTTCTCAGGTGTGACATCGTATACCGAGGAGAAACAATCAGATCCAGTCAACCGCAAAATGGAAACAGAAATGCAGTTGGTCACCACTCGTACTATCGCTGAAAAAGCAGTTACTGAGCTTGACATCAAATACGAACAGGTATTTCACAAGCCTCTCGAACACCTGTTGGAACCGGTTGGCAACGCTATTGATTATATTCTGGCCATGTTCAACATGTACCCGGACCCTGAAAACAAAGGATTCGATGACACCACAAAAGCCTATATAAAGAGCATTAATGTACAGCCAGTTCGAAGCAAAAGCGCTGAAACCTCATCCAACATAATGCAGTTAGAAATAAAAACTCATGATCAAGACCTGGCTAGAGATGGTTTACAGAAAATCATGGAACTGTATGTTCAGTATGACTTAGCCCTTAGTGAACAGTCCGGCATAAGAGCAAAGCGAATCATTGCTCAACGTATGCAACAAGCATTTAATAATATGCAAACGGTACAGGAAGAAATAGAAAGCTTTTTGTCCGCCAACAACGGTGCGGAAGAACTGCGTGACAATCGCCGCAAACAATCCATTCTATTCAGCTCTCCCAATGATGTAGCCAGCATCGTCACACTACGTCAGAAAATCATTGATAAAGAGCTGGAACTCGATGAAGTCAGACAAAACTACAGCTCAGGAAATACACGGACCAAAGCTCTGCAGAGGACTATTCGAAAACTCGAACAGCGCATTAACAATGAGATGCAACAATTTGCTGTCAATGACTCCAAACTCAGCAACCTTGAAAGACGATTGGCAATTTCAGAAGAAGTCTACAAAGAACTGACCAAGAAGATTTCCCAGATAGACTTGTACCTCGACATGAATGAGTTACAGACAGAGAACCGAATTATTATTGAATCACCAATTCGTCCTCGAGAATCAGGTTGGAAGAAACGTGCATTTCTAGGCGTGCTAGGATCAATCATGGGCTTTATCTTAGGCATAGGCCTGGCTGGCTTACGGGAATATCTGGACACAAGGCTTGAAACCGAAAAAACACTCAGACGAAATGGCTTGAACACCATTGGAGTGATTCCTGAATTGAGCAAAGACGATCTCGAAAACAGCATCAAACTACTCAAAAGCGGACGTATCTCATGACAAAGAAGAGTGCTGAGTCTAAGCTCATTATCAAAAATGCCTTCAATAAAATTGCTTCTCGCCTGTTAAGCAAAGATATAACAACATCAAATGACAGCCCATTGATTTACATCACCAGCTGTAGCAGACAACAAGGCAAGAGCACCATTTCTTCATTGCTGGCCTACTACTGCGCATTGATCAGCGACAAAAAAATATTGCTGCTTGACAGCAATATGGACAATCCACAAATAGCCAACTTATTTGGAGTAACGGAGCAAGGTCTATCTGAAACGCTGTCATCTGACCAAGGAAAAATCAATGTTCAGGCAACTGATGTATCAAATTTATGGGTACTTCCTGCTGGCAACCAACCTGATTCTACATCCCTTTACATGCAACACCGAGTCAGTAAATTCATTGACACCATCAAACAACAGTTTGACTTGATTCTCGTAGATTCCTCAAGTGTTGACGCCAACGCTGGAAATAGTATTGCTCACATTGCTGACGGCGTTGTATTAGTTATCGATGCCACATCTACTCGAAAAGCTGATATAGACAATATTGACCAGGCACTCAATATTAACAAAGATAAAATCATTGGGGCTATTTTAAACAAGCATCAAAAATATGTGCCCAATTTTATTGCTCGCCTGTTGTAAATACACCTCCTGCTGTTAATGACATGCCCGCACATACTATTTTCATCGGCTTGATTTATATGGCGAGTGCGGCGATTTTCGCGTTGGCATTCGTTATAGTCAGTGACTTATCGTTCACATGGCTGGCATTACTAAGTATCACCTTGGTATTTCTCAGCATCAGCGTCTGGTTTCGTAATATTAAAGACGTACTTTATTGCGGTTTAATCTTTACCAGCTCAATCAACCTATCAAAGGCAATCATCGCCGAAGGCGGCATTTACACCCCCGGCCTATCCATTGTTCTGATTGATTTGTTCTGGATTCCACTGCTATTTTTCTGGTTAATTGAAAAAAAGGTATTTTTAAAACAAGCCATTTTCTGGTCAAAATTACATATCATCCCCTTACTCTTTTTACTGTGGTTGTGGGCAACTGTTTTTATCTCACATGACGTACAAGCTGCCGTGCTTATGTGCGTCAACTACACCAAGTATTTTCTTATTTTCATTCTATTAGCCGACTACATAAACTCAGCCCACCACTTGCGACTGTTTCTATATGCTTTTGCTGCCGGACTTTGTGCTCATTTTTTGATTGCGTTACTTGAAGTAGCCGCTGGAGGAATGGTTTTGGTGCAAGGCGCCAAGACAACAACAACCGGGACAAAGCTGGTCTTCGAAGGCGCTGGCGGTTTGCACGCATTCAGACCATCTGGCCTGGCTGGTCACCCCAATGCCCTGGCTGATATGTTAACCTTTTTTATGCCTGTTTTATTGGGCCTGATATTATCAGGCATCAAAGCAACAGGCCCTATCATACGCCTGTTGTGCATGCTTCTGTTTCTGGTTTGCGGCATCTTTCTGATACTGACTCTATCTAGAGCAGGATGGATATCCTTTGCTTGTGGCTCATTGTTTCTTATTTATTTTGCCTACAAAGATGGCGCTTTATCCAGACAAACTATCAGTTTCCTGGCATCTCTGGCGGTCATAGGCGGATTAATTGCCATTCTGATATTTCCAACGATCTATCTACGAATCACAGAAAGTGATCAGAGATCAGGAGAATCTCGTATAGCAATGATGCACCAGGCAGCCTTGATAATAAAAAACAACCCAGTGCTTGGTGTTGGGATTGCTGGATATAACCGAGCTGCCAGAAGCAATATCCCTGAATATTTTTCTCACTTGAGCATCTATTTTCAAAGAGACTTACTCAAAGGTGTTGTTCACAACAAGTATTTATTATTAATGNNGGGATTCTGTTATTTTTATTATTGCTGTATCAGTTTTGCACAATACCGATCAAAGTAAAAAAATGGCCAGATCGAACCTATTACTTCCTTTCACTGAGCATCACTGCCGCAATCTTCAGTCAGGTTATCTTCTATTTGTTTGACCATTTTTATGCCGACACTCGAGTTACCATGCTGTATATCTACATGGGGCTAATGGTAGCCTTATTAAAACTGCGTGCCCGATCCATCGCCGCCAATACAGCACAGACCACTACGCCCTCTGCCTGATGCTTGATATTGCTACACTGTTAAAAAACCTGTTTTCAGCAACGGCCATGCGGATCATATCCTCATTGCTGTCATTTTTGCTGATAAGCTATTTAGCTCGTGTCTGGGACGTGGCTCAATTAGGACAGTTCAGCACTCTGTTCAGCATTTTTCTGTTCCTATTTCAAATTCCATTATTGGGTCTGCATATTGTATTGATTCGAGATATAGCAGCGAACCCAGAAAAAAAACAATCCTACACGACAACTGCTTTAGCTTTATCTCTATTTGTCTCTTTATTTTTAGCATTGTCAGTGATTCTGATTGGACAATCCATCTACCCGGAATCCATGCATTCGGCGATCACATTAATCGCTGTATCAAACCTGCTATTCGCGATTACAGCCGTTATCGAGTCAGTGCTCATTGCACAGGAAAAAATGCCCGTTGTTGTCTGGGGCACCATTATTGAGAATTTATTTCGAGTTGCCTGCGGTTTTGCCTTGGCGTACAGCGGTTTTGGAATAACGCCTATTGTTGCCTGTTTCGTTATTGGCCGTTTGCTGGCATTAATCGTCTACCAATATCTGGCCAACGTTTGGAGCTACGTTGACATAAAGTCCATATCCATCAACACATTTCAACTATTTGTTCGAAAAATACCAACGGTTTTTATCATTTTATTGTTATCCACCGTTATTGGACGTTTTGACTTCATCCTGCTATCTATTCTTGGTTCAATGCGTGATGTCGGCCTCTACTCTCCAGCCTTCAAGATTTACGAAATGGGTTTGATGGTTCCCAGCATGTTAACCGTTGTTATCTACCCCACACTCGCCCGCTTTTTCGACAGTGACCGGGCCGTCTTTGATCAACTGTATACTCACCTAGTACGATTTATTATTATTTTAGGAACACCGGCATTAACCCTGGTTGCTTACTTCTCAGCAGACATTATTGCTTTGTTTTTTGGTCAGGAATATCTCAGTAGCCACATCGCACTGAAACTGCTGTTAGGTGCTTTATTATTGATTACTGTTGACCAGATTCTGATCGCCATCACCTACGCCGCAAAGCGTGATGACCTGGAACTCAAAGTATTGGCAATTTCCAGCATAATCTACCTCTCTTTATTATTTTTATTAATACCCAAAATCGGTTTTATGGGAGCGGCGATAGCGACATTGACAGCTGCAATTACCAAACTATTTGTCCGCTATCTTCTGATTGCCGGGAAGCTGCATTTACCCTCTTTACCAAAAACACTACTGGGCCCTATTTTAGCAACAATTGTCATGCTGCTGCTTCTAGCCTGGTCACCGGTCAGCAATGTTTTTATCAACGCCATAGCAGCGACAGTTTCCTACAGCATCATATTAATCCTGACCAGAGGCATTACCCGCCAGGATTTTCAATATGTCAAAAGCATAGCCACTAAATGAGCACTTTATGAAGATTCTGCATTTAGATCCAGACGATATTGACAACCCGTTGAGTGGTGGTGGACCAGTGCGCACCTACGAGATATATAAACGCCTTGCCCAACGCCATGAGATAACCGTTTTAACACCCACATTTGAAGGTAGTACCTCGGAAATCGTGCGTGACAACATTCGCTATATCCGACTAGGCAGGAAAATTCGCAATCATGGCTCTTCCCACCACATAACGTATTTCTTCAGCTTACCCAAAGCCCTAAGACAATTTGATTATGATCTCTTAGTGGAAGATTTAATGCCACCGATGTCAGCAACATTCAACCCTCTGTTTGCCAAGGCTCCCATGATCGCCTCTATTCAATGGTTTTTTGCTGAAGCACTGTCAAAGCAATATAAATTGCCTTTTTATCTGGGCGAACGCTATGGGATCAAAGCCTACAAAAACTTTATTGTCCTGACAGATAAAATGCGCCAGCTAGTTGAAAGTCGCACAAACAACAAACATATAGACGTTATTGCCAACGGCGTAGATCATGAACTGTTCAAATTGGACGCGGAGCATGAAGATTTTATTTTGTTTCTGGGTCGAGTTGACTTGCAACAAAAAGGGGTAGATCTGCTACTCAAAGCATTTGCAAAAGTTCCACAACACAAACGCATTCCTCTGGTTCTGGCAGGTCATAGTTTTCAACAGACTGAGATACAAAGTTTAATCGACACTCTAGGACTGAACCGATGGGTCACCATGATCGGCAAAGTGGCTGGCAACGAAAAAACAGATCTATTACGACGCTGCAGGTTTGTCTGTATTCCATCACGTGAGGAAACGTTCGGCATGGTGATAACTGAGTCATGTGCCTGTGGCAAACCGGTTGTCCTGTTTGATAAATCTCCAATGAACGAAGTAGCCGCACCAAGCTGCATCAAAGTACCCGCATTTGATATAGAGCTGTACGCAAAGGCTATCACCCAAATGCTGGATACCACAGACAGCGAACTGAACCGTTTAGTCACTGTCAGTAGAGATTGGGCTTCTCTATACAATTGGGATCGAATCGCAGAACAGCAGGAAGCCTTTTACCAACAAGTGGTGGCCAGATAATGAGCACAAGTTGGCAGGAAACTCGAACAAGGCTGAAACAGGATCGACAAAGACTGTTATCCATTGCGCAACAAGAAGGCGTCAATGGTTTCAACTGGCCAAGTAGCTCCTGGCGCATATTTTTTCATCCATCTTACCAATGTGTCGTCCTGCACAGACTCTCGCATTTTTTCTACAGCAATGGCTACCGATCTATAGCCCGCCTACTCTGGCATATCAATCTGATCATAACGGGAGCTGATATCACTCCCAACACCAATATAGCTGGAGGCTTATTAGTGAAAGCCCCTATGCGAGTAACCATGGTCGGGCAAGCTGGAGAGAACCTCACAGTGGAAGGTCATGGCGGCTTCGGTGGCGGACGCTCTTCTGACGACATTGGCGCAGGCCCCGGTCTGCCCATCCTTGGCAACAATGTATCCATAGCTTATGGCAGCATGGCATTAGGCCCGATACGTATTGGCAACAATGTCACAATTGAACCCAGAGCAAACGTCAGCAAACACATAGCTGATAACACACGCATAAAGCTAGTGCAAAGACACTCTTTATCAACTCTACCCAGAACAAACATCAGCGAAGATCAAACCAGTGCCCAGCCAGAGGTAATTGTCAACGACCGCCCCAATCCTGAGAGGTCTTCACTACGCCAGCTCATTGCCCAGGATGTTATGCAATATATAAAATATTCATCGGCTTTTTCAGGCAATAGCGCTGGCCTGCTGAGAAAACTGAGTGCCATTTTGACACCATCGGTTACCTGTGTGGTGCTATACCGTTTATCCCATGCCGTACATAACCGGCAATTGCCATCGCTGGCAATGCTGATTGCCAAGTTAAACTTCCTTTTGCATCGTGCGTCAATTTCACCCGCCAGTAGAATTGGCCCCGGTTTATACATACCTCACACGCCTGGAATCACCTTTCACGGTACCGCTGGCAAAAACCTCGTACTGTACTACCACGCAATCGTCACGGCCAGTACAACCCATTTAAGCAAAACAATGCTGCATTGGGACTGCCCCGTACTCGGCGACAATATCACCATAGCTTCCTCTGCCACCATATTAGGGCAGGTTCGAATTGGCGACCACTGCATCATCGGCATGAACTGCGCCATCAAGCAATCTCTTGCGGCAAACACCTCTGTAATCTGCCGAGAAACATCCAAGCATGAACAGCAACTGGAGCCAGACCTGCAGAACAACTCCAGTAAAACAGCTCTACAATCGGCAGATTACATTCAGATCAGTTGGCAGGAAACCCGTCGCCGTTTAAAAGCAGATCGTAAACGATTGGGCCTGTATTATCAGCGTGATGGAGTATCAGCCCCTGTTTATTTATTCATAACACGTTCGTTTCAAGCAAGCTTCTTTTATCGTTTATCGCATTACTTACTGGGCAAAAAGTTTTTTTCACTGGCCCGTATTTGCTGGTATAGCAATTTATGGCTAACAGGTGCGGATATTAACCCCAGATCGCAAATCGGCGCGGGTCTGGTCATTGATAACCCAATCGGCATAAATATAGAAGCGATTATTGGTGACAATTGCACCTTCAGCGAAGGTGCCAGCGTAATGCTTGACCGAAGCGTTGCCGGAACCATAGACACCAGCAAGCTACCTGTCATTGGCAATAATGTTCGACTTGAGGCTGGAGCCATTATTATTGGCTCAATTTCGATTGGAGACAACTCCACGATAGGATCGAAGTGTTGTATCAGCACAAGCATCCCAGCACAGTCACTTGCCACACCTCCAACAAACATCCAGAAGCGCCATCGTCAGAAAAACGAGTCAAGCACTGAATCAGAAAGTGCCAAACTTGAAAAAGCGTGCCAATCTCAGTAACACATCAGCTTCAAATCACTATGAAAATCGGTATAGACATACACACTATCGGCGCAAGGCAAACAGGCAATGAAACCTATATAAAGAACGTGATCAGCAATATGCACAGTGATCATGAATTGCATTTATACCACACCAGGGCCAACCAGGAATCATTACCACAATGGCCGGCCCAATATCATCAAATCAAACCACACAATCCATTGTTGCGCATTCCATTATCATTCCCAATGGCATTACGGCGCGACAAAATCGATGTAGCTCACTTTCAATATGTGGCGCCACCGCTGTGTCATTGTCCAACTGTCGTTATGGTACATGATATTTCCTATGAATTTTTCCCAGAGTTTTTCAACCCATTAGCGCGTAAGCGCATGCAACTTTTAATCCCTTTTTCGGCAAGGAAGAGCTCACATGTATTAACGGTCTCTGAATACTCAAAAAAACAGATTGTTGAAACCTACGGTATTGACGAAGAAAAAGTCACTGTGACCTACAATGGAGTCAGTGACCAATTCCGTCAAATTGATAGTGATATTGAATTAGAAAAAACCTTGCAACGCTTTGCATTAAAAAGCAATCCCTTTATTCTGGCAGTAGGTAATTTACAGCCCCGTAAAAATATTGAACGGTTGATCAGAGTGTATTGCAAGCTGCGCCAATCCGAAAAAATCACACAAAAACTTGTTTTGGTCGGCAAGCTGGATTACCGCGGCCATGCTATTGAGCAGCAGATTAACTCCAGCGGCATGCAGAATGACATCATTACAACAGGCTATGTCAGTGATGATGAACTGATCAGTTTATACAATCGAGCAGATTTTTTCGTTTATCCCTCTTATTACGAAGGGTTTGGACTGCCTGTCATAGAAGCCATGGCTTGCGGCACAGCCGTTATTACTTCTCGAGTTTCATCCATTCCAGAAGTTGGTGGAGAGGCTGCTTTATACATTGACCCACACAGTGATGATGATCTGCAACAACAGATTCTCTGCATAGCGAATGATGCAAACTTACGTAGCTCTCTAGTCGAACAAGGCTTGATACAAGCCAAAAAGTTCAACTGGGAAACAACCGCCACACAAACACTTAACATTCTTGAAAAGGTGTGCAAATGAAACTAAAAACCATTTCGAATGAGGTACTCGGTTACCCAACAACAATCAAAGGTGAAGTAAAGGAACTGTTTGACTCCACCACGGATGAGTATGCCCAGACCCAAATGGAATGCAATGATGGCAAAGTGCGCCGTTATATTGTGCCTTTTTTAGAAAAGACCCATTCGAAAACCGTCCTTGATGCAGGTTGCGGTGTCGGCGCAATGGTGCAATCACTCGAATCCTGCGGCTATGATGCCTATGGCGTTGATCTGATTACTCTGGCCAAATACTGGCATGACCACGGCATGGATAAAGACCACTTTTTTGTTGTAGATCCCTATGACTTTGAATTGCCATTTCAAGATAACTCTCTCGACTTTGCCTTCAGCCTCGGAGTGATTGAGCATATTGGCACATCTAACGGACATTCGGATCGACTTGACAACTACCACGAATTCCGCAAAAACTGGTTGCGGGAAATCTATCGGGTTCTCAAACCCGGTGGTCATATGTTAATAGGCGGACCTAACCGAAATTTCCCAATAGACACAGCACATGGTCTTGATAGCAAAGCCAGCAACCTTGAAAAGAAGTTGTCAGCTCTAGTGGGCTCCAGTGTCCACAAAACCTGGGGAGAAAATTTTCTCTGGGGTTACAGCGATTTCCCCAGATATCTGGAAGGTTTACCGTATGAACTGCAAGCGCAACGCGTCACAGGTTTAGTTGAGTACAGTAGAGTTCCAACACTTTTTAGAAAGTTAACTCAACTCTATGTTGATCACACACCCCAAGCCCTTCTTGAAACAGGTTTAAACCCTTGGGTAATGGCTCTCATTAAGAAACTGAACTAAAAGGCATTCACACATGATTCAACGTTTCTACAAGACCATTTTCCTGCTTGCCCCCCTATTTATAACGCTTAGCGCTTGTAAAGAGGAAAACAATTTACCCCCAGTAGACCCAGATCAGACCTTTGAAATAAGTCTTCAAATTGACCTGGAAAAATCAAGGCCAGTAAATCGCAACCTCCTTGGCAACAACGTCCAATGGGTAGACAATGGCGATGAACTGATTGATCAAAAAACGCTTGAATTCAAGTATGACAAAGTAGCTAAGGCACGTAAACTTGGCATCAGTGTCTTACGTTACCCCGGTGGCTCACTCGCTGACTTATATCATTGGCAGGATGGCCTCGGGTCTTTAGATCAGCGCAAAAATAATTCCCGCTTTCATGGTAAAGGTCAGGACAGTATCCGTTTCGGCACCACTGAATTTCTGACATTGACCAGAACACTTAATGCAGAGCCGATGATCACAGTGAATGTCATCACAGGCAGCGCTGAAGAGGCGGCAGACTGGGTCAAACAAACGAATATTACTCGCTTACGCGATGCTGAAGGCGAGCTGCTGCCCAAAGTAAAGTACTGGGAAATTGGCAATGAGCCTTATTTAATCGATGACAACCAGAAACACCTGGCCATCATGCCCGAAGATTTTGCCAACAAGGCCAATGAATTCATCAAAAAAATGAAGCAAGTTGACCCTTCCATTATTGTCGGAATTCCCTTACGCAGTGACATGATAGCAGGTTCTCCAGCCACGCCAATCCAAGGTTACAATCATCGCTTATTAGGCTCTATAAAAGCCGAATTTGACTATGTCAGCCTGCACAATGCCTATTTTCCTTTTATTCCGGGAAAAGCTCCTGAGATATCAGACCTCTACCACGCTACTTTAGCTGGCAGCCAGTATGTTATGGAAGATATCAGAGCAACACAGCAACAACTTAAAACGTTTTTTCCCAATAGAAAACCTCTAATCGCCATCACCGAATACAGCCCTTTCTTCACTATAGGCAAAGGCAAAAGCGATGGCTATATTGCCAGCTTGCTGGGCGCGTTGTACATTGCCGATTTACTGACCACATTTGCCAATTCTAATGATGTCTGGATGGCTAATTACTGGTCTCTTGCGGGCAACTGGTTTTTTGGAGCCATACGACAGGATGGCAAATTACGCCCAAGCTACCATGTACTTGAAGGTTTCAACCGGGTACTGCAAGGCGAGGTGCTATCATCTCATGTCAAAACAGCCTCATTCACCAATCCCAAAGCGGGATTCGTTGTCAAACAAAGCGATATTCCTTTTGCATCGGCTGTTGCCACCCGCCAGGGTGACACATTGACGATTCTGGTTTTGAACAAACATTACTCACAATCGGCCAAGCTAAACCTGAATCTCAGCCCGAATAAAACACTGACGAAAATAAGTCAGCAAACATTGTCTTCAGACAAAGCTGTCAGTGCCGACAATGTCTCTATCAAAGGCTGGAGTGACACCCAAGCTGGCTTACCTGATTCAATTCCCGCTCGCAGCCTGATGATTGTTCGGGCAAAAATTAAGTAGATGGAAAAAAACTCAAGCAGTACAATGAAAAAGTTAGCAATCTTAGGTATTCGCGGTTTACCGGCCGAACACGGAGGCTTTGAAACCTTTGCTGAATACTTATCAACCCACTTGGTTGATCGTGGCTGGCAGGTTACGGTTTATTGTCAAACGTGTGGAGGCGAACAGCGCCAGCATACCTGGCAAGGTATTGAACTTATCGACATCCCTGTCCCCAAAGACAATACCTGGGGTACCATCTGGTTTGATATCAAATCCACTATCCATGCCTGCAAACACCACAACCGTCTATTAACACTCGGTTATAACACTGGCTTTCTGGCTATCTATTGCCGCTTTAAAAAGGTCAACAACATTATCAATATGGATGGTATTGAATGGCAGCGCAGCAAATGGTCCTTTCCCATCAAGGCCTGGTTTTATCTAAATGAACGCCTTGCCTGCTGGTTTGGTAACGGCCTTATTGCTGATCACCCCGAAATAGCCAAACACTTGGCAACGCGAGTCAGTAACAACAAAATAACGACCATTCCCTATGGCGCAGAACCGATTAGCTCTATGCCTGCCAGCAAACTACAACCGTTCAAACTTGAGTCAGAGCAGTATATCCTGGTCATTGCCAGACCCGAACCAGAGAACTCCATCCTTGAAATTGTTCGTGCTTATTCAAAGTGCCAACGCCCATTTAAGTTAGTCGTTCTCGGCAAATTCAAAGAAGAAAATAACTACCATAAAACCGTGCAGGCTGCTGCCAATAATGACGTCCTATTTCCTGGCGCCATTTATGACAAAGATATCGTGCAGACGCTAAGAGAACACGCCACGCTATATATCCATGGACACCAGGTGGGAGGCACTAACCCTTCGTTACTGGAATCGATGGCAGCAGGCAACGCAATCATTGCCCATGACAATCGTTTCAACCGTTGGGTAACCAACAGCCAGATGCTTTACTTCAGCAATGAACAGCAACTGGATTCTCTGTTGGAAACGGCACTTGAAGAACCACATGAATTAGCCCGAATGCAACAAGCATCCACAAAGTTATACCTGGAGCGTTACCAGTGGTCGACTATTGTTGACCAATACGAGCAACTCTTGTTGCAATCAAACTCAAAGGAGTCCAGCTGATGTCTACTACACCAATGGAGTACCCGGCTGATAACCAACCCTTGTTGACCATTATCATTGTCAGTTGGCAAGTCAAAGCAATGGTACTGGATTGCATACAATCTATCTATGAACAAACCCGCTTGCCTGACCATAATTACCAGATCTTTCTGGTCGATAATGATTCCAGCGATGGTACGGTTGACGCCGTATCAGATCGCTTTCCAAACGTAAAAACCATCCACAACACGAACAATGTTGGCTTTGGAGCGGCTAATAATCAAGCGTACCAGATAACTGACAGTGACTACGTTCTACTACTGAACCCAGACACTCTGCTACTGGATGATGCCATTGATAGATTGCTGGAACACAGTCAACAAAATCCAGATATTGCCGTTCTTGGCTGCCGCCTGTTAAATGAAGACCATTCTTTGCAGCGCTGGACAGCTGGCGCTTTCCCCAACCTTGCCAATGCGGCTGCGCATTATTTGTTTTTGAACAAGTTCCTGCCGAAAAGTCACAAGGTTTCACCATTGTATATGGAACACGATATTCCAGTTGAAACCGAAGTCGACTGGTTATGTGGTGCCTGTCTGATGTTACGCCGCGAACATGTCGGTGACATTATATTCAGTTCTGATTTTTTCATGTATGGAGAAGATATGGAACTCTGCTTTCGTATGAAAAAAAGCGGTCACAAAGTCGTTTACTACCCAGACGTCTCCATAGTCCACTTTCAAGGAAAAAGTATGGAACAACAACAAGGTGACATTCTTCTTCACGCTTTAAAAGGCCCCAGGAATTTTTATACCTCCATTCACGGCTCCAGCTTTACAGCGCTCTTTGACTTGATCGCAACAGGAGGTTTTCTGATAAGAACTCTGGTATTTAGCTTACTCAGCCTGATATCACCAAAAAACAATCTTACCAAAGCCAAAAGCAGCTTCCGCTATCTAAAAATAGCCAGCAAAGTTCTTATTCGGTCAAAATAAGGTTGCATCAATCTGAGAATTGAACAAACAGCATACCAAGCTTGTTATCCAACATTGAAACAAAAGTATAAACCAGGCTGAACTCAGCCATGACAATAACAGCAGGCAAAAGACCTCAGATAGAACGCTTCAGATAATCCTCAAACTCTTCCTGAACTCCTGGATAGGACTTTCTGGCTTGCTTATCAAAAAACAAGGGGCTGGAGATCAACATATCTGCGGAGGCACGATTACAAGCTACCGGCACCTCATACAATACCGCCAATCGCAGCAAGGCCTTTACATCTACATCATGCGGCTGCGGCGTCAACACATCTTCCAGAAAGATCAATGCATCAATCTCCTGGCCCGCAATCATCGCACCTACCTGTTGATCTCCCCCAAACGGACCACTCTGCACTGTCTGGACTGAAATAACATCATCACCGATACTTTCCTGCAATAAACGCCCCGTTGTGCCTGTTGCTACAATCCGATGCCCCTGCAATTTATCAATATGTTCCTTAAACCAGGTGATCAGTTGAGGTTTCGTTCGGTCGTGTGCAACCAATGCTATTGTCAGTATGGGGTTTGTCATATTCAATTATCATTCGAGCAATTCTTCTTTCAAGTATTAACTGGCCAACGTTAACACCTGCCGATTCTGCACGGCGCAGATCGACGTAAACTGATCCGCATTCAATGAAGCGCCACCAACCAACGCACCATCAATATCGTCCTGCTCAAATAAACTCTGAGCATTATTCGCATTGACACTGCCGCCGTACAGAATACTGATTCTATCAGCTATAGCTGGATTATTCCGCCCCAAGGCATCACGTATTAAACCATGCACGCTCTGAGCATATTCCGGCGTTGCCACCTGACCCGTCCCTATTGCCCAGACAGGCTCATACGCAATCACTACATCAACAAGTTTAGTCACACCCACAATTGCTGCCACATCCATTATCTGCTTGATCACCACCTCCTCTGTCTTACCTTGAGTATACTCTTCCAGCGTTTCTCCCACACACAACACTGGTGTAAGACCGGCACCTAAGGCAGCAACCATTTTCCTGGTTATCACAACATTGTCTTCGGCAAACAAGGTCCTGCGTTCGGAATGTCCCAATAGAACATACTCACACTGATTGTCTGCCAGCATCGCGGTTGATACTTCTCCAGTAAAAGCACCTGATGCCTGTTCAGAGACATTTTGCGCACCAAGTTTTATCGCTGAACCCCGGCGCTGCAAATACAATCCGACCTGCTGCAGGTAAATGCTTGGAGGACACACAACTACCTCAACACAACCGGCCTCTGCTGAATAACCCTCATGAATCTTTTCCAACAACCGCTGATTGCAGGCACTGTTACCATTCATCTTCCAGTTGCCTATAATTCGTTTTTTTCGCAACATAACCCTAACCCAACACAGTGCCATAACGCGCAGACAGACCCAACTCTGACTCTATGCGCAACAGGCGGTTGTATTTTGCCACGCGATCAGAACGACACAGCGAACCCGTCTTTATCTGACCCGCCGCTGTGGCCACTGCCAGATCAGCAATGGTGGTGTCTTCAGTTTCACCCGAACGATGCGAGATCACCACCTTATACCCATTGTCCTGGGCCAGGCGAATCGCCTGCAGCGTTTCTGTCAAGGTGCCGATCTGATTGAATTTGATCAGGATAGCATTGCCAGCATGCAGCTTAATCCCTTTGCCTAATATCTCAGGGTTAGTCACAAACAAGTCATCACCCACCAACTGCACCTTATTACCGAGTTGTTTGGTCAGTTCAATCCAACCATACCAGTCTGCCTCATCCATACCATCTTCTATCGACATTATCGGGTACTGTTCTGTCAGGCCTTTAAGATACTCAATAAATTCAAGCGAGGTGAATGACTGGTCATCGCCAGCCAGATAATAACGATGGTCGTCATAAAACTCTGACGCTGCACAATCCAGAGCCAATGGTGGCTATGCCGTGCATAAAGCCGTTCTGGAAAACCCCTACTTTTCAAGCACTCGGCCCTTTGCCTCTGATTTTCTCCAAGCCATGAATACCGTACAGGACTTCTGGCAGAGTCCTGACTATTAGGAGCTATTGGCAGCAATGCAAAAACGAGTCTACAGCTATGTTGTCAGCGGCCAAGGAACGGCAGAAGAAGCATTAAACAATTTAGCTGCGAATTGGCAGGTGATCCTTGAAAAGACCCCCAGAGGGTAAACTTCCTCCCTTACAGGCCACCATTCGCTTTGGATGGTGGCCTTTTTTTCGGCTATTCTTCATTGCGGTTTCTCCTGTTCCAGATAAGGCAAATAATTGTCAGATTGTTCAATTCTTTCTAACGGTATACGATGCAATGACAAGGTTGGATCAGCCAATGTTGTCCATGATGCCACAATATCAGCATAGTCCGAAGATGTGGCTGCCAAGTCTTGCTTGACCAACATAACACTATCGCCAATTGACCGATTATTCTGGGTCAATTCGATCAATAAACGCCTGACAAACTCTTTATTATGAGCCTCAATAGCCAGCACCGCAGCTGAACTGATCGCCACTGCTGCATTGTCGTCAGCCAGCAACATTCTGTGAGCTAGTGTATTGGTTGAAATAGTTTCATAATAGGAGGTATAACAAGCCAAAGGCAGCATCATAGTGGGTTTACCCTGGTTTTCCCAACTGGCTACAGTAGCTGGCGTCACTAGATTCTGAAAACTCCACCTACTGGGAGACCCATGGCCACTAAAAACCGTCAAAGTACTGCCTTCATCAATAGCCTGCTTAATCTGCAACTTGGCTGCAGCATTCGCTCCAGAAACCGGAATATTCTGATCACCAGCAATATCATCGATATAGACTTTTTTGATACTTGTCCATGAATCATTGTCAGAACCCAGAAATGGAATAAGCTCTTCAATAGTCTCTTTGAATAAACCCTCATCTCCACCCTCTGCAATCAACAATGCGGATTGAGCTTCGGCAATGCTGCCATTGGTGTGCCAGATAATCGTTTTATCAATAATATTTTTCAATTGTTCAGCGTTACGAACTGGCCACCGACCAATAGCTTTATCCGGAACAGAATCGCCATCAAGGTCGACAAACGGATTCTCCGTTGGCGCCTGCTGTTCATACACATCTTGAATATCCGCATAGTACCCGGGAATTGAATTAATCAGAGGCGTTGACTGTTGGTTACCATAGCCTAGATAGTTGTATGTGTGTCCACCAACCAACAACACCGAGGAATAGCTCGAATCTTCAGCCACCTCGCGTAAATAGCGATTTATCGCATCTGGCGTTGCCATGGCATAGCCATAACGGTTATAGATATCCAGCGTGCTGACAATTTTGCTCGGGCGATTTAATTCTGATCGATGAAATTCAGCAAACGCTTCTAAATCTGCATTGATAAAAGCCGGGTCTGAGATAATTAACAATTCAGCATCACCAGGATCGACTGCCTCATCAACAATGACTGAAGCCAGCTCTATATCTGCTTGCTTAAACCCGGAACTATCCCTGACTATTTCATAGCTGGTTGCTTCGTTAGCCAGCGCAGAAAAAGCCAGCTGTTTAACACCCTCCTGACTCTCGACCAGAGATGTTTCCAACTGCACCAAATGATTATGTACATCATAGGCAAAGACCTGTAAATCACCATCATCGGGTAAATCGGAGGCAAATTGATACCCGGAAATATTAGCTCTCGATTCAGAGAAGACCACAGAACCGTCTCCAGATTCATCAAGTCTTGCTGTTTTAAAATATTCGACCACTCCATCATCAAACGACATAATATCCAGGCCATTACCGCTATCGGCTATTAATTCGATGGTTAATTCGTTGAGTGAATCACTGATAAGCATGGCCGCATCAATCGGCGCTTCCAGTGCCAACAGACTGAAACCTTCACCATAGCCTTCCCAGATCGGATCTGGGTTATCAGTTCTATTTAGATACAAACGAACGTGATGATCTGGCTCAACAACACCGTCACCATCAACATCGACATTCGGAAAATCAATGCCACCCAACAAATTCAGTTTAATGCTGGCAGGCATTGAAAGATCAATATTGCCTTCAACAACAAAATTGACACTATGAACACTGGTTTGAGAGCTGGTAGCAAATAATTCTGTATCCAACCAGGGTTCTGGCCCCTGCATATTATTGGCATAAAATTTATTCTCTCCAATTGCAATATGCACAGCATGACTGCTTGCCAGTTGACTGGTTTTCACACTCCCCACTTCGCCAGCACTGCTGACCAGGTCATGGTTGATAGACAATTGATACACATTATCCGCAAGGTAACGCTTATTATCTCCTTGTGGTGGAACAGCTGCAAAAATGATATCGCTGTCTTGAGTGAACCGTTTATTCCGGCTTGCTCCACGAACTAACCTATCGACCGGTTTACCATGCAAACTCACTGCAATATGCTTTATCGATGCATTCTCCCAGTTGACACCAGCGTTCAATAAGTCAGCATGAGTGATACGTTGCAAGCCCGTTTCCGAGGGCAGAATATTCACTGTTGGAAAACGTTGTTGGCGTCGCTGTTGACGATTTTTCCGACGCTGCAACCTCGTTTCCAACTGTGGTGTCACTCGTTTATACCGACCTTTGATATAGACATACCCTGCAGCTTCCATCGCCTGATTATAGGCTTGCCGTTCTTTTTCCCAATCAATAAAATCAGGAACTTCTTCAGCCCCATAACGCTTGCCAAATTCGAATGGTCCAAAAAAGTCTTCTTTACTGGTGCTGGAGACCGATGAAATGCCAACAGCCAGAATATCATCATCCAACTGATTCAGGTTGACCTTTGCTTTATAGTTCTGTGTGGTCAGAGTATTGCCACGTTTTGACTTTATGATGCGCTTGTTCAGTTGAATCCAGTTGTTACTGGCCGTGAGTCCCCATAAGTTAAAGCCAACATTGAATGTTTCCGAGCTGGTTTGCCACTTCGCCTGCAAACGATCGCCTTTCAGTTTGGATTCAAAAAGCCCAAGAGTAACAGGGGTTGTTGTGCTTGAGTCAATGCATGTGGTCGCTAGTAATGAACCAGTATCCTGCCCAGCATTATCTGTCACGGTCAATGTCCAGGTCCCCTCCAAAGTCTCCCCATCAAAAGCACTCAGAGAGCCATTAGGTTGTCGTGTACCACCCAACGCAGGCGGAGGGTTAGTACATTGACTTTCGGCTGTTGTTGCCGCTTCATCATCCAACAAAACATCTATATTATTTCTGCCACAACCAAAAGTGCCCGGAGGTGTCCCAGGACGATTTATTAAAGTAACCACAGTACCTGCGGGGCTGGTCAATGTCACAATCAAATCCCCAATCCAGGTATGATTGATCGCCAGATTAAAATTAAGGTCCAATATCGGGTCGGTAAATGCGACATCACTGTCATCGTAGGTGATTGTTCTAACCAGAGCCGTTCCGGGAGTTGAACTACCCGAGCCATCGGCAATCGCCCCACCTGTAAAGCACATTTCTATCTGAGCCTGGGCTGAACTGTAAAACAATCCCAAAAAAACAAAACCAATCAGCACCCCAAGCCTTTTTTCAGAGAGCCATTGGCTCAATCCAAGGTATTTAAACATAGCACCACTCTTGTTATTTTCATAAATAAGCCTAGCACAAAACGCTTAGATATGATCAAAAAGGCAATTTCAACAGGACTGTCTGTTTCTTATCTTTGCGCATGTAAGCCATAAAACCCTGGCGTATATTTCTATCCTTTGTCGTAATACTCACTGGGTGATATTCCCAGGGCCTGACGAAACATATAAGAAAAAGCACTGGGAGTAGAATAACCCAAGTCCATTGCTATCGCCGACACGGATAAACCATTGGCCATCATTTCAATGGAAGTTAATAGCAATAATTGCTGACGCCACTGTTGCAGATTCATCATGATTTCTTGTTGCAAAACTCGCAGCAATGTCCGTTGTGACATGCCGAATTTATGGCAAACCCATTCCACTTCCACATGCAACGATGGGTTCTGCTGGAAGTATTTGCAGACAGCCAAAGCTCTCAAATCTCTGGGCAAAGGCAGGTGCAGAGGTTCATGCGGTGATGCAATGATTCGATCAACCACCACAGAAGACAAGCGACTTTGCGGACTATTATTCGGCCAGTTTTCGCCTTGATCAATTGCTGCTTCTATCAATTCACGCAAAAAGCTGGATACCTGAATAAGCGTGACTTGCTCTGGCAAACCAGAATAAGCCTCAGAATCAATATACAACATTCTCAAGCTTACAGCCTGCGGGCTGTTGCTTTGATGTACATGGTTTCCAGGAATCCATACCGCCCGCTGCGGAGCCACCAACCAGACTCCAGATTCCACATTCACTTTGATAGTGCCAGCAATACAATAGTACAACTGCCCGCGCTGATGCGAGTGCCTTTTGGAAGACAATTCCTCATACTCAGCGGCCAGTCCAATCATGGGAACCAGGGCCTGGTCCGGATCTAAACGAGGTATAGGTTTATGCATACGAGGTATTGTCTGATATTCGATACTTTTTGTCGGTACATCGAATGATATCATCAGCCACACAATTTATTCTGCCTTTTCCAATAACTGATTTAATAAACGAAAGGAATTACATTATGAATAAACGATTAAGCATCTATTGCCTATCTCTACTAATATTTCTGACGGTACCAGCGGCGAATGCTGGCACATTAAATGTCTTTACCACCGGGGCTAATGGGTTTGACACCCACACATTCTGGTATGACGATGGCAAGGAAATAACCATTATCGACACACAAT
>JBOEHE010000043.1:0-66297 GCA_050633785.1 Arenicella sp.
TCTGTGAGTTGAGGCAAAATTTAACGCGTAGTGGAAATCACCTTCTGCGGTAGCCCCTTCGCCGGTATAGGCCAGTGCGATATCGTTGGAACCTTTGTAAGCATTAGCCATTGCCCAGCCTACTGCTTGGATAGTTTGAGTGCCAAGGTTACCTGAAACGCTGAAGAAACCGTGTTTTTTGGAAGTGTACATGACTGGCATCTGACGGCCTTTGGTCATGGTGTCACCAGCATTGGACAGGCATTGACACATGATACTTTGCATAGGAATGCCCCGGGCCAATGCAGCTGAAGCGATTCGATAAGTGGGGAAGATCATATCGGTTTGCCGGGTGGCCATGGCCTGGGCGGAGCCAATGGCTTCTTCGCCGAGGCTTTTCATATAGAACGACATTTTGTTCTGTCGCTGCATACGAAAGAGCCGGTCATCCATGGCGCGAGTCAACAACATGTTTTTCAAACCCATCAAGAGCGTTTTATCGGGTAGTTGTGGGTTCCATTTACCTAGGGCATTGCCTTCAAAATCAAGAACGCGGATTAAACCTTTGGCTTGTTCTTTTGTGTCAAAAGGGCTGCACAATGGATCTGGGCGTTGCAGGATATCAACTTCTGGAACTTTGATATGTTCAAAAGTTGGGATATCCCCTGGCCTGTGGTCAGGCTGTGGAACATATAGCTGAGGTTTATAGTCAGGTGTTTTTTTCATACTGCTGCCAATGTTTAACGTAAGTTATTATCCATAAAGTTTAGCAGTGCATTAGAGAATTAGAATTTCAAAATAACCATTAATCAGCGTATTTTTAGATTAAATATTTCTTTATAATGCTATTTTAAGGTTTAATTTTCTAAATATATGCAATTTGATAAAATAGATTTGAAAATATTGGGTTTGTTGCAGAAGGATGCCAAATTATCAGTGGCACAGATTGCCGAACGGGTTGGTTTGTCACAATCGCCGTGTTGGCGTCGTATTAATCAATTGGAACAGCTGGGGGTAATCAATGCTCAGGTATCCTTATTAAACCGTGAGGCTTTGGGGTTGAATGTCACGGTATTTACCAGCATCAAGCTATCGGCGCATGAAGATGATCATTTGAAAATTTTTGAGGATGCAGTACGCGACATTCCAGAAGTGGTTGAATGCCACATTATCATGGGCAGCGTTGATTATATTCTCAAGGTTGTCACCACGGACATTCATGCCTATGAAATTTTATTCCGTCGCAAGCTATCGCAAATACCCGGAGTGCATGAAATTAACTCTAGGATGGCTTTGAGTGAAGTCAAAAGCACCACCGAATTGCCGTTGCGTCTGGTGAAAAGCCGTTGAAACAATGAGTGTTTATACTATCAATCGAATAATTCTGAGGAAATTCTGAATACAACATCTATGATAATGAAGAAACATTTCCAGCAAATGGCAGTGTATAACCAACAGATGAACACCAATGTTTATCAAATGGCTGCTCAATTGAGCACAGCAGATCTGGCTAAGGATAGAGGTGCTTTTTTTGGCTCTATATCGGGCACACTTAACCATATTCTGGTGGGCGATATTCTCTGGTTAAAACGCTTTGCCAGTCACCAAACACATTTTGTTGCTCTGGAGCAGCTGAACTCGTTTGAATTGCCTGATTCTTTAAACGCTGTACTGTACAGTGAATGGTCACAACTGTTGTTGGCAAGAGAACTGGTTGATAACGCGATTATTCAATTTACAGCTGAGTTGACTGACTCTGTAATAGCAGAGCATTTGACATATACCAACACAAAAGGGCAGTTGTTTACTCGTAGCTTTGGCTTACTCCTGCAACACCTTTTTAATCACCAGACACACCATCGTGGACAGGTATCAACATTGTTGTATCAATTGGGTCTGGATATTGGTGTGACAGATCTGATTGCATTTATTCCTGAAGATTAAACGCTTTCTGATAACACAGTTGGAAAGTAGTATCATTAGGCTGACTATATTTTTTGACTGGAGAGCACTTTGTTATTTGAATCCCTCGATATAATGCCTTACTTGCCAGAATTAATTTCGGTGTCCCTGATTGCTGTCTTTATGGCAATCAGCCCTGGCGCTGATTTTGTGATGGTCACAAGAAACAGTCTTTTTTATGGGCGTTCCTCTGGCTTGTATGCCTCTCTGGGGATCAGTTTGGCCATCTGGATTCATGTTGCCTATTCAATTGCAGGTCTGGCAGTTGTCATTTCCAATTCGGTTATTCTGTTTTCCATCATCAAATACCTTGGTGCTGCCTATTTGATCTATATTGGTTGGAAAACGTTTCGTTCCGACACTCAACTTGATATTCAGGCTTCGCAGGAAACGGTTGAACTTTCCAACATGGCTGCGTTTAAGGTTGGCTTTATCACCAATGCATTAAATCCCAAAACGACATTGTTTTTTCTGAGCATTTTCACTCAGGTTGTTCACCCTGAGACACCATTGTTTATGCAAGCTCTATATGGGGCAATTATTTCACTGGCTCATCTGGTCTGGTTCAGTGCTGTTTCTGTATTTTTAAGCCAACCCAGATTGTTAGCTAAATTTAACGCCTGGAAGAAAACGATTGAAAAGCTGGTAGGAACATTACTCATTGGTTTTGGCTTGAAAGTGGCAACAACCAGTAATGTTTGATTTAACGACCAACATAAGAGAAGAAAGCTATGGTCACTTGTTCTGTAAAATACGTCATCAACCCACAAAAACTGGCCGAGTTTGAACATTATGCAAGATTGTGGATTCCTTTGGTCAATAAATTTGGAGGGCAGCATCATGGTTACTTCCTGCCATCTGAAGGTGCCAATGATATCGCAATGGCCTTGTTTTCCTTTGCCAATTTGGCTGAGTATGAGGCCTATAGAATAAAGTCTTTGCAAGACTCGGATTGTCAGGCTGCTTTTGACTATGCCGAACAAACGCAGTGTATCATTCGTTATGAACGCAGTTTTTTCAGACCGATTCTGGAATGATTTATCTATGATCAGGAGTCACTGTTAAACAGTTTTGATCGCACCATTGTGCGGTATTCACGTGGCGAAACAGAGCTGTTTTTTTTGAAAATTTTCGCAAAATAACTGATATCAGAAAAACCGACACGATCCGCAATTTCTCCTATATTCAGATTGCTGTATTGCAATAGATCCTGAGCATTATTTATACGTATCTCCTGCAGGAAATGGCTGGGTGATTGACCGCTGGCTTGTTTAAAGCGGCGGCTGAAATTGCGTTCACTCATACCAAAGTCTGTGGCTAATTGCTGGATATTGATATCTTCAGACAGATGGTCCTGCAACCACAACTGTGCTTGCAGGATAGTTTCATCCGGGTGATTAGCATTTTGTTTTTCAACATAACTGCTGGTGTCATAAGCCTGTCTGATTTCATGCAGAAAATGCCGTTCAATATGTTGGGCAATGGCTTTGCCATACAATCGTTGAATGAAGTGTACGGTTAAATCCGCTAATGAATTGATGCTGGCTGCACAATATAGTCGGCCTGCTTCGGTGATAAAATGTTGCCTTTTGAGCTCTATCTGTGGATAGTCCTGTTGAAACTGATCAAAGTAATACCAGTGTGTGGTTGCTGGTTTGTAGTTCAATAAACCTGTCTCCGCGATAAAACAGCATCCTGTACCCACAGCGCACAAAGTTGCTCCGTTTTCATACTGCTTTTGAAGCCAAGAGACCAGAGTTTGTTCTTGTTTGACAATGGGCCTGGGATTACGCCACAGGGCTGGCAAATACACCAGGTCATAGATAATGCCATCATCAAAGGTATGGTCAGGAGATAACCGCAAACCTGCATGACACCGAATGGGCTCCATATGTCTGGCAACAGTCGTGATTTTGATGCGTTGTGCATCGTTTCCGCTGGCTCTGGCAAGTTGCTGTGCAGCAAACCACATTTCCGATGGCCAGCTGGAACTGGTGGCCAGCATATTGTCGGTAAGGACAAAACCTATCTTCATGAAATTGTCATAAATTTATTGAATAAAGCGCAAAAATAGCATCATTTGTCTTTTTTGTCATACTCTATGTCTTTTTTGTTTTATTTTTGTTGATAAAGGAAACTTATAATAAGCGCCTGAATTTTAAGTGACTTAGGTGCAAAAGCATGACTCGACTTCCTGTAATTGTTGGTTTTGGTGGCATAAATGCCGCGGGGCGCAGCTCGTCTCACCATGCTTATCGGCGTATGGTGATTGAGTCTCTACCCGGTGAAGATCGTCAGGAAACATTGGCTGGTCTTGCTGTCATGATGGGCTTATTGGGCTGTGTTGATGGTGAATATCGGGATGATGAGGGTCAGGTCTATTCATTGGCTGACATTGAGGAAAAATTCGGTGAAACGATTTTGCAAGGCACCTTGGTGCGTCGTATTGAATCCAGTTATTTTGACATTAATAATGTGATTGATTTTGGTGATGTAGAGTTGCAGAACTGTCAGCAATCAACGTTCAAATTGCCTAAACGAAAGCTACCCAGTCCCCTTCCTGAAGGATGGAATGTGACTGAAATTAATGCGCGTAATGTGGAGGTGACTGTCACCGGCGAGTTGTCATTAAAAATTGAAACGTCACGTAAAATGGATGTGCATAGCGCTGGTCAACTTCCATCAGGGTTTGATCCGGCTTCTTTGTACAAATCACGCTACCATCCACGTGGATTGCAGATGACGGTAGTGGCAGCATCGGATGCGGTCAATTCAATCGGTGTGTCGTGGCAGACGGTTATGGATTCAATTGCTCCTGATCAGATTGCGGTTTATGCCAGCAGTTCGTTATCACAACTGGATGAGCACAGTTTTGCTGGAATGTTGCAGTCACGACTGCGTTCAAAGCGGGTCTCATCAAAACAGATGCCGATGGGGATGAACAATATGCCAGCGGATTTTGTCAATGCCTATGTCTGCGGTAGCCTGGGTACAACTGGCAGTATGACAGGAGCGTGTGCCAGTTTTCTCTATAACTTGCGGCTTGCTGTAGATGATATACGCGATGGCCGCCGCCGGGTTGTCATTGTTGGTGGTAGTGAAGCTCCCATCAGTTCTGAAGTTATCGAAGGGTTTGATGCCATGAGTGCTCTGGCTAAGGCAGAGCAGCTCAGAAAACTGGATGCTGCGGCCGAGGCTGACTTGCGCCGAGCCAGTCGACCATTTGGTGAAAATTGTGGTTTTACCATTGCTGAATCAGCGCAATATATTGTATTGATGGATGATGCACTTGCTATCGAATTAGGGGCCAATATTCACGGTGCAGTGAATGATGTGTTTGTGAATGCGGATGGTTTCAAGAAATCTATTTCTGCTCCCGGTCCCGGTAACTATGCGACTCTGGCGAAAGCTGTTGCTTCAGCCCGTGCCATAGTTGGTGATGAAGCAATTCAACAGCGCAGCTTTATCCAGGCACACGGTTCCAGCACGCCGCAGAATCGAGTCACTGAATCAGTGATCTTTGACAAAGTTGCCAGTGCGTTTGGTATTGAAAAATGGCCGGTTTCTGCGGTTAAATCCTATCTTGGGCATTCGCTGGGTTCTGCCAGTGGTGATCAATTGGTAGCAGCTCTCGGAGTGTTTGCCTATGGAGTCTTACCAGGTATCAAAACCATAGAGAAAGTGGCTGATGATGTGGTTGATGAACGGCTGGTGATTCGCAATCATGATGTCAAACTTGAGCAGACAGCTGAAGTGGCTTTTTTGAACTCGAAGGGGTTTGGTGGCAATAACGCAACAGCCTCAATTCTGGCACCGCAGACAGTTAATAAAATGCTGACAAGGCGCTATGGTACGGCCACAATGCAGGAGTATGAGCAAAGGCGGATTCAGACTCAGAAACAGGTGTCTGAATATGATCAGGCTTTTTTGCAAGGCGATTATCGTACAATCTATAAGTTTGGTGAAAACCTGGTCGACGAAAATGACATAGAGCTGGATCAGCAGACATTAAGTGTCCCGGGCTACCAAGAGACCATTGATCTAAATTTGTCTAACCCTTATCAGGATATGTCGAGTTAATCTGCCTGCGCTCAGCATACTGGTAATCGCTGCTCGAGTCTGTTAAATAACAAGCTTAAGCATTTCTAATCTGCTTAAACTGAATTATAGTGTTGTTCTAATCGATTTTTACGTTCACAAAGATGTAAGCTATCGGGGATAATATGATGACTGCGGATGGACTTGATAAATACTTCTCGGACCGTTTTCCCAGAAATGGGAAGATAATTTCAATGTTGTTAAAGGATTTGTGCGAACAAAGAAAGCCTGAAAAAATGCTCTTTGTTCGAACTTCTACGACGGGGCGTTGGTTGGATTTGATGGATATCCCTCCGGAAAAGGAAGGATCAATAGTCCGTATGTTCTATATTACCAAAGACAATACTCCGGTATTACATGAAAATTCGCATATTGTTGAGCAAGAAGGTGTGGCAGGGTTTGTTGATGCTTTAGAGGATGAATTTGATCTAATATGTGTTGACCCCTATCATGAATTTGATACCAGTTACCGAGACTTGTCAGTGCTCACATCCGTTTTATCCGACGATGGAATTCTTCTGTGTCATGATTGTGCTCCAGAAACTGAGATGTCAGCATCGCCTCAATTTACACAAGGGGCTTGGTCTGGAACTACCTATGCCGCTTTTGTCAAAATAGCCTCAGAAAACCCAGCTTGGTTCTTTTCCATCCTGGATACGGATACTGGAATCGGCATAATAAGTAAGAAACCCGAATGGTATTTATCTCAGGCATTTGATCAAAAAAAACAGATCGAGCTTTGTCATTTAATCGAATTGAAAAAATACGATGAGGCCTTTAATTTGTTTAGGACCTCAGGAAGAGACATCATTGGTCTGCTTGGCAAAGACTCCAGCGTCAATGCCGGGGGCTGATGTTTGTACCCAGCGGCCTCTATTTTATGGCTTTCTGGCTAAAAGCTCATTAAGGTTGTCCAGTAAAATGCTAAAGCCATATTCTTGAGAGTAATATCTACTGGCCCGTTCAAACCCTTTGGTGGCCATTGATTGACGAAGCCCTTTATTCTGAATGAGTTTATCCAGAGCTGCTATCCATTGTTCATTGGTATCAGCAAGAAGCCCGGTCTCACCATCAATAACAACTTCTTTATTGACTCCAACATTGGAAGAAACAACTGGCAAGCCAGCAGCCATGTATTGAATAACTTTCAATGCGCATTTGCCACGAGTCCATAAATCATCAACCATTGGTGCAATACCTATATCGGAGGTAGCGAGTTCGATAGCTTCGGTTTGTCCATCCCATTGGATAGGAACAGTGGTGATGTGTTTCATTGGTAGATCGAAATCGGCGATGATTTTCAGGCGTATGTCTGGGTGTTTCTGACCAAGCTGTTCTAAAGCGGGAATGGCTTTTTCCAGATACTTACGCGTCCAACTACTGCCGATCCAAACCAAGTCTATTTGTGAGGGATTCTGCATCTTATATCTGTGGGCCTGTTGGTACTTGCTGATCCTAACGGTTGTTGGCAGCACACTTACATGTTGATTAAACCGCTTGGCCTGCTCTGCAAGATAATGATTGCCGGCAAGCATCAAGCTGGCTGTCTGGGCAATACGACTGAACCGTTTGCTTCGCCATTTTGAGTAAGTGCCATCGTCATACAAAAAAACTGCATCATCAAAGTCATAGATCAGTTTGTGATTAAACAGCTTGATAAGGCATAACATGGCGGTGGAAACCATTTCTCTTTGAATCAGAGCAATATCAGCATTCAAGCTTGCTCTTATCAGTGCAGGAATGCTTTTCAGGCCACCGCTTGCAGGCCATTGGGATGTGTTCCAATTGGCCTTATTGAGTTGTTCGATATAGTCCGTAGCACGATAACGGGCCGCGACACCATTGGCGTCTTTAGTGATAAATAGTAACCTGGGTTTGATAGCATCTTTTGTCATTCTATGATTACCACATTCTTCGAGGGTTATTAATCAACGACTTGTGCTCTGCAGTATGCCAATTTATTAGAATATTTCCAAAAAAATGTTTCGACAATTATTAAATGCAGAAAACCTGCGCTCTGGACATAAGCTCTGGATTTGTTTTTGATGCAATCGTTTTGAACAAGGTGTCAGTCTTTGCAAAGAAAACACAGAAAAAGAAAACACAGAAAAAGAAAACACAGAAAAAGAAAACACAGAAAAAGAAAACACAGAAAAAGAAAGCCTGAAAAAGAAAGCCTGAAAAAGAAAGCCTGAAAAAGAAAGCCTGAAAAAGAAATAAGGGTGCCGACGTCACTGTCAGCACCCCATTCCTAAAAAGTGTCCGTATTGCGCAAAATCCTTCTAAATACTGCTGCTGTCCTGATCCCACACTACTTAACTTTTTGACTCGAATATAACTACCTTGTCGTTTAAAAACTAGAATCATCCGTGACTCAAGTAGGGATAATATAGCGAAATAAAAAATTCTTCGCCTCCCCCAAAAGGGTGAAATTTAAAACTTTTTTACAATTCATTTTTTTCGTTTTCAGGCGTAAAAAAGCAAATTTCAGCAAAAAGAAACTACAAATAGAAATAGAAAAAAACACCTGTGAGTGAAAATTTTCTTATAAAAATACACTTTAATGGATGTATTTTTGGATTTAATGGTTTGGTGGGGGGTAAAGAAAAGGCCGTCAAACCTAGGTTTGACGGCCTTTTCAGTCAATAACAGCAATGCGTCAAATCCATTTTGAAAAAGCCATCCTGGCCACCGCAATACTGCATTTACTCTGATTCATTAGAGCAACATCCTGTTTGACTGCTTGAGTCATCCTTGAATCAAAGTGGATTTAATATAATATATATCCGTGAGGATTTGCATCCCCCAAAAGGGTGAAATTGAAAACTTTTTTTATTGTCTCTTGAATGATGCTGAGGGCTTTCATAATGCAAATCTGCAATTAAAATGCTGGAAAGGAAGTTCATTCTCGATAAAGCAAGATCAAAGTTCAGCCAAACCACGTCGCCACAGGTTGGCTTCTTCTTGACGTCTTTTTCCAAGCCCTGTGTTGAGAGGCCAGAGCCGTCTCATTTGAACAAACTCGTTTTCAATGTCCAGCAAAATCTGTTTTCGTTCACTGTTGTTTAACGATCCGTCAGAGGCTTTTTCTAAAATACTCTGGATACTTTTCATCTCCCTGCGCCTGCTGCCGGACAAACTTGCCCCTCGGTTATACACCAGACTGACCAAGGCTGAAGAACATAGCATTGGCAGGTCTGGCAAACTTGGATATATCGTTTGTGTCAAGTCATAATAGTTGGGCAGCGTGTGGTTTAAAAAAACATTCCAGGCAATGGTGAATGGAATTTCTATGCCCATCGACTTCAGTTCAGCGACTCTTTTCTTGGTGCCACGACGACCAATATCATATATCAGTTCATTTATCACTGATGATGTTAAATAGGCAGACCAATTCGTTTCAAAAGTGTCACGAGACTGGTATCGCAAATCAAATCCGACGCCGATGGTGATGCCACTGCTCTCACCTGGGTAGTGCGGTGCTTTCGCTACAAGGTCATAGTAAGCAAGTCCCCCAGTTTCTTCTCTGGCCAGAAAAGCTACCCCTTCATTGGCTAACTGAGGAAATGGGTCTTGCTGTGCTTCAACCCAGTCCAACAGTTGTTGGTTGACCTTGCCCGTAATAGGGAAACCGGCGGTACTTTGTCCGTGCTTAACACCGCGTTCGGTTGCAACGCCATAATCACTGTCAACTTCAAGCATTGCGCCGACTTTGTTTAAATTCTTTTGTAGCTTTTCTACATCAGGGCCTTTATCGCCTCGTGAAAGTATTACTGTCATAACAATGCCTCCTTTTATTGGTGTCGTTGATGTGATCGAACTATTACAATTTATGCTGAAGCCAGCGATGCTTTATCTATTGCCAAATTCATCTCAATTCGTCACAAGATTTTTCAATTTTATAATTATCAGGCCATTTTTAACCAGCCCCATGTAATTTAAATGCGATTTAACCGATCTATTGATGTTAAGGAAAGGTTTGTAGCAGCCATGAATCGCTCTGATTTGTGATCAAAGCTTGTTGTTGCACAGAACTGAACGACCGTATGTTGTATGCTTAGAAGTTTCCTAATAAATAACCGATGATAAGATGTATCCGAACTATTCTAAAGACTGGCACTGATGACAACTAACACCAGAGAATTCGATTTTTCAGCGATGGTTTGTTTTTCATTGTATTCAACTTCAAATGCAATGATTCGTGAATATCGCCCCCAATTAAAAGAGTTTGATCTGACTTACCCACAATTTTTGGTCATGATGAGTCTTTGGAATGAAGATACTGTGTTTATTAAAGCACTCAGTGAAGAAACGTGTTTTGATTCAGGAACGTTGACCCCAGTTTTGAAACGGCTGGAAGGAAAGGGGTATATTCAGCGAGATAAATCAGTGGAGGATGAAAGGGCAAGGGTCATTAAATTGACAGAACAAGGCAAAGCGTTAAAGCAAAAGACCTCACATATTTTCAGCAATATGCAATGCAAGGTAATGTTGACAGAACAGGAACAGCTGGCTATCAACACCATCTGTAAGAAAATCTCGTCAAGCTTGCAGGATAAGTGATTGTTAATACAGAAATATTTTGCTACTATATCTTGCGCGCAAAATAAATGGGGCTTTGCGCTGAAGTAAACATGCAAGTGTCCGGAGTGTATCTCGCCAACGCTGAGGCGTTTGAGATAGGCAGCTGCAAAATATGAGACTCTCTTAAGTAGTGTTGTTTTAAAAGGGAGTATGTTTAATCATCATGCATCGTGACCTTATATGACATTACTGCGCCTCTTCACTCGTAAATCTCCTCGCTATCGCACACTTTTTTTCATATTGCTGATAGGCTGTTCCATGCCAGGCTATAGCCAAAGTCAGACTCAGAAAGACCTGGCTTCCTTGGTTCCTGTTATAACATCTTTGTTGCAAGAGCAGAGCAGTATCCGCCTGCGAGTCGGGCAACACAATACCTATGGTTACCACAGTGACCGATATCCAGATGGCATTGAATTCTTCTTTGGAAAGCTGGATCAGGATATCCGCCTGACAATCGAGATGGAAAATATTTCTAATGCAGCACAGCTGGAAATCTATATCAATGGTGTGCTTGTTGGAGAATTGCAAAATGGAGTGAATGGATTTGATATAACGGCTAGCGAACTGACTGAAAACACTATCCTTATTAAACTAAAAGCAGACACAACCGGCAGTTGGTCTTTGGTAGAAATATTTGGCGTTCTAAAAAATGGCCCTACAACACGTGCTGAAGCTCAATTGTTTTTGGCCAGAGCCACTTTCGGACCCACAAAAGCTGAACTGGATCGGGTGTTGGAAATTGGTTATGAGGCCTGGATTGATGAGCAACTTAACCAGCCAAGAGTGTCGTCTTCAGCAATGTACATTGCTGATCTAGCAGCTAATCAGGCAGCTAGACGCAATGAATTGAATGAATCCAACTGGCGTCAGGACTCCAATTGCCGCAGAGATGGCATTAATACATTGCAGCAATGTATTGATATCGCCCTTGCCATTTTAGAAGGGTCTGCCTCATCGCGCACTCGCATGGATGGCTGGTGGCAACGTGTCATTCGGGGCAATGACCAATTGAGGCAAAGAGTAGTCTATGCTTTAAGCCAGATAATGGTGATTTCTGATGAGTTGGGTAACTCATTGGCGACAACTCGTTCGTTGACATTTTATGAGGATATTCTGGCGCAACACGCTTTTGGCAATTATTTTGACCTGATAAAAGGCATTACGCTGAATCCGGCAATGGGGCGTTATTTAAGTTTTGTTGGTAATCAGAAATCTGGTCGATTCGGTGAACCTGATGAGAACTATGCCCGCGAAATCATGCAGTTGTTCAGTATTGGTCTGATCAAGTTGAAATTGGATGGCACTCCAGACCTGGTTGATGGCAAAGAGGTTGAGACCTACAACCAGGACACCATTCGCAATCTGGCAAGAGTGTTCACTGGCTGGACTTTCCATAACGGCTCTTTTGTGTTTGATGAGTGGGATTTGTTGCCGATGGTGGTCTGGGCCAATGGCTCGTTTCATGATTTTGGCAGCAAAACATTGTTAAATGGTCATGTGAATAGTGCGGGTCTATCTCAGGAACAGGACCTGGATCTGGCGTTGAAAAATATTTTTGACCACCCTAATGTAGGGCCTTTCATGGCCAAACGACTGATTGAACGTTTGGTGATGAGTAACCCACCACCGGCTTATGTAGCGCGAGTCGCAACGGTTTTTAATAATAATGGCAATGGAGAACGTGGTGATCTGGGCGCGGTCATCAAGGCCATTTTGTTGGACCCTGTGGCTATTAACTCACCGAGCAATCCAACGGGTGGCAAAATCAAAGAACCGGTTATAGGCGTTGCTCAAGTGTGGCGAGCCTTCAATGCACAATCGGATATTGATGCTATCCGTTACGCAAATCCAGCACGGGAATTAGGCCAACGGCCCTTTAGTGCGCCAACGGTGTTTAACTTTTATGCACCTGATGATGCCCCACCAGCGATTGCAGAGGCGGGTTTAGTGGCCCCTGAATTCACACTTTACACCGATGCTATCGTGCCGTTGTTGCTGTCAACAATGAATAATATCGCGACATCGGCAAAAACGGGTAATGATGATCTGGGCAATGGCAGCCATTATTCGACGGATTCGCGTCGAGCAATGATCTTGAATTTGAACGAGGCTGAACAGCTGGCCGATGACCTGAACGATCTGTTGGACTTTTATGATGAACGCTTATTGGGTGGTTTGATGTCAGCCAGAATGCGCAGCGTGATGATCGCTTATTTAGCTGGGCTTGATGATCAGGGCAGTGCTGCTGCCAATCGAAAACACCGTGCCACAGAAGCATTAACCGTGCTGCTAGTGTCGCCTGAATACAACTACCAACGCTAAAAAGGAGGCCATCATGAATAACAACAGAACCCGTCGTGAATTTTTAAAACAATGTGCCCTCTATGGCGCGCTAGGAACAACCAGTTCATTTACTTCATTGGGAACACTTTCCAGTACAGTGTTGGCTGCGACCAGGCCTGTAGGCTATCGAGCCATGGTGTGCGTCTATCTCGAAGGAGGCAACGATTGCAATATGCTGGTCAAAGACACCGATGAAGACTATGCCGCCTACATGGAACAACGCGGTTCTCGTGCCTTAAACCGGGATGATATTCTGCAGATTGAATCTGGCAGCGAAAACTATGGCATTCACCCTGCCATGACGGGCGCAAAACAGTTGTATGATCAAAATAAACTGTCTTTTATTGCCAATGTGGGCGCGCTGAAAGAGCCGACAACTGCCGCAAGCTATCAGGCTAGATCGGTGGACTTACCGCCAAAACTGTTTTCTCATATAACACAGAAAAACTTCATTCGTTCAGGCCTGCCATTTGAAGGTGAACGTCGAACTGGCTGGGCTGGTCGCATCGCTGACCGTTATGATGATGACAATAGTTGGACAGCGCAGATTCCCATGAACTTAAGTGCTTCAGGAACCACTAATGTCTGGCAGGAAGGCACGAAAACCAAACCATTTGGTTACGGTGGGAGAATTCTACCCATTTTCGGCTATCGTGATGATGTTGCTTCCCAGCGCAAACGCCGTGAAGCCTTACTGGCTTTGTATGATCACGACTACAACAACGCCTTTTTGAACGAATACGGCAATTCCTTCAAAACCTCAATCGAACGAGGTGATTTTGTGCGAGAAGCAACAAAGTCGACAGTCATCACACTGACGACAGCCTTTCCTGCAACGCGCGTAGGACAGGGTTTGAAAAATATTGCTGACTTAATCAATTCACGAGTCAGCCTGGGCGTTGCCAACACCCAGCAAGCCTTTTATTTTCATATGGGCGGCTTTGATACCCACAATGATCTGGCCGGCAGACACAGCAGCAATCTCAAACAATTGAGTGACGCATTGCTGGCTTTCAACTCGGCTCTTGAAGAAATGGGGTTAGCAGATGATGTGCTGACTTTCACCAACAGCGACTTTGGCCGGACATCAGTGGGCAATCAAAGTGGTTCGGATCATGGCTGGGGTGGACACCAACTGGTGATGGGAGGACAAAATCTGATCAATGGTGGACAAGTCTTTGGAACCTATCCTTTGTTCAGTGGCGATGACCCGCAGTACATTGCCAACAGTCGCGGCATTCTGGTGCCCAGCACCTCGCATAACCAGATGAGTGCCACCATTGCCAAATGGTACGGAGGGTTTACTGATAATGAACTGGATGAACTATTACCAAACTTAAGTAACTTCAGTGTCAAAGACTTAGGGTTTGTAAAATAATTGGTTAAAAGATGAGATATTCCGCCGTACCATGGATGCTATGTCTGGTTTTCCTGATGAGTCAGCAGGTTTTTGCCAGAGAAGAGATTCTGGACACTTGGAAAACGCTTTACCCGGCTTCAAGCTCCAGTGAACGCCGTTGCCAACTCTGCCATGCGCAAGCCGCAGGAGGAGAACCCTGGAATGCTTATGGCTTTGAAATCCGTTTTAACTTCATCAACATCTACGCCAGCTCAGACATCGTCTCAGCCATCCGTGACACTGAACCGAACAATTCCGATAGTGACCCCAACAACCTGAGCAACCTCGAGGAAATCAACTTAAACCTCGATCCCGGCTGGGCGCCGGGTCCGGTGAATGTGCATATTTTTAAAAACGGCGATGTCTTGAGGAATCAATTACCGCCGTTTGCAGAGAGGGATATCAATACCTGGTGTTTTCCTATTGTTGCCTCTAATGGTGCTGTGATGGTGATTTGCTTGTGACTAAATGTGTTGTTTTAAGGAAAGTAAACTTTGTTTGATAATTTGAACATCAGCTATGAGTTGTTGGTATTCTTTCCAGAATGCCATCCCCAAACTCATCATACAGTTTCAGCTCTGGCATATGAATATAGCCAATATGGCAATCACAGATTGTTTGTGTGCAAGGTGCTTGTGTGAATGACAGTGAGCCATCATAGAGGTTGCCGAGAGATTGCTTGATAAAATGGCAGCGTTGAACATTTCCTTTACCATCCACTGAAATGACCTCAGAGCCGGTCCGGCAGGCTTTTCCATAACTTGAGTACAGGTGTAAATTCTTTTCAAATAGAGTATCAATCTTCTTGAGCAATTCCAGTTCATGAACTTGATAATCGCTCTGTTCATCTCTGTTGGCATTTATCCAGAGATAGACCTCTGGAGGTAGTGATTGACGCATTGCTGCGATTTCATCCAGTTCATCACGGTTTCCAACCATGCCGACACTGAAACGTATTTTTCTTTCCAATAAATACTCGCATTTCTTTAAAAAATCGTCACGTGATGTCTGGCTGGGGTGGTATGTACACCATAGGGCCAGTTTATCGTTCTGGCAACGGTCAATGGCGCTGTTTGAAAGAGATAAGTTAGTTTGTATAGCGACACGTTCGACATGAGGCATTTGCCCTAACTCTAATATGGCTTCCTGATAATAACGACGGATAAACGCTTCACCCCAGGGTGTGAATAAGACTCGAATGGGTCGCTGCTGCTGCTTGACCCAATTGACGAAATCAGTCAATTGGGCGGCGTCCTGGGCTAATGATTCACGGTTATCTTTGCCTTTAGCGAAGGGGCAGTAGCTGCAATCATAGTTGCAGCTGAGTAATGAACCCCGGTATAGGATGCTCAGTATCGAAGCATTCATGCCCAGACCCAGGTTTGCATTCGCTGGCTGATATGTTCGGTAAATAACCAATTACCAATCAGGTCTGAGTGAGCAATGCCTTTTTCATTTAACTGAATTGTTTTATCACTATGATCTGCCAGCTTGTATTTGTTCAGCAGTGTCAGTTGAGGTATATCTTGCAGCACGTCAGACTTGAATTTAGTGTGATAGTCCGAGAAAGAAAGGCCTGCAACTTGAAGCAAACTCAGTAACACATAGCGTCGTTTCTGGTCGTTAATATCGATACTGATACCGTAACTGGCTGAGGAAAAATCACTATCCCGGGTGTTGTTATACTGCCGAATGATATTTTTAATCTGGGGCTTGGCGACGGCGTAGTGAGATGAATAATGCAGGTTTTCTGTATACGATCGAGCACCGGCACCTAAGCCTATCATCCCATCTTCCTGACAGCGGTATCGGCTCGTCTGAATCGGAGAATCCTGGCGAATAAACATGCGCATGGATGATTGTTCGTAACCAGCCTTCAGTAAATGCTCGCGAGCAGAAAAGTAAAAACGCAATCGTTGATCTTCGATGTCGTTTTGTTGTTTACGCCCCAGTCCCGTAAGTGGGCGAACATACAGAGGGTAGATGAAAATTTCTTCCGGTTGCCAGGCCAATGCTTGGTCAACGCTATATAGCCAACTTGCTAATGATTGGTTATACCCGCCATAAAT
The DNA here is from genome assembly GCA_050633785.1 of Arenicella sp. Classification (GTDB taxonomy): domain Bacteria; phylum Pseudomonadota; class Gammaproteobacteria; order Arenicellales; family Arenicellaceae; genus CALKZN01. Next base: position 16,435 of record JBOEHE010000043.1, read on the forward strand.
AAGGTCAATATTCAATCGATTAATCTTGCTGTCGCGAATGGTTTGCAAGGCTCTTTCAACATTTCCCTCCAATTGTGGACGACCTAATGCCTTTAAATCTTTCTGATCAAAACTTTCGACCCCCATACTGATGCGTTCAACACCGGCTTGTTTTAGAACCGACAAACGTTCAGGGTCAACTGTATTGGGTGATACTTCGACTGAAGCTGGCAACTGTCTTGCATTCAGGTGTGTTTGGAGAATATCAAAGCATGATTGCAATTGCTGCGGCGATAAATACGTTGGAGTGCCACCGCCGAAAGCTAATTGCTCGAAATGGAAGTCGTTTTGCATATATTCAGCCGTTGCAATACTCTGTCGTTCCAATGCCTGCAGATAGTTATCGACCAAGTTTTCTTCGGGATTGGTGGTAGTGAATAAATTGCAATAACCGCAGCGCATTTCGCAAAAAGGGATGTGCAGATAAAGAAACAGCGAACTTTTATCTTCATCTTGCCATACTTGTTTCAACGATTTCGGCTTTGCGAAGTCCCGATAACTGGTCTTATGAGGGTAAGAATAGACATAATTCAGGTAAGGTTCCCCTGACAAGTAGCTTTGCAATTGCTGTTCAGCTGAGCTGATATTGGTGTTGTTCATTGCTTGCTGCCTAAAGTGAACTCTCGATAAGGAACATCCCATATATTTGGATGAGCAACACCATGTCCCCAGGTGCTATCTTCACCATAGGTGGTGCCATGATCGCTGCTCAAAATGCATAATGTCTCGCCATAGGTTTGCAGAGTGTCAAATAAGCTCGGCAGTTGTTGATCAACATAGGCAAGAGCATCAAGTTGGGTGTGAACAGAATCCTGTGTTTTGCCTTTGCTGAAGATGCAATTTGGTTGGTGCATGGCAGAAAGGTTGATAAACAACAAAAAGCGCGTGTTTTTATCAAGCTGTTGCAGACGATGCTGGGCAAGCGTTATTTGATGAAAGGTCGAGTTTGGGTTGGTTACCCCTAATTCTAAAGACCAATGGCTTTCCATAAAAAGGTCAGGTAACACACGGCCAAGTTTGTTTTGACGGTTGAAAAAACCCACACCACCAATACAGATCGTATGATAACCCGCTTTTCCCAAGCCTTGGATTATGGTGGCTTCTTCAGTTACCCAGGTATTTTCGCCAGTTGTAGAACTGCCTGAAAAGTCGCAAGCGAATAGGCGCTGATAGTCTTTCGGTTTGGGAATCGGGGTTGGCAAATAACCAGAAAAGAACGCGTGATGGGCGGCATAGGTAAACGTCGCTGGAGTGTGTCGTTTTTCCCACTGACCATCTGGCAATAATTGTTGCAAAAAAGGCGTGCGGCCTTGATGCATTGCCTGATATGCCACGTCATAACGAAGAGTGTCAAAGCTGAGAAAGATAATATTATGACTGCCAATGCAGTGGTTTGCATTAATCATAAAACTGTTTAGTGTGCATATTGGTGTAATTGCCAATCATAGCTGTTCATCCCCTTATGTTGAATATTTTGTATGAAATCACCGAAGGCATTAAGTTCTAAAACAGAATGATCTCGCAGATTTTCATGCACTGCCAGATCAATGGCCAGCTGAAAAGAGTGAGGGAACAGGGAACTGATTTTGCGCGCAGTCTGGAGCACGCTATTCCAGTCAATTGGGTTCATCAGAGATGTCAGTTCTGAAATATCTGCTCGTTCATTGAGTAAATGCAGATTCGTGATGGGGGTTTTGCTTTTACGTAATACCAGAAAATCAGCAACACCTGCCACCAGTAATAAACGGCAGTCGCTGTTCAGTCCACCGACTTTAGCTTTTGGCAACCAGGTTTCGCATTGAACCCCCCAGCGGCAGAGATTGTCAATAAGAGCGGCAACCTGATTTTCGTCGTTCAGTAATTGCAAACGTAAGGTATTATAAAAACGCTGATTGCTTTGCTCTATGGTTGTCTGTGCCTGCACCCGAGACCCTTGGGTTCTCAGTGCAATAATGCCGCTGGCAGCTGAGCCGAAGCGAGTTTTTACAAAGACATTGTTAATCGAATGTCGGTGCATTTTTTCGCGTAATTCTGTATAGCTTTGAACGTCATATAAGGCGAGCGGTTGCATAATACCGTGTTTGTCGAGTTGTCGATGACACTGTTGTTTATCGAAAAACGTTAATATATCCGGAATATGGTTTAAGCTGCCTGCGATAGGGTGTGCGTGCAGAAGTTCTTGCAAGCCTTGCAGGCGTTGTTTCAGTCCAAAATAAAACTGATGTGGAGCAATAAATTCGCCCTTTTCCAACTCTGAATTCGCTATTTGTCTGGATGAGCAGACGCCTAAGCCCGATTCTTCCGCCTCACCAATACCCTGCAGCATCAGCTCTCGAATGACAGTCAGGTTGCTCCCTGGAGATTCGATACGCAGATGAGTTTCAGGTGTGACCATATCAGGAACAATAGTTTCCCATTTGCTTTGATAATCCAGAACGGTTGCTGAACGAAGACCTTTGTTAATAAGAGCTTGTTGAAAACCTTTTACGCGCGGGTCTTGTTCTGAGCCAACAATCAACCAATGTTTGCCCTTTGGCATTATTGGAACGACTATCTATTCTGACACGAAAATATAACGGTATATTTCATCATCGTCTTTGTCTTCTTCATTTTGCTCGCTCACATCAACCGTTGCCGCCAAGCTGCTGACTTGGTCCATCATTGCTTGGGACAGATAATGATGATGTAAGTCCAGAGTGGACAAGGAGGATAGTTGATTGCACTCTAAAAGCGCTTGAGCGCCTTGATCACTGAGGTTTCCTTTTGACAAATCAAGGGTGGTGATTTTGCTGGGAATACCATTTTCAGCAATACACTGCGCCAATTCATCACTCAGATAATAATTGCATAAGCCAAGGTAGTGCAACTTGGGGAATTGGGTTTGCAGACTATCCAGAAAAACCTTGATGTCTTGAGTGTCTATAGTGCAACCATAATCATCTTCGCCCAGCCATAGTTCCAGGTGAGTGAGTTCTGGCAGATTGGCCAGACGAACACTTTCCAGAAGGCTTTTACACATACCTCCGGTTTCCAGAATCAAACGTTGAAGTTTGTTATGCTCAATGGTTCCAAGAGACAGGCCCTCGCTGCCGCGTACCTTCAAAACTTGCAGTTCTGGAAATGCCTGATAAATCGGTGAAATGTCAGATTGCTGAATCCATGACACTTCAGACTCTTCAAGTTGCATATCACCAATAAACAGGTTTTTTAAGTTTGGTAATGCAGCTTGGTGTTCAATCAACAGCTTGATGGCCTGGCTGCTATTTTCTTCATAGGCCTCACCCCAACAACCAATCAACAAACTGTCTATTTTTGCAACATCGGCTTGTTGAATAAACTGTTTGAAGTATTCTGGGAAGGGTAGGTCATCATCATAAGGTTCAACTGATAATCGAGTGGAAAAGTGTTCGCTATCACGTAAAGCCTTACCCACTTGCCATGTGTAAACAGATTTGTTTGCAAATTGCTCTGTCGCTGAAAAAGTCATAGTACTCCCTGATTCTGTATTTTGTGGTCTGTTTCTGTCCGTTTAAAGTTAAGAATACAACCTGGAAAACAAGTTGTTTCAAGAAACTGATAATAACCTTGTGAAACATCTTTTTCTATGAAAAAGAGCGAAATATTACGCTGTCCTTCTTTATCATTTCATCAAAATCAACATCGAAAAAATCCTCGCGTTGGTGCGCCAACCAAGCCTTTTGATAGTTGCCACGTTTGGAAAACTTGGTTTTGATCATGATTTGGGCAAAGGCATCGATTGAGTCTTTCAAATGGCTGAATGAGCGAATCTTTTTCAGGCGTTGCCAGTACATTTTGGGTCGGTTGTAGTAGGTTTTAAAGGCGCGGTCGTAAATATAGCGCAGTGTTTCATTGCTGATGCTGTCCAGTTCCATGATGGTGCCGCCGAGCTCATACTCCCACCAATCCTGTGTCAGTAGCCGCCCCTTGTGCTGGGCCCAGTCGTAGAGCTGGGTGCCGGGGTAGGGCGTGGTGATATTAAAAATAGCCAGATCTGAATCGAGTTTCAGTGCATAGTCGATGGTTTCCTGGCAGGTGTCCTCGGTTTCCCCAGGAGTGCCGAAGATAAAGGCGGAACGCACTTCCAGCCCGGCAGCTCTGGCAACCTTGACTGCCGCTTCCGTTTTCTTCAGGTCAATGTCCTTGCGTAATACTTCGAGCATTTTCTGGCTGCCGGATTCAATGCCGAACATCACTTGGTGACAACCGCCTTCTTTCAAGGCTTGCGCCATTTCAGGGCTCCAGCAGTCGGTGCGTGCGAACACACTGAAACTGACACCAACCTGGCGTTCTTTCATTAGTTTGGCAAAGTGCAGGGCATTTTTTTTCGCCACCGTGAAGGTGTCGTCATAGAACTGAATTTCCCGAATGCCATAAGTGTCGCGTAAGTGAATAATCTCTTCCACAACCTTTTCAGCATCACGGGTTCGCAATGCCGTTTCAGCCGAATTGCAGAAGATGCATTTGCCGGGGCAACCTCGTGTCATCAACATGCTGATGGCGGGTAGTTTCCGGTAAGCTCCTACAGCGGGATAATATTTGCCCATGGGAATCAGGTGATAGGCATAAGGTGGTAACTGATTGATATCAACAGCGGCCCGTGCCGGGTTGATGACTGGGCGATTATTGCTGCGGTAGCACAGGCCAGTGATTTCTTCTTTTGCGATTCCTGTAGCCAGTTCCAGCAGGGTGTATTCACCGTCGCCGCGCACGACATAGTCGATGCTGGCATTACGCAGGGTTTCTTCTGGCAAGGCATCAGGGTGCACCCCCCCGACAACCACGGTTATCGAGTCATCGACTTGTTTGATAAGTCGAGCTATTTGATGTGAGGTGATCGCCGTTGAGGTCATCATGGTGATGCCAACTAATGACGGTTGAATCTCGGCAATTTGTTTGGAAATGGCGTCTTCAGACAGGGAATGCAGATGAGCGTCGATGACTTGAACTTCCAAACCTGCTTCTTCTAATACAGCGCCAATGGACAACAAACTTAGTGGCGGCATAGCTCCTTTGATGCCATGCCAGACAGTACGGTCCTTGGTGATCCAGGGTGGGTTCAGCAGCACAACGGGGCCTTTTTTTTGCTGCCGTTCTTCGTGCCCTTTATGCAAGCTGTGTTTCGAATTCATGAGGAAGAATGTTTCCCTGTTAACCGGGTCTTTAAGCTATGTATGCCTGGTTGAATATTGTACTTCAGGATGCACCATATCGCCCACAGACCATCGCGCCAGTTGATTTTTTTTCCTTCGTCATAGGTGCGCCCATAATAAGCAATACCAACTTCATAAATACGACATTTCAGTCTGGCAACCTTGGCTGTGATCTCCGGTTCGCAGCCAAAGCCATTTTCCTCAATGTTGATGTCCTTTATGGTCTCTGCTCGAAACGCTTTGTAGCAGGTTTCCATATCCGTCAGGCTCAGGTTCGATAGCATATTGGAAAGTAGCGTCAGCAAGCGATTGCCAACACTGTGCCAGAAAAAGAGTACCCGATGCGGGGCATCGCCTCGAAATCGAGAACCATAGACCACATCAGCGCAGTCGGACTGAATGGGGTCGACTAACAAGGGGTATTGTTGCGGATCATATTCCAGGTCAGCATCCTGAATTATTATAATGTCGCCAGTAGCTTCAGCGAACCCTGATCGCAGTGCCGCTCCCTTGCCTTGATTGGAATCATGGCAAACCAGTTTGTTGATTTTGGGCGCTAGTTCCTTTTGCAGACGTTCTCGCGTGCCATCGTTGGAGTGATCGTCGACAACAATAATTTCTTTGTCTGGGTAAGGCGCACTAACTACGGCTTCAATCAACGCCTCTATAGTGGCTGCTTCGTTAAAACAGGGAATTATGACAGATAATTTCAACGTTCAGAGAATTCACGCTTTTGAGCTATGAGCAGGATATTTTTGCCGATTGGCGGAGTCACAACAGATTCAAGGCTTTTGCTTACAGGGAACACTAAGCTATCGTAGAGCATTACTGTAAATGGGTTCAAGTTTTTCTTCAACACAACCATCGCAACATACCACGGGATAATGCCAGATATATCCACATAACGCGCCTGAATAATTTTGAAACTGACATTCTGCACCAATTCAATCAGCTCATTTTTGTGATAGCGGCGATAGTGACCGATGCGTTTGTCAAAATCACTGTATAACCAGCGAAGTGCAGGCACATAAATCAACAGAAAGCCATTGTCTTGCAAGCAGCGATGTACTTCTTCAAGTTCTTTACGGTCATCTTCAATATGTTCAAGAACATTGATATAGACCATTGAGTTAAATGCGCCTTCATAGCTGCTATCCCTGGGGTTGATAGTGCCGTGAATTGCCGCAAAACTCTCGGCATCATTGAATTTCTGTTTCAGTTTGACGTGCATAGCATCGGAGGGCTCAAATGAGGTAAGTGAACTGATAGATTCATTCAAAAGCTGCGAAGTCAGATTGCCCTGACCGGCCCCTACCTCACAGACATGCTCGCCCAGATAGGGTCTGAACTCACGCATCAGCCATTCATTTTGATTTTTAGCCGCTTCCATGGCGTGCAAATCCACACCCGAATAGTCATTTGCTTTATTATTAGTGCCCATGTGTAATACCGTGAGTCAACGTCTTCTGCTGTATCTCGCAACTGATAAAGAATGAGCCTAATAAAATTTACCCAAGGAGAAAAGACCTCTTTACCTGTTTTTTTAAAGATCCTGTTGCTTTGCAGCGCAGTCCTTGTAGTTTACTTGCCTTCCACACAAAATGGATTTATCTGGGATGACGACCATCATGTCGGCAAGGCTCCCGAGTTTTATGCAGATGGACTCGCTGCTGGCTTGAAAGAGATTTGGCTCAACCCACTGGCAACCGCACAGTATTACCCCGTAGTGTGGTCGAGCTTTTTGCTTGAACATCACTTCTGGCAACAGAACCCGCTGGGCTATCACATTGTTAATATCTTGTTGCATATAGCTGTGGCGATACTTCTGTGGTTGGTTCTGTGTCATTTGGGGGTGCCCTGGCCATTTGCTGTTGCCGCCTTGTTTGCACTGCATCCGGTCAATGTCGAATCGGTCGCCTGGGTCAGCGAGCGCAAAAATGTCTTGTCTGGTTTATTTTATATGGCTTCGATGCTGACTTTTCTGAAATGGCACTGCAAAAAACAGATAAACGCGCCCAATCAGTCCAATGTATTCTATTTCCTGTCGGCTTTGCTGTTTATGCTTGCTTTGGGCAGCAAAACCATAACGGCGACGTTACCCTTTGTGATTATGTTGCTTTTATGGTGGAAACACAGCCTGGATAGAATGGTATTCCTGCGATTGGTGCCCTTTATTCTAGCCGGAGTTGGCATGGGCTGTTTAACCATCTGGATGGAACAGGGGCATGCAGGAGCTATCGGTGAAGCCTGGGACTTGTCGTTTGTTGAGAGAAGTCTTATAGCCGGTCGGGCAATCTGGTTTTATAGTGAAAAGTTGATTCTGCCCCTGAATCTCACATTTATTTATCCTCGTTGGCAAATCGACCCCTCAGTGCTCTGGCAGAGCCTGTTTCCATTGGGTGTATTTATTGTTGTGCTGTTGCTTTGGGCAAACAGAGAAAAAATCGGGCGAGGCCCATTGGCTGCTTTTTTGATTTATTGTGGCACGCTTTTTCCGGCCTTGGGATTTCTCAATGTGTTTCCCATGCAATTCTCGTTCGTTGCGGATCACTTTCAATATCTGGCTTCGGCGGCTATGCTTGCTTTGTTGGTCAGTGTGGTGCACCGTTTAGCGTTCAGGCTGGATAAGCGTATTGCTGGTTTGGCTTTTCTGGCGATGATTGTTTTTTACGCCATTAACAGTTGGGGCTTACAGGCGCAGTACAAGAACCAGACTACTCTTTGGCTGGCTACGATCGATAAGAACCCCAATGCCTGGATTGCCCATGGAAATCTCGGGGCGATGTATCTGAATGAAAAACGCTATCCCGAAGCGATTGAATCGTTGTCCAAAGCGATAGAACTGAATCCTAAACATATTATCCCCTTTAACAACCTCGCCAGACTGTATTTGAATCTGGCGAAAACATACACGCAAACAGAGCAGGAAAAAAATTCCAAACATCTGGAGCAGGCACTGAGCTACGGTATGCGTGCTATTGAGTTAGGGGATGCGGAGAGGGAATATTTTATAACCAAACGAATCAAACCAAGGGTTGCTCAAGACCATTTGGACAGTCATTTGATTGTCGGTGATGCCAGGCGTCACCAAGGGCATAATGACGCGGCTAAAGCTAATTATGAGGCCGTGCTGTCTTTAAGTCGCCACAATACCGATGCCTTCAATCGGCTTGGGGCTTTGGCATTGGGCAGCAAAGACAATCTCAAAGCGTTGAAGTTCTTTAAAAAATCCTTATCTGTCAAGCCCGGGCAGTTTGATTCTTTGTATAATCTGGGGGTGGTGCACTATCGATTGGGCCAACTGCAACAGGCCGAAGCAGCTTTGAACCAAGCGTTGTTATTCGGCGCATCTGAGGGCTTTGTTTTGCCGCACTATTATCTTGGCCTGATTGATCTCAAACAGGGAAGGCTGGAACCCGCCAGTGATCATTTTGAAATCGTGGCCATGAAGATGCCGCAGCACGCTATCGGGCACAAAGCATTGGATCAAATGCTGAATATTGAGATGAATTAAAGCTGCTTATTGTCGGCTTCTGGCACAATGGGTTCCAGTTTCATGCGGCCATCTGGCATGGTCTTAAACAGACGATAAGACTGCGCAGCCACCATGCCGCCCAATTGGGCATTGGCGCGAATTTGCACAGAGGCCTGGATTTTTTTCGCCTGATTTTTCAACCCCTGTCCTTCATTGACCAGCACAATGCCGTCGCCATAGCCTGAAGAGTCCTGGCGATCCGAGTCAAGTTTGATAATTTCCAGACCATTGGCATTCAACACTGACACCTGCTGAGTTGTGATAAACCGGGCATGCACGCCGCCATCTTTCACCACGATCTCGGTTTGCTGCAAACGGTTTTGCAGGTTGAAAACGGTTATCACCAGAGCGATGATAATACTGCTGGAAAGAAGGTTGAAGATGCTTTGGAACTTCATTCTCATGACTCCTGTTGTGGTTGACTAATGTAGGTGAGATGACACCATTTTATGACTTGAAAGTGACAATGGATAGTGTTTAAGTGGGTAGCTTATCGTTTAGCTGTTGCAATACCGTATGCAGCAATAGTGACTTTTTGAAAAACACTCTTTGAGAGTGTATGATGAAAAGCAATTCAGATGCATTAACGCAAGGCTGTCTGATCGTGCAAAAAATGCCCAGTAGAGTGTTCTTCTGTTAACAGCCGTTTTTGGGGGTTATGTGTCAATTCGCTTATGCTCCATAAATTTGTCTTGTTCAGGCATGATCTGGAGTGATGTATAGCCTGTCGTATCGGGGGAATGTGATGATTGCAATCAGCAAAAAAATGATAGTCATAACGGCGTTATTTGCCAGCAGCGAACTGTTTGCTGACACTGGAGCTGCAACCCTGGATCGTGTCAGAGGGTATGATGTTCAGACGCAATCTTTTGTCGATAATTTGTCAGATCAAGACCCGGTTGATGGTGCTGGAGCAGCAGATATAGCAAAAGGCAGGGCCGCATCAGCCAGCTTTGGTGATACCTACTATACCGCGATCACCCGTGAAGTGGCGGGTTCCACCATCACACATGTTTATCTGTTGCGTAATAAGGGTCAAAGGTTTGAAGGCTGGGATCATGACAGCAAAACCTGGACCACCTCTTTGGGCAATATGGACCCGATAGATTCCGAGATTTCTTTGGGTTACACTGCCGCTAACCCGGCAATGGCGATTGATTCAAAAGGCAATGTTTATGTGGCTTATACCCGAACCATTGCCTCAGGTGCTGATCGGAAAATCTTTATGTCCAAGTATGACGTGGAGAAAAATGATGTCTTTATCTGGGATGATGGCGCAAATTTTCAACGAGGAGAATTAACCAACGACCTTGCAGCGCCTACTGCGTCAAGAGATTCCATCAGCAACAATGCTGCCGCCTCGACCATTGATGCGGATAATGTTGCCCCTGCCATCGCTATCGACAGTAATGACGATGTCTATATCGCTTTTTCAACCGAAATGAGTGCGGGTGCGGACGCCAAAATCTTTTTAACCAAATTTGATTCCTCTGAAGAAGATGCGTATATCTGGGACGATGGTGCCTCGTGGATGACCAACAACCTGCGTGCACCTGCCGCTGAATTGGATTCATTCAGTTTGAATCGAGCAAATTTTGAAACCTCGACTTCACCTGCAATGGCGATTGATAGCAACGACTTAGTCTATGTGGCTTATCTTCAGGAAGGTATTGCCGGTGCCAACAATCGCATCTGGTTATCCGTGTTTGATCCCAATCCTGAATTTCCACCGCACGTCTCTTATGCGCCTGGTCAACTGACTGGCGATGCCTTTGTCTGGGACGACGGTGCGTCCAGAATGACCAATAACTTACGCGCACCGGAAGATGAACTTGACTCGGTTGGCAACAATCAGAGCAATAATACCGATGCTTCGGGTTCGCCTGCAATTGCTATTGATAGCAACAACAATGTCTATATTTCCTATATTCAACAAAGTGAAAATGGTACCGACCCCAAGGTTTGGTTGTCTAAATACGACCCCAGTGCAGGCGTTGTCGATGCTCCTAGCGCTTTCGCCGGTAGAGACCGAGGTGGAGATGTGTTTATCTGGGATGACGTTGCAACCCAAATGACCAATAATCAAAGGCAGCCCAACGACGAATTAAATTCTTTTGGCGTGAATGCGATTGCGGCAACCGATGCCAGCGGTGTGCCTGCAATGGTCATTGATAAAGACGACAAAGTCTGGGTCAGCTATGTTCAGCAAACCGCAGGGCCTGCGAATCCTCATGTCTGGTTATCGATGTATGACCCCAATGCAAGACCAGCTGATCTGATGAATGGCGATGCTGGCGGCGATGCCTTTATCTGGGATGATGCTTCCTCAACACTGACCAACAACCTGAGAGCACCGGGTGCACAAAGCGGCATTTCCTGGAATGAAGCGGCCGATGCCGATGCGCACGGCTCACCAACCATAGTATTGGCCGAAAATGGCGATGTCTACATTGCCTATGCCAATGATGCCGTTGCCAGCTCAGGCAACCCCCATGTGAATGTGTCAAAGTTTGATGTTTCAGAACAAGATGTCTATGTCTGGCATGATGGCATCAGTGACTGGACCAATGATTTGACAGCGCCGACCACATTCACAGACTCGATTGACAACGCCAGCGTCGATGGCGATGAAAGCTATAACCCGGTTATGACGGCAAGCCGACAAGGGATCTATATTTCCTACCTGCACAGACCAGATGGCACCAATGATCATGTTCATGTCGCACGCATCGGTGGTTATATTGATTTCTGCTTTCCGGTGCCAACCAGTAGCGGAGCGATTAGTCTGGTTTGCTTGTAGGTTTGAATCAGTAGGCTAAAACAGCTCTATCTGTTGGCTGGTAATAGCATTAAAATCAAGCCCGATAAAAGGAAGAATGCCGTCGGCAATCGGTTTCAATTGCTTTTCAACATAATGGTCATAGTCAATCGGGCTTTGTAGAAACTCGACAGGCTCCGGTCCATTTTTGGTGATGATATAGTTTATCCAGCCCTTGTTTTGATATTTTTGTGACTTTCCAGAAGCCGAATATTGCTCGTCAGCGAGTCTTGCTGCTTTGACCTGCGGCGGTATGTTTTTGACGTATTGTTCCAGCTTTCGTCTGAGTTGCTTTCGATAGACCAAATCGGCATCGAGTGACCCATCCAGCGTGTTCTTGACGGTGTTAACCACCAATTCTGTTGGGTCACGGTCATGGAACACATGCTCAAACAACCCCGCCTGAAACTGTCTGGCCAGATTGGTCCAGTCCGTGCGAACCGTTTCCAGGCCTTTAAAAATAATGCGTTCTTCTTTGTCTTTTGAGCTGGCCGTCAAACCGGCATAACGCTTCTTACTGCCAGCTTCAGAGCCACGAATGGTGGGCATCAAAAAACGGCTGAAGTGGGTTTCAAATTCAATTTCCAGCTGACATTCAAGCCCGTAATCCTTGGACAGTTTTTCTATCCAGCGTTGATTGATCGTTTCGGCAAGATGGTTGCCGATTTCCTGGCACGCCTCAGCATCGAGCTCATCATCCAGAGACACAAATGTCGAGTCAGTATCACCATAGATCACCTCATAGCCCGCATCTTCAATCCATTGGCTGGTGGTCTTCATGATCTCGTGGCCGCGCATGGTGATTGAACTGGCCAGACGCTGGTCATAGAATCGACAACCTCCTGAACCAAGAACACCATAAAAAGAGTTCATAATGATTTTTATTGCTTGGGATCTGACGGCATCCTGATCTTGTTTTGCCTGATCGCGTTGTTGCCAGAGGTCAGTAATGATATCTGGCAAGTAGTGCTTCTCTCGATCAAACACTGCGCCCTTGAAGCCAGCAATGCTGTCAGCCGGATTGGACAGGCCTTCGATTAAACCCATGGGGTCGACTTTGAATGTGCGAATAATCGAGGGATACAGGCTTTTGAAATCAAGCACCAGAACATTACGGTACAATCCAGGCTTTGAGTTCATGACATAGCCGCCGGGGCTGGCCAGACCGCCACCAGCTGGCAGGTTGGGAGCGACATAACCACCCCGGTGCAGACGTGGTAGATACAGATTGGTGAAGGCTGCCACCGAGCCGCCAGCACGGTCCAGTTCCAAACCCGTCATTTGGCTTCGAAGGACTAAGTAGTCAACGATTTGAGTGTGCGCAAAGATATCCAGAACCAGCACGCAATCTTCGAGATTGTAGCGCGCAAGTGCAGCTTTATTGTTGTGAAAATTATCCACGATTTCAGCAATGCGATCATCGACATCACCTTCAACTTTCTTACCTCTTCCCAACAACGTTTGAGCAACATGTTCCAGAGAAAAGCTGGGAAAACTCCAGGTGGCAGAGCGCAGGGCATCGATGCCATCTATGGCAACTCTGCCAGGGATGCTGATAAAGCCCTTTTGCGCATCGCCGCGTCGGCTTCTCCAGCTGGCCGAACCATTGGCTCGACCAATGCGCAAAGCGAGCCTGTGTTTCTCGGCTCGTTCGACCAGAATTCTCAGATCAAAGTTGATGAGATTCCAGCCAATAATCAGGTCGGGGTCAATAATGTCTATTCTTTCACACAGACCCATCAACAGTTCTTTTTCGTTGTTATACCAGTGAATGCAGGTCTCGGTTTCTACCGGTTCTGTACCGATCATCAACACCTCAGCAACGGGTGGCTTATTGCCCTTGGCAATACCATTTGCAGCCAACCCAATTGAGAAAAGCTCTCCATCCATAGCGCATTCGATATCCAGAGAAAGGGCATACAGTTCAGTGTTGTAGTCCGTGCTTTTTAATTTCGCATTCAGGACTTCGGTATAGCCTGCTCTTTCGACTAACTGGCCAGTGAAGGCGACGCCGCCATAAATAAAGCGTTCCATCAGATAACGATCATGCAGGCGAAAGTCTGCTTCCAGCAGCTCTATGTTTGAAGCGTTGAGTGCTTTTCTGACTCGAAAACTGTTGTGAATCGAGTGTGTATAAACCGCAGATACATTCTGATCTTGAAATGTCTTCAGATCCAGATCTTTCAATTCATATGAGTTCTTGAGCGGTGACAGTGCTTGTTTGGCCTTGACCTTATCCTGTTCAGAAATAAACAACACCGGTTTTTCATTTGGGATTCGCAACAGAGCAGGGCCAAAATCCGTTGCAAGCCAGTATTCGATCTGAGCTTTGCCCTGTTGATCGGTGCTCGAGCGGGTTAACAGGAAACCATGATAGATGTCGTTTTTCAGTTGCTCCATTGTTGCCAGAGGTGGCTGGAGTTCTATTTTATGAAACTGCGCAACCCGATGTTATAGATAAACTGACAGTGTAGCATTTTTGTCTGGAAGTAGAGGCTGGATTTATTGCTTGAGAAACCCATATAGCAGGCTGTCAGTCTTGAAAAATTGAATACACGGTTCAGTGTTGAAAAAAGAAGCGCAACCGCGGTGTCCGACGGTTGCACTCCAAATACCCCAATCTTATTTACAGACGTTGGTCATAGCAGAACCAGACGCTGTTTAGCTGTTGTCATTGCTGGTCGCATTAATCAAGTTGCCCGATGAATCCAGTGTGATGCTCTAGTTGCAACCTTCACTAGCGCTGGAACCAAAGGGTGATGAAAAACTGACCCGGTTGCAGGCTTAGCCTGCAACTTTCAACGAAACAGGCGCGGATGGGGTGAAAACATACCTCATCACGCTTGAGCATGAATGACTGGGTGTCAGAAAATCGACAACCTTCGGTGTCTGCAGGTGCTGACATTGAATAAAGCAGCGAAGCTAACAACGCGATAGTCATTCTTTTCACAATAAAAAATCCCCGTGAGTGTTATTGTGATAGCAACCGTTGATTGCAAACGGCACAAATAGAATAGTAAAGAATGTATTTTCGCAGGAATATTACACCTTATTACACGGGAACAGGCCCTAATAGCTCTGATCATGAAACATGATTTGAGTTATGATCAGCTTTTCTTAACAAAAACAAGACGGATATTATCTGCACACTGGACTAAATCGTATGTCTGAACTTGATGCATTGTTGAATCGAATTAGAGAGTTTGCCCGGGAACGGGATTGGGGGCAATTTCACTCCCCGAAAAATATCAGCATGGCCTTGTCCGTGGAAGCATCAGAGTTACTGGAGCATTTTCAGTGGATGACACAAGAGGATTCGAGAAATGTGGGTGCTGAACAAAAGTTGGAAATAACGGATGAAGTGGCTGATGTCTTTCTGTATCTACTCAGAATGTGTGATGAAATGGATATCGATTTGGTTCAGGCTGCCAATCAGAAAATTGACAAAAATGCCCTGAAATACCCTGTGGAAAAATCCAGAGGAAGTTCTGCAAAATACACTAAACTTTAGACCTGGCTGCCACTATATAGACCAATACCAACTGGTCACGTTATAACGGTATTTATCAGAATCGTCAGAACAGTCTGAATTCAGCTGTTTCACCCAATGTTCAGAGCCTTCTGAGGAAGGATCAAACAAAACACAGCGATTGAATAAGGGCGCAATGGAGATTGGTTCGTCATCTACCTTGCTGTTAAAGCACAGTTCACCGCCACTGTCTTGATTCCAGTGTTTATTCAGATACAGCAGCATACAAAGCTCTCGTCCCGGTGAGTCGTCCGCATGCTGTTCCACAAAATCATCAACGCTCAGGCGAAAATAATTGGTATTGATATCTGGCTCAGCCACAGTCAGGTCGGTCAGTGTCACATTGAAAATACGCGATAACAGTGACATGAATTCATCCCCTCGCAGAAACGACAAAAACGCCAGAGCTTTGTTGCTTGCATCAGAGCCAGCAGCGTCGCGCAGCCAGACATCGCGCTGGACAAAGCGTTGTTCCCGGCTCGCCTTTTGCCATTGATTCTGGTCGACATACAAAGCGGAATACGTGTGGCGTTGAGTCTGCCAACTCGAGGATAGCTGCAAATCTCTCCAGACTTGATCAAGTCTTGCCTCATCAAATAAACCATCAATCACGACATTATTGGGGCAGGAGTTTAATACGGTTTCTCGATAGTCAGCTATTGCAGAATCGGTTATTTTCTCGCTATTCAACCACATCTTAACAAAGAGATTTCTGTTATTTCCGGGCCAGATAAATAGTGTGCTTGCTGCCTTTGCCTTTGTGCGCACGGACTGTTTTGAAGCTGACGTTAAATTGGACTTTTTTCAGTTTCTTGGTGAACCTGGGGTCGTGCCACGATGACCAGACCGCCAGCATACCGTTTGGGCGAAGTGTTTCTCGGATAGCGTGTAAACTTTCCATTGAATACAGGTTGCTATTGTCCGCGTGGGTAAAAGCCTCGGGGCCGTTATCAACATCCAATAAAATAGCATCGAAGGTTGCTTTCTGGTTTTGTTTTTTTTGCGGAGTCTTAAACAGTCCCGCGACATCACCCAAATGCACCACCGTTCGCTTATCATCCAACGGTCTGCCAGCACACTCGCCCAAGGGGCCTTTGTTCCACTCAATTACACCCGGAACCAACTCTGCGACAACCACTTCAGAGTTGGCTGTTGTCGCCTCAAGAGCAGCGGCCAGAGTGAACCCCATTCCCAAGCCACCGACTAACACTCTGGCGTTATCAACTCCTTGCAGATGTGCGCAACCTAACTCAGCCAATGCCAACTCGGATGAGTACATCCGGCTGGACATCAACTCACCCTGAACGCCTTTCAGCTTAATAAAGAAATCCTTGTCGCGCTGAGACAAACTCAATTCACCGCCGTTATTGGGAATCGCGGCAGTGCCTAATAAAATGGTCGGGATCATGGTTTTTCAGTTGTTAGATAAGGGCTTGATTGGGGCCAATTATAGATAAAGAATATCGAGTGATTCTAGCATAATTGCCTCGAATGATTCTTTAGGCTCGCTATGCATCAAGCCAAGTTGTGGAGCAATTGCAGCAAGGAGGTTTAAATGGTAAGTTAAATAGGCACAGGCACTGCTATTTTGTTAATGGCAATGCAGGCCCATCAAGCAAACTCTTCAGTGAAATAAGAATGACAATGAAATCTGCAGGAGTTAATTACCCATCGATAGCACATAGAAAATGAGCTTCGGTTTGAGGGCTTTTTTAGCGTTAACTCTATTTTTTATATAATAAGAAGGTCTAAGATGGCATTTTCTAGTAGTACTTCATCAAACAGGAGCTTTTCTAATCCTGGCCAGGTGATCTCTAAACGGTTTGGCTCTTTCTTTCAGCGGATTGTTTCAATTCTGGTCATCTCCTTTGTTTCGGTGTCGGCATACGCTGGTTCAATCACCGCAATGTCGGTTAGTGAAACATCGCTTGAGGCAGCAGCAGCATCTACGTACACGTTTACCTTTACGCCGCAAACGACCGTCAGTCAGGCGCAGGGAAACATCAGTGATGGCACCTATTTCATCATAGATATGGATAATGACTTCACGGTCAGCGGCGCGTCTTTGGTGTCTATCACGCCTAGCACAGGAATGGCCATTAACAACCGAAATGACTCGACTGGCACTATCCGAATGTACCGCAGTGGGTCTAGTGGTTCAATTCAAGGCGGGCAATCCTATACGGTCGTAATCAGCGGGATTGTTAATCCAGCCATTCCTCAGATTCCAGGAAATCACACGATAACGACTAGCGGCGGCTCAGGCACTATTGATTCAGGTAGCGTGGCTGCCAGTGAAATTGTTGCGGCTACCTCTAATCCACCTGCAGTTACCACGCAAATCAGCGATCGAACTGGATTAGAAGAATCACAAGGCTTGGTTCAGCATGTGGCAGACCTTAACAGTAATTTTGTTGATTTAGACGGTGAGACTCTGACATTTACCGCCAGTTCTTCCGATACCACGGTTGCAGATGTGGTTTTGAGCGGTGCAAACAACCGAGTATTGTCTCTAAGGGCCAATAAATTCGGTACCGCTACTATAACCGTAAGAGCGACGTCGGTTGACGGATTTATCGAAGATCAATTCAACGTATCGACCATTGGGGCGATGACAGTGAACTCGATATCATCAACGAACGATGTGGCCGGAGGGCAAACTAATATTACGGTCAATTTGACACTGGAATCGCAGGTTGATCGCTCTAGCGGTGATGGGGCATATATTGTCTTTGATCTGCCAAACTCATTTATCGTGGATTCAAGCAGCGTGATCCAGTCGATCACGCCAACACCTCCCGGCAGTTTTTCCAGCAACCGGAGTGTTGGAGCAAGCAGCGTTTTTATGATTAATGACACGAGTTTTGGTCCAGGAACTTACACCGTTGAATTTGGGCCGGTGACCAACCCAGGCACAGCGGGTGCACCCGGGGACATTCTAATCAGCACGGTTAACGGGTCTTCATTAACCTTCGATAAGGGGACGATAGCAGCACCGGCCATCGGTGCGGCCGGCACTCCTACAGTAACCAGCCCGATTGCGGACAGGATCAATCTCAGAGAGGCGCTTGGTTCGGTGATTCATGTTGCTGATTTAAATAGCAACTTTAACGATTCGGATGGGGACACTATGACCTTTACGGCAACCAGTGATGACACATCGGTGGTTTCGGTCACCAACACTGGAGCGAATGGTCGTGTGCTGTCTTTGCAGGCCAACAAGTTTGGAACTGCCGATGTGACGGTGCGGGCAACAGCAAGCGACGGCTTTGTGGAAGATACATTTACGGTCACTACGATTGGACAGTTGAGTATTGATTCGATCAATCCTACTTCAAATTTTGCGTCTCAAGAGTCTGATTACTCCTTCACTTTCACGCTTGAAACGGCTGTGTCCAGAGCCAGCGGTGATGGTGCTTACATCGTCTTTGATTTTCCGGATGACCATGGATTAGACAGCAATACGCTGATTAAATCCATATCGCCAGACCCGGGTGGCTCGTCCGATGTCAACCGAAATGAATCGACAGCCACTATCTCGTATCGAAATACCAGCAATGACATTGCCGCAGGAACCTATACCGTTGTGGTAGGACCAGTCACAAACCCTAGTAGCCCAGGTTCGGCAGGCAGTATGATGATTTCGACCGTCGATGGGTCCAGCACCACCTTTGATGATGGCTCTCTCGCCACGCCAGTCATTCAAACTAACGAGCCTACTGTAAGCTCTGAAATTCCGGACCAACTGGGTCTGAAAAAGGTCAATGGTGCGGTTCAGATATCAGCTGATTTGAACAATAATTTTGAAGACCTGGATGGCGACACCATTACCTTTACTGTAGCGAGTTCAGATGACACAGTGGTCGAAGCAACAACCTCAGGGACTGATGGGCGAATTCTGACAATTGATCCTAAGAAATTTGGCAGCGCAACCATCACTGTGACAGCGACCACCAGCGACGGCTTTATCACGGATGAATTTGATGTCTCTGTTCTGGGAGCATTGTTGGTTGGTTCATTGGTCTCAACGACCAACAACATCGCTGACAGAACAAAACATACAATTACTCTTACCATCGAGACCCCAGTGCTGCGTGGTGTAAGCGGTGCCTATATATCATTCGATTATCCAGACGATTTCGGCGTGGATGGGAGCACTATCATTTCTCCGCAGTCGGGCCTGCTATCTGAAGGCAGCTGGAGCTCAGGCTTTGACGCCGCTTCGTCGACCATTTTTTATAGAAATACTGGGCTTGATATTCCGGCAGGAACGTATTCATTCGAAATTTCTCAACTTTTGAACCCTGCATCTGTGGGGGCATTCGGCAGTCTTTTGATTTCCAGTTCTAATGACAGCATTGTTGCTCCGTCTACTGCTATTATGTTTGATATGGGCAGTGTTGATACGCCTGCCATTTTTGACAACAAAGTCAGTGTGTCTGCCCCGATTGCTGACCTGTTGGGTTTGAAGCAAAGTGACGGGATGAATCAATATGTTGATGATTTGAATGATCACTTCACGGATTCCGCAGGAGGAACACTCTCCTTTACGGCAGTCAGCTCCGATGATTCGATTGTGTCGGTGACGACCACTGGAACAAATGGTGAGGTTCTCACGCTGGAGGCCCTTAAAGCCGGCAACGTCACAATCACTGTGTCGGCGACCTCGCCAAACGGTGCTATGGATGACGAGTTTGAGGTTTCTGCAATTGGAGCCTTGGCTGTTAGTTCGATCAGTAGCAGCAATGACCTTACCTTTCATGAGACGGATGTTACTGTCGAAATCACTTTGGATTCGGAGGTTTCAATTGTGAATGAAAGTTCGGCGCTCATTGTGTTTGATTTCCCAGATACGTTTGGCGTTGATTCTTCCTCAACCATCAAATCGATTACACCGACTCCAGTTGCTGGAGGGACTTTTTCTGTTGATGAAGCAAACTCTATCGTTCGTTATGTGAGTGCAGGTGAAGCTATACCGGCAGGCACCTACACAGTGGTCATTGGACCGGTGTTTAATCCTAGTAGCGCAGGCTTACCAGGGAATCTGCTTGTGAGTACGCAGAGCAGTAACTTGATGTATGACATGGGAATGGCGGCGATGCCAGCCATTGTGGCCTCCAATGCACCAGCCTTGGATTCAGGAATTCCAGATCAGGCACAGGTAAAAGAGTCAACAGGTCCGATTCAGGTTGTCGCAGATCTGAACACGCACTTTTCTGATGCAGATGGAGACACATTGACGTTCACTGCAGCAAGTTCTGATAACGCTGTTGTGACAGTGATGACCAGTGGAGTCAATGGTCAGGAACTGAGCATTGAGGCTAAGAAGTTTGGTGTTGCAACTGTTACCGTGACAGCAACATCAATTGATGGTTTCACAACTGACGAATTCGACGTTAGCACCATTGGTGAATTGACCTTTAATTCTATTTCTTCGACGTCGGAAACTGCCGATGAGCCAGCCGATTTTGAGGTTAACTTTACTTTGGAAGAAACGGTCTCAAGCGATGGTGGTGACGGTGCCTATCTGTTTTTCACCTTTCCACCGAATTACGGTCTAACCGCTAATTCAGATCTTATCAATTTACCGCCAGAACTGATAGGCACGGTGACAGTCGATCAAGGCAATTCGACCATCTCAATTGTTGCTGACGCAGCTAACATTCCTGCCAACACGTATATGTTGACCATTACCGGCGTTCGAAACCCGAACGAAACAGGAAACTTCGGAGAGTTGCATCTGGAAACTCGAAATGGAGGAGGCACCACGTTTGACGAAGGTTCAATCACAATGCCAGAAATTACCATTGGACCAAGCACCTTTTTCGTTATTCCATTACCGAATGGAAAGTCGGTCGTTGCGCCTCAGTAACTGGCAAATAAACAGGTAGGCAAGGCAAGTGACAAGAAGGCCAGTAAGATTGCTCTTACTGGCCCTTTTTTGAGCTAACTGTTGAGCTAGAATATTAAAAAACTCTAGCTATTTTTTAAAATGGATAATCATTAAACCCCTTTACTCAGTAACGCTCGTTCCGCTGATAGAGATATTGTCTATCTGGTGATAAACCGCGCCCGTTAAATACTCACGGGTCGATTCAATCCGCAGCTCATGAGCACCTTCGGTTACGCCTGTAACGTTCAATGACAGGGTTGAATATTTTTTAACAGCAGGGTTTAAAGGACCAAAGTCGTGACTACCCAGCGATACACCATCAAAAAATACTTCTATCTTGCCACCGTCGCCATTACCATTATTCGCAACTGCCGCAATATCCATGTCGATATTCAAGTCGCCATTTTGCAAGCTGATGGTCTGGTAAAAACCACCACCGCCGGGATTGCCAATATGATTAGTGCCACTGACTCCGGCAGCAATTTGGGCAGCATAGCTAGATGCTCCATTGTCAGTGGTATTCGTCATTAATACCGAGGTGACGGTATGGCCGTTGTTGGTTTCATAGAGCGTGAAACCTGAGAAATCCCCTGATTCAAAGTCACCATTGTTAAATGGTTGTGGAATGGGTTCGCCTATAAATTCAACTGAGGAAACATCGGCATCCACCAAATCGATAACAACACTGGCTGGCGTAAATGTATAGCCGGGCTTACTTGCTGAAACGGTATAGGTTCCAACAGGCAGGTCATCAAATGAAAAGGTGCCTACATTACTTGAGATAGCTGAGAATGAACTGTCGCCAATGACATTGATTGAAATGCCTTGAAGAGGTGTGCCAAATGCCGACACATTTCCGCTTATGCTGAAAATATCATTCGGTCCAGCCAAGGTGGTAAAGGTCGATACAAAGGTGTTTGACAGCGAATTGCCAGCAAAGTCTTCAAGTCCACTACCCAGCTCAACAGTGTAGCTTATGCCCTCGTCAAAAGGCACATAGGGATCAATCGTAAGTACGTTGTTTTGCTCATCAAAATCTATGTTGTTGCCTAAAACCCCCGCTGCATTACTCACCAAAATATTCTGTGCATTAACAGTCAGAGGATTTAGCTGTTCTGAAAACTGCACAGTGATGTCAGAAGACAGGTTCACATCAATTGCGTTGTCAGCGGGAGAAATTGACTCAACAGTAGGCGCAATATTATCAATCACCAACTCTGGAATCTGCACGCGAAAGTCGACTACTTGCCCATAGCTGAACGTTTCGCAAGCTGAAGCAGTCGAACCATATTTCATGGCCACTCGCATACGAGTATAACCTCCAAGAGCACTGTCAGGTATTGAGAAGTCGCCATCCACTAAACCGGTGCCGTTGCCTGCAAATATGAGCTCTTCATCCGAAAAATCACCATCTTGGTTGTAGTCGATAAACACACTCCAGAACACTGGGTATTGATAACCACTATAAGCCGGCTTCAAGTGCAGCAAATTATAAAAACGACTGACATCGAACACCGTGGATGTATTATTTCTGTATCCAGAGAAAGAACTGCTTTGAAAGCCGCTGGTGAAATTTCCAACTCGCACAGAATCGACCCAAAAGAAAGAAACATTTTGTCCTGATGCTGAGCAATAATTTTGCTCAAATGCTTTGGTCGTAAAATCAAAACTCATCTCCTGTCCAAGCACATTACCATTCAGATCGCTCACAGAACCAGCCACCCTGACGGTATACACCGTTGAATAATCAAACGGTGTGCTAGGGGTAAATTGAACTCTGTTGCCAGACACGTTTATGTTTCCAGGATGATTTGATGCGCCGTTACTTACCGAAAACGTTGATGCATTGAATGTTTGTGAATCCATAGCTTCAGAGAACAACACTTGAACCACAAAGTTAGTATTCACGTCACTCGCCCCGGAATCAGGAGATGTTGAGCTTACCGTTGGCGCTGTCACGTCAGGGGCTTCAGTGATGAAAGACCACAATGCATCGCCCATGAACGGATTGCCTGCTAAATCGGCCATGCCCGTTGCAACAACGTCATAGGCAGTAGACGCCATCAAAGGTTCCGTTGGAACGAAGGTAACTACCGCACCATTGCTGCTGACGTTTCCGGCAATTGCCTGGCCTTGGCTGGTTAATGAAACGCTGTTTTGATTCACGGTTAATGGATCAATCTCTTCAGAGAATGTGATCGAGATACTGGTGTTTGAATCAACATCCGTTGTGGTATCAACCGGAGTAGTAGCAACAACGATTGGAGCACTGCTATCAACCACATCCAACACCACCGTGTAGTCTTCAACTTCACCATAAGTGAAACTGCCACACGAAGTTGGTGCACCGCCATACCTCATCGATATTCGCATGCGAGTTTGCCCACTCTGCGCATCATTAGGGATCACGATACTACCGTTTAGAGCACTGGATGATGAACCGCTGTAAACCTGCTCTGTCGATTGGAATGCATCATCTTGGTTAAAGTCGATCCAAACCCGCCAATGCTCGTTGTAGGAAGAGCTTCGAAAACCCGGCGTTAACGAAATAGCCACGGCTCCCGGAGCCAGGTTTATCACCTGCTGGGTGTTATCAGAGTAACCACCGTTCGAACCTGAAACATGGCTGAAAGAGCCAATATCAACCCTCTCTAGCCACTCATAGTTGGTGTTGTTACCTTTTGATGAGCAATAGGCAAAAACCGAAGAAGACATAAAAAATAGACTCAAAAATGCCAACGGCATGCTGACACTTCGTTTACTGATCAATAAAAATATAATGTTCATAAAACTCCGTATTGAAACTGGGCAAAACAAGATGAAAACTCGTGTGCACTTGCATCCACTGTATTCACATTCATTGCCCAATGGAGTCACCTCATAACAAAAATGAAGCAACGTATTAAATTTACTTACCCACAAGCGAACTCGGCACAAGGCTCTTCAAGCCCTGCACGAACTAGTGGATGTGTATGACTGAACTAAGCGGCCTGAAGCCACTCAAATAGGCGAGCTAAAAAACTGAAAATTTACGACCAAAGACTCGGTCGAACTGTGATATTTGAGAATAAATTGGTGAGACTTGTGAAATTATTTTTGAAACTAAGAATCGGATTCTAAAGGTATTTATCATGAAAAAAACTCCTTGTTAAGTGGTTCAGCATGAGACTGACAGGGTGTCACTTAACGAAGTTGGATTATACCAAAATACGGTCTTTTTGCATAGCCAGAAAAGCTGATCCTGCTTAATTAAATCATCTCGTTTGAGCCGATTAAAATGCATTATCTGGCTCATAATATGAGTTGAATATTCGTTCTGGCCTCTTTAATTTTTTATACTTTATTGATAAAAGACTAAATTAAGACTATATTTAGTCCTATCAAACATAAGGGGGAAAGCCATGAAATTATCAACCCGCATAAAGCCAATTAGCTATCTTAAATCTAAGGCCGCTGACGTATTGCGGGACATCAACGAGGAACGAGAACCCTATATCATTACTCAAAACGGTGAAGCCAAGGCAGTGATCCAAGACATAAAAAGCTACGAACAAACTCAAGAAACCATGGCGCTTCTGAAAATTCTGGCACTAGGCGATCAAGACATTAAAAATGACAAAACGGAACAAGCCAGCGCAGTGTTAAAGCGCATAAGAAACAGCGCTTCTTAAAATTACTTCTTAAATGGCACACACCATTAAACTGACCAAAGGAGCGGTCAACGACCTTGAAGGCTTGTATGAATACATCGCCCAAAACGATTCTTCAAATAAGGCAAACACCGTGCTTAATAAAATCGAAAACCATTTAGAGGCGCTTGCCCAAAACCCAGAACGTGGCAGCTACGTCAGAGAGTTACTCGAACTAGGCATCAAAGAATATCGAGAAATCTATTTCAAACCCTACCGAATGATCTATCGCATCATGAACGCCACTGTCTACATCTACCTAATTGTCGATGGCAGGCGTAATCTGCAAGACCTTCTGCAACAGAGGTTGCTCAACCATTAAAGTAAGTTCGCTAATGTGACTGTCTGCGCTATTTATTGCGTTTGTGGCATGGCATTGCAGAAGAGCTAAGGGTAAAGTTGAGACCCATAAGATAAATTTAAGTGAGGCTTCTTGATGGTCATGTTTTTCCCCATAAACCACGAAATTGATTGCATTAACACGAACGGTAGAATATTGGGCCGAATCAAGTATGACAGTTCCGGGGATGGGTATATATTTCAGCGCGACAATGACTCTATTGTGTTATCAAGCGACGAAGAAACACGTATTGCAACCAAGTTAGCCTGCCTTAAGTCAGGCAAAGATGCTATACCTTTGCCAGATGATGATTGATTTTTGTTTTTCAAAAAACTATACAGGTGAAATAAATTCTGTGCTTTGTTTTTAATGACGCTCGAAGCATTGCTTAGTTGTAGTAGCATAATCGCTCATTCATGAGCAGTGGCTATGATCCCTGTCAATTAAGCATAGTCAAAATGCAACTACCGAGGGTTTCTCGGTAGTTCGTTAAGAAGGGCTCTGACACCTTTTGTTCCCTATATTTCTGGGTAAATAATCTAGCAGGTGTTTTTAAAACTCTAGAAAGAGTTAAGTACCACGCCAGCGTGAGGGTGAATAGCATCACCATCAACAACTCCCGCGTCAATCATTTCACCAAATACTTTTTTGATTATGTCCGCAGCGGCATCCATTGTTGCTTGGTCAGGGTATCTCGCAAGAACAACACCTTTGCCATTGCCGTACGAGACGATATCAATAGAATCTGCGCCAATGCCTTCAAGGTCACTTCGAAGACTTTCAGCAATTTGACTTGCTTTGTCCATATCCAATGCTGCGAAACGTGTGATTGTGTAAACTGCCATTTTATTCTCCAAGTGTTTATTTTTCTTGAGGCTATTGCCAGAAGATTTGGAAGTATAGGTGGGGTCAGATTATTAGTAAAATAATCATTGAAAGAAAAGGAAAGAAGAAAAGGGATCAGAGTCCTTTTTGCCCATCAAAAATTAAAGCGATATAATGAAGCATTGATTAATCGAAAAGGAGTTTCGATATGCCTAGATTGCCTTGAATGGAAGCAAAAGGAGTTCCACAACATGTCATACAACGTGGTAACAATCGGCAAATATGTTTTGCTAGTGAACAAGATTTTTCTGCCTATGCTCATTGGCTTAAAAAATATTCTCATAAGTACCAAGTTGATATTCATGCATGGGTGTTTATGACGAACCACGTACACTTGTTGATGACCGCTCATGAAAGTTATGGTGTTTCAAAATTGATGCAGGCATTAGGCAGAAAATACGTGCAATATTTTAACCACAAATATAAAAGGTCGGGCACACTTTGGGAGGGACGTTTTCGCTCTTGTTTAGTTGAATCTGAAAAATACGTGCTTGAATGTTATCGTTATATTGAGCTCAATCCCGTGCGAGCCAACATGGTTGAAGCACCCGCTCAATACAAGTGATCTAGCCATACTGCGAATGCACATGGAGTAAAGTCGAGCTTGCTCACACCGCATTCAGTATATCTTCGATTAGGAAGGCCCCAAGAAAGTCGTCTGGAGGCGTATCGTTTATTCTTTAGCGGCTATGTTGATCAACAGGTGATTGAAGAATTGCGCTTATCGACGCAAAAAGGCATGGTGATTGGCAGTGATATTTTTAAAGAACAGCTGGCCGATTTGCATGGTCGTCGGGTCGATAATTTGAAAAGAGGAAGGCCTAAAAATGGAAAAGGGCTCTGACCCCTTTACTTTCGATGTACTGTATGCGACGAGCGCATGGATGCGCTAGAGTCGCAAATCAACATTTTTTAGCAAAACCTGTGGAACAATTGATTAATGACAATACATTGGTCGCACTGGCCTTATTAGTCGCTGAAAGCAAACCTGAACAAAAAGAACTGATGATACGGTTGGTTGAGCACTTTGTGCTGCTGTCCGACTTAGGAGACTCATGAATCCAAGATGACCCCTTTTATCTCTGCTTTAACCTGTGGTCTTATATCCTTTTCGATATATGAAAAAGGGCTCTGCTTAATCTTAATTTCTTAGCATGATAGTTCATTAATAGTAATTGTTCATTAATAATGAACATGGTATATTGTTGAACATGAAAGAAAGAGAAATTATTGAAAATGCAATTGCGACCCTCAAAAAAAATACTGGATATAAGTTAGAGGTCGCCAAGCATGAAGTAAAAGCAGGTAAAGGCTTTATCGACGCTGTTTTACAGGGTAAGAGCAAGCAGGAAAGGTTTGCAGTTGAGTGTAAGGCGTGGGCGGCACATCAAAATACAGGTGTCATCATTCAGCAAACTATTTCTCAGGTTGAACAATATATAAATAATATAGATGATAACAGTGAGTTATTACCGCTGTTCATTGCAGATTATATTAACCCAAGAATGGGTGAAGATTTTCGCGCAGCAGCAATCAATTACGTTGATGTAGCAGGCAATGCTTACATAAAAACATCCAATGTACACATACAAATTGAAGGCAAGAAAAAGCAGTTTGATAAAACCTTAACTATACCCGGTAGGGCATTTACCACGACAGGGCTTAAAACAGTCTTTGCTTTATTAACGAATGAAAACTTACTTAATGCACCATACCGTGAAATTGCGAAACACGCTGATGTTGCCTTGGGCACCATTGGTTGGGTGTTTAAAGATTTAACAGATCAAGGTTTTATTAAAAAAAATATTAAAACCAAAAAAAGGCAATGGCTTAATAAACAAGGTTTAATCACTAAATGGGTGCAAGAGTTTCCAAAACTTCAAACAAAAAGTAAGCTGGGAGATTTTCAAACCCATAATCAACAGTGGTGGCAAAAATTTCAAACATCAGAAGAAATTTTACAAAGCGGCAAGCTTGGTAGCGAATATGCCGCAGCCATACTCACCAAGAACTATAAGCCAAAAGACGGCACACTGTATTTACAACAAGCGCAAATGAAAGAATTTTTGCAAACCTATCGTTTTAGCAAAACAACACAGCCGCAAAATGAACCCATGTTTACAGTCACTTTGTATGACCAATTCTGGGGTGATACATTAGAAACTCACAAGGAAAGCGAGCACAAAAA
The DNA here is from genome assembly GCA_050633785.1 of Arenicella sp. Lineage (GTDB taxonomy): Bacteria > Pseudomonadota > Gammaproteobacteria > Arenicellales > Arenicellaceae > CALKZN01. The sequence goes on from JBOEHE010000043.1 coordinate 44,522, forward strand.
AGAGAAAATAGTTGAGCCGCTGCTAGCATATGCTGAGCTACTGGCAACAGGGGAGCCAAGGAATAGGGAGGTGGCGAATGAAATCTTCGAGAAATATCTACAAACTTAATCAGTCAGAATTGCCCAATGAAATACGCAATTGTCTTGCGGTTATTAACAGAGTGGCATTGGAGCAGAAAATTAACTATCTAGTTGTCGGTGCTACCGCTCGTGACTTGGTATTTGAACATCTATTTAGCATAGGGGTTGAAAGAGCAACTAGAGATTTAGATATCACCATTCAGGTGGCTACTTGGCAGATTTATGAACAGTTTGTTGAAGCGTTGCAAACACAAGGCTTTGATCGTCACAATAGAGTGGCTCATCGACTCTACTTCGGGCAAACAGATGATAGTTTGCCCATTGATATTGTGCCTTTTGGTGATTTGTCTAATGAGCAGGGTGATATAGAGATACCACCTGATAAGTTCAAAATGTCTGTCCTAGGTTTTGCTGAGGCATATCAACACGCGCTTTATATAGAGTTTGATAAAAACTTAGTTGTGCCAATTGCTTCACCAGAAGGCTTGGCTCTTCTAAAATTAATTAGCTGGCTAGACCGAGAGCCTAATAGACGCGCAAAAGATGCAACCGACCTATGGTTTCTAATCCAAAACTATCAGAGATTACCGTGGGTTAAAGAGCCAATATATGACACCACTTACATGGAAAAACATGATTTCGATATAAATAAAGCGTCAGCTGAATTTTTAGCGAATCAAATTTTCGATATTGTGAGTAAAAATTCAATAGAGTTTATTCATGGAAATCTATTAGCAGATGAATCAATGACAGAGGCATTAGTTCGAGAAATGGGTTCTAATAGCGAGCATGCACTAGAGAATCGATATGAAATTATGCGTATAATTTTTACAGAGCTACTCACAAGACACAGTGAAGTCCAGATTAAAATTTAATTATCAAGTTTAGGAAATTCTGCGTGCAAACTCAGATTTGAAAAAGTGGCTCTAGCCTTCCTTGTTTTGAATCGCTTGCTGTATAGCGATGGCACAGAATTCCAACAGGGCATCGCCGCTCGGCACTACAAAAGCATCGCAGGCGTGAGCAAAGCCACCACCCGTGATTTAGCTGATTTGCAAGCCAACAATATTTTTTAATGAGTATCGACATTCATGCAAAAAATAATTGCTATTTCTTATGCTGAATGTTAAGTTGTTTTTATTCACAGTATTGTTATTCATGCAGTGAATATAAAAAGCCCCAAGTGCTCGAACACTTAGGGCTTAATTTTAACCGAGCCAACAGGTGACTGATTATTAGCTTTCGCAAGTCAAGAATCTATCATTCAGACAATTTTGTCAAGTTGGCTCATAACAAATATGTAGGTATATAGATATGTCTAACTTAAGTATTGAATGTCCACATTGTCAGAATGAAATTGAAATTGCAGAACAGCTTGCAGCGCCGTTAGTTGAAGCAGAGCGAGAAAAAATTGCTGAACAAGCAGTTTCGCAAGCACTGGCTAAACAGCAACAAGAAATGCAGCGAGATAAAGCATTGTTGGTAGAGCAAAGAAAGCGAATGGAGCAGTCTGAGCGGCGTGAAATGGAAGCACTGAAAGCAAAAGAGTCTGCTGAAGAAGCAAAACGTCAAGTTGAACTCACAGTGAAAAGAAAGGTCGAAGCTGAGAGAGATCAAATAGCCCTCAAGGCGAGTGCAGATGCTAAGCAGGAAATGGCTGCAAAGCTGCATTTGTTAGAGCAAGAAAAAGCAGATCAGGCAGCTAAGTTGATAAGAGCTCAAGATGCCGAAGTAAAAGCCTTACAGGTCAAAGCGCAAGCAGAGCAAGAAAAACGTGAGGTAGCATTAACCGTTGCCAGGAAGTTAGAAGAGCAAAAAGAAGTCGTTCGCCAACAAGCTTTGAGTGAGTCGGATAATGCTAATCGCCTGAAGGTTGCAGAGAAAGATCAGCAGCTTGATGAAATGCGCAGGCAAATTGACGAACTGAAACGCAAAGGCGAGCAAGGTTCACAACAAACACAAGGTGATGTCCAAGAAGTAGATTTAATGCAGTCTTTGCAACAGGCTTTTCCAGTGGATTCATTTCAACGGATTGGCACGGGTCAACGAGGTGCAGATATTTTGCAAACGGTGTTCAGCGCAAATGGAGTAAAGTGTGGGTCGATTCTGTGGGAATCAAAACGCACCGCCACTTTCAGTAAGCCGTGGCTACCTAAGCTAAGAGAAGATCAGCGGTGTCAACGTGCGGATATTGCGGCTTTGGTCACGCAAGCGATCCCAGACGGTTTAAATCAGTTTGATTTAATAGAAGGTGTTTGGGTGAGTAATCAGCAATCATATATTCCAATGGCCTTATCACTTCGCGTTGGCATCATCGAGGCAGGCAATGCACGTCTTGCTGTTGTGGGTGCGAATAGTAAGAAAGATGCAATCTATCAATACCTCACTGGTCAAGAGTTTCGACAACGTGTGCATGGCGTGGTTGATTGTTATATTCAAATGAGGAATGGTTTGGATACCGAAAAGCGTTCTTATACGCGTATTTGGAGTCAACGAGAGAAGCAATTGGAATCGCTCATCAATAATATGTCAGGTATGTATGGAGACTTGCAAGGCATTGCAGGCGCTAATCTCCCCGAAGTCGAAGGCTTGGTGTTAGGTGGAGTGTTGAGTGAGCAGTCAACTGCTGCAACAGCCGTGAATCAAGCCGCTGAACTCTCTGATGGCTCACAGCAAAATAGGGTTGCTCAGTGAAATGCAAACTGCGTGATATAGCAACAGTACGCAGCGGGTACTCTTTTCGCGGCAGGGTCGAACACGACCCTGCTGGCGATATCCGTGTATTGTCCATGAAAGATATGTCGACAGATGGGCAAATGCTAGACGACGATGTGTTGTTGCAACATTCGGAAAACTTAGATAACTTGCAAACGCATCAAATTGTGCATCAAGAGATATTGTTTCAATCACGCGGCACGAATCATTTTTCCGCAATATATGATGCTAAGAAGGCGGCAAACCAAGGTTTAAAATCGATAGCAGGAACAGGGATCATGCGCATTCAAGCCAATCAAGATAATGTTAACCCTGAATATCTTGTGTGGTTTCTGAGGCAGCAGAGAACACGGGCTCGATTAAGAGCCTTGGCAACAGGAACGCAAATTCCTTTTATTTCGAGAGCTGAATTAGAGATGTTTTCAATCCAGCTTCCTGCTTTAGAGCAACAAAATAAAGTAGTTGCCATTAGCCAGCTTAGGCATCAACAAAAACAACTAAGAGAAAAGTTAGAAGAAGCGACAGATGCCATAGTGAACCAACAATGTTGGAATCTGGCTATAGATGAAAAATAGCCACTTTCTTTTAAAAATACATGTAACTAATACATAAGTAACACGACAGAATTAACTGAGATAAACAATGACAGATCAAATCAGACAAGAAAAGATTAATGCGGCGGTTTGGGCAGTCTGTGACACCTTTCGTGGCACAGTCGATCCAAGCATTTATAAAGATTACGTGCTTACCATGCTATTTGTGAAGTATCTATCCGATGTTTGGCAAGATCATTACAATAGCTACAAAGCGCAATATGGCGACCACCCAGAGTTGATTGAAGAGATGATGGCGAATGAAAGGTTTGTTTTGCCACCAACTGCCAATTTTAATGAACTCTACAAAAAACGCCATCAAGCGAATAACGGCGAACGAATTGATATTGCATTGCATGCAATAGAAGAAGCCAACATTAGTAAATTGAAAGATGTGTTTCAAGACATCAGTTTTAACTCAACTAAACTGGGTGATGAAAAACAAAAGAATGAACTTTTGCGCCATCTCTTAGAAGATTTTGCCAAAGACGACCTAGACTTACGTCCTAGCCGAGTGGGAGATTTAGATATCATCGGCAATGCCTATGAGTTCTTGATTAAAAGCTTCGCCTCTAATGGCGGCAAATCGGCAGGTGAATTTTATACGCCACCTGAAGTCTCGCAATTGATTGCCCGTTTGGTCGACCCTAAGGAAGGTGAGCAAATTTGCGACCCCACCGCAGGTTCCGCATCGTTATTGCTTAAAATAGGCAGCCTTATTGAAGAACGAAACAAGGGTTCGAAGAAATTTGCACTCTTTGGTCAAGAGTCTATTGGCAGCACTTGGGCCTTAGCAAAAATGAACATGTTTCTGCACGGCATTGATAATCACCGCATTGAATGGGGTGACACCATTCGCAACCCACGTTTGTTGGATAAAAAAGGCAAACTCATGCATTTTGATATCGTTGTCGCCAACCCCCCATTTTCTTTGGCAAAATGGGGTCTTGAAGTGGCTGAAGACGATCCATTCACACGTTTCAACCGAGGTGTGCCGCCTAAAACCAAGGGAGATTATGCCTTCATCACGCACATGATCGAAACGCTAAACCCGAAAACGGGCCGTATGGCAGTCGTCGCACCACACGGCGTTTTATTTCGTGGCGCTGCCGAAGGAAAAATTCGCACCAAACTGATTCAACAAAATTTATTAGATGCGGTCATTGGCTTACCCGAAAAACTGTTTTATGGCACTGGCATTCCTGCCGCTATTTTAGTGTTTAAACAGCAAAAAGCAGATAATAAGGTGTTGTTTATTGATGCAAGCCGAGAATTCACCTCAGGTAAAAACCAAAACCAGTTGAGCAAAGACAACCTAGATAAAATCATTGAAATCTATCAGCAAAGAACCACGGTGGATAAATACAGTTATTTAGCTACACCGCAAGAAATTGAAGAAAATGACTTTAACCTCAATATCCCCCGCTATGTTGATACTTTTGAGGAAGAAGAAGAAATTGATTTACAGGCAGTTCGAAAAGAACGAATAAAACTTCAAGCTGAGTTGGATCAGTTAGAAAAGCAGATGGAAGGGTATTTGGAGGAATTGGGTTATGGTTCCTGAAGGTTGGGTTAGTGGTCGTGTGGGTGATATGTTAGATGGATTAGAATCTGGTGTAAGTGTAAATGGAGAAAACCGCCCTTTAAAAGAGAAAGAAAAGGGCGTGCTAAAAGTTAGTGCTGTTTCATATGGGAGGTTTAATTCTTCAGCTGCTAAGGCGATTGATTCTAAGGATTTGGTGCGAGCAAAGACAAACCCTAAGCAAGGTCAAATTATAATTAGTCGAAGCAATACAGAGAAGTTTGTCGGAGCAAGTGCATATATAGATAGGGATTACCCGAACTTATTTTTGCCTGATAAACTTTGGCAAACCATATCAGATGAAAAATCTGATATGAAATGGTTAAGCTACGTATTGGCTTCTAAACCAGCTCGATATATTTTGTCACGACTAGCTACAGGGACGAGTGGTTCGATGAAAAATATTACCAAGGGTGAGTTACTGAGCCTTAAAATTTTAATACCCTCATCACCAGAACAACAAAAAATAGCCGAAACCCTTTCAACATGGGATAAGGCAATTACGGCAACTGAAAAGTTAATAGCTAATAGTCAGCAACAAAAGAAAGCGTTAATGCAGCAATTGTTAACGGGGCGGAGGCGTTTACCAGGATTTAATAAGAAGTGGTTGCAATTTAAATTGTCTGAATTGGGTCAGGTTTCTAGTGCTGGAGTGGATAAAAAAAACGTTGACGAAGAGAGGCGAGTTCGACTGTTAAATTTTCTGGATGTTTTTAACAGAAGTTATATCTGTTCAGATGATTTAAACCACTGGGTAACAGCTCCAAATTATAAAATAGCTAAATGCAATGTTTTAAAAGGAGATGTTTTTTTTACTCCTTCTTCTGAAACTCGAAAAGATATAGGTATGTCAGTTGTATCAACTGAAGATATTAATGACTGTTGTTACAGCTATCATATAGTTAGATTTAGACTAAAAGATAAATGGAATATAGATTACTTAGGTTTTGCTTTTTCTACTGATAAGTTTAAAAAACAAACATATAGATTGGCTGATGGGTCTGGGCAAAGGTATGTATTGTCCTTACCTAGTTTTAAAAGCATAGAGGTTTATTACCCGGCTATAGAGGAACAGATGGAGATTGGTAGACGATTGGTTGCCTCATATAAAATTATAGAGTTACTTAAATTAAAACGAGAAACATTAAAACAAGAAAAAAAAGCTCTAATGCAACAACTACTCACCGGCAAACGCCGTGTATCGGTGGCTTAGGAAAGAGTCATGCCAAACAATGAGTTATCTAATTTTCTTGAAAAATGGTGGGTGAAATGCCATAATTTACTTAACACAACCGCCACGCTTAGTGCTTGTGTCTGCCTAGCAGAGATGAGTGTCGCGCAACCTTGGCGGTTTTTTTGCGCCCGCATTTTCCGTGTGAGTTCTCCGTTATTTCTGTTGATATTTTTGCTAAGTGCCAGCTGGATGGTAGAGGGAAATCTCTATGAACGCTAGCTTGCAGAATTATGCAAAACCCGCATTAACCTTCGATCAACAGTTAGATCAGCTAATTGCGCGTGGCCTGCAAGTCGGCGACAGAGCCAAGGCTTTATCGCAGTTGGATGTCATTAGCTATTATCGTTTGAGCGCTTATTGGCATCCGTTTCGTTTACGCGACCAACAAGGAAGGTTGCCTGATGATTTTATTGCGGGTTCTTCGCTGACGGAAGTGCTACGTCTATATGAATTTGACCGAGGCTTGCGTCTGTTGTTAATGGACGCAATTGAACGTATTGAGGTCGCTGTGCGTACTCGGATGACGTATTTTTTTGCTCATAAATACGGTGCCTTTGGTTATGTAGATGCCGATAATTTTCATCCTAGGTTTAACCATGCTTTTTGGTTGAATAAGATCTGCGCAGAAGTTGAGCGTTCTTCAGAGCAGTTTATTCATCATTATCGGCAAACCTATAGCGGGTTTCCGCACTTGCCTATTTGGATGGCGACGGAAGTAGCGAGTCTGGGTGCTTTATCGTATTTTTATTCCGGCTTGAAGCATGATGATAAGCGGGAAGTGGCTGATTATTTTGGGCAGCATCATATAAGGCTTGCTGATTGGCTGCATAGTTTAACGTATGTGCGCAATGTTTGTGCTCACCATAGTCGACTGTGGAATCGTGAATTAGCGATTCGCTCCAGTCGAATCAGAGACCCTAATTGGCAATCGCCGTTAACGCCCAGGAATGACCGCATTTTCTATGTGTTGTTGATTGTTCGTCAATTACTCACGGTGATTGGCGATGAAGCGGAGTGGACGAACAATATGCAAGAGCTCATTTTGCCGATAGCGAGCAATCCGTTCTATGCAGGCTCAATGGGTTTGCCCGAAGATTGGCTTAGTCATCCGTTGTGGGTGAACTAAATGTTTGGAATAGACAGCAACACACATAGCGCGATGCGATGGACAATAATGAGTAGGTCATTATGAAAAAGTATAATACACCTAAAACGCAAGAGCAGTATTCAAGCCATATACCAGCGGTGGTTTTATTAATGCAACTGGGTTGGGGATTTATTTCCCGCGCGGATTGTCTTGAGATGCGCAGCTCTAATCGTGACGTTTTGCTGAAACCTATTTTGAAGGATTTTTTGCAGCAAAAACGCTTTGAATATAAAGGCGAGCTACATGCTTTGTCTATCCAAGCAATTGAGCAAATTATCCGTGAATTGTCACCGAGTTTGAACCAAGGTTTGTTAGCAGCGAATGAGGTAATTTACGATAAGTTGACCTTAGGGGTGACGGTGACAGAGTTTATGCCTGATGGCAAGAAACATTCTCCGACGATTGCCATCATCGATTGGGCTAATGTTGAAAACAATGAGTTTCATGTGTCTGAGGAATTCGAAGTGTTGTCTAGCAATGGCATAGGTACGCGGCGCCCAGATGTGGTGTGTTTTGTTAATGGGATCCCTTTGGTTGTTATTGAGGCGAAACGTCCCGATAGTAGTCGCCCTAATCACTCTATGGTGGACGAAGGCATAAGCCAAATGATTCGTAACCAGCGAGTGCAAGAAATTCCCCATTTGTTTATGTACAGTCAATTACTGTTTTCTGTGAGCATGATTGACGCACGCTATGCGACGACGGGCACACAAAAGAAATTTTGGTCGAAATGGAGTGATGAACAAATCATTGAGTCAGAATTTTTTGAGGTTAAAAATCGACGTTTATCTGTTGAACAACAGAATGCTTTGTTTTTGGGTAAAGCAAAAGAGCAGAGCGACTATTTTCAGCAGCTCTGGGAAAAGCCAATGATGGTGACTGAGCAAGATAAGTTAATGGTTAGCTTGCTTGATAGAAAGCGGTTTTTAGAATTTGTGCAATATTTTATTTTATTCGACCGCAAAGCGGGCAAAATTGCGGCGCGCTATCAACAGGTATTTGGTATTAAAGACTTGCTTGAAAGGGTTAGAGGAGTAGATGCACAGGGTAGCCGAAAGGGTGGTGTGCTTTGGCATACTACGGGGTCTGGTAAATCGTTCACAATGGTGTTTTTATGCAAGGCAATGCTGTTGGATGAAGGCTTGCAAGAGTGTCGTTTTTTAGTTGTGACGGACCGTATTGATTTGGAGAAACAATTAGCCAAGACATTTTATACCAGTGGTGCTTTGGGGGGTGATATTGCAGGTAAGAAAAAAGGCGATGAGCTGGCTAAGGTTCGTACCGGCAAGCAACTAGCTAAGCGGATTGGTGTTGGCAATGAGCGAATTATTTTTTCTATTATCAATAAGTTTGCTTCTGCGACTAAACTGCCAGAATGTTATAACGCATCGCAAAATATCATTGTGTTAGTCGATGAAGGGCATCGTAGTCAAGGTGGGGAGAATCATGAGCGGATGCGCAAAGCATTACCAAATGCGGCTTTCGTAGCATTCACAGGTACGCCATTAACCAAAGATGATAAAACTGAGAACAAGTTCGGTTCGATTGTTCATGCTTATACGATGAAGCGGGCGGTAGAAGACGGTACGGTGACGCCCTTGCTCTATGAAGAGCGCAAGCCCAAGCTAGATATTAATAAGGATTCGATTGATAACTGGTTTGAAAAAATCACGGTAGGCTTATCTGATCAGCAATCAGTGGATTTGAAAAAGAAGTTTTCCAGCAAAGGTGCGGTATATGAAGCAAAGCAGCGTATTGAATTGATTGCATGGGACATTTCGGTTCATTTTGACCAGCATTTCAAGCAGTTAAATAATGGACTCAAGGGTCAATTGGCTTGTCGAGGGAAATATGCAGCCATTCGATATAAAAAAGCGTTGGATGAAGTTGGTATGGTGACTAGCCGCGTGATTATGTCGCCACCTGATACGAGTGAGGGGTATGACTCTATTGATGATGAAAAGCTCCCAGAAATCCAGCAGTGGTGGAAAGAAAACGTGATAGGCGACCCAGAGGAATATGAACGCCAAGTGATTGACGATTTTGCTACTGATGGTGAGCCAGACTTGTTGATCGTGGTGAATAAGTTGCTAACGGGTTTTGATGAACCTCGTAATGCAGTGCTTTATATCGACAAGAGCCTTGAAAAGCACAACTTGATTCAGGCAATAGCGCGAGTCAATCGGCTGCATGAAGAAAAACAATATGGTTTATTAATTGATTATCAAGGTATTTTGGTTGAACTTGATACCGCCATTGCTGAATATCAAGACTTAGAGGAACGAACTCAAGGTTCTTTTGATATTGATGATATTGATGGTTTGTATCGGCATATGGATAGTGAATATAAACAACTGCCAATGCTACATGATCAGCTGTGGGCCATGTTTGATAGCGTTCAAAATCGTACTGATATTGAGGCGTTTCGTTCTATTTTTATGCCTAAATTTGAAGTGGATGAAGATGGTGTAGAAATTGATGTCCACCAAAAATTAAGAGAAGATTTTTATGCCGCTTTAAGGGATTTTGGTTTATGTTTGAAAGTTGCATTGTCTTCACGTAGCTTTTTTTACGACCCTGAGTTTTCTGAAGAAAAGGTCAGTGAGTACAAGCAAAGCTTGCAATGGTTTATTAAGCTGCGAACCATTGTGCGTCGTGATGCTGCTGAGACGGTTGATTATTCTGTTTATGAAAAACAATTATCGAAGCTGGTTGATAAACACATTAGTGGTAACCGAATAGAGGAACCGGAAGGTGTTTATTTGGTAACGGACCTTCATAAGGAAGATGATTCTGCAAAATGGAATGATGAAAAGGCCTCGAATGAGGCCGATACAATTAAGACGCGTGTTAAGAAGACAATTGAACAGAAGTTAGAAGATGATCCTTATGCAAAAGCCTATTTTTCTGAATTATTAAAACAAGCGATTGAAGAAGTTGAGGCGATGTTTGACCATCCGTATAAACAATATGTCGTGTTTAAAGATCTTGAAAAAAAGCTTGAATCTAGAGAAGTGTCAGGCTTGCCTGAGGAGCTTAGTGGAAATAAACATGCTCAAGCATACTATGGAGTTTTTAAATTAACGTTATCTAAGGATAAGTTTGCTAGTTTGATCTCTCCAGAAGATGCTGTTATTAGTTACGCATTGCAGATTGAAGAAATTGTTAATGATGCAGTGGCTGAAAACTCTTTAAATATAGAAGGAATTGAATCAGCAATTAAAGTGGGGTTAATGCCTATTTTGTTTAAAGCGGTTGGGATAGATAAAGCAAAAGAAATCAGCGATGAAATTGTCAGAATATCGCGCTTTGGAGTTGATAATAATGCTTGATATTGATGATCCGCGATTGTTTGTCTCGCATTATGGAGAGACAAGCTTTGAATATAAGGTGGTTTATAAGCCACAATCTCTTGATCACAAAATACGTATTCATGTTTATCCAGACGGTGAAATTAGTGTTGATGCACCTGAGCGTGCTTCTGTTATTGAGATAAAACAAGCTGTCCAAAAGCGGGCTCGTTGGATATGTAGCAGGCTAAATGAGTTTGAGAAACAGAAAGAGAATGTTTTTCTTAGGAGCTATATAAGTGGTGAGACATTTTACTACCTTGGTCGTCGCTATCAATTAAAGCTAGACTCACAGCAGTATGGTTCGTTAGTTAAACTCAAAAGTGGTCGCTTTCTTATTCCGGCGAGAGGTAAGGAACCGGATCAAATTAAAACGATGATGAATGGTTGGTATAGCCAAAAAGCCAAACAGGTTTTCCAACGACGCTTAGAATTAGCCGTTTCAAGATTAGGGTGGGTATCCTCTGTGCCAGATTGGAAATTACTTAAAATGAAAAAGCAATGGGGAAGCTGTTCACCTAGTGGTGTTTTATCGCTAAACCCAGAGTTAGTTAAAGCGCCAATAGAAGCCATCGATTATGTTTTGTTGCATGAGTTGTGTCATATCAAACACCACAATCACGGTAAGAGGTTTTATGAGCTATTAGATCATCATATGAAAGATTGGCAACTCGTGAAAAGAAGATTGGATGGAATGGCATCGCTTATGCTCAACCAGTAATGAATGATCTAGAATCCAAGCAGAGCCCTTTCATGCAGCCTAAACTTAATTGACCAATTGAGGATCACAACTCATTCAAACTATGTTCTTAGTTAAAAAGCTATTGCAGCACAGTATGGAAAGCTTTAGGAAAAAGCGCTAGCCGAGGAAGGCTAGGGTGCTTGTGGAAGCGTAAACCGTTGTCCTTATTTCCACTTTTTTAGAAATCCAGGCTCCAGCTAAAAAAGTCTTGTTCTTAGCCTTTGTCCCTTGAATTATAGGTTCTTGCGATGAGTGCTATAGCTAGTCATATAATGAGTTTAACTAATTGATTTAAAACAATTATTTAAAAAAATAGAATGCAATTTTTATATCAGTTTTTGCCGTTTTATGGCATACTGTTGTTTCGCAGTTTTATACATTAGAGCGCTCTTTTGCAGCGTTAAAGAAGGAAGAAACCGCCTAATGATAAAACTGTCGGCTGTTTTACTAAAAAAAGGCGCTGACCAAGGATGCTACCAACACCCAAGGTCAGCTAATCACAACAACCTAACCAGAGGTTCTCATGACTAAAACGAAGTCTACGTCAGGCAATGGCTTGACGACAACTGTATCGACTAAAAAAATCATCACCAAACCGCAACGCCAACTGAAAGTCCGTGGTTCTCGCTACGACTATCAGGCCAATCAACAATGCAATTTGCGCACACCGATTGCTGAGATTCAAATTAAAGGAAAATGGTTGATTGAAGCTGGTTTTGATATCAATGCCAAGGTCAATGTTCTCGTTGAACACGGCAAGCTGGTGTTAGTCGCTGAGTAAGCAATTATTGAATTAACCTCGTTCTGCGGGGTTAATTCTCCATTCTTAAAGAGTTTTACACAGCACCAGAGCCCTATAATTCTGCTGAAACTACTTCTTCTCCCGTGCACGTGGTGTCAGGTCACGAATTTTGTCTAAAGTCTTTCGATCTAAACGATTGATCCATGCTTTCAGGCCACGATTGGCGGTGCTGGCAGAGGTGGCCATTTGGAAGACGGCGGTTTCCTGGGTTTTTTGCACCATGGTTTTACGAGTGACATTGAAGCTCAGGCCGAGCAGAAACAGCAGTGCGATCAGTGGGAAGAAGGCAATGACGATGAGCCATTTTGCAGGGCTGGAATAGACGGACCAAAAACGGGATGTGGCTCGAAAAAATTGTTTACCGCGTCGCAGGAACATGACTTTTGTGCAGCGAATCCAATACCAGCGGTTTTGGGTGAAGAAAACGCCATAGCGAATGCCTAAGGTTTTTAAGCACTTAAACAGGAGCAGCTTGGACAGGTTCAACAGCAATTTTACGGCGACTTTTAAAAGCACGATGAATTTAAGGGTGATCAGTTTTTTAAAAATCGTCTTGGCGAATGGAATGAGGACCACCCATAAATTGTGTGACAACCAATTTAAAATAGGATCTCGAAACACAATCAGGCTAATAAGCTCACAGACGATCACCACTATGGCCAGAGCCAGAATGCATTTATGTCGGGTTGTGAGAGTAACTAGGTTGTCCTTAACGGGCATTGCTTCAGACTGCGCTCAGTTTAGCGATATAATGAAGGTCTGATTATACAACGACTGATTACGATGGTCAGAGTTAAATGCTTCCCAGATGAATTCAAACAATACATATCCACCAGCTAACACCCAAACAGGTGCCGGGCGCGGCACTTATCAGAAGAAGGAGAAACTGAAATCTCCCTTGCCTATGCGCCATGGGGTGTCGGCCAGTCGTGTCTGGTTACCTAAGGTGGGGGATTGTAAGAATTACACTGAGGAGTATGGAGGGTGGGAGACTGTTTTTGATTTCTTTTTGGAGCGCTTTCCGTTTCTCTCTGAGGAGATTGTCAGGGAACGAATGAGTCGTGGGCATATTGTCAGCCAAACGGGTGAGGTGCTTGGGCCTGAGAGTCCGTATCAGCCTGAGATTCATGTGTTCTATTATCGTGAAATACCGGATGAGCCGAAGGTACCTTTTCAGGAAAAAATACTGTTTAAAGACGATCATCTTATTGTGGTCGATAAGCCGCATTTTATTCCAGTGACGCCCACGGGGCGATATGTTCGTGAGTGTTTGTTGTCGCGTTTGAAGCACCGTTATCAAAGTGAAGATATCAGCCCTGTTCATCGTCTGGACCGAGAGACTGCCGGGGTGATGCTCTATAGCTGCAATGCCAAGATTCGAGGGGCTTATCAACTGTTGTTTGAAAATCGGCAGGTGAAGAAAACCTATGAAGCCATTGCACCGATTGTTGAACGAGATTTCCCCTATACACACCGCAGTCATATGGTGTCCAGCGGCGATCCGTTTTTCATTATGCGGGAAGATGTGGGTGCAATGGGTGCAGCAGCTAAAGAACCAAACTCCGAAACCGTGATGGACATCATTGAAACTAAGGGTAACTTAGCTCGCTATAAGCTCGAGCCAGTGACGGGGCGCCAGCATCAATTGCGAGTGCATATGATGTCAATGGGTTGCCCCATTCTTAATGACCCCTTTTACCCTGAACTGCTGCCGAATAAGGGCGATGATTATTCCAGTCCGCTGCAACTACTCGCGAAGACGATCCAATTTGTTGATCCTTTCACCAAGCAGGAACGTTTTTTTGAAAGTGAGATTCGCTTGCAAGGGATGATTGACGATTAAGCGTAGGAGTTTTAGTCAGCCAGGGTCTGTTCAAATTGGAAAGGGCATTTCACGCTATACATACTATAAATTCTCAATATTTTTATTAATTTTCGCTCAACAAAGCCACGGTCGCCTGATAGCAGTCATTACAAAAATCAGCAAATGGTGTTATAGCGTCGGGCTCTGGCCAAAACCCATGCTCAGCCAATGACTCTAAACTCGGTGCTTTGATACTGGTTTGATAATCAGCCAACAAAGTAATGTATTGGCGGCGTTGGTCTTTATCGATCAATAGCGGTGGCAAGCCTGCTTTAAGCAAGAGCAGGTTGGCGATCAGGCGAGTGAGTCGTCCATTGCCATTGGCGAAGGGGTGGATGTGCACGAAGGCCAAATGGAGTTTAGCGTAGGTTTCGTGAGCATTGTTGGATGTGATTGTGCTGGTGTCGTATTGATTTATCGCTTGCACCAGTTCTGTCATTAAGGCATCGATTTGCTGCGGTTCTGCGTATTCAATGATGACGGCTTTGTCAGTTGATGTCATGGAGTTGGCGTAGTTTTTTTTAACTTTCCACTCGCCCACTGGTGCATAAATATCCATGCCAACATCGAGTTGAACGGCTTTGTGCAGGTCGAATATCTGTTGTTTTGTGAGTGGCTTGGCACTCATTGTGTAGAGAAGATCGATGGCTTTGGCGTGACCAACCACTTCATGGTGTTCGCGCAGTGGTTTGCCTGAAATAGTGAGCCCAAGTTCTAAAATGGCATTCGTGTCGCCCAGGCTTAAGGTGTTGCCTTCGATGGCCGTAGAGCTATGGGTCCATAAATCTCGCAGCTGTGCTAGCAGGGCTTTGCGCTTTGCGGGTTCGATGTTGTGCAAAAAAGTGGGTTTCGCACTGGGTTCATCAACTCGATAGCGCGTGCCACGTTTTTGACCGGTTTTGCTGAGCACACCCTGTTCTATCCATTGTTTCAGCCAGCGCCGTAAGGTGCGTTCAGGGATGCTACTTTCAGCCGTAGCTAGCAGTTCATTTAGCTGTGGCAGGCTGAAGTCTTGGCTATTTTGGCCGTAAGTGCGTTCTATTTGCCTTAAAATGGCCGTATTAAGTGATTTTTTGCTCATTTACGGCCATTTTAGTCTAAATACGGCCATATTTGAAATATTATACGGCCATTCCTGTTTTCTTAACAACCTACCAAGGCAGAATCTCACCATTGGAATGCCAGAACGTTCCACTGTTTTCCGGCTCAAGTTCGTCGATGCGTTGCACGATGTTGGCGGCAGCCTGATCAGGGGTGAGATCACCTTTTCCACCGATCATTTCGGTGCCGACCAGGCCGGGGTGGATGATGCCGACGGCAACGCCTTGGGCGCGCAGGTCATGGCTGAGTGACATGGCAGCGCAGTTCAGGGCAGCTTTGGACATGCGGTAACCATAGCGACCGCCGCTGCTGTTGTCTTCGATGGAACCCATGCGGCTGGTGATCATGACCAGTTTTGCATTCAGCGCAAAATTGTTTTGCAGCGCTTCGGTGACTTTCAAAGGACCGAGTGCATTGACGGCAAATTGGCTTTGAATGGAGTCGTAGTCAATGTCGCCTAGAGTTTCGTTGCGCAGAATTCCAGCATTGTTGATCAATAGCTTGATTTTGACGCCGCTGAGTTGCTCGGCAAGTTCTTCGATAGAGTCGTCATTGGCAACGTCTATGCCGGTGATGACCTTGGCGCCGGAGGCTTCCAGTTCGGCTGAGCTATTGCGGCAGGCACCGTAAACCTGGCAGCCATTTGCTTGATAGTGTTTGCTCAGTGAGAGGCCAATGCCACGATTGGCGCCGGTGATAACGATATTTTTTGCCATGATAATAAGTCTGCTTTGGGTTGGTGTCTTGGTTGAATTACAGATGTGACTCTGTATTAAGCTATTATACTGTTAACCATTGAGCTTGCGGCAAAAATCGCGGATTGTTCATATTTATAATGCACTCGAATAGTCGTTCATTAACGGACGTTCTCATCTAGTGTCAACAGGCCCCTGGTGAATAAATAGTTTATTAAGAGAGTGACGGGCAGCTTTGATGATCTGATGCGAAGCAGAGAGTGTCTGAATTATGATGGCAGGAAAGCTTGTGTTATGACAAGCTCAGTTGGCTTTAGTTCTTTTCACCGCTGTCGGAATAATAGTCTTTAAACGCGCTGAAGACCCATTGCCTGCCGCCCAAAATAACACTGTAGCCTTTCCTGTCTTGGGGTGGGTGGTTTTGGCTATCTTCTAATACTAATTCGTAGATCAACTGGTTTAACTTTCCCATTTCCTTTTTTATGGTTTTGAATGTGTCTTTCGAGGCCATAAAAGGTACGTATTTGAAATAGAAATCGTCGTTTGCCTGATCAATATTTGAAAATTCTTCCAGGACTGTTTTTCTCAAATATTGTTCAATAGGGCCATTCTTGATCCATTTTATATTGGGGGAGGCTAATAGTTTGATGATGTCACCGGGTTGATCCAGTTCGATTAACTTGAGGCCCTCCAACTTTTTCAATAGCTTGCGAACGACCGTTTCTTCAAACGAGTAGTTGTCTAGAATTTCTTTGAATGACCAATGGTTCAGGCTAAGAAACATCATCAGCAATAAGGCAGGGTCTTTAACAAGAGAAATTTCTTGTTCTATTGTCAGCTTGTAGAGGTTCTTTTTAGGGTTTTCACTTTCTTTGAGTATTTCAGACAATGGGATGTTGAGGATTTCTGAGAATTGCAAAAGTTTTGACAAACTGATGTCTGATTTTCTTGAGAATAGGTTCTTGATTGTGCTTTCAGCCATACCTGTCTTATTCGCTATATCAATATATCGAATGTTTTTTGCTTTGAAACTGTTTTTCAAAGACTCCAGTATTTTCTCAATGTCTTTCATATTTCTTCTCGATGTGTACTTGTATTTGCTACAAAAGAACTGAATTTTAGTACTTTGAATTTGGTTTGTTGATTATAGTCTCTTTGGTGGTACTTTTGTCACACAAAGTAACCACAGAGGTGATTTATGAGTAATCTAAAATTAAGTAACGGTGAAGTACATCCCAAGTTAACTAAATTGGAAGAATACATTAAGGTGAATAAACTGCCTTTCATTCACAAGAAGAAAGTCAAGTATGACAAAAGCCAATATGGTTCTACCCATTTTCTGATTGATAGTAAAGGTAAGTTCCATATTCGCACTTGGTTCAGTCAAGGCAAAAAGTTTGATGGTGATTCATTCGGTTTCGTTGCCGTACTGCTCAATGAAAACAAAGAACGCCTTTATGTCACTAAATTTCGAAAAGGCATTAATGGGCGTGGTACCGGAAGCACTAAGGTAGTGCGTATGGAGGATTCAACAAATTTGCCTGAATGGGCGGTTGATGATGTGAAGTATGTATACGTCAAATTTTTCAAATATCAAAAACGTGATGATGCAAAAATTTGGGCCGGTATTGGAGATTTAATTCGTCGATTTCTGGAGGCGAATAGTGATGAACCAACCGAGGGCGCTAAAGCGGGTGCTTAACTGTTTAGTCAGGCCTTCTACAGGGCAATTGCTTTGTAGAAGGTCTGGTTTTTTTGGTTTTTAGTAAGCCATAATAATGCTTCACAAGTGTGCGTTGAATGCGATTTGCGCAGTCTTGTAGTGCATCGAGGGTTTATTACTACTCTAATCTCTTGTTTTATCCTGTTGGCACGATTATCGCTTAGATGTCTGTTAATCAAATAGTTAATAGACTTCAGGAGAATAGTTATGGCCTATTTAGAGCCTTCAGAATTTGTGACCAAAATGGTGGACTCGGGTGAGTCTAAAGTCTACATGTCAACCAAAGACACATTGATTAGAGCGTTTATGGCGGGGGCAATTCTTGGCCTGGCCGCCGTTTTCGCAATTACCGTGGCGACCAAAACTGGTTCGATCCTGATTGGTTCTATCTTGTTTCCAGTCGGTTTTATCATGCTGTATCTGATGAAGTTTGATTTGTTGACGGGAGTGTTTACTCTGGTGCCACTGGCTTTGTTGGATAAACGACCCGGGGTGACCCTGGGGCAGGTGATGCGCAATTGGGGCCTGGTCTTTGTGGGTAATTTCGCGGGGGCATTAACCACGGCAACTATGATGGCGTTTATTTTGACCTACGGTTTTAATACCGACGGCGGCGCTCTGGCGGCTAAAGTAGCCAGCATTGGTGAGTCTCGTACACTGGGTTATCAAACACATGGTATTGGCGGTTGGTTCACCATTTTTATTCGCGGCATGCTGTGCAACTGGATGGTGTCAATGGGGGTTGTTGGGGCTATGATTTCTACGTCGGCCAGCAGCAAGATGGCGGCGATGTGGATGCCGGTTATGTTGTTCTTTTTCATGGGGTTTGAGCATTCCATCGTGAATATGTTTCTATTCCCGTTTTCAATGATTATGGGCGGTGAGTTCACGGTGATGGATTACTTGGTCTGGAACGAGATTCCAACCGTGTTGGGTAATTTATTTGGTGGACTTTTTCTGGTTGGCTTGCCATTGTATTTCACTCATGTAAGAACCAGTCCGGAGCGTAAAATTGGCTCAGCTAACAATGCTGTTATATAAATCGGTATAACTCTGCACACAAAACTAACATCAATCAGTGCCACCGCTGTGTCAACACAGTGGTTGCACATCTTTATATGACTCGACTCACCGCATCCATAGGACAATACTCCTTTAAGGGGTTGAAGGCATCGAATCAGGACAGTCATGGCGTTATTGTTCCTAACGATCCGCAATTGAGTACCAAAGGTATTGCCGTGGCGATTGCTGATGGCATCAGTTCGAGCGACGTGAGTCATATCGCCAGTCAGATATCCATTAAAGGTTTTCTTGAGGATTATTATTGCACCAGTGACACTTGGTCAGTGAAGACGTCGGCGCAGAGAGTTGTGCAGGCGAATAATTCCTGGCTTTTTGCTCAGAACCATCGTGATAATCAGTTCAGGTTGAATAAGGATAAAGGCTATGTCTGTACGTTTTCGGCACTGGTTCTAAAGTCCAACACTGCCTATCTGTTCCATGTAGGTGATGCTCAAATCAGTAGGTTGAAGAGTGTCTCACGCGATAAGACCGACGTTTTGACCGAGCAACATCGGCTGCGGCTATCGGATAATAAGAGCTATCTGGCGCGCGCACTTGGCATCTCTCAATCGTTGGACATCGATTATCGGGAACTGCCACTCAGAGTTGGTGATACCTTTTTATTGGCAACCGATGGCGTGTATGAATATGTTAGCGATGAGTTCGTTTGTTCAATGCTTGATTCGTACCCAGATGATCTTGATACGGCAGCAAAACGAATCGTAGAAGAGGCTATCATAGAGGGCAGTGATGATAATCTGACCACGCAACTCATACGGATTGAGTCCTTGCCATCAGGCCAGCCCGGTGAGTTTTTGCAAGGGCTCGATGGTCGTCCCTTTCCACCGAGATTGCATGCCCGGTCCACCTTAGATGGTTATGAAATCATACGCGACCTGCATAAAAGCAGCCGCAGCCATGTGTTGCTTGCGCGTGATTTGGATACTCAGCAGAATGTGGTGATTAAACTGCCCTCTACCGAGGGGCGGCAAAGTGCAGAATATATTGAGCGTTTTCTGTTGGAAGAGTGGGTGGCAAATCGAATCAATAATGCGCATGTGCTTAAGCCCTATCGCCCAACTAAACGGCGCAGATTTTGTTATCTGGTGACTGAATATGTCGAAGGTCAGACTCTGGCACAGTGGATGATCGACCACCCGGCTCCAGACCTTGATGAGGTGCGCAGCATTATTGAGCAGTTGGTGGTGGGTTTGCGCGCATTTCATCGTCAGGAAATGCTGCATCAGGACCTCAGGCCGAATAACATCATGATTGATTCAGCGGGAACGGTGAAGATAATCGATTTTGGTTCAGTGTTTGTCTCGGGGGTGAATGAAACGCAAACCTCTGTGACGCCTCAGACCATGCCAGGTACGGCACAATTTCTCGCTCCTGAATACTTTCTGGGGGAATTTGGCAGTAAGCGTTCAGATCTGTATTCTCTGGCGTGTATTACTTATCACATGTTGTCTGGTCGTTCTCCGTATGGCACGGCCGTGGGTAAAGCTCTGTCGCGCTCAGCCCAGCACCGTTTGGTCTATCAATCCGTGCTAGACCCCCAAAAACCATTGCCAGCGTGGATAGATTTAACTCTTAAGAAGGCCTTGCAGGTTGATCCCAGAAAACGTTATTCAGAATTATCCGAGTTTATTCAAGACCTTCGCAAACCGAACCCCTTGTTTATCGAACAATCACGCCCTCCATTGCTGGAACGAGACCCCGTGCGGTTTTGGCAGGGAGTCTCCGCCATATTAGGTGCCATTACACTGGGTTTATTATGGCATGTGCTGAAATCACTGTGATATAACGTCCTCTCCTGAGCAAATTTATACAACAACAACTACGCTTCCCTTTTTACGTCCGGTATCAACGTATTCATGAGCTTGCACGATCTCGTCCAATGGATAGATTCTGTCAATCACTGCTGTTAGTTTGCCTTGTTCGTACCACTCAGTGAGTAGCTTCAGGTCTTCTTTTCGTTCTTTGGCTACATCTAGGCTATCGACAGTTGTAAAAGTTCCTTGTTCTGAAAGCAGCATCGCACAGGCCTTTTTACTAGTATGGCCCACGGCATCAAAGAGGATATCAAATGTTTCTCCAATGCGAGTGAAATCCTCCTTTTTATAGTCAATAACCGTACTGGCGCCAAGTGACTTAACCAAACCTTCTCCATCTTCACTACAAACCGCTGTCACTTTTACTTCGTGCATATGTGCTATTTGTACCGCTGATGTTCCCACTGCGCCACTGGCACCATAAACCAGAATGTTCTTAGCTTGTTTTAGGCGGGCTTTTTCTAAATAGTACCACGCGGCTGAACCTCCAAATAATATCGATACTGCTTCCTCAAAGGAGGCATTTTTAGGTTTATGCCACACTGCTTTGTGTGACGAAAAAGTTGCGTATTCTGCGTACCCACCCATTTTCATACCATCCATAGCATATACCTCATCTCCAACCTTAAAATCTGCTACCGCTGACCCTGCCTCTGTCACAACTCCTGCCATAACACCACCAAGAATTTCAATCAATAAGGACAGGCGCTGCTTGAATATGGTTTTGAAACATTATTTCTCTTTGTCCTTGTTATTTGGTTAGTTTAGAAAATCGGCATCAGTTCAGGTTTTTAGGTGTTAAAGGCCCTGATTTTCCAATATTGGGAGAATTGTAGGCGTCAGAGGACCTAAGAAAGTGTTTAAATTTCTTATCGGGTTTTACAGATGGTCGGAAGGGTTTTAACTGGTGTTGTTTGAGACCTTTGCTTTGTGAAAGCGTTGGTTGAATGTTCTTTCAAATTGACTGGAGTTTATTAACCATTGCTTGGTTTCAATGTTTAAACGATCCAGAATGTTGGGTAATTGAATAGGAATGGAACCACGTTTATCGTCTCTAATGCTTCTTCCAGTCCAATCAACCAGTTTGAAATAGTCTATCTGATTGAATGGGATACCTGTTTGTTGCTCGTTAGTGATAGTGTCATCAAAATGTAGTATAGGTTTTATCGGTTTATCAAAGTTCTGAATGACACTCTGTTTGATTTGACTATCAATGGCTTTGCGAGGGTTCCAGTTGGGTTTGATGCGTT
>JBOEHE010000044.1:0-116106 GCA_050633785.1 Arenicella sp.
GGATACACTGCATGAATTAACCAACCTTGAACGAGTACCTTTATACGCACAACCTCCCAACCCCATGACACGTTTGGCGATAGATACAGTATTTGAAACGGGTATCAAGGCGATCGATAGTTTTTTGACGATAGGAGAGGGTCAACGGATGGGCATTTTCGCAGCTGCTGGTGCGGGAAAATCAACCTTGATGAGCATGTTGGCTCGAGGTTCGCAGGCAGATATTAATGTGATAGCACTGATTGGTGAGCGGGGTCGTGAAGTGAGAGAGTTTGTGGAGCACAATTTACAACACTGCTTATCCAAGTCTATTGTGGTAGTGGCAACGTCAGATCAACCCGCCCTTGAACGAGCCAGAGCTATTGCTACGGCGACCAGTATTGCCGAGTTCTTTCGCGACCAGGGCAAGAGGGTGTTGCTATTGGCTGATTCTGTAACGCGATACGCACGTGCTTTGCGCGATGTTGGTTTGGCGGCAGGCGAGCCGCCTACCAGACGTGGTTTTCCACCATCAGTCTTCTCAGTACTGCCACAGATGCTGGAACGTGTTGGCAATAATGATAAAGGATCTATTACTGCATTCTATACAGTTCTTATGGAAGATGAAGACAGTGCTGATCCAGTTGCAGAGGAAGTTCGGTCAATTCTGGATGGACATATCTACTTGTCCAGAAAACTGGCAGCGGAAAACCATTATCCTGCAATTGATGTGCTCAATAGTGTCAGCCGGGTAATGAACCAGTTGGTGGATGAGGAACATCTGCAGCTGGCTGCTTCTTCGCGTAAATTATTAAGCAAATATCAGGATATTGAGGTTTTGATTCAAATGGGTGAGTTTCAGTTTGGTCAGGATGATGAAGCGGATATGGCAAAACTTTGTCACCTTGCTCTACAGGCCCATTTGCAACAACAAGAGCAACAAATCAGTAGTTACGAACAAGCACTTCAGTCTCTCGCATATTCGGTAGCTAAGCATGGTTAGAAGGTATTTTCTGGAGAAATTGGGCGTGTTACTGATGTATGGTTTATCTCCAATAATGACAGCGTATGCCATAGATGGTGAGTTTGACCATTGGGTTTACAGTTATTATCAACACAGTCAATTTTGTGCGACTGCTTCTGTGTCCAGTGTTGAGCCATACAAACAGAGTTATATCGTTCATCTGGATATTGATCCGCGTTGGTCAAAGAGTATGAGTCTGGCGGAAAAGGATATTCAACAGCGTTGGTTTGCGCTTCATTGCCCGCATCAACTGATTGAGCAGTGGCGACAACAAACTGAGTCGGATTTGATTATTGCTGCTGATATTGAAGGTACTGTTGCTCGTTTAAGTTGTCGCGACTGGCAGAAATATCTCTATTAAACGATTCAACCTACCAAATGGTTATTGTTAATCAACTGAAATGACAGGTGTCTTAATGAAAAAAACAGACAGTCAACAATGGCAACAGCTGATAAAAATCAAGGAGTATCGAGAAGGTATTGCCAAGCGAGAGCTACAGAAGCAGCGGAGATTGCTGGTTGCTGCTGAGCAGGAAAGAAATGAATGCCGCCAGACAATAGCGGGCATGACACAAGAACTTGAAATGCAGCAACAGCGTATTTGGCAGCAGCCTGTGTGGGACCTGCAAAGCTTGCTTAATCAGCAGGCGTTTAATAAGAATGCTCATAAACAAATACAGCTTATGCAAGAACAATCGCTGGTTTTCGATCAACAAGAGAAACAGCACCGTGAGGCGTGTTCTCTGGCAATGGCTCAATGGAATACGCTGCGGCACAAAGTTCGGTTTGCCAGAAAACGTTGTGTCGAAAAAAAACGTGTGGAGCAACAACTGCAACAAAGTAATGCTGATGAACTGGCGACAGAGAGATATGCTTTGTCAGCGACCAGAATTTGAATGACGCTATGCCATCTATCCCTAAAAACCTTGCTGCATTAACCGTTGCTGCTATCCAGACACAACAAGGGGTGAATCAATCATTGTTTTTCTCAAATGAGCTGAATGATGCACGCCAGCGATATGCTAAAAAACATAAAAAGGTCGTTAAAACTGCTCCTCAGTCTCAGCTTGATGATGCAACTATGAGAGCTATAAGGCCTGCAACTTACTGGCAATGTACTGAGAGCAATATTCGGGTTGAGTCTGCACTGGATTACACGTTTTGTCTTCAGGGGCAGCTATTTGGAAATATGCAGAGAATTGAGTTTATGGAGCATAGAAAAAATGACCGTAGACATGAGAAGCATCTTGGAGCACTATTAAAGAAATGCTTGATGATATTGTCATCTCAAGAGGCAAAAAGCTTAGCAAGTGATCCAATAAAAATAGATTTTGTTGATCAACCTGATAACCGATTTCTGCTTAGCATCGAAGGGAATGCTTATCGCTTGCAACTCAGCAGTAGTGCCCCGGGTTTTATATCAACAGCTATCAAGCAAAAAAAAACATTTGAGCAGCGGTTCTGCCAACATTTATCGAATAAAATCATTGTTGATATTCAGAGAACACTGTAATTATCTAAATGTTTAAATAGAAATATTATGTTTTGGATGACAGTTGGCCATTTGAACTGTTTAGGTCATTTGTGGAAGGTGTCAAATCGAATATCTTGTTTTTTGTGACGGTAATATCCCGGACTTGATGAGACTAACCTTGCTTGTCTGGAACCAGTTGACAGTGGGTGACATCTAAAATCTATCTGAGTAAAAGGACAGAATAGTTTATTGTTCCAACATTTCCTGTTTAATTAAAAACTCTTCGACAACTTCCCATATATACACTTTGTCAATATCGACTCTTGAATTGAGTTTGGTCATAACTTCTGTATCCAAAATAGCTGCCAGCTCATTCAAGTATCCAGCTAATTCCGGATGTTGATCCAAGACTTCTTGCCGAATCAGGGGGGTTATGTAGTAAGGAGGGAAAAAGTTTCTGGTTTCTCTGAGGATGAGAAAGTCATGCTTTATAATTCCTCCATCAGTAGAGTAAACCAGACCAACATCAAATTCTCCGTCAGCCAGCCTTTGGTATATTTGACCAAGCTCAATTCGATCAACGTATTTGCGGTCAAACTTGAAATCATACTCATTTTCGAAGGCTGTTAAACCATCCTCTTGTTTGTAAAAGTATTCTTCAGTGGCAAGTTTTAACCCGCCAATTGAGCGTTGATATTGAGCCATATCATCGATGGTGACAATGCCTTTCTCTCTTGCAAAATTTTTATTCATTGCGAATGCGTAAGTGTTATTTACCGCAGAAGGATTTAGCCAGACAACGTTGCTTTTAGCGTCTTCTGCTTTAACTTTAGAATAGATTGTTTCAGCTTTTTCACCATTATACGGTTCGTCAAAAATGTATTCGTAAGCTGTTCCAGTATATTCCCACATAATATCGATTTCTTGATTTATTATTGCCGTATGAGGCAATTCACCGAGTAAGCCTCTATCTTCGTCAACTTTAAATCCTTTCTCTTCCAAATACTGGGCTGTCATTTCAGATAAAATGATTTGTTCAGTGAATTCTCTTGCTCCAACTATAATCGTTGGTTTAGCTGCAATTGGAACAATGATGAATAAACTCATCAACACTAAGCTGGCATGGCGATAAATTTTCCCCGTAAAGGTTTGATTGGAATTCATATTTAATTAACTCCTATATTGATTTAAATCTGTGAGTAGGTCCTACAATGATTTCTTATAATCTTGGAAAGGTATGGAAGTAAGCTTTCAGGAAAGTCATGTCCAAGGCCATCAATAGCACATAGTTTAGCGTCATTAATTAATTCGACTGCTTGCTTAGCTTGATTAAGGGGAATGCAGGTATCATCTGTTCCATGTATGATCAATGTGGGGGCGCTTATTTTTTTCAATAAATCTTTTCGATTACCTGAAGCTCTCATCGCCAGCCCTTGTCGGTAAATACCTTGAGGATAATACTGCCGTTGAATACTTTTTATTATTTCCAGTCTGCTGGTCGATTTATCAAGTGTGTATTTTGATCCATTGTATATAGATAGCGCCTCCAGCGAGTTTTGAATGGCCAGTTCCAGAGGTACGTTTACTCCAGACTGCTCCATTGCGAGCTTTGCATCTATGCTGGGTTTAATCTCTTCTTGACCGCCAGATGATGATATGGAGATTAAACTTAATACTCGGTTCGTTTTTTTTGCTGCGATAATTTGTGCAATCATCCCTCCCATGGAAAAACCTAATACATGAAACTTGTTAATGCCTAAGGCATCTATTAAACCTATGGAATCACTCGCCATATCATAGAGTGTGTAAGAGGCATAATGAATATCTTGATCAAAGAATCCGATACGCCTGTCTAAGTTGTTAAAGTTGCTGCAGTTGTTGATTTTGTCTGACAATCCAATATCGCGATTATCAAATACTATCACCTGGTAGTCTTTGGCAAGTTCTTTAATTAAACCAGTAGGCCAATCAATTAATTGCATTGAGAGACCTTGGATCATTAACAAAATATTGGAATTTTGTTTTCCATAAATTTTGTATTCCAACTGTATTCCATTTGCAATAATAGAAGTCATAAGAGTCTTAATTGAAAAATATAAATAAAAAGAATTTAAACTATCGTGATTAATGTTATGAGTGCATTATTGGCTATTAGAGTTTTGCACTTAGGACGTAGCAGTAATTTTCATGACTTCTGCATGATGCTTCTTTAGGTCTTGAAAAAAGCCAATTAATTTAGGGGAGGGGGAACTCATAAATTAATTGGCTAAAAAAGCGATAAGTTATTTCAACCCCAAAGACTCTCGCACAGTGTGCAATGCATCAGAACTGCCGTCTTTCGTATTAACACCAGCTAACCATTTTTCGAGATATTCAGGGTTATCTTTGATAACTTGAATAGCTGCTTGTGTTGCGCTTTTGTTTTCATCAAGAATATAGCTCATACCAATATTTTCCATTTCCAAAGTGAAATGCATATTCTTAATTAGTTTACCCACATTCTTACATTCTTGGGTATAGCCTTTTCGAGCAGTTGTATAGATTGTTGCTCCGCCAAAATTTGGCCCATAGGTGTCATCTGTTCCTGTCAAATACTCAATATTAAACCTAACGTTCATAGGGTGTGGTTCCCATGCTTGAATCGCTATCCATTGCTTCTTTTTAACAGCACGAGCTAGTTGAGCCAGCATACCTTGTTCACTGGATTCAATTACTTTCCAGCCTGATAATCCGTATTTACCTTCTGCTATTGCGTCGATGATTACACCATTGCTGCCTGCTTCTAATCCATATAACTTCTTGCCAAACTTATCAGCATATTTAGCTAAGTCATTGATATCTTTGACACCGGCATCATGTACATACTTAGGTACAGCATAGGTATATTTAGCACCTTCCAAATTAACATTCACCTTTTCAATGCTACCTTCATCTAAATATTTTTTGATGTAAACATCCATAGCTGGATCCCAATAGCCCATCATGATATCTGCATCTTTATTTTTCATAGCTTCTAACATGACGGTCATGCCTAGAATATCTGATGATGCTTTATAGCCTAAGCTTTCAAGTAAAACCTGAGTTACTCCAGATGTAAAGGCAAGGTCTGTCCAACCAGGTTCCACGAGTCTGACTTGTTTACAGTTGTCTGGTTCTGCTGCTTGAATGGCGTAAATAGGTGTGAAGCTAATAAAAGCAGGTATAACAATCGTTTTCAAAAAACTCAATTTCATTATTGTTGCTCCAGTAAATAAATAATAAATTGAATTTACCACCAATATATTGGTCAATCAACCAATATATTTTTTTGAGAAATATGTTTTCCTGAAAAGTATTAAAAAACAAATGCTTATATTGGATTTGTGTGTTCTTGTATCGTGTTGGTAATCCGTTGTGATATTATTAATTCAAATAAAACGGAGTTAAACTAATGCGAAAGCGCATCAAAGATATTCGTCGTGAAGAGTTGCTCAAGGCAACATTGAAGACGATTGGTGATATCGGACTGCAGAATATAACTGTAGCAAAATTAAGCAGTACTGCTGGGATGTCCCAGGGTATGGTGCACCATTATTTTAAGAATAAAGCCGAAATTATCGAAGCTGCTATACGTTATGTAAACACACAACTGAGAGATAATCTGATAACCGAAGTTAATAGTGTCACTACTCCAAAAGATCGATTGTTCAAAATCATTGATGTGAATTTTTCAGAACGTTGGTTTAACAGTGAGATTACTCAGTTATGGGTGTCTTTTTGCGCAGAAGTGCCTTTTAACCCAACTTTTTACCGTATACAAAGGGTTCTTCATAATCGTATGAATAGCAATTTGTTTAATTGTTTAAAGCAACTTTTACCTGCTGATAAAGCTTCAAATGTGACTGAAGAATTAAGCAATATGATAGATGGCTTGTGGCTGAGACATTCAGTTAATAGTAGCAATTTGACTCCTGAAAAAGCAATTCAATGCATCACTGAATACTTAAATAATCTAGGTATCCATAGATAAAACGCCTTTAGAATTCTAGAATTATCTATATAACACTTAGTGTAAAAGAGAATCATTAAAATGAATAGGAATGAGTATCACCTCAAATTCTATGGCGAGTTTTAAAGGGTTTGAATTTTTTACTTTCCATCTATGAATATTCTTATTGGTACACAAAAAGATCAAATGTTATTACGCCTTATCACTGGTCTAATACTGTATAAAGAGATAACAAAAAGAACTCTCCAAGTGGGCGACATATTGGTCAGTCAGTCAAACATATCGTTATTTTGCAAATTATTGTAATCTGCTGACAACTGCCTTGAACAATGAGGTAGAGTGTTCGTTTTTCGATGATGTAATGATTCTGAATTGGTTTGCGTATGTATGAAAGGGCAATGACTAGGTCAACAATAATGGCGGAACACTATTTCTTGGTTACTTTGATGGACAGGGCTTCGGCAAATTATTGCCAGGTTTAAACAGGCTGATGATACATTTTGAGTTTAATAAGGGAGTTTACTTATGAAAAGTGCATTCTCTTTGGTGTCTGACATGAAGTATGTCGTCTCACTGGTTTTATTTTTATTACTGTCATTGGGAGGAGGGACAGGTAACGCCCAAACGGGCTCTGATGCCAAGGTGCATCTGGACGGAATTGCTCAGCTTCATGAAATTCAAGTTTCTCTGGAAGAGAAGAAAAAGGTATTTCGTCAATTATCAACCCAATTGAAGCGAGCTGATAAAACACAGGAACCTGAATTGCAGGAACGTCTGGCAGCAGTAAACCATGAAATCAGTGTGTTGAATGACACCTTTGAACAAGTTGCGATTGGCGGTGTGGATCTGGCCGTTTTTGGTGTCAAAGAAGACCAGTTTGATTGGCGAGAAGAGATGGTTCTGGTGATAAAACCATTGTTGGAAAATCTCAAACACTTAACAGAAAAACCAAGAAAAATTGAGAACCTCAGACGCATTATTCAGGAAAAAAGTGATGCGCTAACAACGGTTGATGATGCGGTGCAGTCCGTTCAACACTATCTGGGACAAGAGCCTGACAAAACAGTCAGAAAAAAACTCGATGCCACATTGAAAAGCTGGCAACAGCGCAAACAGGATACTCAGCGGGAAATCGATCTGGCACAATTTCAATTGGACAGCCTTGAAGGCAGGGATATCGCCTGGTCAAAAGTATTGATCAATGGCGTCAAAGACTTTGCTTCTGGTCGAGGCCTGACCTTATTGATTGCCTTGTTTGTCTCAATTGTCATCTGGTTGTTAATGCGCGGATTTTTATGGTTAGTGCAGCGAAAAACCCACAGCTCAGCAGAACGCAGTCGTATGACTCGTTATCGCTTGGCTGCTTATGCCTATAAGCTGCTGACTTCTGTCTTCATTGTTGTCGGTATTACTGTTGTGCTGTATCTGCGTCGCGATTTGTTATTGTTGGCCGTTGTTATTGTTATCTTAATAGGCATGGCCCTGGCACTGCGCAATGTGTTGCCACGGTTTATCGATGAAGGAAAGTTGCTGCTTAATATTGGTGCAGTTCGTGAATATGAACGTGTGATCTATGAGGACATTCCCTGGCAGGTGCTGTCGATAAATGTCTATTCCAAATTGGCTAACCCTGAATTGGATGGCACTATTCGTTTACCACTGACAGCCTTGAATGGTCTGCATTCTAGGCCTGCTTATAATGAACCCTGGTTCCCCAGTTCCAAAGGCGATTTCCTGTTGGATGATTCGGAAAGAGTCTATGAGGTGCTCAGACAATCTCCGGAAACAGTAGAGTTGCGAACCTTAAGTGGTTTCATTTCTTATCAGCCAACGGTCGACTTTTTACAATCAGGTATGCAGAACCTGTCTCGAGGGGAAAGTTTTCGAGTGTCAGTCATTTTTGGTATTGACTATGAGCACCAGTCTATTGCTGTTGATGATGTGCCAGTTGTCTTCCAGCAGGCGGTTCAGACTGCTATCAATTCGAAGAATTATGCTGACCAACTTGTCCGAGTTTCTGTTGAGTTGAGCGCCGCTGGAGAGTCGTCTCTGGATTATGTGATCTTTGTGGTTATGCGCCCAAAAGCAGCTGGAGCTTACGCTAAAATACAACGCTTGATTCAGCAAACCTGTGTCACTGTGTGCAATGAACAATCATGGGGAATCCCTTTCCCGCAATTGACTATCCACAAACAGGATGACTCGACGGATTAATTTTTTAAAGGTTTAATACTATGTATAAGAGCTATTTTCTGGCGTTTCTGGTTGGCTCGATAAGCTGTGGTAATGCATTGGCTGATGATCTGTTTGCGCAGTGCTTGCAGCAATCGGTTTTGACGGCTGATGATTCTGTCACAGTTGCCCAGCTCAGAGAAAATTGTGCGGGTTTTGTCAGTGAAAACAGTCGCGAGAGCAGTGCTTCTGTGAACAAAAGTAAGACCTATATTGGCACAGATATGATTGAAACTGCAGAGCCAGAGCCACTGAAAACCTCTACTAAAACAGCTTTTGTATTGCAACATAAAGACAATTACATGCTGCCGATTTCTTATTATGAGAGGCGCTCGGCTGAGGAGTTTAGCGATGAACAAGGCGAGTTGCTTGATAATAAAGAAATTAAATTTCAGTTCAGTTTGAAAACTCGCATTATCAATAATCTATTGAAATCGGGAGGGCAGTTATACGTTGCCTATACCAATCAATCCTATTGGCAAGCCTACAATGGAGCCATATCTAGACCGTTTCGAGAGACCAACCATCAGCCTGAATTATTTCTCGATTACAGCCTGGATTATTCGTGGTTGGGCTGGCGTTTTTCACTGCTGCGCTTTGGACTTGAACATCAGTCAAATGGTCGCTCTGAACCTTTATCCAGAAGTTGGAACCGGTTTTATACCCAATTTCAGTTTGAGTCTGATCGCAGTATGATCAGCTTTCGACCTTGGTGGCGCATTCCAGAAAGTAAAGAACAGGATGATAACCCAGATATAGAAGATTTCATGGGTAAGTTTGAGCTCAATGGCCTGCATGAACTTGGCAAACATCAGGTCCAATGGTTGTTACGAAATAACCTGAAAAGCGACAATAAAGGAGCGCTACGACTCGAATGGAGCTACCCAGTATATGAGGGGAATCAGGTGCGCTTATATCTGCAGTATTTTGATGGATATGGTGAGAGTCTGATTGATTATGATCGTCGTTCAAGGCGCATTGGTCTGGGTTTCAAATTGAACCGTTAATCCAGCTATTCATTAAACACAAATCAGGAACATAAAAAAGCCTTTACCTCATTAAGGCAGAGGCAAAGGCTTTGTTTTATAAAAACGCTAAATAGTGATTAGCGAGATTCTTACTGAGTTTTTAAAACATGTTGGCATTTAGCCACAGGTGGCACAGGATACTGGCTATGTAACCAAGTGCTATGACTGGTGCCCATTTCAAGTGCCCGAAGAAAGTGTAATAGCCACGGGCCTGTCCCATCAGGGCGACACCAGCTGCTGATCCAACTGACAACATGCTGCCGCCAACACCAGCGGTCAAAGTGACCAATAGCCACTGACCTTCGCTCATTTCAGGGTTCATGGTTAATACGGCAAACATCACTGGGATATTATCAACTATGGCGGACAAAACGCCGACCACGGCATTGGCATAGGTATGATTCCAGCCGGTATACATGACTTCGGAGATATTGGCCAGGTAACCGATAAATCCGAGTCCACCAACACACATGATAACGCCAAAGAAAAAGATCAATGTATCCCATTCAGCCATGGAAACTTTGCGAAACACATCAAAAGGTCGGGCTTTTTCCAGTTCTTCAAGCGTGTACTCATTGTCATCCTGCAATTTTAAATCCAATGCTTTCTGCTCACGACGTTTGGCAAAATAGCCGAAAAACTGCAAGTAGGCAAAACCTGTCATCATGCCCATTGCCGGAGGCAAATGTAAGGCTGCATGAAAAGAAATGGCTGTTACTATTGTCAGTAGGAATAAGGCAATAACGACTTTAGCGCCTGGTTTCAGTGTTGCAACTTCGTTGACTTTGTCGGGGGTTCCTGAACCGATAAAAGCACTCATGATAGCGGCGGGTATAATAAAGTTCACCAGAGATGGGATCAGTAATTTGAAGAAGGTTGAAAATGGCAGGATTCCTTCTTGCCAGACCATCAGTGTGGTGATGTCGCCAAAAGGGCTGAAGGCACCGCCAGCATTGGCTGCCACGACAATGTTGATGCAGGCAATGTTGATGAATTTAGCATTACCTTTGCCAACGGCCAACACCACTGAGCACATGATCAATGCGGTTGTCAGATTGTCTGCTACAGGAGAAATAAAGAAAGCAAGGAACCCTGTTACCCAGAATAGAGCGCGGTAACTGAAACCAGCTTTAATCAGCCAGACTCGGAGTGCATTGAACACACCACGTTCTTCCATCGCCGAAATATAGGTCATGGCAACTAATAGGAACAGCATCAATTCTGCAAATTCAAGCAGATTGTGTTCCAGTGCTTGTTCTGCGGCAAGTGGCATGCCGTTTTGCACATAGACCCAGGCAATGGCAGCCCAGATTATACCGGCAGCCAGTGTTACCGGTTTCGATTTACGCAAATGTAAAAACTCTTCCGCCATAACTAGCAGATAAGCAACTACAAAAATAAAGATGGCGAAATAGCCAATACCAGATGAGGTCAAATCGAGCCTTTCAACATCGCCAGCAGCGAGTGAAATTGTCGGAAAAAGAAGAAGGAAAGGCAGTAACAAAGCACACGAAAGTCGTGATGCGGGGCGTGACATGTTCATACGAAAAACTTTAAGCTGAAGTGAATGTTGATTGAGTTTTAATGAACTCAGGTTCAGGGCGGCGGTATCATAGCAACGACCAAATGAAATTGCATGGCTTTATACAATAAAAGAGTAAGAAAATGACGGTGACCCTACGGGGTATGGCTAAAATTCTCTCATACTCCGAGGGCACCGAGTACTCTAGGTCAATATTTTAGTGTCTACAGGCCCTGGGTGTAGATCAACGATTCAAATAAGACCACAGGCTTTCTGCCTCATTGGACAGGCGTTTGTTGGAACGAAACAGAATGATGTCCAGATCAACTGACAAATCATCACTGCCTATTTTAACCAGATCACCGCGTTTCAGTTCCGGTTTGATACAGATTTCTGGTACCCAGCCTGCGCCCATGCCCTGAATGGCCATAGCTTTGATTGACTCTGTCACGGAGTTTTCATAAACGCAGGTGAATGGGTAGTCCGGGCAGACATTATTGATCATTGTGTCAGTGATTTTGCCCATCAGGCAGCCTGGGGTATAGGCTAGATAGTTAACCGGTGTTCTTGCTTTCAGGTCAAAGTTAAACAACGGTTGGTTATTGTCATCGGTGCCACTGACCAGAATCAGCTTATCAACAGCGAGTCTTTTTGACATGAACCCGCTGGGATCCAGCAGGTAGGGCATCAGGGCATTTGAATAAGACAGCATGAACTCAGCTTGCCCTGATTTGAGCATTTCAACACAGTCATGCACATTATTGGCGTCAACCGATGAATGAGTAACAGCAAAATTCTGGTGGATTTCTGTCATCCATTCAGCAAAGAAATTGATAACCAGCGTGTGCAGAGCGGTGAAGCGGACAAAGTTTTGTTTGGTATGCGTTTTTTGCCGACATTCATCGACGGTTCGGTGCAGGCTATTCAAAAAATCTTGTGCTGCAATGCGAAAATGCTGGCCTTCGTCAGTCAGAGTGAATGGATGTACATTTCGGTCGACCAATGGCACACCAACCCAGTGCTCTAAAGCCGCAATACGACGGCTGAAAGCGGGTTGGCTGATATTGCGTGTTTTTGACGCAACTGTGAAGTTTTTAGAGGACGCTAACTGCAGAAAGTCGTCGATCCATTCAATGTCCATTTTGTGGCACCTTATTATTAGTGATGCAAAGTATGCATGATTAAATTGAAGTTTGCATTGGGCAAACGAAAAACGAAACTATAGCATAAATTTTCTATTAACAAAGATCGGTATGCGGGATTCGAATGTTAGGTGTTTTAGGTGGAATGGGGCCATTGGCCACGGTTGATTTCATGAAAAAGCTGGTTGCTGAAACTCGCGTGGCAACTGATCAATGCCATATCCCAACGGTGGTCTGGTCCGTCCCACAAGTGGCGGATAGAAGCCAGTATATTATGCAGCAAGGGGAAAGCCCTTACCCTGGTTTGCTAAATGGAGTCTTCAAGCTGAAAAGTCTTGGGGCTATTGTTATCGCTATTCCCTGCAATACAGCGCATTACTGGGCTGATGAGCTAATGCAACATTCAGGGATAATGATATTGCATATTGCTGATGCTGTTATGAACCAGATAAAACGACGCCTGCCACAAGGTGGCAAAGTCGGGTTGTTAGCCACAACAGGAACGCTACGGGCTCAAATTTATCAAAACCGGGTGCTGCTTGATGCCGATAAATGGCAACTGGTATTACCCGATGACTATAACCAATCACTTCTGATGCAAGGTATTCGCGAGGCAAAGTCAGGCAAAGTTGATAGTGCTCGAAATATTTTTCAACAGCAAGTTAAGGTCTTGAAAGCTGCTGGTGCTGAGCTGGTCATCCTTGGTTGTACTGAATTGCCAAGCGTACTCGATCAAGATCCTTACTTAATAGATAGCAATCTGGCTTTAGCTCGACGATGTACCGAGTGGCACCGAGCTAATTATGCTGGTGTTGTTTGATGGTGTGCAACCCAGGCTTGTGTTGCGCTCAACAGAAACAGAATTTAAGAAATGAATTAGCAATTTATATAACGATACAAAAGAGAGGTAATCATGAAATTGAAGCAAAAACCATTAACCGCACTGATCAGTGCTGTCTTATTGACCGCAAGCTCAGCAATTCTGGCAGCTGAATGCAATAACGAAACCTGGAATAAAATAATGCAACGCGGCGAGATTACCGTTGGTGTTAAATCAGATACTAAACCCTGGGGATATCTGGATACCAGTGGTGAGTTGATCGGCATGGAAGTCGATATGGCCAGAGACATTGCTGACACGATGGGAGTGAAACTCAAATTGGTTGGGGTTCAATCTTCAAATCGCATGCAGTTTCTCGAGCAAGGGAAAATTGACTTGATGATAGCAACGATGTCGGATCGTGATGATCGGCGCAAAATAGTGGGTGTTGCGCTGCCTAATTACTACAGCTCGGGTACGAATGTTATGGCGCCCAAAGCATTGAAATTTACCGATTGGAGTCAACTTAAAGGTAAGCCTGTCTGCGGTAAACAAGGTGCTTTTTATAACAAAATCATTGAAGAACGGTATGGCGCAAAAGTAACGGCTTATTCTGGCAATGCGGAAGCTAAACAGGCCCTGCGCGATAGAAAATGTGTAGGCTGGGTTTATGATGATAGTGTCATTGCGGCAGACCTGGCGTCTGGACAGTACGCTGAATTTGAAATGCCATTCAAAACCGAAGATGACAACCCATGGGCTCTGGCTGTGCCAATAGACGAGCAAGCCTGTGTCTTTGGGCAGTTTATGTCGGGAGTGCAGTATAACTGGCATCGTTCAGGCAAGTTACTGGAGCTGGAGAAAAAATGGGGAATTAATGCCAGCAACTATTTACTGGCGCAAAAAGACCGTTATCAGGATTGGTTGGCTAAATAAACGGCTGTGTCGTGGCCNNTAAAAAACACTCTAATTTGGTGACTTTTGCAGGCCATTTTTGTTAGCAATCAATACGTGATTTCAAATGATAGATTTTATTCGTGTCTTTTTTCAGGATTTGGCTGAGGCCTACCCGAAATGGAATTTTATTTTTTTCTATGAACCGGCCCAGTGGGACAAGGTCGTTAATGGTATCTGGGTGACTTTGGAGCTGTCCATTGTCTGTGTAATTCTGAGTGTTGTGGTTGGTATATTCGGGGCCTGGGCACAAACGTCATCGTCCCGAATTCTACGCTATATAACTCAGGGCTATATCCAGTTTTTCAGAAATACACCGCCATTAATTCAGTTGTTATTTTTCTTTTTTGCTCTGGGGCAGTTTACTCCCAGCATTACCGGACCGGATGGTTGGACAGAGCAACCCATTATTACGGCTGTCGGCTGGGCGATTATTTCATTGTCTCTGTTTGCCGGAGCTTATAATGTGGAGATTTTTCGCTCTGGTATTGAAGCTGTGCCGGAAAGCACAAAGGAAGCTGCTGCAGCACTTGGTTTTAATAGCCTGCAAACCTACCTCTATGTGGTTTTCCCGCTGGCGCTGCGGGTCAGTTTGCCAGCGCTGAATAATAATCTGGTTAATCTGGTTAAAACAACCAATCAGGCCATAGTCATTGCAGTTCCAGAATTGTTTTATGTCATGGTCACTATCTACAACGACTATTCATCTGCTCAGAATGCCTCAATGGCCTTTTTGTTTGTCTTTTATCTGACCTTGGTTGGTTCGCTGGTTTTTCTGATGAACTTCTGGGAGCGTTCATTGCGTATACCAGGTGTGGGGGATAATTAAGATGAGACCTATTATGAAATTACGTTCTCAAACGTGCAATAAAACGGATTCTTTTGCTGTTTTACATCCCGTTAAGACCATGGATGTGAATGCCAGCCAACTCAAGAGTTTTGTGGGCTGTTTGGCTGGAATACCTGTCCTGTGGTTTTATCTGGCTTTAGCGATATTACTGTTATACCCCGCCTGGGGCTATGCGCTTGGCACTGAGGCTTCGGCAACACCCATACAGGTGTTGTCTAAGTGGATTCCTGTACTGATAACAAAGGGCTTTGCACAAAATGTACTGATCAGCTTTTTTACCATGCTTCTAGGGACTCTGTTTGGTGTCATTTTGGGCTTGGGGCAAATTTCACTATCTTTGTGGGTGCGGCGTTTGAGTTATTTTATAACGCAGATATTTCGCAACTCTCCCTGGTTGGTGTTGTTGTTTATTATCATGCTGTCGTTTCCATTTCAGATAGAGATTGGCGACATCGTCATTGATATCCCAGATTGGTATAAGGCGGTGGTTGGTCTGGCATTGCCTATTATGGCGAATATTTCGGAGATTGTTCGAGGGGCGATCAAATCGGTGCCTAATGGACAGTGGGAAGCGGCTGAAAGCCTGGCTTTCTCTCGAACCCAGACACTGTGGCGGATAATTCTGCCGCAGATTATCAAACGCATGATTCCTCCCTGGATGAATTGGTATGCCATTCTGGCCATGGCGACGCCGTTGGTCTCGGTTCTGGGGGTGGATGAGATGGTCACAATGTCACGACAGGCCATGGAAGCAGAGAACAATGATCCAGCTTTGCTGGTGCCGTTTTACGGCTTTTGCCTGTTGGTCTTTTTTATCTATACCTATCCCATAGCGCGTTTCACGATTGCGCTGGAAAAGAAATATGCTGTAAAGCTGTAACGTCAGGAATTTATTATGTCTATGAATACATCAAAACAAACATTGTCTGAAAACAAAGAGCCTATAGTCATTGCAAAGAACGTGCAGAAACGCTTTGGTGATCTGGAAGTGCTTAAGGGGATTTCTATCACCGTGAACAAGGGTGAAGTGATTTGCATTATTGGTCCGTCCGGATCTGGGAAATCGACTTTCATTCGCTGTATCAACGCACTTAATAGCATCGAAGGAGGTTCCATCAGCGTTAAGGGCATCGAAGTGAGTGACCCCAAGTTGGATAAACTCGAGTTACGCAAAAATGTGGGCATGGTTTTTCAGCAATACAATCTGTTTCCCCATAAAACGGCGCTGGAAAATGTCATGATGGCGCCCATGCTGGTGCTTAAAAAAGACAAGGAAGCAGTTCGAAAAAAAGCAATGGAGTTGATCCGGCAGGTTCGTTTGGAAGGCAAGGAGCACAATTATCCCGGTGAGTTGTCAGGCGGGCAACAGCAACGAGTGGCTATTGCCAGATCATTGGCTATGGACCCCGAAGTGATGTTGTTCGACGAAGTCACTGCCGCATTGGACCCGGAAACGGTGAAAGAAGTTCTTGTCGCGATCAAAGATCTGGCCAAAACAGGAATGACCTGCATTCTGGTAACGCATGAAATGGGTTTTGCCCGTGAAGTTGCTGATCATATTTATTTCACGGACAAAGGGGTGATTGTTGAGCACGGCCCACCAGCGACATTTTTCGATCAGGCCAAAGATCCTCGAACCAAAGAGTTTCTCGGGCAGATTCTTTGAGTCTGGTTTTTAATTTAACGGCTTTCAATGTAACAATTTCAGCCTTGATGGAGGGGTAACTATGAGACATATCAATGTTTTTCAGGCTCTTATAAGACAACTCGTTTTAGTATTGCTGGCCATTGCTTATATGGGGACTGCGTGGTCGTCAGAACCGATTGTTATCAGGTTTGCCCATTCATCGGCTGCTGATTCACCAAAGGGAAAAATGGCCAGACGCTTCAAAGAGTTGGTTGCTCAGAAACTGGGTGATCAGAATGTGCAGGTGCAGGTTTATCCCAATGGTTATTTGTTTGCTGATACCGCATTGATACCCGCTTTGCTGAAGAACCGGGTGCAGATTATTGCGACTCCCATTGCTAATTTGAAACCATACTCTAAGCGGATGCAATTATTCGACTTGCCATTTTTGTTTGTCAGCGAAAAAGCGGCATCACGTTTTTTACAGGGAGAGTATGGTTCTCGCATTTTACGGCTTCTGGGCAGAAGAGGTTTGCTTGGTTTGGGGTATTTGAATAATGGAATGAAACAACTGTCATCGTCTAACAGAGTTCTAGTGCCTGAGGATGTCAAGAATCTGAAGTTCTTGATTGCCGATTCGGATGTTACGGACTTTCAGTTTCGCACGGTTCAGGCTCGCCCGATTGTTGGAAGTTTGACTAAGGCAGCGACCATAATAGCCAGTGGCGCTGTGGATGGTCAGGAAAACACATGGTCTAACATTTATACGCAGCAAATCTATCAACATCAGGCGTATATTCTGGAGTCAAATCACGTCTATCTGGCTGATATGATTCTCACTTCTAAAACCGTATGGCAGTCTATTCCCGAACGTTTCCATAGACCGTTGAAGTCAGCGCTGAAATCCGCCATTGACTATGGCAACACGCTGGCTGCTGAACAATCAACGCGCGAAAAGCAATTGATTCTGGACAGTGGGCTGTCAGAGATTTCCGCCATGACCGTGGAGCAGCGCGAACAATGGATTGAATCAATGCAGGATGTCTGGAAACACTTCGAAAATGATATTGGTTCAGACTTGATCAATGCTGCAGCATCTCAGCGGTGACAGGCTTTCGTCCGGCTTTAATATGCTAATCAAATTTAGGAGATTATCTATGAAATATATTGTTTTGCTGAGTGTACTCAGTGTATTTAACGTAAGTGTCTGGGCTGATCGTATTGACGATATAGTTGCCCGTGGGGAATTGCTTGTCGCGGTAAAAACGGATTATAAACCCTATGGCTATTTAAACGCAGAATCCAATATTGTTGGTATTGAACCGGAGCTGGCAGCAGATGTTGCGGACAAGTTGGGTGTAAAACTGGTGTTGGTATCGGTGGTTTCATCAAACCGCATGGAGTTTGTGTCTTCGGGTAAGGTGGATCTTATGATTGCAACCATGACTGATAAACCCGATCGACGTAAAGTTGTTCTAACAAGTGACCCTAACTATTATTCTTCTGGGACTAATGTGATTGCCCGAAAGGACTTGGATTTGAATCAGTGGCAAGATCTATTTGGCAAAACAGTCTGTGGTGTTGACGGTGCTTTTTACAATCAGTCCACGCAAGAAACGTATGGCGCTGAAATATTGACTTTCAAAACCACACAGGGTGCATTAGCTGCATTGAAACTTGGCAAGTGTTCTGCCTTCGTGTTTGATGATTCTTACATTGCTGGGCTACTGACGGACACTGAATTAGCTTCTGTCTATGAAATGCCATTCGAGACCATTGATGATGCACCCTGGGCTCTGGCTGTGGGTAAAGGAGAGGATCGATTCCATACTGTTATGAATGAAATGATTGTCGATTGGCATAAGACCGGCCGTATTTTAGGGTTAGAGGCCAAATACGGTATCAAAAATACTTCTTTTGCGGTTCGAATGCATCAGAAGTATAACGAAATATTGAAAGTTCATTAAGTTGTTGCTTAAGCTTGAGTTTCGTTTTTAACCAAGTAGATATCTATGACCAATAAGTTCTTAAAATAGGTTGAAATTTGGTGAACTATTAGGGTGTTCGCTTGTTGAGTATCAAGGCGCGAGACAGCTCTGCCTTATGCCTGTAGTCTCATTTTTCTGCTTCGACTAATCATAGGAGGGCTTAAGATTCATGAGACAGAAGTTTTGAAAAAACTAACGAAAGTTATATATCCATTTCCATTCTTCGCGGGTAAATTGAGCAGCATGAGGTGGGGGAAGCAGTCATGTCAGTGGAGTCCAGTCTCATTAAGATGATGGAAATATTTTTTATAATACAGAATGTTTCTATCTAACTAAAGGAAGGTTTCGGTCTTCTTGATCACTCTTCGGTTGCGGTATGTTTTATCGTTGTCTGGGGAGTAAATATAACTTTAAAAACAGGTGATTATTATGGATCCAGTAGCAGCACATAACGCAGCGGCAGCAGCGATAGCACAAGCAACGGAGTTATCAACTAAAATGACAGTTCTGACTGTAAAAGCTCAAGGTATTAATCAGTCTAACAATGCGATGCAAAAAGCGGCAGAAGCTCAAACTAACAATTCTAATCAAGGATCGCGAGCAACAGCTGATACTGCCAGAGCTTAAACTCTTGGCATCAGCATTAAGGAAGTTTTCGCATGGATGCGTATCCTTTTTATAAATTTCGATAAATTTTCGCAAAATAACATCAGATATTAAGCTCATCGAAAATGAGTTTTTATGTAACTATTTGTTTTTTGACTTGTCTTGTGCCTGCTTTAAATATTTTACAACTGTCTAAGTTAAGAAAACCTTCTAGGTCTGTAACTTCCCGGATTCTCTAGCGGAAAAATTACCGATATACACTGTGCTTTTGTACCGATAGAACCTAATGTATGGACTTTAGGTTCTTTGGCTAAAGTTATTAGGCCGGTTTTATGTTCTCGCTAGAACTGATTTCTTTGAACTTCTCTCATTAGACTACAACGTTCCAATTTTATGAAAGCTTATTTAATAAGGAGACTGTTTATTGTTAAGCGTTCCTTTGTGGTTTGTCGCCCCATAATTGGATTTTTTTATCTTATATTTTTAAATCTAAGAATTTGGCCATCTATATAGAAAGTAATACTTAAACAACAACTATCATGAGTGTGGGGCTATGACTGATTTAGCGGGTAATCACCCGGATATGATTGCACAAGTAAAGCAGGATTTTGTTTCTGCAAGTGAACAGACGGTGAGTAATTGGGATGTAGCTCGATTTGAGCAAATTTTAGCACAAGAAACGGCTGCAATTAATCCAGTAAACAGCAAAGATACGGCGGCAAAAATGTCTCTGGATAAATTATTCGAAACTATTGGATTGGTGGACGTTAATAAACAATCTACTCTTAAATCTTTTCAGAACCTTGTGAATGAAGCGGTTGATAAAAATTCTCATTTAAAGACTCTTATGAACGGAGAAAACGCCACTGGTAAGTCTCTTGATGAGAATGAGCGGTTCGAAATTGTGGTGAATCAGATGAATGAAATGTCGCTGAGCCAAACGAAGGTAACGCAAGCATCGATTCAACATATGAGTGCCTTAGCCAAGAGCAAGTGGGTGAAATCGATTGCTGAGGCGGCCGTAAACAGCGTGAAAAATACTATAACTCGCACTTGATAGTTAGCGGATTATTGTGAATATGAAGCATTTATCATTTGATGAAGATACCCATTCTGTAGAGGCATCCCTTTCTCACTATGTTTTAAAAGTGTTATCTGGGCCTCATCTGGGCGCAGAACTCATTTTGTCGGAAGGCAGTTACAGCATTGGTAAAAGTGACGACTGTGACCTGATTTTTCAGGATGAAATGATACGAGATAATCACGCCCGTTTAAGAGTGCATAAAAGCGGTCTGGTGATTACTCAATTAACGGAACAGCCATTGTTGATAGAGGGCGAACCTACTCATAAAGACACGCCTCAGCAGTTGCAGGAATACCAGCTTATCACTCTGGGAGGAACCCGTATGGCAATTGGTCGGTCGGGAAAGGGGTGGGAACAGGTAGATAAAAAGCTAGTATTGCTGGCTGCTAATGGACCATTAGAACACGTAGTGATTGCGCTGGATAACTGGCTCAAAAAATACTTTAACCGTGATTCTCTTGATCCAAACAAAGTATATATTACATTGGCTTTATTGGTATTTATGATCTTAGCGCTGTGGTTATTATCAGGTCCTGAAAAAGGCTATATCCCGCTGAGCTCTGATGAACAATTGACTAAAGTAAATGACGTGCTGTTGCAGGAAAAGGCAACAGACGTGAATGTTTCTAAAGGTGAGACTGGTGCTATCGTATTGTCTGGTTATACCGAAACTGAATTACAAATCAGCTTGATTAATCGCCAGCTGACCCAGAACAAC
Source organism: Arenicella sp. (assembly GCA_050633785.1). GTDB lineage: Bacteria > Pseudomonadota > Gammaproteobacteria > Arenicellales > Arenicellaceae > CALKZN01. The sequence continues at coordinate 21,037 of JBOEHE010000044.1, forward strand.
ATAAGTGTAGAGTTGCACCTTATTTCTGCCGAATATTTGGCTGACTCCTTTAAGGATCTTGCCGCCTCTTTAGGGTTTAAACAGCTTGTGGTCGATCATGCTGAAAGCGGCCATATCAGTGTCAGTGGCTATGTGAGCGATTGGGGGCAATGGCAGCAATCAAAGGTCTTGCTTAATCGAGATATTGCGGGCTTGCAGTCCATCGACGACCAGCAGTTGGAAGATATCACCGCTCGCAGTAGAGCATTCAAAGTGATGTTGGCTGCCAGTGAACTGGATAAAAAACTCACGCTATTGCCGCAAGTGGATAAAAATCAGATTCTGGTTCTAGGTGCTATTAATGAGCAGGAAGTGGTTAGATGGAGTCAGGTATTAAAAGAGTTTACAGATCGCTTTTCTGAAAATCCAAAGGTTGTCAGCAAATTGGATAATACTCAAACAGTATTGGATATGACATTGGATGCTGTCTATATTAATGGCGATGAACGCTATGTGGTTTTCGATAAAGATAAAAAATATGCGCAAGGGGAAAGCTTGGAAAATGGTTATCAGCTGAAGGACATTTCTCTGGAAAAAATTATTTTACTCAGCAGTGATGGTCGAGAGTATGAATATCTTATTCAATAGTTAGCGGTAATAATGATAATGCTTAATTTCATAAAAATTACAGGAATTATCCTGCTAGTGACTTTGCTAGCCTCGTGTAAAAAAGATCTCTATTCTGGTTTATCTGAGCGCGATGCCAATGAAATGCTTTCAGTGCTGGTCAAAAGTGGTATTGATGCAAGTCGTGCAGTTGATAAAAACGGATTACTGAAAATACAAGTAGCTGATGACAGTTTTGCTCAATCAGTTGATGTGCTTAAACAATATGGTTATCCCAGAGAGCAGTTTATTTCTATGGGGGAAGTGTTCAAAAAAGAAGGATTGATATCATCGCCTCTGGAAGAAAAAGCGCGTTATATCTATGCCTTATCTCAACATATATCAGAAACCTTGACTCAAATTGATGGTGTGATCACTGCCAGAGTTAATATTGTGTTGCCCAAAGATGATCCTTTTGCTGATGAAATTAACCCGGCTTCGGCATCGGTTTTCATTAAATACGACCCCCAAACTAACTTATTGAAAAATAAATCGGATATTAAGTTAATAGTTGAGAAAAGCATCGAAGGCATTAGTTATGAAAAAATCAGTGTGGTGATGCTGCCTGCTGAATTTAAGAATTTACTGAATACCGTACAGGCTTCGTCTGCCAGTAGCCTGCAGCAGTCAAAATTGGCTTGGCTGGTGATCGGGGCTATCGCTGTGTTATTAGTCTTCATTGGTTTGGCAGCGCTGCGGGGTAAATCGACAAAGAAATCCATGGACCTACTTTTAAAAGAGAAAATAAAGAGTTAGGCATTAGCGATGAATGACAGTCGGAATTATCAATTTTTACTCTTTTCTCTTTCCCCAAGTTCGTATATTCATCCATCTTGGTTGGAAACTATGCAAATTGACAAAATTTTTTCTTGGGAGGGTGGGCCAGTCAATAAAGATAAATTGCTGTCCGAGTTTTTATTCGGGCAGAGTAACTTGAAACATATTGATTTTGAGTCTTTTTCTCAAGAAGAAAAAAATGTGCTGATACTTGATCCCCAAAGCACCAAGTTGTTGGTTTCTTATTTGGGAATATTCTTTTGTCAGGATTTATTAAAAAGACACATTTTAAAAAGTCAGGTAATGGCCATAAAGTCAGATTTTGGTAAGGATGCGTATTCATTTGGCTTGAAGAAAGCGCCGTATTTACTGAAAAACAGGAATATCATTTTTCCTGATAATAAGAATAGTTTGAACGTTGGTGGTGAAATTGTTGCTTATGGCATGACTTGTTTGCAGGCTTATCTAGCGCTTTATGCAGACGATGTTCAGAAAAGAGTATTCTGGAAATTACCCAGTCATTGGCAAGCGAATGATTATGATATTTCCAGAGATAATGCCGTGAGTCTTATTAATGCAATATTGCAGGAGGTCAAGTAATGGCTGATTTTGTTGAGTTCGGGGATATAAGCATAGAGCCCACAACGAAAGTAGTAAAAAAAGAAGTTTATGCCAAATATATGGAAGCTGAAGAATTGGTGAGTAAGGCCTATGACGAAGCTAAGCAAATTCAAAAAATGTCGTCAGCTCGTTATAAAAAACAAAAACAGGACGCAAAGATGGCAGGTCTGGAAGAGGCCAAAATAGAGTTGGATAAAAAAATGATTGATTTATCCAATAAGGCAATAGAAAACCTCAAAGGAATTGAACAGTCTGTTGCCGATGTTGTCAGTTGTTGCGTTAAATCCATTATTGGTGATATCGATAACGAGCGACTTATTGCTAAAGTGGTCGCAAAAAAAATAGTGGATTTACAACAGGGAAAATCGTTTACCGTCACTGTGAATCCGGTTAATGATGAACAAGCAATTCGACGCTATCTTGTTGATCATTTGGGTATTGAGAATTTCTCTTTAAAACAAAATGTTTCTTTACAGACAGATCAACTGATTATTGATGCTGCTCTGGGGGCCATTAATACGACTATTGAAAGAGAAGTCTTGATGGTAACCGATGAAGTTAAGGAAAGCAGTTTTCAATTGGGACGGGCGATTTGATGGTGTTGGTTGCTTCGGTAGACTTAGATGGTAAGAAAATTATTCAGGTTTCTGGGGATATTGCTTATGCAAATCTGGATGATTTTAGGGGGGGACTATTCCGGTCTATCGAAGCGGCTGCATCAATGGTGTTGTTGGACATGAGTGCAGTGAAATCAATCACTGCTGATGGCATGCAAGTCGTCTTGGACATGTATGCACAGTATTCTCAGAGCCATGAAATTTTGATTATCAACCCCTCTGAGGCTGTTAATACATTATTACTGTTAACGGGTTTGAACAACCTTATGCCGATTAGCCATCGATCTGATCACCGGGGTGTGCATTAAAATGTTTTCCGTCAATTTATCCCGTTATCAGGAACTTGTGCCTCGGCTAACTCGCCGCAACGATGTGGTGTTGGCGATATTTTTGGCGACGATTGTGGTTATGATGGTGCTGCCGATGCCAACCGTGGCGGTCGATGTGCTGGTGGCTATTAATATCAGTATTGCCATCGCATTGATGATGATTGGTGTCTATTTGTCATCGCCGCTGAAATTTTCATCGTTTCCTACTGTGTTGTTGTTGACGACACTTTTTCGTCTGGCACTATCTATTACTACGACACGTTTGATTTTATTGCAGGCGGATGCTGGCGATATCATCACGACCTTTGGTGATTTTGTGGTTGGAGGCAATATTGTTGTTGGAATTGTGGTTTTTTTGATCATTACTCTGGTGCAGTTTATTGTTATTACCAAAGGTTCGGAGCGGGTGGCGGAGGTGGCAGCCCGTTTTTCTCTGGATGGAATGCCCGGCAAACAAATGAGCATCGATGGTGATTTGCGAGCGGGCACTATTGATACAGAACAGGCATCTCAACGACGTAAATTACTCGAAAAAGAGAGCCAGCTTTATGGATCTATGGATGGTGCCATGAAGTTTGTTAAAGGCGATGCCATCGCAGGTATTTTTATTATCTTAATTAATATTATTGGCGGTATCTCTGTCGGTACTCTGCAGCAAGATATGGATTTGGGTGATGCTGTACACATTTACACAATCCTGACCATTGGTGATGGCCTGGTGACACAAATACCAGCGTTATTTATTGCCATTACTTCTGGAATTATAGTGACTCGGGTCACTTCGGGAAGAAACAAAAATCTGGGTCAGGAAATTGGTGATCAAGTATTTGCCCAACCCAAAGCACTGTTGATTGGTTCTGTGGTTATTTGTGCATTTGCTTTAGTGCCGGGATTTCCTTCAGTGACTTTTGTTTTTATCGCCTTGCTAATGGGCTTTATCGGTTTCGTGTTGCAGAGATCTACCACGCAGGCACAGCAACAAAGTGGCGAGTCTTTTCAGAAAACTAATATGGCGGAAATTTTGGATGAAGATGAGTTCTCGGGTGCTGAAAGCCAGCAAATTATTGCCACTCCATTGGCCGTTGAGTTTTCTATGAATTTGTCCGAAAGGATAAATGACTCTTATTTAAAGAAGGATATTAATCTTTTAAAAAAATCCTTTGAGAAAAAATCAGGTATTCCTTTTCCTGAAATTGTTATGCGTTATGCCCCTCAAGACCAAGATGATAAATACAGTATTTTGCTGAATGAAATCCCGGTCAAAGAAGGAAACTTTGATAATAATGAACAATTAATCGAAACCATTGATGAACTGCTGCACCAGAACTTAGATGAGTTCGTCAATATACAGCAAGCCAGTTTTTTGATTGAAAAATTAAAGTCGTCGAGCCCAGAGCTGGTGCGCGAAGTACAGAGCGCAATAACCTTGCCCACAATCAGCTTGATTTTGAAAAACTTGGTTGCCGAAAGTCTGCCGATTCGGGACTTACGTACTATTTTGGAAGCCATGGTACGTAAAGTAAAAGAGACCCATGACCCGCAACTGATTACCGAAGCGGTTCGTCTGTCATTAAGCCGACAGATTGCGTATTCCTTTGGCGGCATGGAAAAAAACATTAATGCTATCTTGCTTGAAACTGATGTAGAAACGGCCTTTTACAGCCAGGTTCCAACTGAAGAAAATGCAGAAGTTATGCCTTTGTCTGATGATTTTCAAAAGGCGTTAATCAATATGGTTGATAGTGTTGTCACGAATTGGGATTCTGCTAAAAAAATGCCAGTCATAATTGTTTCTGCTGAAGTGCGTAGGTTTGTTGCGGACATGTTGCGATCTCATAACTGCCGGATTAGGGTTTTAGCTTATGAAGAAATTACCAGTGATATCCATATTGATATCGTTGATACAGTACAGCTCAAGGTAGGTGGTTTTTCTTAATGACTGCTTATAGCTATATCACTACAGCGATCAAAGATCGGATTGAGCAGCTACCGGCAACCAATATAGAGGGGTATGTGACCAAGGTAGTGGGGGCAGTCATATATGCTACCTTGGTCAATGCTCGTTTAGGAGACATATGTAAGGTAAAGAAAAATGTGTCTGTTGATACTCATTCCTCCAGTCAAAAGGATTTTATTTGGGCAGAAATCGTTGGCTTTAACGAATCTGAAGTTGTGCTTGCACCATTGAGCCGTATGGAAGGAATTACCCAGAAAGCAAAAGTTATTTCGACAGGCAGTTGCCACCGAATTGGAGTTGGAGACAGTTTGTTAGGAAGAGTTATTAATGGCTTGGGCGAACCGGTGGATGCTCATCAAAAAGGCATGGTAAATACCCGTGAATCCTGTTCAGTGAATGGGGAACCACCAGATCCATTAATGCGTCAGCCAATTCAAAAACAGCTTTTCGTAGGTGTCAAAGCGATTGATGGCTTGCTCAGTATTGGAGAGGGGCAGCGACTGGGTATTTTTGCTGGTGCTGGTGTAGGCAAGACCACGCTTTTGGGCGCTTTAGCCAGGCATGCGGATGTGGATGTTGTTGTGCTTGCCTTGATTGGTGAAAGGGGCCGTGAAGTCAGAGATTTTATTGACCAACAGCTAGGCGAGGATGGCATGAAAAAGGCCGTTGTTGTTGTTTCTACGGCAGATCAACCAGTGATGCAGCGAGTTCGTTCTTTATATACCGCGACAACTGTGGCGGAATACTTTCGCGACCAAAATAAACGCGTTTTGCTCTTGGTTGATTCACTGACTCGCTTTGCCAGAGCATTGCGAGAAGTCGGTTTATCTGCGGGAGAGATTCCAGCTCGTCGTGGATATCCTCCTTCTGTATTTTCAACGCTACCGCAACTTCTGGAGCGCACAGGGCAATCTGCCAGAGGGTCTATCACGGCAGTCTATTCTGTTTTGATGGAAGGGGATGATGTCAATGAACCAGTCGCGGATGAAGCGCGTTCATTATTGGATGGGCATATTGTTTTTTCCAGAGAGTTAGCGGCGGCGGGTCACTACCCAGCGATTGATGTATTAGCAAGCACCAGTCGCATTATGAATCAAGTGGTCGATTCAAGAAGATTGAGCCTTGCTATTAAAGCACGTGGTGTGATCGCTAAATACAAAGAAATCGAACTTCTAGTCAAAATGGGAGAGTTTAAAGAAGGTGTTGATAGTGATGCGGATGTGGCATTGGCCTGTTTCCCTCGTTTGCAGCAATGGTTGCAGCAAAACACGTTAGATAAGTGTTTTGATAACGAAGCTATACGTGAACTAGAGGGTTTGTTAGATGTTGTTACAACAGCTTAAAGCCATCAAAAAAATCAAAGAACTCAGGAGATATCACTGTCAGTATCGGTATCAAATATACCAAGCAAGCCTGTGCAAAATTGAGGCTGAACTGGCTTTGAATGAGGAAAAAAGACTCAATGAGATCAAACTCAGAAAAGCCTATGAAGCTAATGCTTATGGTGAACTGGAAATTACAGGAGCGACTATTGGCAGGCTTAGTCAGATAAGAAATGAGGTGAAAAGCATGTTGTTTAATGAAAGAGCAATTGAGGCTTATCTGAAAGATCTCATTGAAATTTATGACCTTAATGAGCAGGAGTTACAAAAAATAAAAAACGAGCTTTTGATGATGGAAAAAAAACTCGAAGGAATTGATGAAATTAATGCTATTGCTATGAAAAATGTCGCAAGAACAACGGATTATCAAGTTCAGGATGATAACGATGATTTTGCGATTGCCAACTACATTAAAAACCTATGAATATTGTAGCCACCCAAGAAAATAAGACAATCTGGAAGAAATTCAAACCGGCAAAAATAGGAGGGCGTAGCTTAAGTTTGGGCAACAGTCTTTCTTCTTTGGTTTATTACCCGATCAAAGATGATGAAGGATTCTTATATCGTTTAAATCTATTGAAAGAAGTTCCAAAAAACTACGTTGCTATTAGTGTTGGTGTTGTCGTTGGTGGTTTTGGTTTTTCCATACACTTAGATCGGGGGGCAGCGGATGTTTTGTTGAAAGAAATGATTCCTGAGCAGTTTATATCGAATGTTCCCACACTATTGTTTAAGGCTCTTTTTTTCAAACGATTTAATCAAGTATTTAAGTCCATTGAGTCTGAGTTTGCTTATGAAATTAAAGTTGTCAGTTTTACGGTTTCAGATGGAAAGAAAAGGGTCAGAAAAGGTGGTTTTTGTTGGGATGTTTTGCACCAGGGAACAATGAAAGGAGAGTTGTGGGTTTCATCGAAGAAAGTGAGTGGCACGTTTTTGGAGAAATTTTTTTTCACTATAACGAACGATTTTTCTCCTCCTTTTTTTGACCAGTTGCCAGTTCTTCTATCGATTGTTTTAGGGCATTTGCGGTTTACCAGAAAGGAATTTTTAGAGGTTGAGGAAGGGGATGTTTTGATACTGGATAAACACAGTGTGCAAGACAAAGCGCTGTTGTTGGGAAAGTTGAATATTTCTCCAGGTTTTCAGGCTGCAGTGAGCATTGATGAAAAGCAAGTGGTTGTTAAACAAACATTGGAGAGAATAGTGAATAAACCATCAAAAAACAATGAAGGAAAAATAAACCTTGAAGACGTTGAACTTGATATTACGTTTGAATATGCAAAAAGCTGTATCAGTTTTTCTGAATTAAAAAAAGTCGGTCCTGGATACGTGATTACGTTGGATAGAGAGGCTGCTGAAACTATTGATATATTGGCAAATGGAAGGTGTGTTGGTGTTGGGGAAATAGTGCAGGTGGGTAGTCGCACTGGCATTAGGGTCCTGGAGTTATATGAAGGAGAACACGATGGAAGTCGCTAATAATTTGCCCGGCTTACCTGTATTTGTCGTCATCCTGTTTATTGTTGGTTTTGCTGGTGTGATGTTAATTGTGATGACCTCTTTTTTAAAACTGGTGGTTGTTCTGCATTTGGTGAAAAGCGCCCTTGGGTTGCATGAAGTTCCTCCTAATATGGCTATTAACGCTCTGGCATTGTTATTGACGCTTTATGTTATGTCACCCGTTGGAATGGATGTCTACCAAAACTTTAAATCCTATAATGTCGATATTTATGACTTGAAAAACCCTGAGGTAGCGACTGCGGCGATTAATAGTATAGAGCCATTGAAAGTGTTTATGAAAAAACACTCAAGCCAGGAAGAGGTGAGCTTTTTTTACAACTCAGCCAAGAAAATGTGGTCTGAGAAGCAAGTTGAAAACCTGAGTGAAGATCATTTTTTAATTCTAATTCCCTCGTTTGCGACCAGTCAGTTAAAAAGTGCCTTTGAAGTGGGTTTTATGATTTACCTGCCGTTTATTATTATTGATTTGATTATTTCCAATATCTTGCTGGCGCTAGGCATGATTATGGTGTCACCGATTGTTATATCCCTGCCGTTTAAATTATTGTTGTTTGTGATGGTCGATGGATGGAGCCGGCTATTGCACGGTCTAGTCTTGAGTTATCAATAGGCGGCGGCTATGGAATCCAGTGAATTATTGTATTTGACATCTCAGGCATTGATTCTGGTGTTGATGTTGTCCATGCCTGTGGTTGCCGTGGGAGCTTTGGTGGGTTTGTTAGTTGGTTTGTTTCAAGGCTTAACTCAGATTCAGGATCAAACGATCTCTTTTGCATTGAGATTGACGGCCAGTGTTGTCGTACTATTGTTGACCGCACGTTGGTTAGGTGTCGAGTTATTAAATTTTGCGGTTAACCAATTCGAGAAAATCAGTCATATGGCTTTCTAAAGAGAGGCAATTATGGAAATGTTTTCAGACCTGCAACGACTGGTCGTAACGATAGCGATCGCTTCGCCAAGATTGTTAATGGTTTTGTGGATGTTGCCGTTTCTGACGGAAAGTGTGCTGCAAGGCACTTTTCGTAATGTTTTTGGTTTTTCCTTAGTGGTCTTCACCTATCCAGGTATTTATTTGCAGTTGCCTGCAGGAGGATTGGAAGTATTGCCGATGTTAGCCATCGTATTTAAGGAGGTATTTATTGGAGCTATTATTGGTTTTGTGGCAGCTTCTGCTTTTTGGGTTGCTGCTTCTGTAGGGTTCTTGATTGATTTGCAGCGAGGGGCTTTTGTAGCGACTTTGTTTACCGCGGTTTTTCGTGGTCAGGTATCGCCATTGGGCAGCTTACTTTTGCAGACTTTGACAGTCTTGTTTTTTATAAGTGGTGGTTTTTTGATATTGCTCAACGCCGTTTATAGCAGCTATGATTTTTGGCCGATCCTGGACTTTTTTCCAAATATTAACTCTAAATTACTCATCTACATCATCGAACAGTTTCAACTCATTGCGTATTTGTCGATTTTTTTGGCAATGCCAATATTGATACTTATGTTTTTGATTGATTTGATCATGGGGTTTATCAACCGCTTTGTGCCACAATTGCAGGTTTTTTTCCTATCTCTACCAATTAAAGGCGCATTGGCCATTTTCATCTTAATTCTCTACATGAATGGGTTTGGAAATTATTTTGAAGAGTACTTTCGGCAAACGGATCTTGTTGTTCAGAAATTGAGTAAGGTGTTGGAATGAGCGATCAGGATAAAAGTCGTAAGACGGAGAAACCAACTCAACATAAGTTACAAGAACTGCGCAAAAAGGGGCAAGTCGCTAAAAGTAAAGATGTCGCCAGTGTTGCGGGTCTTATTACAGTGTTGGTTTATTTTGGATTGTTCGCTGAATATATCTACAGTCTTTTACATGACTTTTATGTAAACGTATTTTCGCTGGTGGATAAAAGCTTTTCCTACGCTTTTTCGCAACTACTGGATCACGCTATAACGGTATTTATATTAATCTGTCTGCCGATTGTCATCTTGTCGATGTTTACTTCGATTATTGGCAATCTTATTCAATTCGGTTTTTTGGTCTCGGCCGATCCTATTATTCCTAAATTTGAGCGTATTAATCCGGTAAAAGGTTTTCAGCGAATTTTTAACATTAAAAATCTGATGGAGACGATTAAAGCGATCATAAAGATAGTGTTTATTGCTTTTTTGGCTTACTTTATTTTTCGTTATTATGTTCCTTACCTGTTAAAAATTGTTCATTGCAATCTGGAATGTGGGATTGCTTTAGGGGTTGACCTGATTTTCTTTGCTTGCGCTGTATTGATTCTCATGTTCGTTGTGATGGCCATTTTTGATCATTGGTTTCAGAATAAGCAATATATAAAGGACAATATGATGACTCGTGATGAATTAAAAAGAGATAAAAAATCAACCGACGGAGATCCTTTGATCAAGCAAAGGAGGCAACAACTTTCTTGGGAAAACGTCGCTTCTGATGTCAATAAAACCATTGATGAAGCCTTATTGATGTTTATGTCAAAAGATCGGCGAAAAGTTTTACTGTTGAAATATATTCCTAACGAGACTCCTTTGCCGATTATTACGCTTAAAGAGAGAGGTGCTAATTGTCAGCGCGTTATAGACTTGGCGAACCTAAAAGGTAAACCGGCGTATATAGACGACAGTGTTTTTATGTCGCTATGGGAAAACGGTAAATTGGATAATTATATTCCTGAAGATAAAATAGATGCGATTGCGCCTTTTGTTGGGCATGCATTGCCTTGAGTAACCTGTCGTCAAAAGAGTTACTGTCTGGATATAAGGCCGCGTTTAAAAGGGAAGTTTGAGCCAGTTAAAACAGACTGTGTGAAATTTCAGTCACTGTATCACCTTTGGTGTTCTAGAAAATGCATTTTTAATCGCTTGTGGTTACGCAAATGTAAACGAAAGTAATATGTCTATTGTGACGCCTCTTTGGCAGTATAAATAATGATCAAAGGTGTATGAAAAAGGCGCAACGGTATTAGACATATAGTGATTTTTGCCGTTGTTTCTTAAATGTTATCGAGCCTTTGAATGTTGGGTAGGCGATTACTGGGTAAGTAATACTTGAGTAGCTCTCTGATAATGATTTGTCTTTATTGCTTGGTTGAAATCAAGTGTGTACGCCAAGGGTAAATTAATCTGGACGTTCATTTTAAAAGCTAAAGCTCTTAAATTTGCCCTTATGTAATCCATGAATATACAGTAAATTTGGAGAGTCTCTGTGTCTTATACGATCAATAAAACAGATAATAGTAAAGCCATACCGTCGGTAAAAGCGCCAGAGGTGGCAACAGTGACTCCGAGTGCGAAGACCAGGCAAGCGGGTGAGCATTTCTCCAATTTAGTGGCATTGGCCAGAAAAGAACAGCAGGGTGGGGTTATACCATCACCGGCTAAATCAGAATCAACCACGAAGGCGGGTGAGCAATTTTCTGATTTAGTGGCATTGTCTAAAAATGAACCAAAGGGATCGGTTACTCCAGAAAAGCAGGCACTTGCGTCTGTGGTCGATGAAACTCAGAAGGTATTAGTCCCTCTGGCACAGGATAAGACAGCTTTCGATAATATGCTTAAACAGTCTTTTGGCGATCAATTTGATGCGGGTAAGGCAGAAGCTTTGCGTCAGCAGATATTAAAAGGTGATTTTAGCTGGGCACCAAAAGTACAGTTACTTGATTCTAATCAGCTGGGCGATACCTCGGGCATGCAACAGCCAGGTCAAGGTTTTGGTGCATATTCTAAATCCAATGATACGATTTATCTCGACCGTGAACTGGTGAACAGCGATGCAGCACAAGCGAAGGGGGTATTATTGGAAGAAATGGGTCATGCAATTGATGCTCGTATTAATACAACAGATGCCAAAGGTGACGAAGGTGAGATCTTTGCTAAATTAGCCAGCGGAGAAAAAATTAGCGCTGACCAAATGCAGGCGTTAAAAAGCGAAAATGATAAAGGCATTCTAAAAATTGATGGTAAAGAGGTTGAGGTAGAGTATTTTTATAAATCGCCCCGAGCCATAGAAGGACCTGTTAGACGACGATCTAGGCGCTTTGGTCTGCCGACTCATTTTCCTCGAAGAACTAGGAGGTTTGGTCTGCCGGCTAGCTTTCCCAGTAGAACTAAGAGGCCTAAGCGTAAGCCCGTGGTGTATGGTCCTCCTGCGCCTAAGCCTATACCAAAGCCCAGACGTAAGCCCGTTGTTTATGGACCTCCTGCGCCTAAACCTGCACCAAAACCAATGCCTACTGTTTTTAATCCTTCGACGCCTTTCGTTTTTGGGGCACCTGCGATTCAGTCTAGGCCATCTGTTTTTGGGTTTCCTGCACTGACTAAGCCGACCACTAGGACGTCTGCGTCACCATCGAGAGATCCTAATACCTACAGGGCTGCTGGCCATGATCCAGCAGAAGCGAATAACCCATTTTCTCGGGTTAACCCGCGTAACCCAAGTGGGCCATTAATGCAGGGTCCATTCAGGACCGACTACGAACCGACAGTGTCTAAGCCGATTTTTGGCCCTCCTGCGCCAAGTAAGCCAAAACCGCCGATTGTTGCAGATAATCAAGAGATAGCCATAACGGATAAATTGGTTTACACGACTCATGATGGTACCCCTCAATACAGTATGGAGATTACTGTTGGTGGTGAGACGTTAACAGTCGATAGAAGAACGGCAAACAATATTCGCAGACGCGCCAGTAATGAGGATATTACAATACAACAGCGGTCTGTTGTCCCTTCTCCAATTTTTGGGCCTGCTAACCCTTATCAGAGGCCAGCTAGTCCTTTCCAGAGTCCTCTATTCTGGCGACCCCCTTTGCAGAGACCTATTTCCCCTTTCCCTAGCCAACCTGCTAGTGATTTACGGACCGTCATCAAGGTCGGTGATGATGAGATTCATCTTGATGCTGAATCCATTGAACGCATTAATGACGGTGATCTGACGCCTATTGCTGAAAAGTTGTATATTCCTAGTCAGTTAGAACGGGAAGACCCGGCGACTTATGAGTTTGGGGAAAAGCTAATTGGCCCTGAGGCTATGGACCCGGATTTGGATGCTATGACACCGATGGATCGTCAGTTCTATGAAAACGATGTTATGTCCTACATTATGTTTCGGCATTCTGGAATTAAGGATATCCGCATAGAGGAAACGCAGCGAACTCCGGTTCAGCCGTTTATGCAATCTCCGTCTACGCAGTCGCCATTTATGCAACCTCCGTTTGCGTCGCCTTTTCCGCCGAAGAAGCCTGCTATATCACCGTATGTTGCTGCTCCCCCTCCCAAAACAGCGGCAACAACAGACATGAAGGTCACTTATGGTACTAACAATGAGTCAATCGCGTTAGATAGTGCAACAGTAGAGCAGATTTTTGACGAAAGAGAAGCGAGGGGAGAAGACTCTATTGGTGGTGCTGAGATGGTGGCAACGCTTAAAGCAGTACTGCCGGTAGAAGAGCTTCGCGCGGACAAAGAGTTTCAGGTAGCGCTGGGTGAGTCTATGGATAATCGGACTACCTACACAAGAGAGAAAATGGAACAGCAGATAGCTGCTGGCGATAAAGAGGGCGCTGTTCAAACGTTGGTGCACAGTGGGCGGTATGTCTATGGTGAGTCGGAACGTTTGTGGCAAACAGTGGGTGCTCCTTTATTAATAACAGAAGGAGACCCCGTTGACGGTAGGATGCCAAATGTTATCAGCATAGGTGCTCCCACAGAAGGAGGTCCTGTTGATGGAGAGATGCCGAGGTGGATTACCGTAGCTGAGGGTCCTCCTGTGCCACAAGATGGCAGCCTTGATGGGGAGTTGCCGACCTTTGAGATGTATATGAAGGAATATGAAATATACCACGCAGCGTCGATAGCAGAAGAGTTGGAAGCTGATGCTATGTCTAAGGTTGATGATCCTTTTGTTTTCGATACAACGACCTATGCGCTTCATGAGCGCTGGGGTACAGATGCTGGCGGCGGTAAGGGTGCCTCATCTATTGAAAAGGGTATTGCCAGTCAAGGTGGGCCACTTACTGCGTTATTACAGAAGGAAGATATTCGAATTAAAAGAACAGCTGACGGTGATATTGCCGTGAGTCAGGGGGGTCGTAAAGTCAGCTTAAACAGTGAACAACGCCAAGCCCTTGAGGAGAATGGTGAAGTAGGGTTGGCGTGGTCATTAGTTAGAGACTCTGGTGACCTTGAACAACGAGCATTGGTAACAGCCATGCCTGCCGTTCGAAATACAATGACCGACATACGCGTTGAGAAAGCTGCGGCGACAAGTCTTCATTTGGATTGTGCTGGACAAGAAGTGAAAGACAGAGCGATGAAAATTTATTCCGCGAATATGAATGCGACTCTGTCTGCACAGGAGAGATCGTCTCTTGCGAGAAATGTTGGAGACGTGCATTTGGGGCAGGAATATGTCGAGAAAACGATTGAGTCTATCGAAAAAAATACCCCGATAGGCCAAGAAGACCTTACGGTTGCTAATGGTGTCGGCCTTCAGATGCAGAGATGGGCTGAGATAGCGCCGCCTGAATTTGCTGATAGTGCAGTCAAGGGCGTACAGGCTAAGTACAATAATAGTTGGTTGGCGCCTAAAGGTAGCGATACACCGGTGGAATCTATTGAGTTTAGCGCAGCTAATGTGAACCCTTATGGGGCAGAAAACCCACTGAGTACGGAGCTCTATGGTGGCTTTAGTGCGTTGGTAGAGTTGGATCCTCAATTGGCAGGAGGCGTGGTCGATTGGATGGTAGAGCAAGATCATTTTTTCTATCACACATCTCAGTCAACTAATGTCAACTCATATCAGTCGGAGCGCCATGCTGCTGTTATTGCCGCTGAAAAGGGCAATGGCACGAAATTGGCTGTGGCGATCAGTGAAAGTGATGAGCTATTTGAACGAGTAGCCGACAGAGAGTCAGTTGACTCATTAGCAATCGACCCTAATGGCACATTGTTCCATGAAACAACCGGTGAGTTGATCGATAAAGAAAGTCGTTTGCATATGGCGGCATGGGGGTTTAAGGATTCTTTGCCTGAGGCTAAAGAGAAACATGAGCAGTACCTTCTGAGTGCTAAGGAAGGTATGAAGTACAATGAATTTCAACGTAACCGTGAAGAATACTTTGACCTCTTTGAGGAATCGATGGTAGACGCTGATAATGTTGCTACCACTGTTAAGGTAACGAATGAAAAGGAATTGCGCGGCGTCGTTGAGAGTTCCTTGGGGCCCAATGCCGACCCAGAGGTCGTTGAGTCAGTTGTTGGCAAGATCCAACGAGAAAGTGGTGATGGTGAGTACACCATTACCTCTACACCTTATATCTACGAATCAACGAACCATGGGCGCATGATTCAGTCGGCTTTGTTTGAAATTCAGGTTGGCAATGATACGAAAGTGATTGATGGTGGAGCACTTGAGCGTGCGGTTGATCAAAATGGAGGCAAGGCAGTGTCGGCGGATGCCAATCATGATGGTTTGAGTTGGAAATACAGCAGTGTGGAAAACTTCATTGATGACAATGATTTGGATACTGAAGGAACCATCCACTTTGCTGAGAGAAAAGACGGTGAGATAGTGGTCAAGGGTCGTCAGGCGGCTAAAGATACGTTCTGGGAACGTAATTCAGTTTATGCTGATGCCTTTGCTGGTGTGGTTGCTGTTGGTGGCGTGGTGGCAGCGCCTTTTACGGCAGGGCAAAGTCTCTGGCTCACTTACGCTGCTACGGCCTATGGTGCCGGCAGAAGTGTGCAGGAGCTCAATGATATGGCGTCTCATGGTCAGAATTGGAAGTCGCTGAAAAACCCACGAGCGCGAGCGGCTTGGTTGGAACTTGGCACGGCTCCATTGGCCTTTACCGGCGCTACTGGTGTTTCATCAACGTTAAAGACGACAACGAAAGGTGCAAAAGTTGTACAGGGAACCACCACAGTGCTAAATAAGTCGTCGAAAGCGGCAACAACTGTAAAGGTGGGTACTAAGGTTGTTAATTCTAAGCCAGTTCAGTTTATTGATGCTGGTGTTGGTTTGGGCCAGATGGGTGAGCAGGGATATGCCATGACGACTAATTGGGATCAGATGAGTACGCAAGACAAAGGCTTGGCTTCTATGAATTTCGGTTTGGGTGCTTCTGGTTTTGCTACGCCGCTTGTGACTAATAGTAAAGCCGCTAAAAATGCACAGCAAAGACGTGCAGAGAAACAAGCGGCTGCCGGTCAGCCTCAGCAGGGCTTACAGGCAAATGATGGTAACCCCGTGTTAAAAGAGGGTGAACAAGACGTTACACAAAGTATGACTCTACATGATGCGCCAACTTCTGAGGATACTGGCACAGACGTTCCTGCAAGCGCAACGGCGAATAAGCCAGCGGCTCAGCAGAGCACTGCTCCAGGCAGCTCGGCTTCAGGTGATGCAGATATAATTAATATTAGAAGGAATGAAGCTCGACTTGCGGTTGATCCAGACATTCTAGAGTCTTATGAAAACGCTAAGACACACGAAGATGTTCGGAGAATTTTTGAAGAAGAAGTTGGTGATGATCAGGTAGCGGCTCAAGTGTTAGTGGATGCCATTATGGATGGTGATAATGCAACAGGCCGTAAGTCATGGCTCGAAAACTATGCAGCAACTGAAGGGAATAATACGGTTACACTTGCAATGATGACACGACATGGTGAACAACGAACAAAGCCTGCTGATGTCGTGAGACAAGAAGCGAACCTCTCGCTTGTGGCGATGGGTGAAAAAAAACCTGGAAACACCCAAGTCATACCTTTTGATAATCCATATGACTCTTCTTTAGTCTGGCGTCCTGAGCCGGAGGCTAATATTGATGGGAAAATAGATTTCGATCATGAGCTTCCTCAAACAGTTAGGTTTATTAACAAACAAGGTGGTGGTGTATTAGAATTTAAAGATCATCTGCCAGGAATTGAAGGATATTTCAAACCATCTACGGGTGGGGAAAAAATCCCCGTATCTTTTAAAAATAAAAGTGACGCAAAAAGCCTGAAAAACATATTTCGAGAAATTAGAAATAATGGAAACACCATAAAAAAACAGGCAGGAACAAATGGCCTTCCCGATGATACGCCCGATAAAGCTGTTATAAATGTCATAGCGCCTCAATATGATGTTCTGCAAACAATCGAGTTTGTGAATCAAAGTCAATCGAACATATTTCCTGACAACGTATTTGAGCAAATTCAGCTAGATGTAAAAAATGGGATGGCTGTTTTTGATTCGATTCGAAAAGAAATAAATGGGGAAGACGTTATCATTGGTTGGGAGTTTACCGCCAGAGACCATGCTGGAAATGCGTTTTTTCCTGAACCTCAGAAAATATATCGAGCTACAGCGCCAACGACTACTATTAATAATGGTCAAACTTCTAATATTTCAGAGTATGGAGGTAATGAAAGTAGTGTGAGCCGATCACCAGCTTCAGCTGATCGGTTGATAGCCCCTTCCAATTTCGATCCAAAAACGGGTCAGATTAGCGGTATGAATGGTGGCGATATAGATATGGATAATCTAGTGTATAGCGCTGCCAAAACAACGGATGGTATGAAAGAGCATGAAGCACGTGCACTCGATCAAAAACCGATTCTAATCGATCATGAATCGCAGGTTCTTCACCCAAAATCTTACGATAAAAATATGACTGAACCTGAAGTTGAAGCTCTGCTTGCATCAAGTGAAGGTTCTGATTTGCAGAGTACCAAACAACTTGTTCATAGCATTGAGCAGAGCGCTAACCCAGATCATATCAGAGCTCTGGATAACTTTACTGCAGATGTCCCGATTAATATTAGCCTTGCTAAGTTTCTGAACCGTGCAGAGGATGGTGATGCTGATGCGATGATGCTGGCAACCGCTGATGTGGATACTGAAGCACGTCAACATCTTGCTGATCAGCTTTTACTAGCCGCTAATGAGTACCTTGAAAATACTGATAACCCTAGCTTTGACTTTGTTCGTTTGATTGAGGATCCTAAAGACCTTGCTGATATCCAACCTTCGGATAACGCATTGATCATTTCTGACCTTCCTCAGGGTTTGCTGTTCGCATCCAATGATTTTCATGCTCATCCGACGGATTACAGTCGTCGTCTATTGGAAAAAGCGTATGAGAATCCGGCTAAGTCTTATCTAAACAGAAAGAGTGGTGACGAAGCTCAGGTTTTGGAAAAGACATTGCTTAACTTGTTGTCTAACTCCAATGGTCGTATCCTTGTTTCGATGATACCGCAGAGGTGTTGTGGTTCGTCAACGCATTGGAATAGCGTAGTCGCCAATGAACTAACGCTGAAGGGTTCGACGCAGTTAGATAGACAACTGGGCGCTGACTTTGAAGCGGTCAATGACATTGACCAAGTGATGTATAATGGCGTACCTATCAGAGGCTTGGAAAAGGTTGCTGCGGTAATCCGCACTCTAAGCCCTGATGAGGTGGCTAGTGATGTTCACGGCTATGTTGCTTCTTTGGACGGACCCAAACAGAAAGAGGTATTAGAATCCTTAGGTATTGTGAGTGATCCGGAGGAGTTTCTTCGTATTAACCAAGCGGACTTGTATCGAGCTATTGGTCAGGATGGGATTAACGTTAATGTGGCGGTAAAAGTTACTCAGGATCATGTTAGATCGTTGCCAACACGGACGCAGAAAAAGTTATTAGCAGAGAACGATATTATCACTGAACAAGATAGTTTAGGTCGTCTGAGGGCCGAGCAGGTGGACGCTGCTATCGAGCGTTCTATTAAATCTTTAAAGCCGCATGAGCGCAAGCCGTTATTACGAGACTTGGGTGTTGCCAATGATCCGCATAATGAATTGTATAAGGCAATTTATGAGGACACGATGGGTCCTGATGTAGTAGTCGACGCTGCTCAGAGGCATATCAAGGCGTTGCCACGAAAAGAACAGAGAACGTTATTAAAAACACTATCTATCGATGCTGATACCGGCAACCGGTTCCGCATGGACGAAGCAAAGATGGACGCTGTGATCAAAGATTATGTTGAGAGTTTCCAACCATATAATCAGAAACAGTTATTGCGCAAGATGGGCATTGCGGTTGACTGGGTTGAACGTGTGAATGCAAAGCCTCAAGAAACGGTTCAGCTGATGGGTAAAATCCTCATCCCAGAAGTAACTTTGGGTAGAGGGTCTGCAGTTGCAGCGCAAATAGAACCGACGTTGACAGCTCTAGGTCTTGCTGACAATCAATTGCAGGAAGGTATTGCCATAGATGATGTCAGGGCTCTTATTGGCGAGAATAGTGATCTGGATAAGTTTGCGTTTTCACAGCTGTTAGAGTCAGTAGAAACAGATGATGGAATGACCAATACGGTTAAAAATGCATTGAAAGATTATGATGTTGAATTGCGTGACCAAGATGTCGATTTTCTAAAAGGCCTGGGAATTACACCTCGAGATATTAGCATTAACAACGGCACTGAATATGGCATGAATCGTGGTGAACTCCGTTCATGGTTAGATGGTTTGGATTCGGATCAAAGAGTGGATGTGCTGAAGGCTGTTCATAGTGTTGATAGCGAAGATATAGGTCTTGGTATGAGGGGAGTGTATGGCCCCGCGGCTTATGTGCGCACAATGTCACTGGAGTTCCCGGGGGTTTTCCGATCAATTGGGGAAATTACCGGAAACAAAGAAGGGGTATCCGTTCAATTAGGCCCTGAATCTTGGGATGTTTCCAGCAAAAAATTTCAGGGTTTGTTGCATTTTCTCAGTGAGACAGGAATGCCAATTCTATTCCACAATGATTGGGGTGTACCTGGAATGCACAATGAAACCGGGCGATTGACAGGCAAAATATCCGGTTATGAGTACTTTTATGACATGCTTGACGTCTTGGAAAATTTTCCTGATGCTAAGATTGTTTTTGCTCATACGGGTATCGGACGTTTTCACAGACCGGATATTTCCTTACAGTACGCAAAAGGCAGTTTTGTTATCAAAGAGTTAGATTCACATGGACATGACCACGGTCACGATCATGGACATAACCACGGTCATGCGTTAGGAAGTTTAAAGGAGGGTGATGGACCTGTACATATTAAGCTTGGTGAGTCAGATGTCGCCGTAGAATATGCAAAAGACGATATCGTTATCAAAGACTTAGGTGGCAATATTATCAAACGGTTAGATAAGGACAGTGTCGAGAATTTGAAAGAAAATCTTGAGCCTTTGACGGTTGAGCTTAGCGAAACGGAAGTCAAAGTTGAATATGAGAGAAAAGATATTGTTGTCAAAGGCATGGATGGCGAACCGATAAAAGATCAGAATGGTAATAATGTTGTGTTAGAAAATCATGAAGCGCCAGTGCATGTGCATAAGCTTTATGAATTATTTGATAGGCTTCCTTGGGCCAGAGCGGATTTGTCTTGGACAGATGTCGCCCAAGCGGTTACTCAAACCCCTGAGATACGGGATCACTTAGCGCACTTTATGTATCATAATCAAGATAGGTTGATTGCTGGTACAGATACGGTGAAGCCAGCTTCCCGTGCGCATTATATGCAATATCTCAAACAGATCAGTCCTCTTATTGGTAAATTGGCTTTAGCAGATAATAAAGCTAAGGGTAATGAGGCGTCGTTTAAGTTTTTGGTGCAGAATTTCAATGATGTGATAGATCCGGGCAGACAATCCATTATTCGTTGGACAGAGCAAACAATGGCGAAAGAAGCCGGTATTGATCTTGCTGCATTGCGGAAAGAGCACAATCAGGAGATGTTGCAAGTCAGTGAATTGAAATCGATGATTCGTGATGGAGGAAAAGGGGGGGATGGAGTTGCTTCGCTGCTTGGTCGTACTGAGCCAGATGCTTCTCCCAAAGCCATTTTGAAGCATCATTCGGATGAACTCGATGTGCTGAGTCAACTGGAAAAAAGAGACTCAACGGTTATCGCTGATATGGTGGATAAGGGTTATGACATTATTGCAGAAAATGCAGAAGCAAGACTCGATACTTGGGGCAAGAAGCAATTGGCTGACGGTAAATTAACGCAAGCCCGAGTTGATCAGCTTAAGGATCGGTATCTGAATTTTATTCGGGTAAAAGAAGAACGTGTTCTTGCAGCAGAGCCGGCGGAAATCGGTACAGCTGAAAAGATCAAGAAGATGTGGCGGCGTGAAGATGAAATTTCTTCCCATCACGATCGAATCGTGGCCGAGCAACAAATGTCGTTTGATGACTGGACGAAAAAACTGTACGAAACTGAAGCTCAGGGCGATATAAATAAACTGCGTGAATCCAGCGGGTATAAGGATGAATACGCAAAAGTTGAAGAAGGATTTGTTAATAAGCATGCAGACTCTGACTCTTCTAGCAAACAGGTTGATCATAGAGGGGAGGTGGCTCGAGTTGGTGAGAAGACTAGTGGTGGTACAACTCAGGTTGATTCAAACGTGCGGAAGAAAATCATTCGCGACACTGTCGCTACATTTGGCACGACCATTGCCGGCATGACAGGCTTGCATCTAGCTGGAGTAACCGTTCCGGCCGATGTTAATGCCGCGGCCTTTTTTGCTCGTGGTGCTTCTGGCAAGTTGAAATCAGAGTTGAATCAAAGGTGGACGGAGGTCTACGAAGGCGTAACTGAGCTTAATATTGCACCAGACAGCCAGACAAAATACAGCATGCATGAGCGGTTGGATAAATTTTTGGATCATTTGGTCAAACATCAAAAAGAGTTTAAGGTTGATCCGACTCAAGTTTTTGCAGCAGAACGGCTTATTCGCCAATTTGAAGTTGATTTCAATGCAATTATTCATAAGAGTGAAGGGGATCATAGGAATCTAAATGACAATCTAAAGACCAACTTGGTAGCGGAAGTCAGCCGGTTACAAGCTACGCTTGATAGAGTGTTAGGCTTTGGTTTTGCAAGCATTAGTCCGACAGACAGCAGAACTAAGCTTGGAAAAGCATTGAATGCCACTGCTGTAGGTACTCTAGGGGTGAATGTCTTTAACTCGGCTCAATGGGGTGGGGGTAAAGTAAAAGATTTGAATCATGCTGTTAACAGGATGTTGATTGATGGAGGAATGGATCCTAGTAAGATGCTGGAAGGAGGAATGGAGCTTAATAACGTCCTTAGTGGTGCTAATAGTGCATCTGATGCTGCCTTTAACACTGCTTTTGGTGCCGCTAATACCGGAGCATTGTGGCTTGGTATTCGACGTTTAATCGCGAGTACGAAGGGTGTAGGCACAGATACTCGATCGATGCAAAAGCTGGAAAGGAATATCTTCAAGACGTATACCGCTGCCACTGCTGCATGGGTGGCTAAAGATGGTACAGCCATGGCAGAGTCCTTAATAGCGAATGGTTTTATACCTTCAGGGGAGACGGCGATTCTTTTAGCTAAAATGGGCGTAGACGGACTATTCCTTAAGAAGTTGTATGCTGCTACTAAGGATGCGTCTGCGCCAACGCAGGGCGGTCGTGGATTGCCGCCATCAGCACGTAATAAAACAGCTGGAGTGGTTGGTGCGGTGTTGGCAACGAGGATGGCTCTGGAGATTTTAGCAAATCAGCCTGAGTTTGAAGAGGAGGCAAATGAGTTAGTCAAGATTTTGGAAGAAAACGTGAAAACTGTGGTGTCTGATTTTCTATCGCTAGATGAAAGCGATGAAGGTCTTAAGGGTGATTCTTCTACTTCTACTACTGTTCTAGTTAGTGGCACAACCACACCTATCATTCCCTCTACTACTAACTAAATCCGATGTTGATTCAACGGCAGACAGTGTGGTCAGCAGCAATGATGCTACTGACCCAGATGCAAATCGACTTTGATCAGCAATTGAAACTGGTTAATCGCGGGCAAGCTGAGCTGTGACAATCAAATATCATGTAGCTATCATGGTCGTTTCCATTGGTGGTGATATCCAGCTCGCGAAAAGAGACTGTAAATTTTGCTGTGTATTCAGGTGTTGTGCAACTGGGGTAAGCAACTTGCTTGTGGATAGACCGTAGGAAACTCATTCTAATAGACTTATTTCCGGCCTTTCCCTTATGTCTATTAGTTCCATCATTTTTCCCGCTTGGAATAATTGTGCTTAGTTTTTCTAGGGGGAAGGCCCGTCGGGTAACAATAAGGCTGTTGCCTTCATATATGAGCCCACCTACATTTTGTTGATCCAAGAATGTAATGTTTCCCGGTTGCATCTCACCTTTGCAGCAACTCGCTTCAGCCAGTTTTTAACTGACCAGAGTATTGTGTTTTTTTATCAAAATGGTTTTGGGTATTTTGAGTATATAGTTGGTCGAAAGAAATTATGAACTCTGGCTGTATTCAACGATTTCCAGCCAGAGTTTGTAAACCTCTTCATTATGTACAATATGTTGTAGCAGCTGTTGTCGGCGTAATAGGTCAAGCTCTTTCTCATTAGTGCCACACATTGCTTCTAGCTCGTCCACTGATGGTCTTGGTCCAGCATTAACCGGGGAGTCCTCTGCTTGCTGCAAGTGAAGAGCCAGCAGGGCAATACAGCGTTCCTTTTTAGATATAATCTTCATTTTATTGTGGTGCTTATAGAACTCTTGTGCGGTAACGGCTTAAATAAACAGATGGACAAAAAGTCTATATGTCAGTTCTTGTATTCGAGATTAATATTAAACTTTTTCTAGCAATGACTCCAGGTCGATTCCGCAATCATCAATTGCTGTGCGAATGCGCTTTAAGGTGTCGTTTAATCGCAGGTTTGTCTGGTAATTGTTTAATCCTAGCGCTTTAGCTGCTGCTGTGCGAGAAAAACCGTCACGATATATCATGCGTAATAAAATGATTTCTTCGCTGGAAAGCTGCACTTTTCGAGATAATTCTTCAAGCCTATCGCTATAATACTTGGCTTTGGCTTCTATTTTTTCAGTCGATATAGATTCAAATAATGTGGGGGAGAGAGGCTCTCCCATTATTGTCTGTAAGGTCAGAATGATTTCAGCTTGAGCGCTGAGCTCAAAATGGTATCCGCACTTATCTTGTTCTTGAGTTAAAGTGGTTTGCTGCAATGGATTATTACGTTCTTCCATAACAGCCTGATTGCTGGCACTGACAATATCATCGATACAAATCGCTTCTAGTTTAGCCTGGCCGCAGCTGGGTATTCTGGCTTTGATTGTAGTGGCTACTTGTTTAATCCAGTCTGTATCGTAGAGACCTTGAGAGGCATAGCGATCAATAATGCTGGGTAATAACTGGCGTTCCAGATAGAGTTCTTTCCAGAGTTTAACCCATATCTCGCCTTGCTTTTGTATCCAAGAAGGTGGACGGGGGCGCCCAAAACGTTTGCGTGAAAATTCTTCCAAGAGGTTTGTAATTATCCTGCGTGCAAAGGTTTTGGCATTAGCGTTGCCTTTAAAGCCAGAACATAGTTGCCAGTTATTTTGCGATATTTTTTCAAGAACATAGTTCACTGATTCTTCTGCCAATGGCCCGCGGTTGAATCTGCGTTCTGCCAGATATTCGATGGTCTTAATTCCTTCACCTTTTTTCCCAATAACCACTTCATTCCAGTTGATATTGGAAATGTTGTGGCCATGACAACTATTCTGTTCTACTTTATTAACCTGACTCATATAACGATACCTTAGAAAAACATAATATTGTTTGTGTTGATGGTGTTATCAGAAGTGACATTGAGTTAACTGCTAATAGTGATGTCTACTGCGGTCATATATGATTCGTCAAAATGCCCCACCGTCTGCATTAATGTGTGAACCTTCAATGTTGTAGAGGTTAGTGTTCATGTACTTTCATATTCACCTCGTTCAGTATGTTTTTAGATATGAGCAGATTTTGACCATTGCTCTAAATGGCTCAATTCGATTCATGAAATTCCTTTCAGTTCTTGCCTGGTAACAAGTTAGTTATTCAGGGTTCACTGCATCGACTTGAGTCAAATCAACATGACACTTTCAGAGCGTTAAATCGTCTCAATTCGTAAACTAGGACTCGATATTGATAACTTTTAATGAGGATATTGGTGAAATATAAAGTGAGGGTGAAAGCACAGACCCTTTTTCAGTCTCAACTTAACTGTGTTTGCTGAAATCAATGTATTATCTTCAGTAATACTTTTTGAAGTGTTTTCCCAATTTTTATGACACTGCCTTAACAGGAGAGTGAACACCGTGATTCGATCTAAGCTGTTTTGATGTTATGTGCTTTCGCTTTAGATTGTTTAGAAATGTAGTAAGGCTACTTCGACAATGATTGATTTTGAGTTGTATGGTTACCCAATAGCGTTGCTATCTGTCGTAAAGATCAATCAATATGATAAGGATTGATCTTTACGAGAAGATAACTCTGGTATTCAGATATAAAAATTTAAAGTCTCTGGATCAATCCTTTGGTAAATCAACACACCATGCCTTTAATGCAGCGCGTGTGATTATATAAATAACAACTAGAAGGTAATTGTTTTTTTATGCCACACTTATAAATTGGTGCTTGATTAACATAAACTGTAAGCGTGTATCAGTGGAAGATGGTGACAGTCAAGAAATAGCAGACCTGCCTGCTCCAGCAGAAGACGAGTCACTCATCGTCTCTCCAGATACCACTGCAAACAATGACGAGTCTGGAGAACATCAAAAAGGCAAGGGCGGTACCAAGCATAAGGCAGTGCAAGAGAGCTTAGCTGAGGTTGCAACGTAAAAGGTAAACGGAACATATAACGGTTATATTGGCGTTGGTAATGACAAAGACATTTTTTATATGGACGCAAGTGCAAATGATAAAGTCTCCAATGTCATTACACCAATCTATCTTTTACTCTTAGGTGAAGATGAAGGAATGCGGGAAAGAGGAAGGAAAAGCCTTTTTGACTTACTTAGCGAATGACCGAAACGTTGCTATTAACACTCAAAAAATTGCTTTGAACGCACTAGTTTATTTGTATCATAAGTTTCTAAACACTGAGTTAGGTCACCTTGGTTTTACTCTAGCAACGTATGCGCTAGGTGGCTTGGTCGACAAATAGCGTACCATCTTCCTCAGATACAAAATCGCCTTTGGCAGTAACATCCTCTAGTTTCTTGCCCTTGAACTGTCGGTATATTTTGTATCCATAAGGCAAGCCTACTGGGTTGGTAGGCAACTTAAGTTGGCCAAAAATATCTTGACTATTACTAATATAAGATTGCGCATCTATTTCGCCCCGGTCCGGTGCGATAGTTACCCAAGGACTAATGGCTGATACGCCATAATCTGAGACAAACGCGTATGCATAGCGTACTTTAAAGTTGGGCTTCCACATACCTATGCCTTTCGGGTACCCAGAAAAATTGTCTGACCAATTGACTAGACGGCCCGGAATAGTAGGATTAATAATTTCTTCTTGAACTTCAAATTGAACAGTAAAATCACTCGCATCTCCATCTCCTGGGACAAAGCCGACATAAGATTGAAACTGAATGTCATTTATCGGCCTTAGAAATTGGGTTAGGTCGTTATTCGCGCAGAGTAAATAGAGATTCTGGAAGTCAGGTTTGTCAATGGTAAAAGGATAAATAATCCAGGCGTTTGCACTAAAGCCATCAGAATTTGTTGGTTGAACCGAGTCAACCTCATTTGGTACGTACCATAATCCGCAGTCGGGAATTCTGCCGTCGGGTGATGTGATTTGAACATGCTCGCCGCTTTCGGTTTTACTAAGATGCCAGATGTATTTTTCTGTACAGTAAGCCAAAACCGTACTGTCTGTTATAAGCTTGTCGTTGATACATAGATAGGGTAGCGGTGGGCCACCAAAATTGATCGGATAGATGCTTTTAATAGCTACCTTCATGACGCCATTTTTTGACTCAAGAAACATCCCTAATGCGCGCCAAAAATCAGGAATCGCCTGGGTCAATGATTTTTGTTGTAGAACGAGATTAGCTGAAATTTTCTTTAACCAATGAAGTGCAAGATTCGGTGTAGCTGGTTGGCTCGCAAGGTGGGCACTGACTAACAGCGTTAACCCAAGGAATTGTAGATAATATAAACCTTGTAAAGTTTTTAGACCGTCTTGATAAGCTCCTCCAGGGGATTGTTTAGTCCACTGTTTGGGAGAATCGAAAGTCAGTTCGACCAGGGCCTGAATTAAACCGCGCTTATTTTGTTGAGTGCCGTCCTCTTGCTGCAGACTGTTGCCTGAGAGAATCAAGCTATTAATCAATACAAGATCGTAGGTCGCACCATTCGTATCGTCGAGAATAGCGGTACATAATTTTTTAATGTTAGCTGTGCGCGCTTGTTTGGATTTTATTGAGCCAATGGCGATCAGTTCTTGTAACCAATTTATCAGGTGTTCCTTGGGGGCAAATATATCCTGGACCAAGTCTTCCCACTCAATAAGTGCTTTGAGTTGCTTTATTTCTGCGTAGATGGCTTCTTGATTCGTGATAATTTTTTTAAGCAGTGCGGTATCGGGGTCTTGCCCTATACCAAATAATTTTAGGATTTCGGAAATGCCAAAATTCGCTGCCCATTTGAAACCGTCTAAAGCTGCATCCTCCGCCAAATCCAGAATATACTGATAGGCATCATCCGGATCGGGAATGTTCAATATAGGGGGACTATCTGTTTCATTTGGGTCCTGCATAAATTACGCCCTCAATCGATATAGATAACGCTTCTAATATTTTTGCTTAGAATTTGTAGTAGCCCAACGCTCAATAAGTAGTCTACAATGTTAGCTGAATATGCTCTATACATGCGTTGTTTGTCAAACTAAATGTATCGCCCTGATCCCGATATAGGATTGTAAATAATAAGAAAGGCCGTGCTTGTATAATAGTTTGAGACAAATCACTCATCACCCATTGGGTGCAAACACGGCTTATGAACATCATACCCTTTAAGCTCGAACCTACCAATGATTTATTAACCTCTCGATCGGGATTGGTTTGTCTAGCCGAGCTGATGAACTCTCTTAATTTTTCGGATATTGTGAATCAGCACTTTCCATCACCGCGAAGCAATCGAGGATTCAAACTATCCACTTTTGTCAACGCTCTGATGCTCATGTTGCACGACGGAGCCAAGTGTCTGGAAGATGTGCGGCATATGCGCAATGATCGAGCATTGTGCCGTTTGCTTAGCATCAAGACAGTTCCAAGAGTCGGCACCATGGGCAATTGGCTGTAAGCGTAACACAAGATATGGAATCAAGCTGCTATTTTCATGGTATTGACCTTGTTTAACTGAATATTCCAAGGCAACAAGGCTTCATAATCCTCAACCGTCTTACAGTGAGGAATAGCCTTTAAAATCGCCTCGTAATACCGAAACGGATCAAGCTTGTTCGCCTTTGTCGTGCGTATCAAACTAAAGTGCAGACACAGTGCCTTTGCTCCCTCGACTGAAGTACAAAACATAAAGTTCTTTCAGGCAATAACAAATGGCTTAATTTCCTGCTCCGTTAAATTATTGTCAGCCTCAAGCCGTCCATCATTGATAAATTCACATAAACCATCCCAGTGCTTTAAGCTGTAGGAAAAGGCTTTGCCCAGTGATGATTTTGGTAGCACACTAGCATAATGCTCATCGAGCCATGCTTTGTATCCACCCAATACAGGCTTTGAATGTTCGAGTCTGAGTTGTTGTCTTTGCTCAGACGTCATGAACTCATTTTTAGCATAACGTTCAATGTCGTAAAGCCGTTTATAGAAGCTCATTGCCTGATCAGCCAAGCCTTTATTCTTCGTTGCCTTGGCAATCTTTTCAAAGTAGCGTCTTGCGTGTGCATTGCAATAACTGGGGGAAATGTTTTTCTGGGAAAATAACGTCTCAAAGAACGGATCAGCATCACAGTGCAGCACGCCTGAGAACCCCTCATACCAGTCACGAACAAACGCTTTATGCTGATGTGCATTGTATTCATACACTATGACTGGTCTGTCTTTTGTCCAGCCCCGAAAGCAATAGGCATACGACTTTGTTTTGGCTGACCGCCCCGGTTCTCGCAACACTTGAAACGTAGTTGCATCCAAAGCGCCAATATCATCACCAATAACCCCATCTTTGAATAAATTATATAAAGGCTGTAAGGGACGGATTAGCTCAATGATCGTTCTGGCCATCGTCTGACGTGACAAATGAAAACCAGCACGCTGTGCAAACTGTTTTTCTATATGATAATAAGGTTGGCGATCATCTAATTTGCTAACGATGATGTAAGCCATAATTGATTCA
Source organism: Arenicella sp. (assembly GCA_050633785.1). Classification (GTDB taxonomy): domain Bacteria; phylum Pseudomonadota; class Gammaproteobacteria; order Arenicellales; family Arenicellaceae; genus CALKZN01. Next base: position 50,087 of record JBOEHE010000044.1, read on the forward strand.
GCTAGTTTGGATTTGGGTAGAATATGTTTGGGTTTATCAGCAACCGCCACCTGAGCGGAACAGCCATTCGGACAGACTAACTTTTCACGCAATTCAACTAACACTTCAAAGACGGGTGGTTGGTAATTAAGTCGTTCATGGCGATCATAACTCAGCAGCTTCTTTTGACAGCCACACGCACAGGTACGTAAATCATCGTCAACTTTGATAATCACCTCCTTACGGGGCAAGCCTTCGGCAAAGGGTTTGCGTGATTGTTTTTTCTTTCGAGCCTTTTCAAGGTTAACCACCGTCTTATCACCAGCTGAACTATCATCGCCCAAATCCAAAGATGATTGAGAGATTGGGGCTTCTGATCTGTCAAATAAACTGACTTGCGGATTATCTGGATCGATATACCGTTCAAAGCGCTGTCCGAATCGGTGCCTGTTCATCTGTTTAACTTGATCCAACAAGTGGCTATACGCTTGTTCGGATTGAAGCATTCTTCGTTCTAATCGCTGATTCTGTTGCTCTAGAGTTGCCACTTGCGCCATGAGCTTCAGGTTGATTTCAAGGAGGTTGTCATCATGGCATTTCATGAGTAAATTATACCATCAAAGCACTGATTTCATTAGAAGAAATGACGATATTCAGCCGTTATATGCGGTTTAATATTCGACCATTTCAGCCCCGATAATAACAACTGTAACTGCTGCCTAGACAATGACATTGACTGATCATCAATGGCTGGAAATTGAAACTTGCCTTGCTCAAATCGTTTGTACAGTAGCCAGAAACCATTGTCTTCCCAATACAGCAGTTTAATCTTATCCGCACCCTTGTTACGAAAGACAAAGAGCTGGCCTGATGTTGGGTTCTTTTGCAAAGTATCTGCAATCAGCATAACAATACCATCGATTTGTTTGCGAAAATTAATGGGCTGACGGTAAAACCAGATTGAGGTGTTGAAAGGTAGCCACATATCAGGACCTATTCAAATAATATCGGTAAACCTGTTAATAGTTCCGGGCTGTGAATGACCAGCCTAGACCCGTTGGGAAATTCAACGAAACCAAGGCAGGTAGGAACATCAGACTCAGGTTTAATGGTGACAGCAACAAAGTCATTGGGCAAAGCAGGTTGAGCTAGTGTCAGCTTCTTATTCCAATAGAGAAACTGAGCGTAGGACAGTTTATGTTTACGGGCGTAGGCTCTTTTAGTGAGTGGGCTGGTTTGCCAAGCGTCGATATGTTTTTGCCATTGCGTTTGTCTCATTATAGGTTCCTCGATATAGTGAAACGGGAACTATGGCATGGCTAAATTTCTTTGAATAGAATGGGGTTCGTGGAGTGCTCACAATGCAGCGCGTGTGATTATATAAATAACAACTAGAAGGTAATTGTTTTTTTATGCCACACTTATAAATTGGTGCTTGATTAACATAAACTTCTTCCTTTGCCTCTTCCTTAGAGCGTCGCTTCTACATAATGGTAGTTATCTTGCGTTACCTTTTTAAAAAATGTTTTTATTTGAGATATATTATAAGGGCTAAAGTTAGCCTGCATTAAGGGGTGAGGTAGTTTCTTAATGACGTTCTTTTGTGTAAGGAAACAGGCTACTTTTTCTAATCCATCAGGGGTCTTGGTTGGTTTGAAAGGGGCTTTCTCGGATAAATTAACGATCGTATTTTCTGCTATATAGGCTTTTTCGCTATATTGATTGGGGTATATACGAATACTGCTTTTCATTTTGTTCTGATAAAAGCACGTGAGATAACCTTCCATTTTACTACTGGCAATCAGAGAGACAGGCTTTTCTTTATTGTAAGCCACACTTTGAACATTGCCTATGGAGAGTATTTTGCTTGATTCGATGTGTTGATGACTAATAGATGTACAGCCGCTGCCAATAGCAATTGCCAATATCAATACCAAATATGCAGCTTGTGATAAATGAGTTTTTAAAGGTTTCACAGTATGTTGGATAGCTTTTTATGTCTCTATTATTTTATATAGATGGACAAATTGGTGGTTTATAGCGTAAAAAATTATATTTTTGTTTTTATTGTTGTTCAGCATGGTCCGTCATTGTTTATAAACAATAAACCAAACCTTTTATTTTTGCTTGTGCGATTTGCTTTCGGCAAGCACATTTGTCCCTCTATCTATTACTAATGTAATAAATGCTGAGACCAATCACCGTGTTTGACTGTTTGTTGTTTAAGAAAAAAAATACATTAATTTTTCATTGTCTGTGTGTTTTGGTAATGGGCCAGGCATGGGCTGGTGACTTTCCCAAATCGGCTGACCCTATTTCTTTAAAGGTTAAAAATCAGGATATTAAACTGTTTTTACAAAATCTATTTTCCTTAGCTGACAAGCCAGTCAGCATAGCTGATGATATTGAAGGCTCTGTCAATCGAACTTTTGTTGACCAACCGTTAGACGTGGTCTTTGGCAAAGTCAGTAAATCTCATGCCTTGATTGCCTATTATGATGGTATCAAAGTCTATGTGTATAACAAGAACGCCATTGAGCGAAGAGTTCTTCCCATTGCTCATAGAGTTGGGCAGAAGGTGGTGCGAAATGCTAAAGAACTGGGTCTGGTTGATAGAAATAACTCGCTTAAATTAATTGGCAGTGGAAGTTTGGTTGTCACTGGAGTAGATCGCTTTTTTGACCAGGTAAATGAACTTATTCAAGCCAGCCAAAAACAACCTCCAGTCCTTGCTTCCACAAGAAGTATGCCGATTGTTGCAAGCGAACAGGTTGTTGCAAATGGCTTTGAGGTGTTTTATCTGAAGTATGCTTGGGCCGACGACGTAACCTTGTATTCAGGAGAGCGAGAAGTCATTATTCCAGGTGTTGCCACTACGTTAAAGCAACTATTAGGGATTTTTCCTCAAACGCATTCAGGTCCGAGGGTAATACCAAAACAAACTGCAGTCGTACCCGGTTTAAAAGGTCAAGGCTTGGTTGCTGAAGGGGCACAGGAAAAACCGACAGTTCAGGCAGCACAGATGGTTCATCACCAAGGAGTTAGTATTGCGGCCGATTCCCGCTTAAATGCAGTTATTGTCCGAGACGCTGTAACCAACCTTCCTCAGTACCAGAGTCTGATTGATGCGCTGGATATCAGGCCTGAAATGGTTGAAATAGAAGCAACGATCATCGATGTTAATGTGGATCGTATGCGTGATTTGGGGGTTGACTGGAGTGGTTCGAGGGGGGCGACAGACAATAGTTCTGGAACTCAATTGGAAGCAGGTTTTTCCTCCATACTGGGTGGTTTTGCAGCTTATATGACAGGTGATCGAAATCGCTTTATCGGCCAGCTTAGTGCGCTGGAAAAACAAGGTGCCTTAAATGTGGTTTCCAGTCCACATATTTTGACTCTGTCAAATGTCGAGGCAGTCTTCGATACCAACTCAACATTCTATGTTCGCCTGGAGGGCCAGGAAGAGGTCGACCTTTTTAATATATCTGCAGGTACATCCTTGCGAGTCACTCCCCATGTCTTTAATGATGAGGGTGAGACGCAAATCAAGTTGATGGTTGCCATCGAAGATGGTCGGCGCAATGAAGAGCGGGTTGATGACATCCCGATCGTTACCCGTTCCACTATCAGCACCCAAGCCTTAATTGGTCCTGATGAAAGTATGCTGATAGGAGGGCTAGCGCAAGAGTCGTATACTCAAGATAACAAACAGGTGCCAGGTGTAAATCGTGTCCCCTTACTGGGTAATTTGTTCAAGTCTAAAAGCAATGGAAGGGAAAGGGTGGAGCGCATGTTTCTTCTTTCACCTCGCTTAACCAGTCAATATCAGTATGCCCAGGGCCGTTTGCGATCAGTCAGAGATAGCCAGTGGCAACAAATTGCGGAAGGGGAGTATCAGGACTTGAAAAAAACGGGTAAGCACTCTCAGAACAAGCCACGCAAGCCACCAATATCATTGGATAATATTGACCCCATTGAAGAATTTGCGGCCAGCTATCCGACGGTAGCGTTTCTTGCTGGCACTCAAGGTCAATGTAGTGTCAGGTTTAGTATTGATATTCAGGGTAAACCTAAAGATATAGAGGTGGTTGAATGCAGTGATTCGATCTTTATTGAGTCTTCCAAAACTGCTGTGGCGAAATTTAAGTATTCACCACAAACTCAAGGTGACAAATCGATAGAGATAGCACAACAAATCAAGACCTTTGTGTATGAAATTCATTAAATAAGATGCATTGTCTATAGTGCAGCAGAGTGGTGGTACAGCGAAATGACGTTATGAATTTGAAAATGGCTATTGCTTTTCTTAGTGTCAACAGACCCTAGTTTAAAAATCATCCCAAAGTAGTATATGGTTTTATGGAGTTTGTTGTTATGGTTAATCAGTTATTAGCTGGTAGAAAATATCCTGGGTTATGCGGTAAAGTAAAATGCTATCGGTATTTAATTTGGCTTTTATGGCTTGTTGGCAGACAGTCATATTCAGGTTGAGAACTTAAGTGACGTGTGTTGAAAATGAATAGGAAGCTGGTCATCTGGTTTGTAAACAATACCGTGCTGCAATTAATAGAAAGTAATAGTGATAATGTAAATTTATAGGGTCCAGGCAGCATCGACCGCAAGCGGTAACCCACACTGGTGAATTGTGATAAGAGTGATTTCGCTTAACAATTGACGACATCGAATAGGTAAATATCATGACAATTGATTCCATCAACGGCCAGCGGCCTCTTTTGATTAGTACAGCTTCTTCAGAGCAGGTCGTTAGCACCACTCAGCAACAGACTTTTCAGCAACAATTAAACGCAATGCAACCGCAGCAACTGCTTGATCAGGCGAGTCAGGCATTGGTTGATGGTGAATCGAAAAGAGCAGCTCGATATTTGGGCGAGGCGGCGCAGAAAATTGGTGGTGCACAAGTGACTGTCAGTTCTGCCAGTGATTATCGATAAAATATTCTTTATTAAAAACATTGCCTTATTGCGGAGTGTTGAAGTTTATGAAGGGGTATTACTTAGGAATATTGAGCTTGACTAATTTAATGATCATCGGTTGAGCTCAATTTGTGAATTTTAGTATTGAAATATGCCGAGAATAGTCTGATCAATGGTGATAGTACTCAATATACTGAAGCTTACTTGTCTGAAGCCGACAGTCGCAATATGTAGTTTGGATAATATGATAAATTTGACATGTTCTTGTACATATACACCTTTAATTGTATCAACTCCTGTTTTAACTCATATCTGATGGATTGTACTTCTAGAGTCCTGTTCCAGGTTTTTTATCCCCCAAACGATGACGGTGCTTGGTGTTGTGATAATACATGGTTTATTTCTCTCTGTTTAATTAGGTATTGAGCTTTACAAGGGTGTGGTTTAATCATTGGTTTTATAGTTTATGTTCGTACATATCATCGATTACCGGTTTAGTATGTATAACAAGGTTGTTTATGGAAAGTAATACAATTTGAAGTAGGTTGGATAAGATCACAAATATACAAAATGCTTCTTTCAGACCCTAACTGGAAAAACTAATAAACATGTTCATTAAGATTTCTTTGATTTTTGGTTGTAGTGTCATAGTCATATTAATACTAGGGCAGTTGTTCATCAGCAATAAAAGATCATCTAATTTTGTTTTGATCTTATTGCTATTCGCTTGTGGTTTTTGGTCTGTTCATGGAACTGTATATGTGATGGGTGTAGGCGATTGGTTTCCTCATTTTAATAAAACGAGCATGCCTTTTATCGCGCTCACTGGACCTATGCTCTATCTCTATAATCGATGTTTATTTGATCATTACTACATAAACAAGCGCACACTAGTCCACATAGCCCCATTTGTTTTATGTTTTTTGCTGGCGGTTCCTTTTTATTTTGAGGATGCAGCGTTCAAAATTGATTACAAGGAGACATACCTTTTTAATTGGTCCACAGTTTTGGTCTATATAGGGACAAGAGTTTCAGAGGTAAGTGCGATCAGTTACATTGTTATGACTCTAATCCTTTTAAATCGAATTGAATTAAATAATACAGTATCTTCAGATGTGAAAAGCATGCGTCAGCTTATGCAGAAAATTGCATTATTCTGCTTGCTCGCAGCCATTTGTCGCTCTATTGGGGCAATTTTAGATAAACCTCTTTTCAGTGCGGCAATTCCTTGTTTGATAATATTAAGCGGGGTAGTGGCAATTTATATCAGCAGCCAACGAAACCCTAAAATTCTTGCTCTTCATTTTCAAGCGTGTAATGCTGCGAAAATCAATCGAAAAGTGGATTCGACGTTGCTTAAGGAATATAAACAGAAAATTATCAAGCAGAAACTATTTTTAGACTCAGACTTAACTATTTCCAAATTAGCCAAAAAATTATACGTGCAGCCCCATGTATTGTCAGAATTGATCAACGCAACTACAGATAGAAATTTCAAATGTTTCATTAACTCTTTAAGAGTGCAATACGCCAAACAAATCTTATTAAAATATCCTCAAAAAAAAATCCTCGATGTGGCATACGGTTCTGGCTTTAATAGTAAGTCAGTGTTTTATAATCATTTTACTCAAATGGTAGGCTTAACACCTACTCAATTTAGAAAAGAGCAAGAGTCTAATCCAGCCATTGATCCCAGTATCAGTTTTTCTGGGTTATCCGTTCTATAACTGCAATACTGAGTCATAAGTTTATTTGCTATTATTTTCAGTAATATTTTGAGTTGCAAATTGATTCCTTAGTCATAAAGAAGCAGTAATTGTAAGACGTTGTAACGATAGCGGCATCAAAAGGAAACAGTATTGTGGGAGTGCAATCCTTTGCTTTGGTTGTTACTCTACGTTTAAAACCAATACGTTCTTTAAATTGCTCCAGTAGCTAACATGGCTGCCTGTGTACGGTTATTAACGCCCAAGCCGCGAAATATAGCCATACAATGAATCTTAACTGTACCTTCGGACATATGGAGTTTATCGGCAATTTGTTTGTTTGAATGGCCTCGGGAAATAAGGTCTAATACTTGCTGCTGCCTTCTGGTTAATGCTGAAATCAGAGTGTCGGCTGTTGGTGATGGTTTTTCTTGGGTGCCACAGAGCATATGGCATAGCTTTTCTAATGTCTGAGTATTACATTGATTATTAAAGAGGGCTATTACCTGTAGCTCTGGGTAACTTTCTCCTAATTGGCTCAGTCTCGCCATAATTTCCTGTCCTTGTTGGTCAGCAGCAACCATTAAAATGGGTACTCGACCTTTTGATAGTTTTTCAACGACCTCGTCAAAGCGACAGCTCTCCCAGAGCTCATAGCAATCGTTAATTGCCCTCGATTGCCGAGGAAAATGGTTTCCGTCTTGTTGGGCATGCCATGCAATGATGGTGTTTTTCATTAAAGCGAATCATCTTTATAGTCAAATAAAAGTCATTTACGCTTTGATTAAGTCAGATTCTTTCACAAGAAGTGATAATGGATGATTTGATCAAAGGTTTCTTATAGAACTTAGATGGACAATCTTATGCTATGAATGTTCTAAAAACATCTCATGAGTATTAGAGGTTTCTTTACGATGCAGATCTCTGTTAAAGGAGAAGGCGCATTTCCTGAATGGGAATACCTGAATAACGGTCAAAAAGCTGTGTATTTTTCAATCGCTTATGTGCGCAGTGTTAAGGTTCAATGACATTTCTGCATAAGCTCATAAATCCGATTTACCTGTCACAATTTACCTTTTATGCTTCGCTTTGAGTGCATTTGGGCGAGATAGCTATTTATTGGCGGGTTTGGTCGAAGGGCACTGAAATAATTGGGTGGTGCTGAGTCTATCAGTAATTACCGTTTGAAGAGATGTGTTGAATTAATCGACATTGAACATTGACTATTAATGTGTGTATTTAAGAAAAGAAAATGAATATCAAAGAAAAATGGGCTGGTTGGACGGTACATGAAACCGCAATGTATGGTGACCAAACTGAACGTGCCTTACGCAATTTCCCGATCACTGGTGTTGCGATAAGTCACTTTCCAGAGTTGGTTAACAGCTTGGCAATGGTCAAAAAAGCCTGTGCTTTAACTAACCGAGACTTAGGTTCGTTAACAGAGGAGAAATGTGATGCGATCGTAATCGCTTGTAACGAAATTATGCAGGGACTGCATCATGAGCACTTTGTGGTGGATATGATTCAAGGCGGGGCTGGCACTTCCACCAATATGAATGCGAACGAAGTGATTGCTAATCTGGCTTTGATTAATATGGGGCACAAAAAGGGTGAATATCAATATTTGCACCCGAATGATGATGTTAATGCATCGCAATCCACCAATGATGTTTATCCAACTGCGTTGCGTTTGGCGGTGATGCAACAAGTACCACATTTGTTGGAAACACAATCAGAGTTAATCAATGCCTTCTTTGATCGGGCGCAGGCATTTGAAGGTGTTTTGAAAGTAGGGCGCACGCAGTTGCAGGATGCAGTGCCTATTACCGTGACATCTGAATTTGCTTCATTCGCCAATACCATGGCGGAGGATATTTCTCGGGTGAAAGAAGTGGCTGAATTATTATGTGAGGTTAATCTTGGTGGAACCGCAGTAGGAACAGGCATTAACACCCCAAAAGGCTATGCACCTAAAGTGGTTGGTTATCTGAAAGAAATTTCCGGTTACCCTCTGGTTGGTGCTAAAGATCTCATTGAGGCGTCGTCAGATCTGGGTGGTTTCGTGACTTTTTCCAGCGTTCTGAAAAGAATTGCGGTCAAGACATCAAAAATATGTAATGATTTGCGTCTGCTCTCCAGTGGACCCCGAGCCGGTATTGGGGAAATTATTCTTCCAACCGTTCAAGCAGGCTCTTCAATTATGCCGGGTAAAGTGAATCCGGTAATTCCTGAAGTGGTCAATCAGGTAGCATATCAGGTAATTGGCAGTGATTTGACGGTGACAATGGCAGCAGAGTCTGGCCAATTGCAGCTCAACGCCATGGAACCGGTTATCATTTATAACGTGATGAACTCCATGCGGATTTTAACCAACGCCATGCATGTATTGACACACCGCTGTGTCAATGGGATTGAATTGGATTTGGAGCGCTGCAATGCGTTGTTAGAAAATAGTCTGGTGTCAGTGACTGCTCTGGTCCCGGTCATTGGCTATGAACGAGCTACACAAATCGCCAAACAAGCTTTAAGCAGTCGACGTACTGTTCGAGAGGTTGTTCTGGAGCAAAATATCCTGACCAATGAACAGATGGACGATATTTTTCAGGCGGATAACCTTTTAGGGAAAAAATAAGCAGATACTTCAATTGTTAGTATAAAAGATGGCGCATCCTTGATGCGAAAGCATTATAATGCGCCATCAATTATTACTAAAAGTTTTGTTATAGCTATCCATGAGCAGTCGCCGTCATTTTCTAAAAAGAGCAAGTTTAATCGGTCTGACAGGTTTTGTTGGATACAGTGTTTACAGAGGCTTTCGCTATCCACCTCTGATGTTTGTATTGGATGAATATCCCTATCGCAGTGAACTGGACGGGTTGAATGTTAATTTGCAGGATGCGATGTATCTCAAGCCAGCTAACACAGGGGCGTTGCGTATGCGGGCAACGGCTCCTGAACCTAAAGTGTTTCTACGTTCGGCAGACGCGCGAACTGTCTTGCTATCGGTTAATAATGTTCATCCCAAAGCCAGTGTTCTTGTTGAGGGTGGAGAGATTGCTGATCACAGTATTGAAAAAACCAATCACTTTATCCAAGTAAAAATTCCTAAAGAAAATACGGTTAAACTGAGCTGGCAGTTTCCTGATCCAGAACAATACCGGTTTGCGGTAATTGGTGATACTGGTGGTGGCACCGAGTTGCAATGGTGTCTGGAACGTTCAGCACAGTTACAGGCTGATTTTATGCTGCATCTGGGAGATTTTGTTTATGTCGATGGTGATTATCAAAAGGCTGTTGAGAACTTTCAGGACTCTGAAATCCCATGTTATGTGACCATAGGGAATCACGATTTTCATAATAACGGCAAAATTTACCATACGTTCCTGGAAGAAATAGGGGTGTTTAATAATATCTTTCAATTAGGTGATGTGCAGTTTTTGAATATGGATTCAGCCAATGATTTTTTCCCACCTTGGGCTGGTCAGCGAGGTGCCTTGATCCAGAAATTGATTGAACGTCGTGAATCAGGCCAGAGCACTGCAACAGAAACAGTAGCCTTTACCCATAGACCGTTGGCGGATTTTCGGATAGGTGAGGACCATGATATTAATGGTGTCCATGAAGCACAATGGCTGACCGAGAAACTGTTTCAAGCTGGAGTAGGGCATTTCTTTGCGGGCCATGTGCATGATAATCACAGTATGGACTATCGAGGAATTCAACAGGTCATTGCCGGTCAGGGCTTGGGGCATAAAGACTTGCTGGCAGGTAAGCAGATTTCTGAAATATTGTTGGTTGATGCCGTCAAGGGACAAGAATTACATTATGACTGGCAGCAACTGGCAATGCCATGGGATCATCACTGCAGCACGGTTTATCAACATTACAAAGAGAAAGATACCATGCTGGAAAGGTTGAGAGAAATAGAAAAACTGTGCTCAGCTTAAGGAACTTTTAGCGGCTTCTCGAGCTTGAATGATCTGTCGGTCTGTCAAATAGAGCAAACCTGCTATTTTTCGAATAAGGTGTCGCTCATTGCCATCGACATGTTCATCGACCATTGCCACCTCCCAAAGCATGGTCAATAGTTCTACACGCTGCTCATTGTCATAGTGTTCACAAATCTGGCGTGTGAAACCCTGCAGGCTGACTGCTTCATCAGATTCTTTTCTGGCTCGTTCAAACAGGCGGTCTACATCATTGGCACCTATAGCAAACTGAGATTGTAGTAACTGGGTGACATGATCGACTTCGCGTTGATCGACAACGTCATCTGCTGCCAGAACTTCAATCATCAGCACTGCTGCTGATAATTTTAATGGATCGGTCTGTTCTAGATCGGCATCGATATCAATTGATGAAAAAAAAGTCTTTAACGCGTTTAACATAAAATTTACGGATGGTGGTTAAGGGTCTATCTGAAAAACAATCTGTACTGTATTTGCCGCTTATTATAATAGTCTATATAGTGCATGTTCATAAAACTTAATAGTGAAAATGTGACTCTGCAGACTATAAGCATACACAAAATTTCTGCCGAACAGACCTTACCAATACGTCATCAAGTTTTATGGCCAGATAAATCCATTGACTATTGCCGGGTTGATGATGATTGTGGTGCAGATCATTATGGGGCTTTTGCTGATGAACGACTGGTGTGTGTTGCTTCTGTTTTTTATGAAAACAAAACAGCGCGCCTGCGTAAGTTTGCAACATTGCCTGAATATCAAGGCTTGGGAATCGGCACACAAGTTTTGAATACTATTTTATCTGATTTGCAGCAAGAATCTCCTTCCGTTTATACCACTTTCTGGTGTGATGCACGTGAATCTGCACAAGGTTTTTATCAGCGATTTGGTTTACAGACTCAAGGAGAGCGTTTTTATAAATCTACAGAACCGTATTTTAAAATGGCATTGATATTGGGCTGAAGTCAGGTCTTTGAGTGTCTGTTTTAGCTATAATTGGCGAACTTAGGTGAAATAATTGTCATAAATTGACGCTTGTATAATCTATAGTTTGCTACTATCTATTTACTTGAATTGAATGATTGTTTGAGGCTGTTATGAGACGAATTGTATATTTTCTGGCGACTAACTTTGCGATTTTGCTGGTGTTGGGCGTTGTGTTATCAATTGCTACTCCTTATTTACCTCCGGAGTTGCGTAATGGATTGGGTGGAAACCTGCTGATTGCTGCTGTTTTTGGAGTTGGTGGTGCTTTTATTTCATTGATGATGTCAAAATCGGCGGCCAAGCGTATGGCTGGGCTGCAAATGATCGACTCTCCTTCAAATGAAACAGAGCGTTGGTTGGTTGAAACGGTAGCTCGCCAGGCTGAACAGGCCGGAATTGGCATGCCTGAGGTGGGAATTTTTGGTGCACCTGAGCCGAATGCCTTTGCCACTGGAGCCAGCAGGAACAATGCATTGGTCGCTGTCAGTGTTGGCCTTTTGAACAATATGAGTCGTAACGAAGTTGAAGCGGTTCTCGGACATGAAGTGTCGCATATTGCCAATGGTGATATGGTCACGATGACTCTATTGCAAGGTATTATGAATACTTTTGTGTTCTTTTTTGCTCGCATAGTCGCTCAACGGTTTGGACGAAATGGTCTTGCTTATTTTGCAACCTATATGGCTGCTCAGGCTATCTTTGGTGTTCTGGCTAGTGTCGTCACATCACATTTCAGCCGCTCGCGCGAATATCGGGCTGATGAAGGTGGTGCCAGGTTGTCCAGCAAGCAAGATATGATTGCTGCTCTGGAACGTTTAAAAATGGGACAAGCCGGTGAATTGCCTAATCAATTGGCCGCGTTTGGCATCTCAACAGGGGCTAAACAACTGTTTTCAACGCATCCTCCTCTGGATGATCGTATCGAGGCTTTGCGAAATAATAGTTAATGATTTATCGAAAATAAATTGTGAGAATAATGCGGGTAGGAAGGTCTACTAAGATAAGGACTTAAAAAATCCTTAAACTACTCACTTCTACTTCTCATGAGCGGTGCAAGCCGCAGGTTGAGAATTAAGGCGGAACATTTATGTTCCGCCTTTTTTTGTTGCTTGACAGTGATATTGTCTATTGAGCATGTAGAGTGTTGCTGATTACTCTGAAAAGCGTGTCTCTTAAGTTACTATTGATCATGACTCTCTGCTCATATCCTGCCGGTTATAACATGACAAGGACACTCACAGAGATAATCACAAAGAGCACACTTCAGCTTGTTTTTACTTCAAATCAAAACGATCAAGTTTCATTACTTTGGACCAAGCTTTGACAAAATCCTGAGCAAATCGTTGTTTCGAATTGTCATATGCATATACTTCGGCAATAGCTCGCAACTCTGAGTTTGATCCAAAAATTAAATCAACAGGAGTGGCGGTATATCTCACTTTACCTGTGACAAGATCAACACCTTCATAGATGCCATCCTTACTGCTCTTTCTCCATTGGGTTGACATGTCTAACAAGTTAACAAAAAAATCATTGTTTAGAGTTCCCGGTTTGGATGTCAACAGACCATGAGTTCCATTTGCATTGGCACCTAATGCACGCATGCCACCGATGAGAACGGTCATCTCTGGTACTGTCAGATCCAGTTGATCGGCTTTATCGATGAGCATTTCTGTTGGTGAACGATAGCTGGTATTTACATCGAAATAGTTGCGAAAACCGTCTGCCGCAGGTTTTAGTAAATCAAATGATGCAACATCCGTTTGGGCTTGTGTAGCGTCGCCGCGCCCAGCTGAAAAAGGCACGCTTAAGCTGATTTCAGCGTCTTTAGCTGCTCTTTCAATCGCTGCAGCGCCGCCCAGTACAATAAGGTCAGCGAGGGAAACATTCTTACTGCCAGACGTGCTGTTGAAATTATTTTGTATCGTCTTGAGTTTACCAAGCACCTTTGCTATCTCTTGAGGGTTATTCACCTCCCAATCCTTTTGAGGAGCTAAGGCGATACGAGCTCCATTTGCACCACCTCGTTTGTCTCCAGAACGGAAGCTGGATGCTGATGCCCAGGCCGTACGAACCAACTCCTGGACACTCAAGCCGGATTGCATAATAGTGCTTTTAAGAGTCTTAATATCCTGATTGGTCACTAAGTCGTAATCAACGGCAGAAATCGGGTCTTGCCAAATTAACTCTTCGCTGGGAAACCCATCGCCCAAATAACGTGTACGTGGTCCCATATCACGATGGGTTAATTTGTACCAGGCTTTGGCGAAGGCCGATTGATACTCTTCAGGGTTCGCTAAGAAACGCTCTGCGATGGCTTTGTATTGCGGGTCAAACTTTAATGCTAAATCTGCGGTTGTCATAACCGGTGGATTACGCTTTTCTTTCAGGTGTGCATCAGGCACCGAGTTATGCAGTGACTTGTCACTGGGAACCCACTGAATGGCACCGCCAGGGCTGCGCGTCTGTTCCCACTCGAAATTGAGCAGATTCGACAAATACAATGACGTCCACTTTGTTGGCGCTTGTGTCCAGGCACCTTCTAGGCCACTGGTAACCGTATCCTCAGAGTGGCCTTTTCCACATGTGTTCTTCCAACCTAAACCTTGTTCTTCCAGACCCGCTGCAGCGGGTTCAGCGCCAACACAATCCTTTGGCTTGTGCGCACCATGCATTTTGCCAAAGGTATGGCCTCCTGCAACCAGAGCAACAACTTCTTCGTCGTTCATTGCCATTCTGTTGAATGCGACTCGAATATTTTTTGCAGAGCCAAGAGGGTCTGGTTTGCCTCCAGGGCCTTCAGGGTTAACGTAAATCAACCCCATATGAGTGGCACCAAGAGGGCGTTGCAATTTACCGTTTTTATGGTGTCGGTCGCTGGCAAGCATTTCAACTTCTGGCCCCCAATAAACAAGGTCCGGTTCCCAGTCATCTGCGCGTCCGCCAGCGAAGCCATAGGTTTCAAAACCCATGTTCTCCAAGGCAACATTGCCAGCCAGAATCATTAAGTCACCCCAGGACAGGGAACTACCGTATTTTTGTTTGATCGGCCACAATAAGCGACGAGCTTTGTCTAAGTTACCATTATCAGGCCAGCTATTGAGTGGGTCGAAGCGTTGTTGACCACCATCACCACCACCACGACCATCGAGAGTTCTATAGGTACCAGCGCTATGCCAGGACATACGAATAAAGAATGGACCATAGTTGCCAAAATCAGCTGGCCACCATTCTTGTGATGTTGTCAGTAATTTATTAATGTCCTTTTTTGCGGCATCTATATCAAGGCTTTGAAAAGCTGTTATGTAATCGAAATCTTCTCCAAGAGGGTTTGAGCGTGAATCATGGTCACGCAAGGGTGATAGGTTTAGTTGGTCCGGCCACCAGAACTGATTTGGTTTTGCTTCTCCAACGTTTGCATGCCCAATGCCAGCTGCGCCTTCAGGCTTACTGGTTTGTGCTGCCAAGGCGTTTAGGGATATTGAACACACGACAGAAAATACGGCTGTGGTAAACAACTTAGGTAATTTCATAGTTTTTCCTTTCTGTGATTATGGGTGGTTTTCTTTGTAAACATTACATCAATTGATGTTTCGGTTATTACAAAAGGAATGAGAAATTACTGAGCCTGTGGGAAAGCATATCGAGGCCTTATTTGTATTTATTCCGCTTTGAATAAACAGCCAATCAACGTAATGGTGATACTATAAAACAAATTTTAGTTATTGAAATGCTAAAATTGATTCAAAAAATAGATAGTGGTGATTGATAAAACATATGGCTATGGGGAGCTACCTAATGTAAGTATTCCGAATGGATTTGTCGAAGTTTGCAGAAAGATAGACTGTTAATATTCTCAGGACAAGTAGTTTGGCTAGGCGTAGCGAAGACTTACTGTCGAACAATACGCCCTTAACCAACCGTTCATTCTTTTGGTGAATGTTTACCTTTGTTTATTGACGCCAATTAACGGTATTAATACCAAGATCAGGTAGATGGTGTTGAAAAAAACATTGGAGCTGACTCCGGCAGCAATAGAGCCTGTGCCATCAATAATATACCAGATGACCATAGCTGCTATTGTGGTTCGGATTATTGAGGTGTTTTGCTGTTTAATTGCTGGTGCGACAATGCCGCCAAGAAATACGGAAATAGCCGCCAGAACACCTGCTCCAATAGCAGAAAGCCACTGAGTATTTCTATCCAGTGGAGCAGAGAGAGTGTCCAGAGGCCAATCAGCTAAATCGAGTATCAGTCTAGCTGGTAGGTTAATGCTGGGATAGGGGGCTAAGGCCCAGAGAATGGAATAAATAAAAAAAACGATGGCAACTACCATCATGAATGTTGATCTTGTCGATAGAGACATAGGGATTCCTCAAAATAAAAATACGATGCTATGTCGGGTCGAATGGCAAAACAATTACCTCAGAGGTAAGTGTTTTTCTCAACGATACTGGCATAATCACCCTATGAAAAACTCATTTGGAAGTCTTTGCCGTGAATGGCGTAAATTGAGGCGTTACAGTCAATTACAATTGGCTTTGGAGCTGGATATTTCCAGTAAGCATATTAGTTTCATAGAAACCGGGCGTTCTTTACCCAGCAGAGAGATGATTCTGAAAATAGGATTATTCCTGTGCTTACCGAAACGAGAAATAAATCGAGGCTTGTACAGCGCGGGCTATGCTCCGGTGTATGCAGAACTTTCCTATGAAAGCGATGATTTGAAGTATGTGTTCGGTGCCATTGAGCAAATGCTTTTGAATCATGAACCCTATCCGGCAATAGTATTGAATCAGAACTGGGATGTTGTCACAGTTAATAACCCCGCACAAAAGCTGCTGGAACATCTGGGATTTGCAGAGCATCATAATTTAGTCGAAGCTATCATTGCCGATAAGCCGGCCACGTCAAATATTTTAAATTGGCATGAATCTGCACTGACCGTCTTGGTTCGTTTGAGGTATGAGATAAGTATGCTAGGTGGTTCAAAACGACTGGAAGAGCTGGAGAGGCGTTTAGCGTCCTGCCTGCGACCCCAAGATGATATTCTCAACATTGATAGCAGCCAGTCCGTTTTGTCGATACAGTTGCAAATGGAGCAAGACACCCTGTCTTTTTTTTCCATGATTGCACAATTGGGAACAGTTCAGGATGTTAATGTCAGTGAGTTTAAGGTGGAGTTGATGTTTCCTGCAGACTCAACGACGAAACATTATTACACAACAGTAGGATCCGCATAGATTGGACAGTGCCCTCATAGAAGGCACTGTCTTTGGGAGAACCATCTTTTTGCGCTAACGTTTACCATCTTCTAAGGAGTATCCGACACCATCGATAGCTGGTTTTCGTGGGTAAAAAACGTTTTGGGCAGACAAGCTTGGTAATAGCTCTTCTAGCACCACAGTCGTTTCAAATTGATGATTCTGCATAATGCTGAAATGATCACCTTGGCGCATAAAAGACTTGAAGTTAGAGCTTGTGAAAGTTCGCCATTTGTCTGTTAATAAAGGGGAAACCCAAAGATCATCTTCATAAGTGAATAAAGTGATAGGCACATTTAATGGATCAACCCTGGTATAACGATATGATGCATAAACACTGAAATCAGCTCTAATGACCGCCATCCACGCGGTGTTCCAATTCTTATGATTTTCCTTTGTCTTGTCAATGAGCACTTTTTCCTCTGGCCAGCCGATAGTATGCAGTAAATCGATTAGTTTATTATCGGGTTGCAAATGTGACCAAGGATAGGAGAATGTGTCGGGAGAAGGTACGGCCGACACAAACAAATGCACAGGCAAACTCTGCCCGCAGCTTTGATAGCGTTGAGTAAGCTCATAGGCGATCAAACCTCCAATGCCATGCCCGAAAAAAGCAAAGGGTTGGTCTATGTATGCTGATAGTTGTTGTTCAGCATAAGCGGTCATTTCAGCAACTGTGCGCAAGGGCTCATGTTCGCTGTTGATACCATGCCACGGGTAATGCAATTGAACGATTTCAATGCTGCTGGGCAACTGTTCTAACCAGCTTCTGTAATTCAAGCCTCCAGTCCATGCAGGCGAGAAGCAAATTAAACGCATTTTAATTTGTTCCCGACTGGCAAAGAGTGACACAGGGCTGATCGTTGCAAATACTTCCGGCTTCGTTGATAGAAATTCTAAAGCGGTGTCATTTGCCCGTTGTTCAGCTGCTATCTCAGTGGTGAGAAAGAGTTTGTCTGCATTCAAACTGGCCTTGTGAGTGACTGAATTGTCAGTTGGATGTAAACGTTGCTTAAGGGTCTCCTGCAAAATGTTAAGAATCCTGGCCTGTTCTGTTTCTATGAAATAGTGGTTACCGGGTTGCATTACCAATTGATAATCGTTATCTGTGAAACGTTGCCAGGCATCGACTCCTTGAGGTGACGCATACATATCTTGCCAACCGCCAAAAGCAGTGATAGGGATATTCAGAGGTTCAGAGGCTTGATACTCCTCGGCATAATAGGCTGCGGCTTCCAAATCTGCACGCAGCATTGGAAAGACCAGTGCGCGCATTTCAGCATCTTGAACCAATGCCTGTGTGGCACTGAAATCAATCTGATTAAGCAAGGCCATCAGGTCTGCTTCGTCACTTTGGTGATAAAATGAAATAGTATACAAATCGGGAGCAGGAGCACCTGAGGCAAACAGTTGCAATGCACTTAGGTTATGTTGTTGCTGTAAGGCACGTGCTGTTTCATACATGATGATAGACCCCATGCAATGACCAAACATGGCAAAGGGGCTGCCGTCCAGGTGTTCAAGCAATTCAGGCAGTAGATCAGCAACAATCTGGCTGATACGGGTCAGTGGTTGTTCATCAATTCTGCTGGCTCTGCCGGGTAACAATACAGATACCACTTCAATAAAGTCTGGAAGTTGGTCCTGCCATTCGCGATAGACTGTCGGGCCACCACCGGCATAGGCAAAACAAACCAATTTGATGCTCGCTGAAGGGCGTCGTTTACTGTACACCAACCATTGTGACTCATTCTCTGGCGCACTCTGGGCTTTGCTGCTGAGACTTGTGTTTTTTCCTGAAGTAATTTCGGTTCCGTGACTCAAATCTGGAAAGACTTCTTCCATCAATGATGTGACGCTGGCGCCTTTTATCAGTTTGGCCATGGAAACCTTAACGGGTAGGGCAGCATTGAGTCGATTAAGTAACTCTACGGTCATCAATGAATCCAAACCAACATCTTGAAAAGGAGTGTCCAAGCTTAACTCATCCTCTTCCAGGCCGAGCACTTGTTGGACTTGGTCAGAGATGAAGCTGTTTAATAGAGCAACTTGTTCTTGTATCGAAGCTGTAGACAGTTGCTGCTTGAACAGGGCAAGCTCATACGCATCGTTGCTTGAGTTATGGTTGCTTACTAGTTCCTGATAGATCGCAGGTAATACGCTGAACTGGCGAGTATAAATTGACCAATCCGTGATGGTGACTGCTGCTTGAGTGAAACCATGCTGTAAAATGCTGGTCATGCTGGCCATAGCGCGTTCTGGAGGCAAATAATCAGTGCCTCGGCGTTGCCAGATCAGTTCACCTCGTTCCCCTGAATGAGTTGCCAGACCGGCATCAGCCCAGGGACCCCAATTGATGACTGTTGCTGCCAGACCTAGTGCTTTGCGATGGCTTGTCAGGCCATCCATAAACGCATTGGCACTGGTGTAATTGCACTGACCCGCTGAGCCTGTCAAACTCAAGACCGACGAAAATAAAATAAAATCATCCAGTTCCATATGTTGGGTTTTTTCATGTAACAACCAGCTACCGGTAATTTTAGGGCCGGTTATACGGCGAAACTGTTCAAGAGTCATGCTGGAGATAACGCCATCATCCAAACCGCCTGCCGCATGCACAATGCCACGTAAATTCAACCCTTGGTTTTCCATGTCGGTCAATAATTGATCAATACTGTCAGAATGGGTAATATCGGCACTCATTACTGCTATTTCAGCACCTTTGCCCTCTAGCGAATCAATGATGTCTTGGGCCGATTCTGATGGAGCGCTGCGACCCACCAATACCAGTTGTCGGGCATGGCAATCCGTGACTAACCAATTTGCCACTTTCAAACCAAGTGCACCCAGTCCTCCTGTTATGAGATAACAACCTTGCTCAGTAACCTTGAATGACGGCAGGGATTTGGCTTCATCTTCGATCTTAACCAACCTGGCACCAAAACGATGTGTCTTGCGCAGTGCTACCTGATCTTCGTTGTCATTACTGAGAATTGTTGAAAGTAGTTGTTTTGCCAGTTCTTCAGATGTGTCCTGCTCCTGATGATTCGGCAAATCGATTAAACCACCCCACAAGGCAGGATGTTCTTGTGAGAGGGTTCTGCCAAAGCCCCAGATTCCGCATGAGGTTGGGTCAATCTGGTCGTTTCCCGGTTCTATCGACACGGTGTTGCGCGTCACCAGATGCAATTGGGTCGCCGTTTGGGTTGTTTCATTGCTGACTAGTGCCTGGGCCAGTAGAAACACATTTTCAACGACGCTGTTTGCTTGCTTTGCAACGGAACTTGTCGCTATGGACGTGTTATTTTCAGATGTATGACTTGGCCACAATGCGATCACTTTATCCGGGGCATGGCCATAATGGCTATGGTAAGCCTCCAGCATTGCCGGATAATGTTCGGCAATGTCAGGATTCGATGACCATGTTGAGTCTTTAGGGAAATTCATTTCTTTGGCCGATTGGACCAAGGTTACGTGCGTGTTGTGCGCTTGAAGTTGTTCAGCCAGTGCATTGCCGACGCCATCACTGTCGGTCAAGATCAACCAGTGTTGTTCTGGTTCGATAATAATGTCATTTGTCGCTGGAATGGATAGCCTGCTCCACTGCATGGTGTATAAATCAGGCAGGTACCTGGTTGGTAACAGAGCTTTACGCGGTAACCGTTTAAGCGATAAACCTTGTAAGCGTGCTACGGGTATTCCAATTTGATCATCACTTCGTTCAAAGATGTCGATATCAATAACTAGTTGATTATCACTGTATTCACGGCGAGTTGCTCGAGCCCAGACAGTGTTGACACTGGTGCGATAAACACTGAAATTTTCAAGTCCCAAGGGTAGGAAACCATCACCTGTGACTTGAGCTTGGCTATCAAAGTTACCATATTCCGGAATCAATGCAGGAAAGATATGCAGGCAGGCATCAAGCAATGCAGGGTGTAAGGCATAATCTCTGGTTACCAGCTTGGAATCCAGAATAATGTGTGCCATTGCCTGATTTGAACTTTGCCACAGTTGTTGAATGTTTTTAAAACGTGGCCCATAAACAAGGCCGACGTTTTTTATCAGAGTATAGAATTTCTCGGTTGATATTTCTTGATACTCATCGGTGGCTGGTGTGGTATCCATGGTGATGGTCCTGTCACCTAATGGCTTCATACTGCCAAATACATGCTGGCGTTCAAAGCCCGATGAATCATCCAGACCAGAAAAATCGAATTCTACTTTATCCTTGTCCTGACTCGAGCTTAAGCTGATTTGCAAGGCAAGAGCTTGTTCTGATTCAAGTAAGATAGCATCTCGATAAAGGATGTCCTGTAGTGCTACTCTTTCACCAAAAAAACGATGTCCTGCTGCGACAGCCGCTTCCAGTGTTGCCATGAAAGGGAGTACCAGCAAATCATAAATCACATGATCACGCAGATAGTCCAGATTGGACAGAGAATATTGAACCTCTATTTCCATGCCATTGCTGTGTTCTTGCAAAGACCCATTGATCAAAGGATGGTTTAAGGGTGAGTTGATCGTTTTTCTGGGTTGTCTGGGCGTGGATTTAAACCAGTAACGTTTGCCAGAAAATGGGTAACTGGGTATGGACAGGCGTCGTAGAGAGTAAGGTTGATCAAAACTTTGCCAGTCAATGGCTGCGCCTGCCATTGATAGTTGAGACAAACTCTTAAGTAAAACACTCCAATCGCTATCGCCTTGTATCAGAGAAGGGAGGTATGCAGTTGGCAGAGCTGAAGACTCTGCACGAGCAAAATTGATTAGTGTTTTTCCTGGTCCTATTTCGAGAAAATGTGTTATTCCTTGTTCATGCAAGTGGCTGAGTGCGTCCCGAAAACGCACGGCTTGCCGAGCATGGTCACACCAATAGCGGGCATTGGGTGCTGTTTCCAGCATTGTTCCTGTCAGATTGGAAATCAGGGGAATTTCAGGTTGTTTAAAATCAATACTCTGAGCAAAATCTTCGAATGTGCTCAAGATAGGATCCATCAAAGCGGAATGAAAGGCATGTGATACCGTCAGCAAGCGAGTTTCAATGGACTGTTCTGCGCATTCGACCAGCAGTTTATCGACCGCGGTTTTAGATCCTGAGATTACCGTGCTCTGCTGGCTGTTTAAGCCCGCTATACTCAGTTTATCTTCATCAAACTTGGTCAACAGCAATTCAACAGTGGTTTCATCAGTGAAAATAGCAGCCATAGTGCCATCTTCGGGAAGTAGTTGCATCAGACGAGCGCGCTCACAAATCAGTTTCAAACCATCATCCAATGACATCACTGCGCTGCTTACGGCCGCTGCATACTCACCAACGCTGTGTCCAACCACACAGGATGGCTGTATTCCCCAAGAGCGCCATAATTGGTCCAGAGCAGTTTCAATGACAAACAAAGCAGGTTGAGTAAACTCGGTTTGATTCAATGCCGTTTGATCATCCTGAAAAATAATGTCTCGCAGATCGCAGCCTAGCCATTGCATTGCCAGTTCAGAGCACCGGTCAATATGTCTGCGCACCAAAGCTTGTGTCTGATACAGCTCATGCGCCATGCCGGCGTATTGTGCACCTTGACCTGTAAATAGAAAAGCAATGTTGGGTTTTGAGCCACGGTTCAGTTGCTGGTAAGATTTGCCAGACTCAATCGAGTGCAACCATCGCTGTAAATCATCAAAGTTGGCAACCGTTTTCGCCGAACGCCATTCAAAACTGGCGCGACCATGAGTTAAGGTATGGCAAATTTCAGCTAATGAGGTGTTTGTCTGGTTCTGATCTTGCTGACAAAAATTGGATAACCGGTTTGCCATTCGCTGCAAGGTGTTTTCATCTCGGGCAGACAAAACTGCGAGGTGTTGCGGGCGTTGCAGCAGGTCTGTTTTTTCCTTGCTATTGTGAACAGTGTCTGGGGCCTGTTCAAGGATAACAAACGCATTGGTGCCACCCAGTCCAAGAGAGTTTATGCCGGCACGTCGTGGGTGCTGAGTTTCTGGCCAGTTTTGCAGTTGTTGACTGACGAAAAAAGGGCTATCAGCAAAATTGATTTTGGGGTTAGGTTGAGAGAAGTTCAAACTTTCTGGGATTGCCGCATGTTTGATCATCAGAGCTGTTTTGATCAATGATGCCATGCCTGCGGTCTGTTCCAAATGACCAATGTTGGTTTTAACTGAACCAATAGCACAGTGAGCTTTATCAGTATCTCCAAGTAGCCTGAAGGCCTGACTTAAGGCATTAATTTCCAGTGGATCACCAACAATGGTTCCTGTGCCATGGCATTCAACATAGTCGATGCTCTGTGGCTCGACTTCAGATAAAGCTAAAGCTTCGACCATGGCCCGCGCCTGTCCATCGACACTGGATGCTGTATAGCTGACTTTCTGGTTGCCGTCGTTGTTGATGGCTGTTGACTTAATTACTGCATAAACAGGATCTTTATCAGCTAACGCCTGGTCGAGTGGTTTCAACAGAACCGCTCCAATACCACTGCCGAATACAGTGCCATCAGCTTGCTCATCGAATGCTCTACAATGACCGTCAGAAGATAGAATATCGCCTTCTCTGGCTAGATAACCTACCTGATGGGGGCAGCGAACAGTGGCTGCTCCTGCTAATGCCATGTCACTTTCTCCACTGAGTAAGCTCTGACAGGCCAGATGCACAGCCACCATGGAAGTAGAACACGCTGTTTGTACCGTAATACTGGGGCCAGTGAGGTTCAGCTTATAGGATAGTCGTGTTGCGATGAAATCTTTGTCATTGCCAAGGTGTTCCAGGCTACCAGTGGTGCCAAGCAGGTCGGAACTGTTTTGTAGTTGATCTGCTAAATAACTGGTGACGACACCTCCACTGCCAGCAAAGACAGCCACTGGTGCATCTATCTGCTGACAGTTATAGCCTGCATCTTCGAATGCCTGCCAGGTAGTTTGCAATAACAAACGGTGTTGAGGGTCCATAATCCTCGCTTCGCGTGGGGAATAATCAAAGAAACCAGCATCAAATTGATCGACATCGTTAATGGTCGGAGAAGCAAAAACATAATTGGGGTCTTTCAATGTTTCAGGATCTACTCCCGCCTGCAATAATTCCTCATGGCTGAACGTATGAATCGATTCTTTGCCTGCTTTGAGGTTCTCCCAGAATTCGCTGGCATTATTGGCTCCTGGAAAACGGCAGGCTAAGCCGATGATGGCTATATCAGATTTTTTTTCTTCACTATTATTTCCCATAGATCCTCCTTTACCGTCGGCGGCCGGAAGCTCGTTGCAAGGCCTGTTGAACAGCTGCTGATGGCGTTGGCTCAGTTGCCTCATCAGTCTGGTTCAGGAAAGTATTGTAGGCATCAGCCAAGTCACCAACAGTTCTGACGCTGGTAATTGAGGTGTGGCTGGCAAAAGGGTCGGCAGACAGGCGAATTTCCAGCATGGCAACCAGTTGAGCCAGATCCAGTGAGGTGAGTCCCAGGTGGTCTGTGATAGTGTCATCCATATTGATGGTTTCAATGTCCGAACCACTGGTAGACAGCATGGATAGTATTTCTTCGTTAATTATTTCAACAACAGCTGTGTTTTCTGGGTTTAACATGTGATTCCTCCATCGACAGCAATCAGCTGTCCTGTTATAAAACTGGCATTATCTGACAACAAAAATAGTACTGCGGCGGCGATCTCATCAATTCGAGCCAGGCGACCTAATGGGGTACGCCGAGCGATACGGTTTTTTTGTGTCTCAGTCAATTCACCAACCATATCGCTTTCGAAATAACCCGGAGCAACGGTATTGACTCGAATTGATTTTGGTCCTAATTCACGAGCAAGACTTTTTGCAAGACCTTCAAGTGCGGCTTTGGTGGCACTGTACACAGCCACTCCAGCATGTCCACGAATGGCGTTGACAGAGGAAATATTGACCACACTGCCGCTTTGTTGTTGCAACATCAACCGTGAACAGGCTTGGGTCAAATAGATGGCGCTGCGTAAATTTAAATCCAGGCAATTATCTATGTCCTGTTCGCGCATAAGGGCAAGCAGACCATCGCTGCCGATGCCCATATTATTTACCAGTCCATCAATTCGCCCGAACTGTTTGAATACTGTTGCTGCAAATTGTTTCAACTGGGAGGAATCACTGCCATCAACGGATTGCCAGAACAATCGGGAACTGTATTGTTGGTTGTCTAGTAATTGTTCTAATTCTTGGGAAGTTGAACGACTGAATGTGGCAACTGACCAACCTTGAGCAAGGCTGCGTTTGACCAATTCAATGCCTAAACCTCGACTGCCGCCACTGATGATGATTACCTTGGGCACTTGTTCGGTTCTGATGGGTGTTTCAGACATGTTTTTAGCCTCGTATTTTTTTGAATCTTTCGCTGTGATGAGCCCCTAGTGATACGGTTATCATCATTGGAACTTTGTAGCGTTCCAGATGCTGTGAACACAACTGGCGCAGCCGCCGGTTAACTGCAGCAGACTCTTCTTGTTCAACCAAACTGACTTTGGCTACCACTATCTGTCCTGTCACCGGATTGCTTTTGCCGCTGACAGTCACATCGGCTACGTTGCTATCGCGCAGCAAAATGCTCTCAACTTCGTTCGGATAGACTTTCTCACCGCCAACATTGATGATCTCACTTTGTCGGCCAAGTATTTTTAAATAATCACCATGTATTTCAACCACATCATTGGTGTTGAACCACCCATGTTCATCAAATGGGTCATCATGGTTTAAATATCCCAGCATCGCAGAGCGCGATTTGATCCAGAGAATATTATCGATGATTTTGTAGTCAAACCCATCGCCGCCAATTTTAACCAGAGTGGAGTTTGATTGCTTTGAACGAGTAGACATAATACCTAGTTCAGAAAGGCCGTAGGTTTGCTTTAATTTTATACTGGGTAATGCTGCTGCCAATGCCTGCAACGTGCTTTCCGGCATTGGTTCAGTCCCATAAGTGATAATTTTCAGTGATGATAGATCAAAGCGTTCATGGGCACCTGAAATCAGAAGCATACGCAAAAATGTTGGGCTGGTTGGCAATAGTTCAATATTATTCTGCTCTATGGAGCGGCAAATCGTGTCTGCGTCACGGGCATCGGGAGTTACCAGAGTTCCTCCCTGCATGAGTACTGCAAATAAGGTGTTTAAGCCACCGATGTGATCGAGTAGCAGAAAAACCAGTGTTTTCATTCCTGGACGATCAGAGCGGAACTTGCTGAAAAAAACATCAAAATCAAGCAAGGAGGCTTTCGGTTTGCCAGTAGTTCCTGAGCTGAACAGAATCAAACCGGATTTATTCTGTTCAGTAAGTGCTTGGATTAACGGATGGTGTGTGCTCGTTTCACGTTGCTCTATGGTCCATTCATCCAAAGGCCCGAATTCAATAAGATAGCGGACTTCAGCGATATCCAGATATTCAAGTTGCTGATTTTTGTTGCTGGAGGTCAAAGGCACGACAATGCAACGGCATGCGGCTAAAGCTATGATCAAGGCTGTTGTGCTCAGGCTATAATCGCCTGCTATGGCTACACAGGTTCCAGGCTTTATGCCTTCATTTTCAATAAGCTTGTGCCAATGATCTATTGCTTGCTTTAACTGCTGGTAACTCCATGTTTTACCTGCGCAAACTATTGCGTCACGGTCAGCGTACTGACTGAATTGTTCAACTGCTTGATCGATAATACTACACATATTCCCCACCAACACATTAAAGCTAAATAAATAATACGCATACGTCTTGTACTAAAAAAATCGAATTTATGAACCTGTATAAGGATTTTCTGCAAATAAAACCGAACAAATGCGGTTTTAGAATTACTTTTGGCAGAATCGAGATGTGTTAAAGCGTCGACTACTCAGTTAAGTAACAACGATAGGTAAGCACATGTCATATTGTTTTTCTGTTCCTCAATACAGAGTAAATGAATAAACTATTCCTGGCTTGCAAAAAGCTATGGTCAATTATCTATTTTGAATGACAGTCTATATACAGGAGATCTTCAGTGTTTAAGATGCCTTCCGAAATCTGCTCTTATAGAACTGTTTCTCACCGCTAAATACTACGAGCTTGATCTAACCAGGCGTCGAATTTATTCCTGTTAATTTGAATCCAGTCTTTAGCGTGGCGTTTGATATCTTTCAAGGTTCTTTCACCATTTCTGACTTTCAGGTTTTGTATACTTTCATCACTTTCAGGTATTTGCAGTAGAGATAGAAATTTAGCTGCTGCTTTATTTTCTAATGCAAAATCTCGTCCCATTACCGTTACAATTTGATCAACAATAAAACCAACATTGACTCCATCAATTACGGTGTTTACGTTTGTTTCGCCATTGGGTAAGCTGGTGAAAGGAACTTCTAACCAGACTACGTCTCTGCCTGGCACAAGCAATGCCACTGACCATGGGGCCCATGCAAAATAAAGAATGGGTTTTCCCTCTTTATAGCGCTCTATCGATTTATCAAGGAGTTTAAAGTAGCCGCTAGTATTATGATCTATGGTGTTTTCCAGGCCATAAGCCTTCAGGTGGTGATCAATAACTTTACGACAACGCCAACCAGTATTACACCCAACAAGATCTGCTTTGCCATCACCATTGTTATCAAACAGTTTGGCAATTTCCTTCTTTTTGAAATCGGATAATTGAGTAATATTGAATTTCTTCGCTGTTTTCTTGTCAATGACATAACCTTGGGCGACATAAGGAATGATTAGTTCCCCTTTGGTCAGTTTAGATTTTCCGCCATTATCGACATAGATTTTATTATGCATCTTATTCCAGACATCGACAGAAAAGTCGCCTTTTCCGGCAATAATCGCTGGCATGATTTTCTCATAGTTGGCCTCAGTGACTCCATCTATTTTATAACCTAGTTCTCGCAATCCAGCCATCGCTATTTCAGAACGGAACCGGTCATCCAGAGTCCCCGAAATAACAGGTTTAACGGTAATGCCTTTCCCTGGTGTTTTCTCATTTGCCAGGACATCAATGGTCAAAAGAAGTAGGACCAAAACACTATTGAATAATGTTCTGAAGCTTTTAAGGGAAGGAATATTTATCATATCAATTTCTCACTTTTCTTTTACTAAGATGCATCTCATAAGTCGGTATTAACGACTTGATAGCAACTGAAATCAGTTGCTTATCTTTGTGATGCAGCTTCTTTTATCAATAAATCTCCAATCTCATTGTTCCACAGCATCCATACTGATGAAGATGCATTCACCCAATTCTGGCGACTTTCAATAGAGAGTTTAGTTATTTCAAAGTTATTTGAAGCGATTAACTTTTCACGGTTTAGTTTTGTTAGTTCTTCAACTATTTCATTCCCTTGTTGAATAGACTTAGTCATCGTGTCAGTTAATACTGTTTTCAGTTCATTGGACAAGGTGTCCCAGAATGTTTTGGCGGCAAGAATGAGAAAACCTGAATACATATGCCCGGTTTCCAGAATGTAGCCTTTAGAGTTTGTCGCATCAATATTGATGAAATTTGCATAGCTTTCGCTATAACCATCCAATAGTTCATCATTTAAAAAAATACTTTCATTAAACTTCTCAGAAATAGAGTATGCCCCTAATCTATCTACCCAGCGTTGTTCTATGAACGAGGCGCTGGTTGATATATTTAATTCTTGCATTTTTTCAGGGGAGACAATTTTTTCTTTTGTAAAAAGGTGTTTCATCCCTGTATTCATATGTCCAAAGACAAAGAGACCTTTAGGATCTAAGGAAAGCATCAAACGCTCGCCATATACCCCATCAATAAAAGAATTAGCCGACTTCAGACTCGAAAAAATGAACGGTAAATTGAGAACTTGAAACCTGGGATCGTAATTCTTTATGGCTGAAAAGGGGATCGCCATTATTTCGACCTGACCGTTTAATAAGATATCAAGTGACCTGCCGCTATTGGCTTTCGGGTAATCATTAATGATCTTTACAACAACCTCATTCTCTCCAATTTCGTTATAAACAGCTTGCTTAAAGTTTTTGGCGACCTGACCGATAGGAGAGCTATCTAAGCCAGTATGAACGAAGCGAATGATTTTTGGAGAAGTAGTTTGAGCATGTAGAGCACTTATTGGTGCAGTTAACATAATGCTGAGAGTTATTATCTTTTTTATCATTTTGTCGTTGCCCTTCAAATTTGTAAATAACACTAGTCTAAGGTTGAAAAAACGACAAACGGTATTTCCTGATGACAGCCATTATGAAAACTAATGCTTGATTGGGTGAGGAAATGGTTTTTTCCAATTTCAGGTTGATTTTTAAAATAAATTATTGTTTTAAATCAATTGGATAGAATGATTTTTTATTGTTAATTCATTTGTTCAGGGAAAATTTGGCGGATTTTGTTACTTGTTCTTATATTGAATTATTTTTGATTGATTTAAATCATTTAGAAATCATATGATGTTTTTTATCTCAAAAGATATGGAAAATGTATTATTTATTAACTAAATTTTCTATCAAATGAGGTGTTTTGTAAAATAACAATAATAGGAAAGGTGATATGAAGTATTTTTTTAACGTTATAATTTTTGTGCTGATTTCCAGTCTTTTGGCAGAGTCGGCGTTTGCTAAAACTTTAAATATTGCTTTTCTTAATGGCAGAACGAATCAAGGGTTTTGGAAAAACGTTGAAGATTTTATGGTCGAAGTGTCTCAGGATTTTGATGATGTGGAATTGACGATTTATCGTGCTGAGAGTAACCATTTTACACAGCTGAAGATTCTGGAAGAGATTACAGCTCCTGGTTATAAAACCAAATACGATGCTGTATTGACTCGAACGTTGAAGAAAAATGGTATTAAACTGTTGGAAATTGCGGAAAAAAATAAAACACCACTTTTTCTTTTTAACAGTGGTCTGGAAGCAGACCAAATTGCCGAAGTAGGGGGAGGGCCAAGGAAGAATTACAAATACTATATTGGAGAAATGTATCCAGACGATGTTGCTGCGGGTTATGACTCGGCAAAAGAACTTTACAGAGTTGCACAGAAACATAATATCAGCAGTAATAAAAAGGCCGATGGTCGGTTGGGTGTATTAGCTTTTGATGGGGGGCACACTAACAGTGCTTCAATTAATCGAGTGAAAGGTTTGAAAAAGTTTGCTGCAGAAAAATCGGTAAGTTTGAAAATTCTGCAAATTATTCCAGTAAACAGCCTCAATGATGGCGGTTATAAAGAATCAAAAGCCAAGATGGGACGCATTCAAGGAGTCCGCTATGGGAAGATTAATTTAGTGTGGGCTTATAATGACTCTGTTTCTGTAGGAGCTATTGAGTCTGGTACCGAGAAACTGGCAGATCTTTCGGCCGGAACGACATTTTTCAGCGGTGGAATTGACTGGACACCCAGAGCAATTAATTTGGTAGATGATGGCCAAATGGCTTATACCCTCGGTGGACATTACATGGATGGAGGCTGGTCTTTTCTTGCGGTATACGACTACTTAAATGGCAAAGATTTCGCCGCAACAGAAGGCCTTATGACGTTTAATACCCGATTGAGTGTAATCAACAAAGACAATGTGCTGGGGTATAAAAGACTGTTTGTGGATAACCAGTTGAGCAAGATCGATTTTAAAAATATATCAAAATTCAAAAACTCTAACTTGGAGACATATAATTTTGGTCTGGGTTTGCTTTTGGGGCAATTGCAATAATAAGCGAATCTATATTCAAATATCTTAAACTTTGAATATTCCGGTTTGTTTGCGTAATGAATGTAAGCAAGTCAGGTTTGATCCTGTCTTTGTTATAACCAGTTTCAAGCAAAGGGCCCATCATGAAGTTTACTGTATTGTTATTAACCGTTTTTTCCTTTCCTTTATTGGCAAGTGCTATAGCCGCAGAAACGAGTCGTACATTTGAAAGTTCACGGCAACAAGTGCCTTTGATTGAATTGTTTACATCACAAGGGTGCAGCAGTTGTCCACCTGCAGATGAATGGGTATCAGAATTACAAGATGAAGGCAATTTATGGACAGAGTTTGTACCCGTCGTTTTTCATGTGGATTACTGGGATTATATTGGTTGGAAAGATCGTTTTGCCCGTAAAGAGTTCAGCCAACGGCAACGTCGTTATGCCACAGAAGCCGGGGAACGAACTGTTTATACTCCGGGTATGCGCAAAGCGGGACAAGAGTGGCGAAGCTGGCGTTTGTTTGGCAAGCCTGAGTTATCCCGGCCGGATGATGTCGGTAAACTCAGTTTGACGCTGCTTGATGGCAACCAGTTTAAGGCTGAATTTATGGCAACAAACAGCAAAGCTACCAAACAGGTCAGGCAATTGACAATCGCTGTTTTAGGCGTAGGTTTGCAAACCGATATCAAGCGGGGTGAAAATCGAGGGAAAACCCTGAATCACGACTTTGTTGTGTTGGATATAACCACACTCAGCAGTAATGACAGTCAGTGGTCTGGGCAATTGCCCAAGGCAACCATAGAAGCGCCACGTTATGCCATTGCAGCCTGGATCACTGAAGGTGCCAGTTTGAAGCCGGTCCAGGCAGTTGGTGGCTATCTGGCGAAGCAATAGCCACTTGCAATGAAATATCAGGCTTTTCTTTGAGTTTATTTGTGTGAGCTATTGTTGCTCGCGTTTGCGTCGTTTTGCTTCGCGATTTTTCTCACTGAAGAATTTGGCATCAGCACCTATATGTTGTTCATTTCTGGCTTTAGCCAATTGCACTTGTTTTTCCCGTTCAGAAAAACGTGACTTTTGCTCGTCTGTCAGCAGTTCATAGCAACGCGGGCAACTGACGCCAGCTACATAGTGCAAGTGTTCTTTGTCTTGTTCAGTAATTGGATAGCGACAGGCATGACATTGGTCATAAGAGCCTTTTTCCAGTTGTTGGTTTACCGCGACTCTATCATCAAAGACAAAGCATTCCCCTTGCCACATGCTGTCGCTGTCATCCACCGTTTCCAGGTATTTTAAAATACCACCTTTTAAGTGATAGACTTCATCGAACCCTTGTTGTTTCATGTACGCTGACGCTTTTTCACAGCGGATTCCGCCAGTGCAGAACATGGCAACTTTTTTGTGCTTTTCAGGGTCCAAATTTTCAGATACATAAGCGGGAAATTCACGGAATGTTTCGGTATCGGGGTTGACGGCTTTTTCGAAGGTTCCAATGCCGTATTCATAGTCGTTGCGAGTGTCTATAAGCAATGTCTCAGGGTCACTGATCAGTTCATTCCAATCTTCGGCATCAACATAGGTTCCGACTATGTCATTGGGGTCGATATTTTCAACACCCATAGTCACAATTTCTTTTTTTAGTTTGACTTTGGTGCGATGAAAAGGTTGTTCATTGTGGTTTGATACTTTGAATTCCAGATCGACTAGGCGTGGGTCCTGACGTAGCCAGGCAATTACACTGTCCATGTCTTCAAGTTTGCCGGAAATAGTGCCATTGATACCTTCTCTGGCTAATAGCAGTGTTCCCCTGACAGCATGTTTTTGCAGCAGCTCGAGCAAGGGTGCTTTGAGTTCCGTATAATCGTCCAGTATGACGAATTTATACAATGCATAAACGACGTAATGTTTCATAATACCTCCGCTGGCCGAAACGTAAATTCGGTGCGTTGCTCTGGTTTGAAGGTAACCTGAATTTCAGGTTACCCTTTGCAGGCGCATTGTAGGCGAAGTCAGCAGTTTTGCATAGCTGATTGGTTCTGATAAATGCTAAGATTCGCTCTGGTTGAAACACAGTTATGTTAATTGAGTGCATTACAATGCAAGAAAATATGGAAGAGCTTGAATTACGTACCGACCGTTTGTTGTTACGCCAATGGCGGCCAGCTGACCATGAACCGTTTTTTAGATTAAACTCTGACCCAGAAGTGATGAAATATTTTCCACAGGTTCTGGGAAAAAAGGACAGTGATGCAATGGCTGAGAAATGTCAGTCACTGATAGCTCTGCATGGTTGGGGAATGTGGGCGTTGGAATTGCTGGAAACAGAACAGTTTATGGGGTTTCTGGGTTTGCATAAACCCAGTGCGGAACTGCCTTTTTCTCCCTGTGTTGAAATTGGTTGGCGTCTGGCAAAACCCTATTGGAGGTATGGTTTTGCAACTGAAGGTGCAAAACGTGTATTACGGTTTGCTTTTGACGAACTGGATTTAGAAGAAGTAGTTTCTTTTACAGCAGTCATTAATCAACGCTCTTTTTCTGTCATGCAGCGTTTGCATATGTTGGATACTCAGCAGAATTTTCATCACCCTGATTTGCCGCAAGGGCATGCGCTGTCAGAACATGTCTTATATAAAATAACCAGGCATCAGTGGGAAAGGGCAGGTAGGTGCGAGGAACAATGACAGTACCTATAGATGAATCGGTTATTTTGTTGCATGGGTTGGCTCGAACCAGTCGCTCAATGCGCGCAATGGAACGTTTTTTAGAACAGACTGGTTATCATGTTGTTAATGTGGATTATCCTTCACGGCAGAAACCCATCGAAGAGTTAGCACCTCTTGCGATTGAAAAAGGTTTGGCACAATGTTCCCAGCACAACAAAGTGCATTTCGTAACCCACTCTTTAGGCGGGATTTTATTGCGCTATTATCTGTCCAGACATGAATTGGTGCAATTGGGGCGTGTGGTTATGTTGGGGCCGCCTAATCAAGGTAGTGAAGTGATTGATAAACTGGGAAAGGTCTGGGGTTTTGGCACTATCAATGGGCCTGCTGGTTTTGAGTTGGGAACGGGTGAGGTCAGTGTGCCAATCCAGTTGCCTGAGGTTGATTTTGAATTAGGTGTGATTGCTGGTAATAAGAGTATTAACTGGTTTTTGTCGCTGCTATTGCCTGGACCAGATGATGGCAAGGTAACTGTAGAACGAACGCGAGTTAAAGGGATGAGCGATCATATAGTCTTGCCTGTTTCACACCCTTATATCATGAACCGAAAAAAGGTGATGCAGCAGGTAGTCAAATTTTTGAGCCAAGGTCAATTTGATAGCAATTAAATTGGAAAAAGCAGGGCACAGGAGAAATGCCACAAAACTGTAATCTTTTAAAGGTGTGTTTTGCTATACAATAGCCGCTCAGATATAACTTGCTCGGGTGTAGAAGGATTGGTTAAAGCACGCAGTGAGTTTTCGCAAATGTCATTTTAATGATGCAATCAGTGACTATTTAGTAGTAAGCCAATTTGAGAGTCAGTGACTATTTGGTAGTAAGTCGCAAAGATTAAGTTGCACCACGTAGCGATAAGGCGTTCAATAGCGCTAGCTATATTACGCAGGCATTCATTGGTCCTGTCGTTGGTTCTAAAAATGCAGTGAGCTTTCTGACTCAAATGCATTATTTTTGATTTATACAAAATTTAAATTAAGCTTAGACGTGCTTTAAATGGAAGTAGGACTGGTAATGGAGATGGAACTGGGTGAGGGTTTGATCAGCTAGTAGTGCCAAAGAGTTAAGCTAACACAACACACGAGGTAGATAATATGTCGTATCGAATGTTAACAGAAGGCGAAAGAATTAAAGTCGGTGATGAATATTTCCTTCATGGTGAATGGCTGGAAGTAACAGCGCAGGACATGGGAGAAAGCCAGCCGTATTCCATCACGTATGATCCCAGCAGTAAAACTCTGTTCCGCCGTTTGGATATGGAGCCAGAGGCCAGTTCTACTTCACAGCAAAAGGCGAACATAAGCACAGCTGGTCAAGAGGTTTATGTTGGAGCAAGTAAAACCCAAATAGGGCCTATTGATATCTGACAAGGGCTGGTTTACTCGATAATATCTTCGTCTTTAAACCCTAACAAATACAAAATGCTGTCCAGACCGTGCGTCGAAAGTGCTTGTTTAGCGCTTTCACGCACTAACGGTTTAGCACGAAAAGCAATGCCCAGGCCGGCAGCGCTCAGCATGGGTAAGTCATTGGCACCATCACCAACAGCAATCACCTGACGTTTGTGCAGACCTTCTTTTTTGGCAATTTTCTTAAGCAGTTTGGCTTTTCTTTTGCCATCAATCACCGGCTTAATAACATTGCCTGTCAGTTTCCCGTTTTTGCGTTCCAGTTTGTTGGCATAGACATAGTCAACACCCAGTTTTTTCTGCAGATATTTGCCAAAGTAGGTAAAACCACCAGACAGAATAGCGATTTTAAAACCATAAGCTCGCAGGTTTTTCATCAGGCGCTCAGCGCCATCCATAATGGGGAGGTTGGCAGCAATTTCTTCTAAGACACTCTCATCAAGTCCTTCTAACAATGCCATGCGTTGTCGAAAGCTCTCTTTGAAATCAATTTCACCGCGCATCGCACTTTCTGTAATGCTGGCAACCTGATCGCCAACTCCAGCGTGTTTTGCCAGTTCATCGATGACTTCAGCTTCAATCAAGGTTGAGTCCATATCAAAGCAGACCAGGCGTCGTGTGCGACGAAAAGCATCATTTTGCTGAAAGGCAATATCGATGTCCAATTCGGAGGCTATCTGCAGGAAACTGGCACGCATTGCTTTTGAGTTTTTCGGTGTGCCTTTCAGGGCAAATTCGATGCAGGATTTGGTCTGGTTAGTGACGGGTTCATCCAGAGGGATACGACCACTTAAGCGGGCTATATCATGAATGTTCAGGCCTTGTTCAGCAGTGACTTGAGTGATACGAGCTATTTCTTCAGCGGAAACTTCCCGGGTCAACAAGGTCAAAATGTAACGATTCTGGCCTTGTTCATCCACCCAATGTTGATAGCTGTCAGAACTGACATTGGAGGCTTTGATGGTAACTCCCAGACCATTGCCTTTAGCTTTTAAATCAGACAGTAATTGTTCAGGTTCT
The DNA here is from genome assembly GCA_050633785.1 of Arenicella sp. Lineage (GTDB taxonomy): Bacteria > Pseudomonadota > Gammaproteobacteria > Arenicellales > Arenicellaceae > CALKZN01. Next base: position 85,723 of record JBOEHE010000044.1, read on the forward strand.
ACATCATCTGGCAGCTGGATCATCATGCCTAAAGAGACTTGGTCATGAATGACTGACTGTCCGATATCGAGAATGCGAATATCCGCTTCTTGAAACACGGAATAAAGCTCTGCCGATAAACCGATTCGGTCATCGCCGGAAATGTTCAATAGAACGACTTGGCTCACAATAAAATTCTCATAGTGGGTTATTAGCTGATAAGCAGCGGGATTTTACTATAAGGAGCGATCATTAGTTACCCTGTTTACGAATAAATTTATCCAGGCTACGGTCTGGTAATAGACGTTTTAAAACAGCCATCACCTTAGTCGGGGTAGTCACTTTGTAGCGGACTTTGGGTTTATTATTGTCCAGTGCGTGCAAAATACACTTGGCTACGGCCGAAGCGGGCAGGGTAAAACGGGCATTTTCAGTTCTATTCAGGCGGTCATACACCTGAGCGTAGTCATCTTTGTAAATGCTGTTATCTGCATCAATATGTTTGGCGAAAGCCAGATATGCATTTGGTCTGAAGCGGCTCTCTATAGGGCCGGGTTGAATCAAGCTGACATGAATGTTGGTCCCCATCAATTCTACGCGCATAGTGTCTGATAAACCTTCAAGGGCAAATTTTGAGGCGTTGTATGCTCCGCGCATGGGTAAACCAATAAACCCCAAAACAGAACTAATTTGTATGATGCGTCCTGCCTGTTGCTGGCGAAAAAACGGTATCAGCTTTTGCGTCAGTGAGTGGGTGCCAAACACATTGGTTTCGAATTGTTCCAGTAGAGCTTGCCTGCTTAAGTCTTCAACCGCTCCCGGTTGACCATAAGCACCATTGTTGACCAGGCCGTAGAGGTTCAATTGCTGCTCATGAATATAATGGACGGCTTTGTCGATGCTGTCTTCATCACATAAGTCCAGGTGCAGGCAGTCAATGCCCTGATCTTGTAAAATGCTGACATCATCTGAGTTTCTGACGGATGCGAGAACATGATAGCCTTTTTGCTGCAACGTTTGTGCGGCACATAAGCCAATGCCAGAAGAACAGCCAGTAATCAGGACAGTTTTTTGCGCAGTATTTTCAATTGAAGATGTCATTGTGAGAGATTCGGCTAATAGTGTTAACAGAGGAACGTAAAGTTGCATTATAATATCAATCAAAAGCTGATTGGTTGGATATTGCTCTTCATTATCCAATTAATGCGAATATAAACAGAGTTGATATAAATCTGAGAGATCTCATGTCGGAGCGTATAAAAGTAGGAGTAATTGGAGTTGGCTATCTTGGGCAGATTCATGCCAGGATTTATCATGAAATGCCACAAGTAGATCTGGTGTATGTTGCTGATACTAATTTGGAACATGCACAGAAAATTGCTGATATGCATGATTGTAAAGCGACATCAAATTTTCTCGACCTGCTTGATAAAGTCGATGCAGTGAGTATTGTTGTACCGACCTCATTGCACTTTGATGTGGCGCAACCTTTTCTGGAAGCCGGCATTCCGACTTTGCTGGAAAAACCGATTGCGGCTACTGTGCTAGAAGCCCGTAAGCTGGTTGAAATTGCTGCACAGAATGATGCTCCATTACTGATTGGTCATTTGGAGCGCTACAATCCCGCATGGATGGAAATATTTCGTCAGGTATCTAATCCTCGATTTATCGAAGTACATCGTTTGGGTACATTCGTTGAGCGTGCGACTGATGTCGATGTGATCACTGACCTGATGATTCATGATTTGGATTTGGTGCTGGCGATGGTAGATGAAGAACCGACTCAGGTTGATGCCATTGGTTCCTCTGTCATCACGGAGCATGTTGATATTGCCAATGTACGTCTGGCATTTGCTTCTGGTGTCGTGGCTAATATCACTGCCAGTAGAGTTTCGAACAAACGCTTTCGCCGGTTTCGAGTATTCGGTCCAGAGGGCTATTTTGGTGCAGACCTTGCTCAACAGGAAATAGATGTAGTACGCCCCGATGGTCCAGCAACTGAATCGGGTTTTCCGACGCTGATGACTGAAAAGATGGAATTCGAACAAGAACAACCTTTGCAGACTGAGTTAGCTCATTTCATTGATGTAGCCGCTGGCGACGCTGTACCTATGGTATCTGGTTGGCAGGGTTTGCGTGCTCTTGAGTTGGCAGAAACAGTCAGCGCGAAGATTCGCGCCAGTGTCTATCGAGCTGAACGTGTTTGATGAGTGACCTGTGTCATTATAATCCTTAGGGCTTTCATAATGAAACGTTCTGATTTTAAACAGGCATTGCCTATATTGAAACTGGTCTTGGTTTTGCTTGGCTTCAGTCCGTTGGCAGTTAATGCTGCATGCGAGCAATACCCGCTAGCTTTGCAGCAGATGAGCCAACGAAGTGCTGAAATAGTGACGAACAAACAACAGCGAATCAAAATCAACTATCGTGTTGCTGATACGCCAGCTCTGCGTTCTGCGGGTTTTCAGAATGTTTGTGCAAGCACGATCGACAAAGAACAGATACTTTTTGTTTTTCAACGTGAGTTGATACCTGCATTTCATATGAGAAATGTAGTGGCCGCATTGGATATTGCTTTTATTCGTGCCGATGGCACTATTGCGAATATCCAAACCATGCAACCTTACGTTCTGGGCAGCACTAAACGACCTTTATATCAACCTCAGGAAGCGATTGTTTATGTTCTGGAAACGCGGGAAGGTTTTTTTGCTGAACACAATATTATTGAAGAACAAGCTACTTTTCACTTTACGACAAACACTAATTAATGACTGACTTTAACCAGTGGCAATCGCCACTTTCTTTATCAGACATATTCTCTAAACCTGCATCTCCTACCTATTTACAAGCGAATGACGATGGTCATTTGTTCTGGATGGAATCACTCAGCGATGAAGGTGGCCGCACTGTTATCAAGTCACGTGACCTGTCAGGTGATATTAAAACGATAACCCCGCAAGGTTACAGCGTTCGAAGCAGAGTAAATGAGTATGGCGGCAAAGCGTATACCATCAACTCTACTGAGTTGTATTTTTGCAATTATGCAGATCAATGCATTTATCGGCAATCTCTGGTTGAGGGTAGCGACCAGACTCCAATAGCGATTACAGTAGCAGATGCTGGTTTAATGTACGCTGATTTGCACTTGTCAGCAGATGGACAGTACTTGTTGTTTGTTATGGAAACTGAACAACAAACAGAAAACGTGACTCAAATTGCTTTTGTAACAACTCAAGGAAGTAACAGGGAACATCCAGCTGTGCTGGTAACAGGAAGTGATTTTTACTCTTCTCTGACTTTATCGGAGGATAATCAGCAACTGGCCTGGGTTCAATGGGATCACCCTAATATGCCTTGGGATGAAACTACCTGTAACATTGCTCGTTTATCCATAACCAATAAGCAATTAACAGTTCAGTCAATTACCCCGGTAGTTGAGGGAGCAGGCGTGACTGCCAGTCAATTGGAGTTTACTCCCAATGGGAAATTACTGCTGGCGATTGACTGGCCCGGTCAGAAAAAGTCGAAGAATTATGCAAATCTTTATTGCTGGTATGACGGAGAATTGACCGCAATTACCTCTGGAACGATAGAATATGGGGCTCCACATTGGGTATTTGGCGATAAACGAATCGTTGCTTTGAGCGATGATCTGGCGTTGGCTATAGCCACATCTTTGGATGGTGATAGACTATTGTTGGTGGAGTTAAAAACAAGAAAAATCAATCGCTTATGCTTTGATTTCAATCAATTTTCTTATCTATGTGTTGTTGGAACTTCAGCAGCGGTAGTCGCTCATTCAGCGATTGGAAAAACCCGCTTGCTGAGCGTCAATGATCGTGGCGAAACACAATCATTGACGCTGGGTGACACTGCACCACCATTACTGGGCGAATCTGATACCAGTGTTGCACAACGATTAGAGATAGGGACAGGTGACCACCTGTGTCATGCCTATTATTATCCTCCGAAAAACTCTCATCATGAGATACCTAGGGCCAGCCCACCTTTGTTGGTTATGGTACATGGCGGTCCTACTGCACGTTGTCAAAACAGTTTTGATATTCAGAAACAGTTCTGGACAACTCATGGTTTTGCTGTGATCGATATTAACCATCGAGGCAGTACAGGTTATGGTCGTAAGTTTCGTGATGCTTTATTGGGCCAATGGGGTGTAGCCGACACAGCGGATGTCAAAGCGACAATTGAGTTTGTTATTGATCAAGGTTTGGCAGACTCAGACCGAGTGTTTATTCGTGGCCGCAGCGCCGGTGGTTATGCTGTACAGAGGGCTCTCACAGAATTCCCTGAACTGTTTGCTGCTGGTGCCAGCTATTATGGTATCGGAGATTTAGCTACACTAGCCGCTATCACGCATAAGTTTGAAGCGTACTATTGCGATCAATTATTGGGTGAAACGTATGATTCTGAGCGAGCAAAAAAGGTTGATAGCGCTTACTATAATCGGTCTCCAATACACTTTATGGACAAGATTCGTTGTCCAATGATCTTGTTTCAGGGCTTGGATGACAAAGTCGTGCCACCAGAGTTATCACAGCAAGTTGCCGATGTACTCAAGCAACAAGGTGTTGCTTATGAACATCATGAATATGCAGGTGAAGGCCATGGTTTTCGCAGCAAAGAGACATTGATTGACTGTCTGCAAAAAGAACTGAATTTCTATCGTGCGCAAATGGTGGATGGTTGAACATATGGTGGTGGTAAATTGTGATGGCTAAGGTGCTTGTATTTGATTCTGGTGTTGGTGGCCTTACCATATTTCAAGCCATTCGAGCTAAATTGCCTTGGGCTGAACTGATCTTTGCCAGTGATAATGCTGCCTATCCATATGGTAAGAAATCAGAGCAGGTAATTATTAACCGAGTCGCAACTGTGAGCTCTGAGTTGGTTACAGAGCATAAGCCTGATATTTTGGTGGTGGCTTGCAATACAGCCAGTACCGTTGTGCTGCCCAGTTTACGTCAACAGTTAAATATACCGGTTGTTGGTGTAGTGCCAGCAATCAAACCAGCTGCCAGGCTGACTCGGAGCGGGCATATAGGTATTTTGGCGACACCAGCAACTGTGAAGAGACAATACACTCGCGACTTGATAGCTCAATTTGCTAATCAGTGTCAGGTCAGTTTGTTAGGTTCATCAGAATTGGTAGATTTGGCAGAGTGTAAAATGCATAAAAATCAAATTGATACAGACTCTTTAGCGAAAGTACTTGAGCCTTGGCTGGAAGACAAGCATTCAAAGATGGACACTATAGTATTAGCTTGCACGCATTTTCCTCTGTTGCAAACAGAGTTAAATCAGTTGTTTGAGGCCATAGGAAAAGACATTCAATGGGTTGATTCAGCTTTGGGGATTGCTAATCGAACTGAGCAGTTATTGCTCGAGGTTAATGCCATGGCTGATCGAGAGTATATTGGAAATGTTAGCGCTGTTATGACAATGAAACAAACGCTGAGTGAAGAATTTTTAAGGTATATTGAAAAACTGGGCGTCGAAAAGGTTGAGGTTGCTGATATTGAGTTTTCTCAGGGATTGGCAGCACAATAATTTCGTCCCATTAAGTATCCGTTTTGCGCTGTCAGTCATTTGCTAGGTATTCGATTTGAAATGATAAAATTAAGATAGACTGATGTTGATAAATACGGTTTGGTTTGGTACTTTCGAGAAAATAAAAGTTGGCTATTGGGGATGAGAATGAGATTTGAAATGAATCAAAGATTGGGTTGGGCTGAATTATGTCGCTCAATGAACGTGAAGGCATTTTCTATGCTGATTACTATGTTTTTAATCGCTGCTTGCAGTGATAATTCTGATGAAAAGTCAGTTGCAAATGAATCGGCTGAGAAAGTGGTTGAATCTGCTGAAAGCAGCCAACAGCAAGTAGTTAAGGATTTTACAGGCCACATTCTGCTCGGAACTTGGAGCTTTGAACATAATGGATGTGTTGAAACTATTGAATATCTGGCCAGTGGCACCCGAAATGTTACCAGTAATGAGGAAGTCGTTAAGTCCGCTTTTGATATCAGTAACAAGCCACTGGACAATGGCTTCTATACAATCAAAGATACGGTCGTTGAAGATAATGGTAAGCTTGATTGTTGGGGGTCCAAAGCTGATAAATCAGGAGATGTTGCAGAGTTGTTTGTTAAATTCAATACCAATAATGATCAATTGCTTTTTTGCCACGAACCAAACTCGAACAAATGTGTCGGGCCTTTCATTAAACAATAAGGAATTGGCAATAAATTCTCTCTGGCTATAAATTATATGATAGAAAGACTGTAACTCATTAGCCATGCCATTTACCCCCATTCATATGGGCCCCGGTATACTCGTTAAAGCTTTGTTGCAAGGTAGTTTCAGCCTCATGGTATTTGGCTGGACACAGATCGTCATGGATATTCAACCTTTGATTGTTTTGATCACAGGAGAAGGGCATCTGCATGGTTTTACCCATACTTACCTCGGGGCATCTATTTTGGCTATCGTTGCTGCCTTAAGCGGTAAGTATCTGTCACAGGTCGGTTTGACCATTCTTGAAATAGAAGGCAATAAACGGATAAATATTGCCTGGTGGGTCGCTTTTTTGAGCGCCTTTATTGGCAGTTTCAGTCATGTCTATCTGGATAGCATTATGCATTCTGATGTCCAACCTTTTTTCCCTGTAATATTATCGAATCAATTCCATGGTATGGTTTCTGTGCCCGTTTTGCACAAAATTTGTCTTTATACTGGTTTGCTGGGTGCTGCGCTGTACTATGTGATCAGTGCAGCCAGTGCGTTCAGAGACAGATAAAACGTCAAGATTAAAGGCTTGAAAGTTAAGCTGAACACTGGAATGGTGAAGAACTCTTGTAACTCTTATGAATAAACAGTATTGGATAGCCGGTTACAACGCTTTGCAACGCATTGGAGAGGTTAAAAACCGATATGCTCCAAAGAAAACCTTGTTGGTTACCGGTAAAGAGTCTTTTTCTGCGTGTGGTGCCAAGACCATTGTTGATCGATTTTTTAGACCGAATGAAATAGTTCATTTCAACGACTTTGCTGTTAATCCAAGGTTGGAAGATGGTGAACATGGAGCGAGTCTGGCAATTGAAAGTGATATTGACCTTATTCTGGCGATAGGGGGAGGCAGTGCTATCGATATCGCTAAACTAATAAAGGCTCTCATATCTGCGAATGGTAATTCCGAGGCACTGGTTCGAGCAGAGGTGCCGGTTGTTGCAAATACTATTCCCTTAATTGCTGTGCCGACAACAGCAGGTTCAGGCAGTGAAGCAACGCATTTTGCCGTAGCGTATATTGGCAAGGATAAATTTTCAGTGGCTGCCCCAAGCCTGCTGCCGACAGATTGTATCCTTGATGGTAGTTTGTTGATATCTGCATCACCTTACCAAAGGGCTATTAATGGGCTGGATGCTTTGGCACAAGCTATTGAAGGGTGTTGGGCTGTTGCTTCTACCGTTGATAGCAGACGCAAGTCCTTGCAAGCTATCGAGTTGTTGGTTGAACACCTGCCGAAAATCATTAATGGTTCAAATGAAGACGATCTGCAAAGTGTCATGCTGGCTGCCAATTTAGCTGGTCGGGTGATTAATGTAACCAAAACCACTGCTGCCCATGCTTTTTCCTATGCTTTTACCAGTTTCTACGGTGTACCTCACGGGCATGCCGTTTGGTTGACCCTGCCAGAAATCTTTGCCATCCACCATCAATGCGCAGCATTGCAATTAAATGACCCAAGAGGATACGAACATGTTGCGCAGGTCATGCAGAATCTGGCAACATGTCTGAAATTGGGCAACTCTGATGATTCTGATTCTTTTGCAGTGCAGTTAAAGGCTTTTATGCGTAGGTTGGGTGTTGAACCGGATATGGAACTGATGGGGATTTCTACTGTGGAACAACGGGCTGTCTCAGCACAACGGGTCAATGTTCAGCGTCTGGCTAACAACCCTGTGGTCTTGGGTGAAAAAGAAGTCTCAAGAGTTTTTAATCTGTAACCAGAACTTGTTGACACTAAAATATTGACCGAGAGTGTCACTGAAATGAGTTCAGATAAGGCAGAAATACACTTGGAAGTTGGTGTGTTGGTAGTCTTGATATGAAAGGAATGTAGTCTATGTCGTTATTGAAACGTATCAAAAGGTTATTTACCCACTTTTTATGTAAAGAAGGTGAGGTTGAACAGATATGTCCACTGGATGATAGCTCACGAGAGTTTTTGCTGGCACAGGTTGCCTTCTACGCGAACTTGGAGGAATCAGATCGAGGTTTGTTTGAAAGGAGGGTGTTGCTGTTTTTACAGACGACGGAAATAGTTGGGCACGATGTGGTTGTTACGCAGCAAGATCGCTTACTGGTTGCTTCTGCTGCGATTATTCTTGTATGGAAGTTTCCTGATTGGCATTACCTTAACCTGGATACGGTATCGCTGGTGTCTGCTTCATTCAACGAGCAAGCAGATTTTGGTCAGGCTGATTCAAATATTCAAGGCTTGGTGGGCACTGGCACCATGCGGGGTAAAATGATTTTGAGTAAACCCGCTTTGCATTATGGATTTTCCAACAATCGTGATAAACAGAATGTAGCATTGCATGAATTTGCCCACTTATTGGATATGGCTGATGGTGATTGCGATGGCTTTCCTGAGAGAATGTCTGAGTATGGCTTCGCCCGTCCATGGTTTGATCTGATGCATCAGGAAATTTCAGTAATTAATCAAAAAAACAGTAATATTCGAGCTTATGGTGGTACGTCTCAAATTGAGTTTTTTGCAGTAGCCAGCGAGTATTTCTTCGAACGCCCCGGTTTGCTATGTCGCAAGCATCCGCAAGTTTATGCTGCGCTAAAAGCATTTTATCGACAGGATGTAACGACTATTTCTCAAGCGGTTCAACCGCGAAAAAAAGACCCATGCCCCTGCGGTAGTGGTAAGCGTTATAAACGCTGTTGTTTGCCGTAAGCTTGAGTCTGAAAACACACTTTATTGCTGGTGCACAGGCCATGTTCTAGCCCAGGTACTCAAAGGAGTTTCTCCTTTTTGTTGAATTTTTGTCTTAATAAAATCGATAAAACATTTGGTTTTTCTAGGCATGAAATCTCGTTTAGGATAAACCAAATAGGCACCAAATGCTGGTGTGCTGTAATAAGGGAAAACAGGCACCAGGGTGCCACTTTCCAGCCAGTTTTTGGCAATAAAATGGGGGATTTGTGTCAGGCCCAGGCCATCCGCACAAAGCTCTGCCAGCACCTCACCATCATCGACGATAATCTGCTGTCCAGGGTCATAGTGTCTGGGTTCAATATCTGAAGAACCTCTTTGCTGATTTGAACCAAACATGATGGGCATGATCCGCCCGGATTGCCTGAACCGAAAGCGTATCCAAGAGTGCTCTGACAAGGACTGTTCGGCGAAAGAATGGCTGTCTTTTATATACTCTGGGGAAGCACAGATGAGAAAATCTAACGGGCTTAGTTGTTGTGCTATAAAGCCGCTGTCCTGAAGTGCTCCAGAGCGGATAGAAACATCAATACCTTGCTCGATCATATCAATATAAGCATCATCGTAAGATAACTCTAATTCAATTTCTGGAAACAGCTTGCAGAACTCTGCCATTAAAGGGCGGATATACAGCCGACCATACGAGACTGGCATGTTGATTTTCAGACGACCCTTGGGAAGGTCATTATCTGATTTCAAGGACTCTTCACAATAATGTAGCTGGTCAACCAGTGTTCTCGCCGTTTTGATATAAACTTCGCCGAATTCAGTCAGTTTCAGACTTCTGGTTGAGCGGATTAATAATTGTATTTCCAGTTGATCTTCCAGGCGTTGCACCGCTTTGCTAACCGTTGATGGGTCAGTGCTATAGTGCTTTGCTGCTCCAGCGAAGCTTCCAGTGTCCACTGCTGTGATAAATAGCTTTAGAGCTTTCAGTTTATCCATTGTTTTTATTTCATGAATTTTATTCATTTATATTCTGAATTAATGCATCTTATACCGTTAAAGAAACCTAATTACAATGCCCTCAGTACACACTTTTTAAATTATCTATGAGGAAATACCATGAGGATTAAAAATACACTTATTGCTGGCCTGGCTATATTGCTGTTGTTGCCAGCTCTGTCGATGGCTGCGACTAAAAAAATCGGAATTATCGTTTTCGACGGAGTGCTCACTTCGGATGTGACGGCACCTTTAGAGGTCTTTGGAGCGGCCAGTAAATTAAGCTGGTTCAATGATTATGAGGTCGTTTCAATCAACGCCGACAATAAGACCAACATCACTACAGAAGAGGGCCTGACTTTGGTGACTGATACCTGGGTTGGGAATGCTCCTGAGGTAGATGTGTTGATTGCCCCATCAAGTTATAGCATGTCACCCTTGCTGAAAAATAAACAACTGATTTCTTACATCAGCGAACAAGGAGGTAAAGCAGATTGGGTGGCGGGAAATTGTTCGGGAAATCAACTGCTTGCGCAAGCAGGTTTGCTTGATGGTAAGCGGGCAACGACTTGGGCTGGTGGCGAGAAAGAATTTCAGAAACTGTTTCCAAAAGTTAAAGTGATTGAGAACCAGAATGTCGTTGTTGATGGCAAATTTATCAGCTCCAATGGCAGTGTTGTCAGCTACCAGGCGGCATTGACACTGCTGAAAAATATCAGTTCTGAAAAGAAAGCCAATGAAGTGGCTGAAGCTATTCAATTCCAACGTTTGTCGAATCAGCCTTATTAATGGGTGGGTGATTTGAAAGTGGGTGAAATGTTATTTTGCCCACTTTCGAATTGCTTTGATTGTGTTGATGAGATATAAATCAAACATGTGTTTATTTACTCGCATGGTTGAGGAATCAGTTTTACATAATGGGGCGTGATTATTGAATATGGGAGCAACGATGAAAGTAACTGGGCAGTTTCAAGTATCATTAAAACCACAAGAACCCTATGGAAAATCTGGTAATGGCATTAACCTGGGAAGAATGTCGATTGATAAAACATTTTCAGGAGAGCTTGATGCCAGTAGTACGGGTGAAATGCTCAGTGCGATAACAGTTGTGCAAGGATCGGCTGGTTATGTCGCTATTGAACGTGTCGAAGGGAGTTTGAATGGAAAACAAGGTAGTTTTGTTCTCCAGCACTATGGCACAATGAATAAAGGAAAAGATCAGTTGGTTGTTGAAGTGGTCCCTGATTCCGGTACGCAGGAACTGACAGGTTTATCTGGGAAAATGACGATCAGGATAGATGAAGGCCAGCACTATTATGATTTTGACTATGAGTTATCTGAATGATTCCCGTTTAACTCTGAGCTTGTATGTTGGAACTGCGCCCAAATTGTGAATGTTGTAATAAGGATCTGCCTCCTGACTCTATGGATGCCAGGATATGCACTTATGAATGTACTTTCTGCGCTGACTGTGTAGAGCAAGTATTGAGTAATGTTTGTCCTAATTGCGGAGGTGGTTTTGTTCTAAGGCCTATACGTCCATCAACAGTACGCCGCAAAGGGGTGGGTCTTGAACATCAACCTGCATCAACCAAGCGAGTGATTACACAGTATAGCGAGGATGAAATCAGGCAATTTGCTGAGGCTGTCAAAGCCATTTTGCCTGAAGAGAGGTGACTTTTTTGCGATAATAATCAACAGTATGAGCCAATGAATCAAATGAGCCTTCGTACCTTATGTGCACCTCTTCGCACTGTAGTAAGTTACCAAGGCTCGTGTTGGTATTTTAATTGTCGGATTTGAATGGTTATTGAGTCAGTTTCTATTCAATCAGTTTCAACCAGCTTGGCAAGAACCAAACCAACCAGAACCCAAGTGATAACCGTATCGAGAATCATGACTACGGTGTATCCAGTCGGGAAGCCAAACCAATTCCAATAAGGAAAATTTCCAGCAATGCCAATAATCAGACCTGTCAATGCCACAAAACCTACTTTTTGAACAAACCCCAGGCCTGTTGTTTTCAGCAATAGACAGATGACTAAAAAGGCGATAATAATATTGCCAATAATAGATTTGATCATCATTCCTGCCATGCCGCTGCTGTGTCCCTCGGGCAACATATTAACAAAAGCGCTGGGCTTACCGACAGCATAATCTTCTTCAGCATGAGGTAGGTAATAAACTCCGGTTTGAGGCGAATTATCCACTAAAACTTGTGTGACTGCTGCCTCATCTGAAAATTTATTGACGACGGCATCATGCCAGGGAATGGCAGTCCATGAAATAAATCCCCAGACAAAGATAACGATTCCTGCGAGTACTGCTGCTATAACATTTTTCATTACTCCTCCGTTTATAGTCATAAAAGGTGGCAATATCATAGCTTCAGTTCTGTTGTTATACCAGACAAGCTTTATCGGTCAGGCCTTATTCTTCGATGTAACGAAAACGTTGCAGTGTTTTCCCATCGCGCTCTATCTGCTCGACAAACATCTCCAATGGACGGATCCAGAGACCATGGTCATCATACAATGCACGATAGACCACATGTTCCTGCATGGTCTCAGAATGGCGTGCTATGTCAATAACTTCGTAGAAATTGCCTTTAAAATGTTGGTAACGGCCTTTTTTAATAGTGCTCATGGGATACGCTTTTTATAGTTTTGCATGGGAATGTAGATGACATTTACTTTAACATGCAAAAAAACTGTAAACACTGCAGACAGACTAATTTCTCTATCTATTGTAGAGATTCTATTTTAATAATACTTTGCATTGCAAAGTATTATGTGTTTATATAATGATCATGGAAAATAACACTTATCAAAAATGGTTGTCGCAATTACGCAAAGGTTATCTGGAGTTGTGTGTTCTGGTTACTTTGCGTCAAAAGAAGTCTTCTTATGGTTTTGAATTGCTGCAAACTTTCGAAAAAGCGGGTCTGGCGATCAATGAAGGTACGCTATATCCATTACTCAACCGCATGCAGAAAAATGCCTGGCTGACCTCGAACTGGGAAACGCCAAGCGACAGCGGGCATCCCCGGCGTTTTTATCAATTAAGCGAAGAGGGGGAATCCTTGCTGTCATCAATGCTTGACACTTATGAACAAAACCAGCAATCGCTTAAACAACTAATGGAGCTGAAATGAACAATCATCAATATATTAAAGCCTTGAAAAAAGCCTTGGTGAACATGGATAAGCAAAGTCGTGATGATATTGTCATGGAAATTCAAAGCCACATTGAAGAGCTTGGAGATCAACAGTCATTACAAGATCGGTTTGGCCCGGCGGTGCAGTTAGCCCAACAATACCTGGATGGTGAGCAAGTGGTTGAGCCATTGCAGACCAAAGTGGTCAGTGTTGGTCGTAAGGTCTTTCTGGGCATTGGCATAGCAGTGCCATTAGTGATTGTTCTGGCAGTTGCATTGATCTGGTGGATGTCAGGTGACGAATTCAATTATGCTGATGAGACTGCAACTGAGTTGGACAGCAATGATGCGAACTGGCGATCTGTGAGCTGGGACGGAGATGTTGACATCAGTATTGAACAGGCAAAAGTAGTTTTGTATTGGCATAAGGCTGAATCAGTTCGTTGGAACTGCAAACAAAGCCCAAACGTGATGCAAGGGCAGTTGAAGATTCGGCATGACAGTTGCCTTATTTTCTTACCAGAACGGCTAACTAAAATTGATGCTAATCAGGGCAGTATTGTTTTAGTTCGACCAGAAAAAACTGTTCAAATGACAGTAAAACAAAGTGATTTACGCATTGCTGAAAACGGCACCCAATACCGCTATGACCTCACTAAAAATCGCAGCAAAGTCAGCGGTCTGGTCTCGCATGAAGGAGCCGGAGTGGACATTGCCATTAATGCTTATGAATCATCCATTGAGCGCTATGAGTATAGATAAGTGGTGAAGCATCCATTGAATGATAGGAGGTCGCAGTGTCAGTTGGCTGGCAAAGAGCGATTCATACATGGTTTGATAACTTATATGCCCAGTCATAGTGCTGTTTGTTTGATGTTTCTTTTTCTTTGTTCTTTCTCTGTATCGGCAAGTGGTGGTGATGCTGTTGGTTTTTTAAAAACCACAGTCTCATCACAACAAAAAAATCAGAAAATCTCTGTAGCGGTAGTTTATCCTTCTGATGGTCCTTCCAAGGCAGTGACATTTGGGCCGTTTGCGATGAATCTGGCGCTTAATGCGCCTGTTGCGGATGGAAAATTTCCTCTGGCCGTTATTTCTCATGGTTCTGGCGGTTCAAGTCTGGGGCACCGAAGCATTGCCTTTGCATTGGTCAAACGAGGCTTTATTGTGGCGATGCCATTGCATCCAGAAAATAATTTTCAGAATAATTCAGCCGAAGGTACGGTCAATAACTGGCGAAATCGTCCCGGGCATATCACATCTGTTATTGATGCAATACTGGTCAATTCAAAGTTGTCTAAGAGTTTAGATGTCGATAAAATTGCAATCATTGGCCACTCAGCTGGGGGCTATACCGCATTGGCTGTGGCTGGAGGTGCTGCAGATACTCAACATATTATTGATTTGTGTGAAGGTGACGTCACTTTGAATGAACCTTTTTGTGCCTTGGTTAAAGATAATAAGGTGAAGCCTGAGTTTATTGATAATCCACGAGATAAACGAGTAAAAGCGATTGTGCTGATGGCGCCTGTTGGAATTCTATTTAAATCGAAAGACTCTTTAGCGCAGGTGGATATTCCAGCACTCCTTTTACGGGCAGGTAAAGATGATCAACTGACAGAACCTTTTCAGTCAGAAGTGATTGCAAAGAACTATAGAAACAAAGAAATGCTGACGTATCGAACTATAGAGAATGCTGGACATTATTCATTTATTACTCCCTTTCCAAAATTTATGAAAGGTGAGCTGGGTGCTATAGCACAAGACCCTAGAGGCTTTGACCGCAAGAAATTCCATCAGAATATTGGGCAGGAAATAGGGGGTTATTTGGATGATGTATTAAAGTGAAATAGTGTGTGACAGCGAGTCTTACTATTGCTCTTTTAAAGAATTACAGGCTCTTAAGTTCCAATCTAAGTCAGTAAATCAAGGTGCCATATTTTTAGCTCGCAACTCTGCAAGTGCATTCTCTGTTTTGTCCAGTCCACTCAATCCCATGCCTTTCAGGACATGATCTGTTTTTGAGAATTGGATATTGCGATAGGTTGTGATTTCGACTCTGTTGCCCCAAGGGTCAAGAAAGTCCAGAAACTTTGGATCGAGTGCCAGCAACTCAACACCCATGTCCTTTAAGGTCTGCCGCACCAGCTCCTTATCATCAACGGCAATTCCGAAATGGCGACCATTGTCTGGTGACTGAGTCCTTCCCGTCATAAAGTTGATAAATTGATCGCCGAAATAGATAAACGCTGCCGTATCGTTTTTGCTTTCAACCTGAAAATCAAGAAACGTACCATAGAACGTTAGAGCCTCTTCTATATTGTCGACTTCCAGAGCAACATGGTTTATGCCGACGGCGGTTGCTTTTTTAATCTTAGGTTGAGTCATTTTCTGTTCCTCATGGGCAAGCTTGAATAAAAATGGTGAGAGATAACACGAATCAACGTAAAGTGCTGTCAGTCGAATTCATTTATCCCTCCCCTTGGATATTAGCGACTAACTGCAATTGTTTGCAAGGTTTGTCTGGTTTTAATCAGTGCTCTGAACAGATCATCGAGAGGTTTATTTGATTAAGCCCTTAACAATATCTGCAATAGCTTTCTGGCCAGCAGGAGTCGGATGAAAAGGGGCCTGACTGAGCCTGTTCAACCACAGGATGCTCAAACCGTATGTCCAAGGATCATCGCTGCACCAGCGGTGACCGTCCATCACCGTTGACAGGTCGGCAACGGCAACACCTGGCAAGCCTTGCAGAGCGTTTTTGATGGTGTTATTCAATGTGGTTTCCAGACTATTGATGTAGTTTATTTCATCTCGATCCAGATCGAGCACATCGTGACAGTCAATCGACTCTCCAGCCTTGGGCAGGGGGTGGTGGTAGGTAGTGAAAATGATATTTGGGACCTTACCTGCTTTTTTTCCACGGGCTTTTATGGCATTGACCATATCCACATAGTGCTGGGCAAGAGTGCCATTGTTGATGGGTTTCCAGAAATACTCCTCAATCGGTTTTCCAGGATTAGCTGCAGTGCAGTAGTTAAAAAAGCCCGCTTCTTCTTGCTTGGTTTTCTTCATTGATGCTTGGGCTTTAGCAAAACTTTCCGGGTCTGGATATTGGTTTAAGAAATGCTCGCGTATCGCCGTTGTAGTTCGTTCTGACTCAGTAAGAGAATTTACTGTCTCTGTATCAGCAGATGTAAAACCCGTGGCACAAAATGTCATGATATCCACAAAACGCACATCGTCGGCGCCAAGCGTGAGTATGACAGTATCAGGCATCGCTTTGTCATAATCCGGGTTTAATTGCTTTTGAGTTGACCAGTTGCCAAATTCCGCGGGTCGAAAGAGAGTTCCATTATATTCCCGTTTGCCAATCAACCCATTGTCATAAGTGGCTCCTGTGCAGGCGAATTTAGCCAGATCAGCATTGAGCTCACCAGCAATTATATCGCCATAGGCTTGCTTTGAATCATGGCATAGTTGGTATTGCCCTTGCCAAGCTGGATTATCGACACCGCCGACCCAACGCGCACCAAAAACACTATTCACATCATAACTGTAGCCATAGTTGATGCCTTCACCTGCAGCAACAGAGTCGCCAAGAACCACTATCGACTGCTTAGTGGGTGTAGCTGCAACATAGCTTATCTGGGAAAAAATAAGGGTAATCAAGCTTGTTGTCAGGAAAATCAGTCTGGATGTCTTGCTCATAAGTTAGGCTCCTTAGTGGAAATAATCGGCATTCAGGAATAAGGCAGGTGATATCGACCAAACTGTTTCATTACTAAGTTAATGGCAGCAAAGGTTTCTGGCTCGGGCCTGTAATTACTAAAATATTGATCGAGAGTACTAGGTGCCCCTTGAGGATATGACTGATATTTCTGCCTCATCTGAGTAAATTTTAGCCATACCTCAGAGGGTCGTCGCCATTTTCTTACGTGTTTGTTCTCCATTTTATGTCGGGAGCAACCAAACACCCGAATGGACGGCTCAATAGTAAAAAATGACAGCAATCTAGGCTTAATAATATAGAAATTATAGCCCTGGTTAAAGTAGACGATTGTCTAGCTTAATAATGTCAAAAAGAGAGCTGCTTTTGATGTTTTGTACAAGCAGAGGTGAAAAAACAATAAGAAGGCCATGAAGCTGAGCAATTGGCATATTATCTGAGGAACACTTATTTCTGGCAGTATATCTTCAGGGCTGGCGAAGCTGGCTTTGTTGTTTGCCAGGCCTTGCAGCGTTTTTTTCTAATTTGATCAATATTTCTTATCCAGGCATTGTTAAATTTTTTTTGAGTTTTTTCATTTTCTGCTGCCGCAATTGTCGGGTAGGAATTATATAAAACGTATCTCCATTCGATGCCGTTGCTGATTGAAGTAAACAATTTGATATTTTTTCTGTCTTTCAACTTTGATTGTTTCAGGAATCGGGTCAGCGACGAGTCATCAAAAAAACTTGCCAACTGCAAGGTGTATGGCTTGTCTACCAAAGAAAATAACCATTCGTCATCGCTGATAACATGACCAGATACGCTTCTTTGCTGCTCTGTCACATTATTGCTTGATTGTACAGGAGCTAATTCTGCTTGTTTCGGGGAGTCAGAACTCAATTCTCTATTGAGTCTTACTCCTGATGGGAGGCTGGCGTTATTTAAATAACTGTTCGAAAACAGCATGGTTGAGCCTGCAGTGAATGATGTTCCGGAATTAAAAGAGCAATTGATAAACTCAGTGTCCGAAGCATTGATATTCACGCCGCTAAATGATGCATCTGACACTATTGACCCTTGACCGAAGTCTATACGCTGCCCACTAGACGAATTGAAACTTCCACCCCTTATCCTGAGAAAGCGACTGATAAAGCCTTGGTATTGTTCAGTCAAATTGATTGTGCCCTTGACTGTAATAAGGTCACCTTCGGAGATAATGATCTGATCATAGTTCGAGCTGTTCAGGAAAATTTGTTTGCTTCTATTTTCTGAGCCGGATGTTGTTGGTTTTATCTGTTCTTCGATAACATATTGTTTATCGTCGCTGGCAATGCTCTCTTTGAGATCTGAATCTTCGGCATTGACCAATAGCGACCAGAAACTGTCATTGGAAGGGGAGTTTGTTGAGTCCGATGAGTGAGTTTGAATGGCTATATAACTGCTCCCGGACAAACTGACAATATCCGATGCTGAATAGTCGACATATAAGGTCCATTCTCCTTTGAAAACACTATTCATGACAATCTCATCATGCAGTGGAATCACGATATCTCGCTGCTCGGCTGCAACTATAGTGCCAGAACCTACAAGGCACAATATCAATACTATGACTTGTTTCAATGCGAGTCTTGGCTCAGTTTGTGGTGGTAACAGTCGGCAGAGCTGCCTGCTGGTAGCGTTAATAAGATAATCCATATGTGTTGGTTTTTACGAAGTCGCTGGCAGAATAAAATGAGCCGATATTGCATTGAGAAGTGGCGAATTCTACGCAGTTATTTTTTTATAAAACACAGAAAACAATAAACTTCTCTGAAAAATGACGCTTAATTATTCTTACGGACCAGTATTGATAAACTCTGTTTATGATTCCAATTGAATATGAGTTTTTTCTTATGAAAGGGGTGTATCATAGTTAAGGTTCTTGGAAAGTCGGCGCTTGCGAGGTTGTTATCTGATTTTGAGCTCTAAGCCTCTTCCTATAGGTCGGACATATAATCAACAAGCTCTTTTATTGTTCCAGTCAATTCTTCAATCATGATTGTTTGGTTAGTGTGATTCGTCAAGGGCTGCCAGTTCTATGACTCGGTACAATTGATCTTGATAATGGACGCCATTTCTATAGGAATTGGCCACATCATCTTTCTTATACGTTATTGTAACCCTAACTCGTACACTTGGTTTTTCATACACGTCAAGTTGAGCATTTCGTAGTGCCAGGCCATTAATACCAATTCCAATGCCTTCTTCGTAGCCTTTCAAGCCTAAATATCCAGCCGCAAACGAAGGATAATCTAGATCTTCCTCTAGGGTATCGCCAATCCAAGTTAATTCCATATGACCTTCCAGAGAGTGAGGCCAGTTTTCGACGCTAGAGAGAGCCGGGTGATGATTATGCTGTGGCATAATATTGTACGTTTTGCTCAGTGGCAAATTAGGAGTGCAGCGAGTAATGTGTCCATGCGAAGCGATTCGGGTTCAGAACTTTCACGAGTTAGAGAATTAGAAAATGTGAGTCCTGAATAAAGAGCGAATTGAACTCATAAAATGTATGGTTGGTTTTACTTCTCACCATGAATTCTATTTATTTTAACCAAAAAATGCCTTGATTTAAAAGGCTCTGCTGCTTCCTATAAATTATAAATAGAAAATAGGAGTCTGCTTAACTTTCCGACACCGATTGTTTTCGGTAAATAATAAATTTTTCCTTTTTTTAAAGTGTATTATTGAAATTTATTTTAAGTTTACTTACAAAAAATATTGCTGAAATATTCGTTTAAAGTTATATTTGCACCTCTTGTGGAGCTGTTGGTTGGTATTAGAAGGTGACATGTTCATTCACAGATAGCCATATAAGTCATCACCCGAAAGGGTGAAAAGAGAACGTAATTTATTGGTTTATTAGCGTCAAAAATCACTCTTTTGGGGGATTTAACACAGTTTTGAATTTGATAAAATCTGTCAACAAATTCCTGAGGCAACTCATGCCATAAGGAAAAGGATATAAAGGGAACACATATGAGATTAACGTTTTTAATAATGGCATTGCTGCTGGTTGGCTATGCTGGCAACACCTCTGCGCAAATTTCAAACATTGAGGATGCGCAGTTGACTTGGAGTTGGATTAACCCTCATGGACAGTCGATGGATGGCTATGCCACCAAACAGGAAGCTGTTGCTGCGATGCAAGCTTCGTGCACTGTTTGTTCTGAACTGGTACTGGAAGGCAAGAAGACCGTCAGTGAAGATCAAACACGTTACGAATACACCAGTAAAAAAATACCACCTGTTCCTAGTGATGAATGGGTTTATCCAGCGATTAAACTATTGTTGGTGTTTTCTCGTGGTGTTCCTGAGTTTTCGACTCTGTTTACCACGGGTGAAGAGCAGAACGCTCACACACAGGCGGTTCAGTTAGATCCTGCTGATTCTGTGTGTGGTGATAATTATATTGCACCGGATGGTGGCTGGCTTCCTGCGTTACCTCCATCCCAAGGAGGCAATTTGGTCACCTTTGAACCAGAATATTATCAGCAATATTTATCTGTGCCTGCGAACTCGGTGTTTGCGGACGTTGAATGGAATGAACAATGGAAAGTCGGTTCCTGGAACTGGGAAGAAGAAGTGGCAGGCCAGAATTACTGCTTTGGCCCGGGCAGTTTCTCGCAAGACTACGCTCATTTACGCCTGCGTGCACTGGTTTGCGAAGAGCCGTATATCGAACCTCTGGAACGTATGTGTATCCTGCCAGAAAAAGCCTATATCATCAGCCTCAGAAATTCAGAATGTGATGAAACTGAATCAAACCCTTGCAACCCGGCAACTGGAGCCAAGCTGGCAAAAGCGATTGATATCACCACAGGCGATTTGCAGTTTGTTCGCCATTATAACTCCCGTGGCTACAGTGACGCTGGCTTTGGTGAGAACTGGACACACAACTATTATAAACGTCTGACAGGCGGCACAAGCACAGGTGATGATGTGAGTCTGGTGACGGGTTCAGGTCAACAAATGAATTTTCCGTATTCACAGGCGCAAACGGATCTTGCAGGTCAAGGTGTGCCTGTCTATACCAGTGTTGATTCTCGCAATATTTCCATTGCTGTGGTACCAAGCACCTACGGTATACAATCCTATTTTCTACGCCAGCCGAATGGTGTGGTTGAACGCTATGACGAGTATGGTCGATTGACTCAGATGGATGATCGCGGTGTAGTGACAGATATTACCTACAACCGAGAAGGTCTTATGACCAAGATCAGCACGGATGTCGGCCATAGCCTGAACTTTACCTATAACCCCGATGATACAATCTCACAGATCACGACGGGTTCTGGTGAGGTCTATAACTACGCCTATCAACAAAATACTCTGGCTTCAGTCACCTATCCAAGCGAGAACGGTGCAGGTGTGACACGACAGTATCATTATGAGAATGCCAACTTTAAGTATCATCTAACAGGCATCACCGATGAGAACCAGCAGCGCTTTGGCACTTATGGTTATGACACTGCGGGTCGCACGATCTTGAGTGAACACGCGCAAACGACCAATGGTCAACCACAGCATCAGTTCACATTTTCTTATGAGGGCATTGGCCAGACTCTGGTCACTGACCCTGATGGCACACAGCAACGCTGGACATTTTCACGCAATAAGGGCTTTAACAACGCTGTTCAAAAACAGAACCTGACGGACAATAAAAGTCGCCTGCAAAGCTTTGACAGTAATAATAACCTGCTGGAACGCATTGACCCTGAAGGGCGTATAATACAATTCAGCTACAATGCTCAGGATCAGATGGTCAGTAAAACCATTGCGGCAGGCACAGCGCAACAAAGACAGATCAACTATGAATATGCCTTGCCTGCGAGTAATGTTGTAACCCGCATCAGTGAACCCAGTGTCAGAGCGGGTGAAAGCAAAGTAACCGACATTACTTACGACAGTAACCTGAAGATCAACGGTATCACCGTTAATGGATTCACCAGTCAAGGCAGTGCGGTGTCGCGTTCGATTGCATTGGCGTACAACGACAGAGGCAGGCTGACCCAGATCGATGGACCACGCACCGATGTGAGTGACATTTCCAGCTTAAGCTACTATGACTGCACCACAGGTGCCGAGTGTGGGCAGTTGCAACAAGTGACCAATGCTCTGGGCTATAGTGTCAGTTTTGACAGCTACGATGCTGATGCCCGTTTGACACAGATGACGGATGCCAACGGAGTAGTGACACAATTGTCCTACTATCCGCGGGGCTGGATCAAACAAATGACACGCTCAGCGGCAGGTCAGGCGTCAAAAGTGACGAACTATCAGTACGATGCTATGGGTCAGGTAACACAGATATCACTGCCTGACAGTGTTGTGCTGAACTACAGCTATGATGCTGCACACGAGCTGCGCAGTGTCAGTGATAATCTGGGCAACCGTATTGAGTACACCTATGATACTCGCGGTAATCGCATTGAACATAAAGTGATTGATCCAGACAACTCGCTGGTGAACCAGATCAACTTGCACTATGATCAGCGTAACTATGTGTCCCAGATCAGCAGTGCAGGGTCTATTGGACAAATAGTCAACGATGCCAGTGGTAATCCGATTGGCTTTACTGATCCCTTGGAAAACCCTGACTCTGGCTATCAGCATGATGCCTTGAATCGTTTGCAGCAGACTGTGGATGCTCTGGGTAACACAACGGGCTATGACTACAATGTGGCAGATCAGGTGATTGAAGTTCAGGCGCCTAATGGGGCTACTACTCAGTATAATTACGATGATCTAGGTAACCTGCTTAAAGAAATCAGTCCAGACCGTGGTACAACAACGTATACATACGATGCCGCAGGCAATGTAATTAGTATGACCGATGCCAGGGGTATCACGGTTAATTATCAATACGACGCCCTGAATCGCCTGACACAGGTGAGTTATCCAGATACACAGGAAAATATCAGCTATGTGTATGAAGACGCTGCTGCGTGCCCAAACAATGGTGTGGGTCGTTTGTGTCGAGTGAGTAACAGTGCAGGTTCGACCACATATCAGTACGATCCATGGGGTAACACGGTGCAGGTTGATACTGTTCAGAAGAAAACCAATGGTGATGTGATTGGTTCGTACACCACGCACTATGTTTATGATGTTGGCAATCGCCTGATTGAACAGCATAACCCCAGCGGTTTGGTTCTGACCTATCAACGCGATGCCATTGGCCGAGTGACACAAGCCAACAGCACCTGGCAGGGCAATACCAAGACTTTGATCAGCAACCGCAGCTATCGTGCAGATGGTCAGTCTAAAGGGCATACTCTCGGTAATGGCATAGCAGAGACTAGAACCTATGACTCACAAGGCAGGCTCATCCAGCAGTCTTTGAGTGGTATAACGGACTTTAATTACACCTATGATGCCAATGGCAATGTGTTGAGTAAGCAAGTGACAGCCACTGCGACTACGGCCACATTCAGCTATGATCCATTGAATCGTTTGAGTGCAGAGACTGGCAGTGTTGGGCAACAGCAGTTGACCTATGACGCTAATGGCAACCGCTTAAATCTGAATGTCAATGGTGATAATTATGCTCACAGCTATGACGTGAACAGCAACCGCCTGAATCAGCTTGGCCCCTGGAACAATACACTCGATGTTGTTGGT
This sequence comes from Arenicella sp., assembly GCA_050633785.1. Lineage (GTDB taxonomy): Bacteria > Pseudomonadota > Gammaproteobacteria > Arenicellales > Arenicellaceae > CALKZN01. The sequence goes on from JBOEHE010000044.1 coordinate 109,203, forward strand.
AATACCCTGACTGATCTAGGTGGTGGCAGGCTATACAGTTATAACCAGCGCAATCAACTTAGTGAGTTTCGTAATGCCGATGACTCCTTAATCGTTGCTTATGATTATGACTATCGAAACCTGCGCACGCATAAAGAAGCGCAGATAGGCGGTGCATCAGGTTCGAATTTATTGATCAATTATCAATACGATCTGAACGGTCAGGTGCTGGAGAGATATTTTGAGGGCAGTGTGTTACAGCAAAGCTATGTCTGGTTGGACGGTGCGCCCATCGCCAAGATTGAGATAACAGCCACAGGACAGCAAAACATTCTGTATCTGGTGACAGATCACTTGAATACACCGAGATACGGTTTGAATCAAGCTGGTGCAGTGACATGGTTGTGGGACAGTGATGGTTTTGGGCGATTGCCTGCAGTAGCAGATCCCGATGGTGATGGTGTCAATGAAGAAATGCATTTGCGTTTTCCTGGGCAATACTATGATATCGAGAGTGGATTGCATTACAACTGGCATCGATATTATGATCCAAAGGTTGGTCGATATGTGACCAGTGATCCTATTGGTTTGCTTGGTGGGGGGAATACTTATGGGTACGTTGCTGGTAACCCGTTGAAATGGACTGACCCTTTTGGTCTAGCACCAGGAACTTGGAGTGATGGTAATTATTGGGACAATGACGGGCAAGAGAACCCAGGTTGGAGAAACCAAATTAATAATGCGTATAGCCAAGTGGGTTATGGTATTGCAAATGGTTGGATGTATCATCCTGTTGTAGGTGAATTGTTTGGAGCTCCTCTTTCTATTGCTGGCCAAGCTATTGGAAAAGGTCTGGGATATCTAAGGCATATTCGTTCAGCTAGTGGTGCTGGCTCCGTGACACAGGCTGGTGAGCAATGTACCAACCAGACGATTGCTTTAGGGAAATCGATTGGACTTGATGACTTTGCATCCTCACAATCCGCAAGAACATTAATGAATGATCCTAATTTTCTAGGTACGATTTTTACAGAATTAAGAGCTGGAACTAAGTTTTCCGTTGATTTGAGTGGAGTAGGTGGAAGTATCAATGGTTCATTGACTCGTGCTGCCACTGGAAGAGGATCTCCCTTTGATTTAGAATTGTTAGAAATTCGCACTTTCCTAAAAGAAGGGGGAGATGCAAAACAATTTGATTTCTTTTTATATGGTGAAAGAGTTCCAAACCCTTTTTAATAGACAATGATGAAATTAATCAATCAGATAAAATCTAACCAAGCCAAAAGGGTTTCCTTGTTTTTTGAAGAGAGCCGATTTGGTGAGGAGCTAAAGAACAACCTCGTATCTATTCCGGTAACAGGAGGGGAGGTAAATGAAAATGAGAAAAGAGCAATAGCAGAAGCGCTGTTGGAAGTGATAGAAAAAATTGAGGTAGATCTAAAACTTCGATATCCAGATAGGCATATGAAGTTTTGTTTATGGTTTGATAAAGCAGAGATGTTTTTACGTTGGACTGTAATTTCAGATATTGGCCAAAAAAATCTGCCGTTTAGTTCTAAAGTAGAAGAAGTAACAATGGATCAAGTTTTAGCAAACTGGCTTACATCACAACATATGCATGATGACAATCAACTATCGTTTAATGATATTGAAAATATGAGTGCTGGTGAACTGCGAAAGCGAATGGATTCACTAGAAGTGCCGTCTCTGGATGTTTGCATACGTACATTACCTTCAAAAATGTAAGTGTTACGGCTGTAGGCATTAACGGAGAAGTCGCAATTATTGCTAATATGAGTAGGGGGGGGGGACGGCAATATGTCTACTTGAATGTGATCTTGATTATGCTACTAATGTGGAGTATTGCCTTAATAATTCAGGACCTAACGATCCACTGACTGAAAGCCAGTATCAGCAGTGTGTTGTCTTTGCAGAATCAACCTGGGAATCGTGTCAGCGACGGTGTTTAGCTAAATAAAGTAGTGAGATTCAAAATGTTCAACAAGTTGGACAACAGTATGAAAAAATGATTGAAACTAATATCTATAATAGGACCAATGAAGTGGTGCTCTGTATTAGTGATGACCATAAATGGGGTGAAAACGATAGAGTACACTTAGCTGCCATCCTGAGAGAAATAAAAGTATATGTTTCTAGCTTCATAAGTGGCGAAATTTATTTCGGCTATCCAGATGCTAAAAGCAAAAGTCGAGTCATCGAAATAGTTAGTAAATACCCACCTAACACCGAAGCAAAGAAAATTTTGGGGTTACTAGGAAAATCTAGTGAATTCAGTTTTAGATTCAATAGTAATTAAAGCAGACTGCATAAAGGTGAAGTATAGGGGGCAAAGTTCTAAGCAGGAACCGAAGAGTAAATTTATAGAGTTTGTGTTTATGAGATACAATAGCTGGTAATTATTAAATAGTCTGAAAATGAAGTTTCCTAATAATAGAATTGCTTTTTTCTTTGGTTTATTTCCAGCTAAGGACAAAGTGGATTACTTGCATATCATGCCGTTTATTCGTCACAAAGGTTTATTAATAACTTTTGTTACGGCTTTAGCGATTTTGATTGCCATAGCTGTAAATACTGCTGTGACATTTGGGGTCACTGATGGTGTTCAGGTTGAAGGCGGTTTATTTCGCTTTGTTGGATTTATTTTTACACTATTCTGGCTTATAGGTTGGTGTTTGGCCATTATAATCATCACATTTATTTTTCTAGTGTTGTTGCTAGGGCAGGCAGCGTTGCTTGTTTACAATGGTAAATTAGAAGTGCGCTTTGGTATACCGTTGATGAGCTTAGGGATACGTCTTGCTGCTTCTGAAGTTATTTCATTACGCCTAACTGAGGTTGAAGAAAAATCAATTTTTCCTAAAGAAGGTCAGGCATTATCAATCGATACCGGCGATGATAATAACTCACCGCTCGGGGGTAACTTCACTTTAGAAAATCTAGGGCGATTGAAGGCGGCTTTGGCAATAAATAAAAATATTGACGCCAAACTTGACCCTTTGGTTGATAAAAAGGAACAAGGTGTTCAACAACAATTGAAATCAGGTCAGGATGCAAGCGAGAGTAAAAGCTCTCTATGGATGTTGATAGTGGTTAATTTGATACCATTATTAGGTGCCTATTTCTTCAACTGGCAACTAGATGAGATCATGGTGTTGTACTGGTCAGAAACATTGATCCTATTACTTTTTCAATCTGTGAGAAATATTATTATTTCACCGGTAGCAGGTTTACTGCTGAGTGTATTCAATTCTGTACAAATTATGGGTTTCATGGCTATTCACTTTTTATTTATTTGGGTTTTATTTGTGCAGGGCGTGCAAAGCAGCTCCCTTAAATTGGATGAGTCACTAACAACTGTTGTCAATTATTTAGTTGCTTTATGGCCTGCATTTTTAGGTTTATTCATCAGTCATGGCTATTCACTTTTTATACATTTCTTTAAAGCTTCGCATGCCAATCAAGCGAAATTGACAGTAAAACCGTTGTTTTCGCGTGTTATCGTAATGCACATTGCATTAATTGTAGGCGGTTTTTTTGTTGCTATTACTCAAAATCATTGGCTTGCGTTGCCATTGCTTATTATCTTGAAAATTATTGCAGATGCGAAAGCCCATAGTAAACAGCATGGATTAGATCTATGGAATTGATAATGGTTAAAAGATTGAAACCCCACACAGATTGATAAAAGAGGCATTAAATTTCATCAAAAATGGTAGCGCCGATACACAAATAATGGGGCTACAGATGTGATTCATTGGGTACGCGTGTGCCAGATTTGTGCCAAATTGACAATAAATAGTGTCAATTTAGGATAGTTTACTAGCAGTTCCAAGAGTGGCAAACGCCGAAAGCTATTGATTTATATAGACTGCTTTTTATAACTATTCTGACTTTTAATCAGAGTGTCCTGGTTCGAACCCAGTGTTGATCACCATTCTTTTTATTTATAATCAAAGGTCTACCAAGGGTTGGAAAAGCTTAAAATTCAACATTTTCCCCATAGATTATTCATTTCTTTATGAATGGTGTCACTTTAACGGGTGCATTCCGACAGTGTTTTTTAAACGTTGTAGTATCAGCATAGCCTAGTAATTCGGATGAGTTTTCTGTTGTATCAATATCAGAACCAACCCGATTGCTTAGTATTTTTCACTGAATTTGCTTTGTAGCTTTGTCTGTTCAATCGCTTTTTTCTGCCAATGTTGCCACATTGACTGAAACTCACTGCATGATTTATCTGCTTTAATGTACGGCTGACCTCTGCGAGTGCAGAACAGGTACAAAGAGCCTGCAGGGTGGAGCAATGCCTTTATTTTGTTAATAAGGCTTTCCATGTAGCCTGTGTCATCCCACTTGAAAATTATCTGCTGCCTCCCCCAAATGGGTGGGGCAGGGGTTGGCTTGGCTGTATTTGGGTGGAAAATTCACCCTTTTGGGGGATACAAACGGTTAATGATATTAATTATAGTAATCTCAATTCGATTCAAGGATGACATTAGTTGTTAAACAGGGTCTTGCTTTATTGAATCAGGGAATTTGCAGTTTGCGTTGACTGGGATGTCTTTTTTAAAAAGGATTTGACGCACTGCTTTAAATGACATTAATCAATATCTATGGTGACCCTGAGGTACTTCCCAGTTGCGTTATCGTTAAAAACATTTTGTGGCGTTTAGTAAGTCGTATCTGAAATTGATACATAAGGTTTATTAATCAACACAAGGATAAAAATGAAAACTATAGTACCCCTTATCGTTTCTACCTTGTTGTTACAAGGCGAGCCAGAAAGCACCCAATTAGAGCAAGAGATAGGAGCCAGTCTAGATGCAATCAATACTAATATCGGTTTCACTTTAACGCTTGTGGCTGAAAATGGACATGAGTTTACCTATAGCATCGGTGATTCTGATCTTGACACGCATTATGAGTCAGCGTCTACTGCAAAATGGATCACTTCTACAATCATTATGTGGTTAGTGCAAAGTGAAGTTCTGTCATTGGATGATAACCCACAGAATTATATTGCTACATGGCCTGAAAGCGGCGTTCTATCGCAAATCACATTGAGGAATCTGCTTAGTTTTACCTCAGGTCTAAATGTATCTCCAACCTGCACTTATTCTGTGAATGCAGATTTTGAGTCCTGTGTTGCACAAATAGCAGTAGAAAATATAAACAATAATGTGCCTGGGGAAACGTATCATTACAATTCTGCGCATATGCAAGTTGCGGGTTTAATGGCTATAAAAGCATTGAATGTCGATACTTGGCAGGATGTGTTTAAACAGTTTCAAGCAGAATTTAATGTGTTTGGTAATTCAGCTTACAACTTGCCGTCTGAGAGCAACCCAATCTTAGCGGGAGGTATGACGTGGACAACAAGGGATTATCGCGAGTTTCTGAAAAAACTGATTGCCTTGGAAATTGTTAATCAAAATGCTTTAACAGAGATGTCGTCTAACCAAATGGGTTCAATAAATATAGCCAACTCACCATGGAGTTATGGTCTTGGTGTATGGGTTGAATGTCCCTTATCTCAGCCTGCATGCAATAGGGCAAGTCGAATATCAAGTCCAGGTTCTTACGGTTCATATCCTTTTATTGATTTACATCATAATTATTATGGTTTGATTGCGATGCAAGGACCTAATGAGACAATTAACCATATATATCCTATTTTTTCAAACATAGTAAAGAAGCTTGAAAGCTGGGCACAAGAGAATAGGGAGGATGAAGGTTAGTCATATGGGGGGGCGACAAGGCTAATATAAGAATATAAATGAGGCTGTTAATTTTACGGGCTTTGCTTTCTGACAGAAGTGGGTCAAAACCGTTTAAATAGTGCGAAATGATATTTGATACAAATTGCGATAGGATAGTTAGATACAGTTCTAACCCAACTCGATAGAGAAGACCCAATCCAGGAGGATACACAATGAGAATAATTAAAATAGTTACGGCACTAATTTTGGGTTCACTGGCCACTATATCCTATGCCCATGATATAGATTTATCGGCCTGTTTTAGCACCGAAGATATCCGGGTTTTTGACGACGAATTCTCCTTGGGTGACATTTCAGTCTTTACGACTAAACCATTAGAGCGTATCAAGGTTAAGCTGGACTACAGAACTTCCGGTGGTGTCTGGATAGCAACGACGAATTCCTTTGAAACGGACGAGTCAGGGTGTATTACTGAGGTTGTTACTCCAGTTTTCCATAATGCTGAATTTCGCTTACGTTTGGTATTTAATACGAGTGAGTTCAAGGTGCTCAGGCAATCCGAGGCTTGGAAAATTAGTTTTTCCTCGTTGCCTATTTCTGACGATACATTGGCATTTGGGGAGTTAATAGTTGGCCGAGATATGTCGATTGCGGAGCTTGATGAGGATGAAGAGCTCAATGCCGCTAATGTCTGGTTATCCGCAGTGGAAGCAAAAAATGCTTATGAAGAAAATATTGGACAGTGGCATGAAAACTTGCCCGATAAATTAGTGTTTAAATATAATACTAATCTGGACGATTCAAATTTGGGAGATAAGGCAGGGGCTTGGTATAATCCAAGCACCAACAATATCGTTTTGCCTCGTCCATGGCTGAATATTATGCCGCGTTTTCGCATGGCGCCTGATGTTGGTTTTCAGGTCAATCCGATTTTCCATGAATTAGGTCATCTGATTCAGGACTTTGACGGTGGAACGGCAATACATGCAGGTTACAATGAAGATACTGCATTCCCACACCCTTACATGCAAGAGTTACCTTATGCCTGTTGTGATCATCTCGACGATGACCTTTTATGGGGAATCAATCATTATGAAAATGCTGATGTTGCCTATTCTGAAGGGTTTGCTAATTTTGTCGAGCTGATTCTTTCGCTGGGTGTAGAAGGTTGTAATGTGATGGAT
>JBOEHE010000045.1:0-127588 GCA_050633785.1 Arenicella sp.
ATTTCTGCCTCGTCTGAACAAATTTTAGTCATACTCTCGGTCAAAAATTTAGTGTGAACAGGCCCTAGATCATAGGCATTAAGTAATGATCCAATAACATCAACCCAAATAGCCAACTTAAGTATTTAATCGAGTAAATAAATGTTTTCTTAGCCAGCGCATCACTATAATCTTTGTACAATTTCCACGCATACTGCAAAAAACGCAGATTCAGCACCATGGCACCCACAAGATAAAGCCAACCAAACATGTCAATTGCAAACGGCAAAAGTGTCGTTGCAATCATCATAAAGGTATAAATTAGAATTTGTACTCGAGTATACACTTCACCATGCGTCACTGGCAGCATAGGCACATCAGCTTTGGCATATTCTTCACGGCGGTAAAGAGCCAAGGCCCAGAAATGCGGCGGCGTCCAGGCAAATATAATCAGAAACAACAGGCAACCCTCGGCACTGATAACATTGGTCATTGCTGCCCAGCCCAACAGGGGAGGAGCTGCCCCAGCAGCGCCGCCAATCACTATATTCATCGGTGTGGCAGGTTTCAAAAATACAGTATAAATAACACCATAGCCAATCATAGACGCGAATGTGAGCACAGCCGTTAATGTATTAACTCCTAATACCAGCACCAGCATAGCTAATACAGCTAGAAAGACAGCAAATAAAATCGCCTGCCAGATCTTAAGGTTACCCGTTGGCAAAGGACGAGCTTTGGTCCTGGCCATAACAGCATCAGCGCGCATATCAATAATCTGATTCATTGCAGCACCCGATGAAGCAGCGAGACCGATGCCTATAGAGGCCAACAGCACTGTCGCCAGATCAGGAACACCCGGCACAGCCAGCAACATACCAACAATTGCCGTAAATACAATCAGCATAACCACCCGGGGTTTAGTCAGATCATAATACTGGCGACAGATATCGCTAAAATTTTTTTCCTTATCCAGAGCTGTATGCATGGCGCTATTTTAGACTAAAAAAGAGGTTAGTATTGGTAAATGCTGGAAACAACAAAGTGAATCCACTCAACCAACTTGTGCGACTTTGAGCAGGCGCTTGAGATCTTTATAAACCCCTTTGGGGTCAGTACCTGCTGGATAGGACATCATTAACTTACCCAGAGGGTCAATCATATAAATTCTGCCGGCATCTAACTCAGCTTGTCCACGTCCAGTATAAAACGGTTGCAACCACTGTTCCAACTGGGCCGAATCTGCAGCTTTAATAGTCGTCAAACTATACTTGGCCGTAAGATCTTCAACCTCATCAGCAGGCAAACCTCTAGGAACAAACAAGCTCACTACACGAGCCACATTCTTACCCTGCATGCGTTTGAGTTGGCGTATTTTCAGCAAATTTTCTTCACATGAATCGCCACATGTTTTATCCGCAATAACGACCAGATACCATTTTCGTTCAAACTCAGCAAAAGGAACTGTTTTGCCATCCGTAAAAACAAAAGGGATGTTCTCAAGATCCAATGGCTTTGGATAGAACTCGCCATTATTGACTGTGTTATATTCGCGGCTGTCACGAGTTTGATACATATAGTAAGCACCAACCAAGGGTGCCAGAAAGACAACAAACAGCATGATCAGCTGCAAACGATTTGACCATTTCTTTTCTTTAAACATTTTGCTCACTCACACTTTCAAAGCGTGTTTTACGATAAACATAAACACACATAATCAAAAAGACCACCGCCATACTGAACCATTGAAAAGCATAGGCTCGATGTCGTTCAACCCATTGATCATCATAGGTGCGCCATTGTCTTACATAGCCCCCGGCGCGGTCTAGTGTTTTATCAAGTTCCAACAGTAAAGGCAGTATTTTTAGCTTGTTTATCTGCTGATAATGCAGCAAATCAAGATACTGCCAAGCCCCTTCCTGCACAGGAGACAATTCATCATCCCAAAAAACCGGTTTACTCAGTGGCAAATTCAAACGCCCCAGTAAAGACAAGGTCGTATCAGGAGTTGTTATTAACGGTTTTTGTTGCCGACTTTCTCCCACCGGAACCCAGCCCCGGTTAACAAGAATAATCAAACCGCTGTCGTCTATCTGAAAAGGCGTCAACACATGATATCCAACCTGACCACTATGCACCTGATTGTCCAACAAGGCTGTGTGTTTAGCCAGATAGCGGCCTGACATCGAAGCCTGGCTGAAGCGATCACTCACACCTACAGCTTGAGTGTTGAGATTTAATTGAACTGATTGTCTCTGGTTCAACTCATTCTGCATTACTTGTTTTTCATGAGCTCGATGTAATTGCCAAAAGCCCAAACTGACCATACTCGAAAGTACAATCAATGCTAAAATGCTCAAGCCTGTTTTTCTGGCTGTTTTTGACATACTCATTTGTGACTTTAGAGCCCTCTGGCAAAAAATGACAGCATCAATTCTACCTGAACCAAAGTAAATATCTTATGGAAATTAAATACATAATTATTGGCCTGTTTATACTTATGATAATCACTTTATTTCAAGGCTTATATCACATGTTAAAATCATCACATGACTCACTCGAAAATCGAGGTAAAGTTGCGAAATCACTGACATGGCGAATCAGTATATGGGTGGTTCTTTTTCTATTAATTATTGTAAGCAAAGAAATTGGCTGGCTCGATCCGAGCGAATCAATGAACCCCAAAAAATTTCACGAAGAAATGAATCAACGTCAATAAAAGATAAGTGGCTTGAAGGCGCGTTTCTCAGGACAGGGAAACACTGGGCTAAATGGATTTTAGAGCAGTTACTAGCTATTAGCGGATTGGAAATGGCCTAAAACTTCCACCCATTTTATACCGTTTTCAAAAAGACAAATTGCATTGCGTCAATTTCGACGCAATGCAATCAGCAGTTTCAATAATTTCAGGCTTTACAATATCAAAGTATATAAACAAAGATAAACAAACCAACCCAAACCACATCAACAAAGTGCCAATACCAGGCACCTGCCTCAAAAGCGAAATGACGTTCGGGCGTAAAGTGGCCTTTAATACAGCGTATAAGAACTATCAAAAGAATAATTGCTCCCATACAGACATGAAAGCCATGAAAACCCGTAAGCATAAAAAAGGTTGAACCATAGACACCGGTTCCCATAGACAGACCCAGTTCATTAAAAGCATGAATGTACTCTTCTGCCTGGAAGAACAGAAAGATAAAGCCTAAAGCTACTGTCACCGCCAACCAAAAAATTAACTGGCCACGTTTATTAGCAATAATCGCATGATGAGCAATGGTACAAGTAACACTGGAAGTCAACAACAATGCCGTGTTGAGCAATGGCAAGCCCCACGGACCAATGTGAGAGAATTCTGTATCGCCTGTTACCGCCGTATCAGGGGCGATAGCTTCAGCTCCAGTAGGACCAGCTGTAGGCCAACCACCATCAAAACCAGGCCAGAGCAATTCTGTTTCTGACAACCATGGAATTGACAATTGGCGAACATAGTATAACGCACCGAAGAAGGCTGCAAAAAACATGACCTCGGAGAAAATAAACCATGACATACTCATGCGAAATGACTTATCTACATGAAGATTGTAATCAGGGCTTTCAGCAATGACTCGGCCAAACCAGACAAAAAACAAGGCCAGCAAGCACAAAACTCCAACCAACATGGTCCATTTGCCATTCACAATCATATCTTCATTCAACCAGTTTGCACCACCAAACGCGATGATGAATAAAATGATTGAGCCAAAGAAAGGATAATGACTTTCACTGGGTAGAAAGTAACCGTCTTTATGACCTGCCATACTGATGTCCTCTAAACGTATTAATCGATGTGTGTAACATTCTATCTATTTGTATTGCTAACCCTTGGCTTTAAAAAAACTATAAGCCAGAGTCAATTCATTTATGTTGTTGGGCAATTCAGGATCAACCATCAATCGCACCAACATACGTCGCTCTTCTTTGCCAGCTAGAGTTTGTTGTGTAAAACAAAAACATTCCAGCTTTTTCAGATGTGCCCCTGCCTGCGGCGGAGTCACGTTAAAAGTGGATTGTGCTACGACTTCACGATCCGCCTTATTTTTAGCCACATAATAAAACTCATATACCTGACCAGGTTTTAACTCTGCCTGAACTTGTTCAGCTGAAAACTCCCAAGGCAAACCAGTACTGGCATGCCCGGTAAACTGTACCTTAACCGTTCGATTAGGGTCCACAACAACTGCCTCGGCGTCAGTGGCGGAAATGGTATCCGTTTTACCACCAAAACCAGTAACTTCGCAGAACAAGTCATACAAAGGCACCATGGCATAACCAAAGCCGAACATCAAACAGGCCACCAAGACCAGACTTGCAGTCCAAGCTTTCATCTAGGCAAAACCTTTCAAAAAGAATGTAGCCACAAACAGCGCAACAGCCAGCAAAGCCAGCGTAATTGCCAAAACTGCATTACTTTTCTTTTTATTAACAGCCATTAAATCGATGCTCGTTCACTTAAAATATCAAGAGTTCCGATAGCCCTTACTTAACGACTGGAGGTGTTTCAAATGTGTGGAATGGTGCTGGTGAAGGCACAGTCCACTCAAGGCCTTCAGGGTTATCCCAAACTTCTGCCGTTGCTTTTTTACCACCACGTACAGTAGAGATAATAATATAAACAAACAGCAATTGAGAAATACCCAGACCAAAAGCGCCAACAGTAGACCACTGGTTGAATTCGGTAAACTGCAATGGGTAATCAGCATAGCGTCGAGGCATTCCTGCCAAACCCAGAAAATGCTGCGGGAAGAACGTGATATTAAAGAATATCGTTGTCAACCAGAAATGAATCTTGCCCATTCTCTCGTCATACATATGACCAGTCCACTTAGGCAACCAGAAATACGCACCGCCCATCATCGCCATGACAGCTCCTGAGAACAGCACATAGTGAAAGTGGGCAACAACAAAATACGTGTCATGGTATTGGAAATCTGCTGGAGTAATTGCCAACATAACACCTGAAAGGCCACCAATAGTAAATAAAAACACTACTGCCAAAGAATATAACATGGGGGTTTCAAATGTCATTGAACCGCGCCACATGGTAGACACCCAGTTAAAAATCTTCACACCTGTAGGCACAGCAATCAACATGGTTGAGTACATAAAGAACAACTCACCCTGCAATGGCATACCGACAGTAAACATATGATGCGCCCAAACAATAAACGATAGGAAAGCAATAGCGCCGGTTGCAAATACCATTGAGCTATATCCAAACAAAGGCTTGCGCGCAAAGGTCGGAATAATCTGCGAGATGATGCCAAATGCTGGCAAAATCATAATATACACTTCAGGATGGCCAAAGAACCAAAAGATGTGCTGATACAAGACAGGGTCACCACCACCGGCAGGATCAAAAAAGGCCGTTCCAAAATGACGGTCCGTCAACAACATTGTGACAGCTCCGGCAAATACCGGCATAACCGCAATCAATAGAAAAGCTGTGATCAGCCATGTCCAGACAAACAATGGCATTTTCATCAAAGTCATGCCAGGTGCACGCATATTCAAGACGGTCACAATCACATTGATTGCTCCCATAACCGAAGATACACCCATCATATGAATGGCAACAATCCCCATGTCTACGGACATACCACCCTGGATAGTCAATGGTGCGTATAAAGTCCAGCCCGCAGCAGGTGCTCCGCCAGGAACGAAAAAGCTCAATAACAGAATGCTGAAAGCAAATGGAAGAATCCAAAAACTCCAGTTGTTCAAACGAGGCAAGGCCATATCCGGCGCGCCCACCATCAGTGGCAGCATCCAATTAGCAAAACCAACGAAACCCGGCATAACCGCACCAAATACCATCACCAATGCATGCATAGTGGTCATCTGATTAAAGAAATGTGGATCAACGAATTGCAAGCCAGGTTGCCAGAGCTCTGCTCGAACAACTAAAGCAAAAACCCCACCCACAAACAACATTGTCAGTGAGAAAATTAAGTATAAGGTACCAATATCTTTATGATTGGTAGACATAAACCAACGCTTGAATCCCGTTGGTGTGTGATGGTGATGATCGTCGTGCGCCATATCTGCTGAATTTGCCATGATGCTCTACCTCTTAATTTGCCATGACACGCTGTTGCGCATCATCTACTGATTCAATGGGTTTGACTTTTTGTGAAACGAAACGCTCACTCTGCGGTTGCTTCATTTCATCCAACTGGATATCAGCAACATTTTTAATTTCGTGGCTGGCAGCTTCAGCATTAACAGCAACCCACTGCTCATATTCTTCCTGGGTGACCACATCCACGACAATCGGCATATAAGCGTGGTCTTTGCCGCATAGTTCCGCGCATCGACCTCGATAAGTGCCTTCAGCTCCAACATCAGCTCTAATCCACATTTCGGTAATATAACCTGGGATAGCGTCTTTTTTACCACCTAGCTTTGGAACCCACCATGCGTGAATAACATCGTTAGCGGTTAATAATAAGCGCACTTTTTTGCCTGAAGGGATGACGACATGGTTGTCCACTTCCTGTAAATAGTTTACACCCTGCTCAACCTTACCGCTGAATTGGTCAATCTGCTCGCGTGGTGTTGTTAATGTGCTGTAGAAATCAATACCATTATCCAGATACTCATATTGCCATTTCCATTGATAGCCCGTTACCTTAAGTGTCAAATCGGATTTAGTCGTGTCTTCCTGCTTAATCAACACCTGAGTGGCAGGAACCGCCATTACGATCAGGATAATCACTGGAATAACAGTCCAAATAACTTCCAGCTTGGTGCTGTGACTGAATGTAGCTGCTTCTACACCACGGCTTTTTCGGTGGGCATAGATGGAATAAAACATGGCTCCTGATACCAATATCAGAATCACCAGACAGATCACAAATATCAGATTATGCAAAGCAGTGATCTCACGACCGATTTCAGTCACTTGTTCTGGCAAGTTATATTCATAAGCCGCTTGCGTCATGTTCGACATTGCCAGCAAAGACATTACGAACAAAATTCGTGCTGACTGGCAACACCTTTTGATTAGCGAGTTGGACACCATAGCTAAAAGTACTCCGATTTAGAGATAATCAAGAACGTCATTTGTGCTTTATCACGACAAATTTACAGTAAATTCATCGCTATTTTTGCAACAAAAAACGACTATCAAAACAGATTGTTTTATTAGGCGTCGCAAGTTACCACAGTGCCCGCCATGCATCAAGACAATTCCAGCTCTGTTCAAAGGAAAAAGCAAGAGAAAAAGCCAACTGGCCTTTTAGACAAGATTTATTTAGAATTTAAGCTATAAATGCAGTCTGTCCAGGATTTTAAGGACTAACAAATCCTTTAGACCAAAGCCCCAGGAAACAAACACAGCAAAGGAAAAACAATGCATAGAATGACAACGAAGAAGTCCCCTATACGCTCTGGCATACATTCATTGTCAAACTGGCTGTTTCCTCAGGACTGCTTATTGTGCCAGCTCCCACTGATCCCAGCAGAAATAAACTCCCAAATTCCATTATGCACAGAATGCACAAGTCACCTGCCAACCATCGAAACTTCCTGCACCATTTGCAACACTCCCTTACACAATGATTCGATTTGTGGAGTTTGCCTGCAACAACAGCGACATTGGGACATATGCTATAGCGCATTTGAGTACCGCCAACCTATCGACAGATTAATCCACTCTTTCAAGTACACCAACAAACCATCTCACTGTCGCTATTTAGCAACACTGCTGACAAACCATATAAACAATTTCCATGATCACCCATTACCGGAGTACTTAATCCCAATTCCCATGCATCATCGACGACTGGCAGAACGAGGGCTGAACCACAGCCTACTATTAACACGCAACCTCAGTAAGTATTTCGACATCCCTTACCGCTCAATAGTCAAAAAAAATCGCCATACACAAACACAGATGGGATTGAATCAAAAAAAACGACAACAATTAATACGCAACAGCTTTGATGTCATTGAAAACATTCAAACCAACCATGTGGCCCTTGTTGATGACGTGATGACAACAGGCACTACATGCAGCGAAGTTGCAAAAATTCTAAAAAAATCAGGAATTTCAACGGTAGAAGTTTGGTGTTTGGCTCGGACATGATTAAACTGATAAGCATGAAAGCATTTATAAAAGAGAATTTATTTTCAAATGTAGACGCATTACCTGCACGCTGGAGCAGGGATATGTTACGCGCCCTGCAATTATTCAACTTGCTGCGTTTTGGTTTGAGCATTTTCCTATTAGCAATGATTTACTTTCAAGGAACCACATCATCACTAGGCAAAGCCAACCCAACTTTGTTCCTGGTTGCCTGCGTAACCCTGACCGTGACCGGTCTTTTTTATTTTTTTAATGCAGACAACGACAAACGCGCCTTCAAATTAATCACGTTCCTGCAATTTCTGGTCGACATTGTTCTGGTGACACTGATGATGCACGCCAGTGGCGGCATCTTATCCGGCATGACGATGGTTCTATTTATCATCGTTGCCGCAGGTTGCGTAGTATTACGCCTGAATTATGGGTCTGGCCTGGCAGTAGCTGCTATAGCACTGTTATGGATTGAGCACATGCTCTCAACCAAAGTCCTACTCAACGACAGCAACTTTGAAGCCGTTGGCATTACCAGCGCAGGCATTCTAGTCACCAGCATCATCATCGCCAAGCTGGCTCGCCGAGCTCGTAACGTTGAAGCAGAAAGTGACCAACAGCATGAAGATATTATCGCCTTAAGCGCCATCAATAGCGCATTGATTCAAAATCTGGATATCGGCATTCTGGTCACCGATAACAAAGGCTACATTGAAACCAGCAACCCAGCTGCTTTTGACATGCTTGGCGAGAAAAAGTCTCCTGAGATGAAAAACATATCAGACGTTCACCGGGAGCTATACTATAAACACAAACTATGGCTGGCGGACAAAAGCGAATCGATTGTATTTTTACAAAATATCCACATGGACAACGACAACTCAATAAATGTTGAGTTCCAACACTTCGGTGACCACAATATATTTACAAAAATTACCCTGAAGAACGAAACATCACTGCAAGAAAAAGCCCATCAGATGACACTTGCTGCAATGGGTCGCATGGCAACCGGCATTGCCCATGAAATCCGCAATCCATTAACGACTATCAGTGCGGCAAATGAATTACTGGTTGATAAGAAGTACACCTCCAAGAGCGACATAAAAGCCACCAATATGATCGCCAAAAACTGTGAGCGCATCAACCACATCATCGAAGAAGTCCTCTCCATTGGTCGCAGCAGCCATATCGAAATGGAAAACATCGCCTTACGTTATTGGCTGCAAAGCTTTCTCAGCAACTATTGTGAATACGGCTCACACCCTGTCAGCCACGTCAAATTGTACTGCGATGAGCTAACCGTTCGCTTTTCTCGACAGCACCTGCACCAGATCATGACCAACTTGTGTGACAATGCATTTCGCTATGCCACCCCAAATAGCGAAGAACCCCTCATTATTGTGGCCAAGGAAGTTAACGAAAAAAGCATACTTGACGTTATTAGCCCAGGAGATAAGATACAAGCTAATATAGCAGAAAAGCTATTCGAGCCTTTCTTCTCCACAGGCAAAGATCGTGGCGGCACAGGACTTGGACTATATATATGCAAACAAATTTGCGCATTAAACCTGGCAGAATTGCAATATATAGACACCGAAGCAGGCAACTGCTTCCGCTTAAGCTTTGCGCATAATTCCAGCAGTCCCATTACCAAAACTATGACGATTGAAAAAACCCTATGAGCCTGAAAACAGTCCTGATCATTGATGACGAACCCGACATTCTTGATGTCCTGTCCTTAACATTGGAACGGCTAAACCTGATCACCTTAACTGCTGGCAATTGTGAAGAGGCTCGCAACATACTTGACCGTAAAGCCATCAGTTTATGCCTGACTGACATGAACCTGCCAGATGGCAGCGGCTTAGATATCATACAATACATTACCGAAAACCAGCCGGAATTACCTGTTGCCGTATTTACGGCACACGGCAATGTTGACTTAGCCGTCAAATCCCTGCAATTGGGGGCTTTTGATTTTGTGTCAAAACCCGTACGCATGGACGATCTGAAACGATTAATCAAAAATGGTCTGGACACATCACAGCGAAAACCCGCCGTCAAAGACACTCAGATAATGGCGAAAACCTTGCTTGGGGAATCGCCTGCCATAGAAAAAATACGCACTCTAATAATGAAAGTGTCTCGCAGCCAGGCTCCAGTTTATATCAGCGGCCCTTCTGGCAGCGGTAAAGAACTAGTGGCAAAGTTAATCCACAAACAAAGTGCCCGCCACGACAAACCGTTTATCGCAGTTAACTGCGGCGCTATTCCCAGCGAACTGATGGAAAGCGAATTTTTCGGGCACATGAAAGGTAGCTTTACTGGCGCACACGCAGACAAACAAGGCTTATTCGCCTCTGCCAATGGCGGCACTCTGTTTTTGGATGAAGTTGCCGATCTCCCCCTATCAATGCAGGTCAAACTATTACGTGTCATACAAGAAAAATCAGTTCGTCCAATCGGTGCAACCCAGGAACAGGTTATTGATGTACGCATTTTGAGCGCCACTCATAAAGACTTGGAAAAGCTGGTAAATGAAGAACAGTTTCGCGAAGATTTATTTTACCGACTGAACGTCATTCCCATCAATATAGAGCCTTTGGCAGAACGCAGAGAAGATGTCCCTGTCTTGATCCGACATTTTCTTAAACGCATATCTTCAAACCCTCCTGTTACACTGAGCAAAGAGGCGGCACAAGCGCTACTGAACTACTCATTTCCAGGTAACGTCCGTGAATTGGAAAATATTCTGGAGCGCGCCTGCGCTCTGGCAGAGAACCAGACAATCGAACTGGACGACCTGAATCTACGCACTCCTTCGCAACACAAACGTGATGAAGCGAACTTCATGCCAGGAGACGAGCCCATCGAGAACTACCTGGAACGAACCGAAAAACAAGCATTATTAATGGCCT
Organism: Arenicella sp.; assembly: GCA_050633785.1. Lineage (GTDB taxonomy): Bacteria > Pseudomonadota > Gammaproteobacteria > Arenicellales > Arenicellaceae > CALKZN01. Next base: position 11,017 of record JBOEHE010000045.1, read on the forward strand.
TACGCCGTTGCAACGGTCGCAAAACGGATGCTGCCAAATTATTAGGCATGAGTTTTCGCTCATTTCGCTACAAACTGACAAAATACGACATCGAGTGACAAAAATTGTCAGTTATTTCAACCATCCAAATTAAGCGAAAAACAAAAAACAGGAACGGAAAAATAAAAAATCCTTTATAATCAATGACTTAAAAAAAATAAAAAGTTATTCTAAAAATTGGCACAGCAATTGCAACTATCCAAACTAGCAGTTGAATAATTTTTGACTCGGCAGTTGCACTTTACAGCTGCAAAACACGTAAAAAAATTAAAAGAAAGTAAGTAGAAAAAACCGTTTGAACTTTAGGAGAAAACGACCAATGATGAACTTTACACAAATCAAACAAAGCACCCAAAAAGGCTTCACACTAATCGAATTGATGATCGTAGTTGCGATTATCGGTATTCTGGCAGCAACAGCTATTCCCGCCTATCAGGATTACACGGTTCGTGCCAAAGTAGTTGAAGGTGTTAATCTGGCTTCAGCTGTCAAGCTGGGCGTATCTGAAAGCTATGCTGATGACAACTTGGCTGGCGTTGGTCGTTATGCGACTGTTCTAGCTACTGAGCAAGCTGCTGGTAACATCGGTACAAACAACGTTACATCTCTTGTTGTTAACCCTGCTGACGGCACAATCACAGTAACTTACAACTCTGCTGCAAACGGCATTCCAGCTTTAGCCGCTGCAAACACTCTGGTTTACTCTCCTCACATTGGTGGTGCAGCATTAGGCGCAGCAACAGCAGGAACAGTAGCTTGGGAATGTGCAGGTGCAACTGGTGGTAAAGCAACAGCAAACTACGCTGGCGCAACTCTAGGAACACTGGTCAGCAAATTCCTTCCTGGCGAATGCAGATAGTACAGCCTTGATGTAGAAGTTTTAAAGGTCGCAATCACAACGTTGATTGCGACCTTTTTTTATTATTATACCCCACCCCTCCCCCAAGACGTTCCACATCACACTTTTAGCGAGACAAGATACCCTAACCATTTAAATACAACACAAAAACGGCAATTAGATATGAATACTTCAGCTCAAAGAACAATAGGAAAAGTATCAAAAGGCTTCACACTCATCGAATTAATGATCGTTGTCGCAATCATCGGCATCCTGTCATCGACCGCAATCCCAATCTATAACAACTACACAAACAGAGTCAGAGTCGTTGAGGGCATCAATTTAGCCTCAGCAGTTAAGCTCGGCGTTTCAGAAAGTTACGCGGACGACAATTTGGCCGGGATTACTCGATATGCGGCCACCCTGGCGGTCGAGCAAGCCGCAGGTAGAGTCGGCACCAACACTGTCTCTTCAATTGTTGTAAACCCAGCTAACGGGCAAATCACCCTGACATATAATACAGCCGCAAATGGCGTTCCCGTACTAACAGGGGCGAATACCTTAATCTTATCCCCCCATATAGGCGCAAACCCTCTTGCATTGGGAACCGCCGGCACAATCGCCTGGGAGTGCGCAGGGGCCGTCGGCACAAAAGCAACCACCAATTATCCTGGAGCCGCAACTGGCACAGTATTAAGTAAGTTCTTACCTGGCGAATGTCGCTAGACAGAGCAGAAAACATACCTGAGAAAAACTGCCCTTTTACAATCCAAGAGCGACATAGATACTCTTGTAAGGGCATGATTCCAAAAAACTTTATCCATTCTAATTTCATTCTGATAAACATGTCAGCAAATATTGGACCTATGTAGTGAGTTAAACTAGAATGAAGTAATGAATTTAAAAACAGGTAAGGTGTAATATCAAATTATGGGTGACACCAATTCAATAGCTCGTACCCTTAGTCGCTTAGAACTAATCCCTGAAGACCAATCTGAATCTCTAGCGAGTGAAGCTGGAACAACCGGGGAACTGTTTGACCTTGTCATTGACAAAAAGTTGACAACCGGCAAACAGATCTGTGATGCCTTCTCTACAAACTTTGGCTTTCCACAAATTGACTTAATGTCTATAAACACCAATTTCATGCCGTTGGAACTGATAGACATGAAGCTGGCAAAAAAACATCGTGTACTGCCCATCTATCAGCATCACACCAAATTATTCATCGCTGTATCTGACCCACTGGACAAGCAAGCCCTAGACGATTTCAAATTCAGCACTGGCTTAGCAGTAATTCCCGTTCAGGCAGACCCTACAGCAATACGGCAGCTCATTGACAAACTGGAAGCCTCCGCCGAAGACTCCATCTTAAGCGCACTGCAAGATGATGAAGATTTAGACGCCCTTGGCGACCTGGATGTTTCTGCCGAAGACGGAGAAAAAGCAAGTGACACCCCCGACCCGGGAATTGACGACGCCCCCATTGTTAAGTACGTTAACAAACTTTTACTAGATGCAATAAAAAAAGGCGCTTCAGATATCCATATCGAACCCTTTGAAAAAAATCTGCGCGTTCGCTTTCGAGTTGATGGCGTCTTACTCTCAATCGTTAAACAGCCTATTGCACTGGCCCCAAGGATTTGCGCCCGAATCAAAATCTTGTCAAAGATGGATATTGCGGAACGCCGAATTCCCCAAGATGGCCGAATGAAGTTAAGACTTTCAAAAAATAAAGCCATTGATTTTCGTGTCAATACACTGCCCACCATGTTTGGTGAAAAAGTAGTTATTCGAATACTATCAATGGGCAATGAAGGCCTCACTCTTGAAACATTGGGCTTCACTGAAGAGCAACAAACGCTCTATGCTGATGCCGTGACTCGTCCTTATGGCATGGTTCTGATCACTGGACCAACGGGTAGTGGTAAGACAGTGTCGCTATATACGGCGTTGGGCATGCTCAACACTATTGACAAAAATGTCTCTACAGTAGAAGACCCAGTCGAAATCAATGTTCACGGCATAAACCAGGTTAATATCAACGAAAAAGCCAAATTGACTTTTGCTGCCGCACTACGTGCATTTCTAAGACAGGATCCCGACATTCTGATGGTTGGTGAAATACGAGACTTGGAGACCGCTGAAATCTCAATTAAAGCAGCGCAGACAGGTCACATGGTCTTATCCACTCTACATACCAACGATGCCCCAGCGACATTAACTCGTTTGCTTAACATGGGTGTACCAGCATTCAATATCGCCTCTTCCGTACATCTAATTGTGGCACAACGCCTGGCCAGACGCCTGTGCAACAACTGCAAAGTTGAAGTAGACGTTCCTGAACATGCATTGCTAGAAGTTGGCTTTCAACCAGACGATTTGCAAGACTTAACTATTTTCGGCGCAAAGGAAGGCGGTTGCTCTGATTGCTCCAGTGGTTACCGAGGACGAAGCGGCCTTTTCCAAGTATTACCAATAACAGAAGAGATTAAGTCCTTGATTATGGGAGGCTGTACGCAAAAAGATATTGAGGAAACGGCTAAAAAAGATGGTATTATGGATTTACGTCAAGCCGGGCTGGACAAAGTTAGAAAGGGTATAACAAGCCTGGAAGAAGTTGAAAGGGTGACTAATCAATAGTCGACAGTTGAAACTATTAGTAGGAAACAATAATGGCAGCAGCAAAACAGAAAAAGAAACGTCAATTTGATTTCGTTTGGGAAGGCGTAAACTCGAAACGAGTTAAAACAGGCGGAGACATAGAAGCAGCATCTATTGCTGAAGCAAGATCATTATTACGGAAACAAGGCATACGGGTTAAAAAAGTCAAACGCAAACCCAAACCTCTGTTCTCCGGCACCAAAGCGGTTAAAATGACCGACATCAGTTTCGCCTCAAGACAAATGGCCACCATGATTGGAGCCGGCATTCCTGTCGCACAAACCTTAAAAGCTATTGGCAAAGGTCACGAGAGTGGCGGCATGGAAAAACTCATGCTCTCCTTGAGCGGCGATGTAGAGTCAGGAACCTCGTTAAGTGTTGCATTAAGCAAACACCCCAAGTACTTTGACCGCCTCTACACCAGCATGGTAGAAGCAGGCGAAGAATCAGGTAAGCTAGATACGCTATTGGATCGAGTGGCAACTTACAAAGAAAAAATGGAAGCCATAAAAAGCAAAATTAAATCAGCAATGATGTATCCAATGATTGTACTTTCAATTGCTGCGATAGTTATTGTCTTACTGCTGCTCTTTGTAATCCCACAATTTGAAGATTTATTTAAGAACTTTGGAGCAGACTTACCAACCTTGACCAGAGCCGTTGTTGACGCATCAAGATGGCTGCAAGATAAATGGTATATATTTTTCGGCGCTGTTGCTGTAGTGGTAACCGTTTTTATATTTTTCTACCGACGCTCGCATAAATTCCGCTTTTTTCTGGACAGAGTATTTTTAAAATTTCCAATCTTTGGAATCATTTTAAAGAAATCTGCCTATGCCCGTTTTTCCAGAACATTGTCCATCATCTTTGGCGCAGGTGTTCCCTTGGTAGATGGAATGGACACGGTTGCCTCTTCCACCGGCAACAGAGTTTTTGAAAATAAAGTGATGGAAATCAAGTCTGAAATCAGCACAGGGCGCAGTCTTGCCAACTCCATGTCAACATCCAACGTATTCCCCAATCTAATGGTACAGATGGTATCTAGTGGTGAAGAATCTGGTGAACTGGAAACCATGCTTGACAAAATCGCCGACTTCTATGAACGCGAAGTAGATGATGCCGTTGACGCACTGGCCAGTTTAATTGAGCCACTGATGATCTCAGTGCTGGGTATCATTATTGGCACAATGGTATTAGCCATGTATATGCCTATCTTTAAAATGGCAGCCGTATTCTAATAAAACCACACTTAAACTGAATGTTTTAGGTTAACCAAACTAACACGTAAATAGCTTTATGTTGGAAAACTTACTTGCTTTGCCACACGGCTCTCAGCTGGCATTGACCGCCGTTTTCAGCTTACTGGTTGGCAGCTTCCTCAATGTAGTCATTCTACGGATTCCTAAAAGAATGCACCATGAATGGACACAACAATGCCATCTGTGGCTAAAACAAAGCTCAGATCAAACACAAAGCGAAAAACCGGCAGAAGAGACAGATGAAGCAACATCTGACACAGAACAAGCCCCACCCGGCATTGTCACCAAAGGCTCTCACTGCCCACAATGTAAAGTCGCAATCAAACCATGGCACAATATCCCCATCCTAGGTTACTTGTGGTTAGGCGGAAAATGCGCCAATTGCAAATGCAAAATATCCCCTCGCTATCCTTTTGTTGAGGCTTTGACGGCAATACTGAGCGTTATTGTCATTCACCATTTTGGCTTTTCTACCCAGGGATTTTTAGCCGTCATCCTGACTTGGATACTGATAGCACTCACGTTTATCGACTTCGATCATCAGCTATTGCCAGATGAAATCACTTTGCCCGGACTATGGATGGGTTTAATCATCAGCTTATGGGCGGTATTCGCCACACCGCAACAAGCCATCATTGGCGCTGCCTGTGGTTATTTAAGCCTCTGGCTGGTGTTTCACGCGTTTAAACGAATAACAGGCAAGGAAGGCATGGGTTATGGCGACTTCAAACTACTAGCACTATTTGGCGCCTGGTTTGGCTGGCAATTATTACCTCAAATAATCTTCATCTCCACAGTTGTTGGCAGCCTGGTCGGACTAGCATTGATTGTGAGCAAAAAAATCAACCGAGACAAACCCATTCCATTTGGCCCCTATCTGGCTATTGCTGGGTGGATAGCCATGCTATGGGGTGATAAAATCAACAATTACTACCTGAGTTCAATTATCGGTTGAACCAAGGCAACCTGGTTTAACAACACCTCACATGATACTCATTGGCTTAACCGGCGGCATCGGTTCCGGAAAAACAGCCGCCTCTGATCACTTCGCCAAACTTGGCGCACCTATTGTCGACACAGACATCATTGCCAGAGAAATACTCCAACAAAAACCAAACCTGCTCAATAGACTCACTGATGCATTTGGACCAACCATACTTAACAAGGATGGCTCCTTAGATCGCTCGGAACTTCGCAAACGGGCTTTTGCCGACAAAGACAGTAAACAACGTCTTGATAACATCATGCACCCAGCAATCAGACAACAGACTTTACAGCAGATTGACCTGCATAGAGAAGCTGACTATTGCATCGTCGTGGTTCCATTATTGATCGAAACAGACTTCAAGCAATTGGTTGACCGCATACTCGTTGTTACCGCCCCATTGAACAAAAGACTCAGCTGGCTCCAGCAACGCAGCGGCCTTAGCCACGATGAAGCCCAGGCTATCATTGATGCACAAACCAGTGATGAAGAGCGCCTGAGTTACGCCCATGATCATGTTAATAATAACCGAGACTTAAAACATTTATATTCTCAGGTAAAAAAGCTCCATCATCAATATCAGAGCATCAGCCAATAGGCATACACCATGAACACATCTGTCTTTATTGACTAAAAGACATACGACTCATGCCCCTCTCTACAAGCAAAACTTTACCGCAAAGAATATGCCCTCATATTCACCAAACTGTCATAGCACTGTCATGCATAGAACTAATGAATGCCTGCTAATTAGTGACATTCACTTAAAAAAAAGTATCAATAATTTATTTCAGAATTTCAAAGAGCTAGCCAAGCCTCGCTTAACATAGCAACTCCCTGACCGCCATATTGCCGTGAAATATCAATATCACCAAGCTTCATACCTCCCAGAGCATAGCAGGGCAGTTTGATACGTGAGACAGTTTCAGCAAAAAAGGACCAACCTCTTGGTGTTTGTTCAGGGTGACTTTTGGTAGCCTTGATAGGACTGAGAAGCGCATAATCAGCAATTTTTTCTGCATGGCCAAGCTCAGCCTCGTTATGACATGACATGCCAACCCAAAAATCAGGCAGCTCACTACGTTGCTGATAGCTCTTTGCTATATTCGCGTTTAAATGCACACCATCACAACCCAATGCAATCGCTGCATTCATATCGCCATTAAGAATAAGAGGTATCGTCGATGACAGAGCTTTGCGAATTGTTTTGATGCTTTGCAGCAAATCGTCGCCCGTCAGTTGTGGCTCACGCAACTGGACCACAAAGCGTCGCTCCTGCTCTTGACACTTGGCTTGCCAGAAATGCAGACATTGTAATGTCTGTTCCAATCCATATTTTTCCAATTGAGTGATCAACATCAATGACGGCAATTTGACGGCATTGACAATGGGTTCATTCGCCTCCAGAAAATCAAGCTTTGAACATTGGTCGATTTCCAACCACTGTACGGCCTGCCCTTCTTTGCCACTTGGTTCTCCAGAAAAACCATCTACAACAAACACATGCAAACGTACATGTCGGTCAGGATAATCATGATCCAGACGAATCAGCGGTTGAGTACAAAGGACATCAATACCCAGCTCCTCATACAACTCGCGTTTCAAGCATTGTTCAGCGGTTTCTCCGGCCTCAAGTTTGCCACCTGGAAATTCCCACTTTTGAAAATAACGGTCTTTAACCAGGCGCTGCCCGACAAGAACTTGATTTTTCCGGCGCAGCACACCTACAGCCACCTCAATTCTCTTCATAATTGCAAGTGCACAAGCAACCTTAACTAGCTTCGATAATCAGCATTGATAGTCACATACTCATGCGACAGATCACATGTCCAAACGATATGCTGGTGCCTGGAATGCCCTAAATCGATGCGCATATAAATTTCTTCAGCCGTAAACGCCTGTTGACCTTTTTCTTCACTGTAATCAGCTGCCGGTTCTCCGTTGGCAATAATTGATACGCCATTAACGGTGATATTGACAGCTTCGATATCCAGCTGCGAAACAGGAGCTCGTCCAACCGCTGCCAATATTCGCCCCCAATTAGGGTCACTTGCAAATAAAGCGGTTTTCACCAGAGGTGAATGGGCCACGGTGTAAGCCACTGCTGAACAGTCCTGTTCAGTACTACCGCCATTAACTTCAATTTCAATAAATTTAGTCGCCCCTTCTCCATCGCGCACAATTGCATGTGCCAATTGTCGTGCAACCGAATGTATGGCTTGATACAGTGCCTGAGCTTGAGAGGAATTAAAATCATCAACCACCTGATTACCAGCCTGACCTGTAGCTGTCAGAGTCAGAGCGTCGTTGGTCGAGGTATCACTATCGACTGTTATACGGTTGAACGTTCTGCCATTGGCTGTCTGCAGCATTTCTTTCAGCACATCAGCACTGACAGCAGCATCGGTAACAATGTAACCCAACATAGTCGCCATATTCGGACAAATCATGCCAGAACCTTTAGCTATACCAGTCACTGTAACCAGGACATCACCCAATTGCACTTGTTCAGAAAACGCTTTCGGCTGTGTGTCTGTCGTCATTATCGCCTTGGCAGCCTGATACCAATCAGCCTGTCCACGGCCCTGCATTGCAGCATTGATGCCAGCGGTAAATTCAGACATTGGTAACTGCATACCAATAACTCCAGTCGAAAAAGGCAAAACCTGCTCTTCTTGAATAGCCGCTTTTTCAGCAACCAGCTGGCACGTCAATCGGGCTGATTCCAAACCCTGCTTACCGGTGCCCGCATTAGCGCTGCCTGCATTAATTAACAACACCCGTGGTTGATGTCGCTCCAAATGCTGCTTTGCTACAGTAACTGGCGCCGCACAATATCGGTTCAATGTAAATACGGCTGCAGTCACAGAACCTTCATCCAAATGAATCAACAACAGGTCATCGCGGTTTTTATAACGCATTCCCGTAGCAACAGCGCTCAAAGTAACGCCTGCCACCGGCAGTAACTGTTCCGGTTGCTTCAAACCTACGGCCATCTCTTTACCTCTAATATCGTTTATTCGTCCAAGTGTTATAGCGATGCAACAAACAAAAGCCTTTGCTCGATATACTCGGACAAAGGCTCTATATCAATTTTGCCACAGACTGCTATTACGGCATCCATAGCCCTTAAGGTCAAGCGTTGCTTAGACCAATTTACCGTGACACTGTTTATATTTTTTCCCGGAACCACAAGGACAAGGTTCATTCCGACCTATTTTACGCCCATCACGAACAAACGTCTCTGGGCCGTCTGGGTTTTGACCTTCCTGACCCACTATCGGACCTGGAGCAATTCCCTCAGCCAAACCAGGTTGTTGCTCTACCTGCTGTTGCGCTAACTCAGGATGGTTGAACTCCATCTTCTGCTCTTCCGCAGCTCGTTGGCGCTCCAATTCAGCAACATCTTCCTGGGTCTGAATCTGAACTTTTGCCAAGATAGTAACCACTTCATGCTTGATACGATCCAACATAGCGGTAAACATCGCAAAGGCTTCACGCTTATATTCCTGCTTAGGATTTTTCTGAGCATAGCCTCGTAAACCAATGCCCTTACGCAGATAATCCATTTCGGCGAGATGCTCCTTCCATTGTGTATCCAATATTTGCAAGGTAACCGCTTTTTCCAGATGGTGAATAGCTTCTGGGCCATGCTCAGCCATCTTGGCTTCGTGTTCAGCGACAACAGACTCTAATAACTTTTCTCGAAGCGGCTCTTCATGAAGAGACTTATCATCATCCAACCATTGCTGAATCGGCAAATCCAGAGCAAATTCTTTTTGAAAATCATCTTGTAGACGCTCAATATCCCACTGCTCGTCCATACTTTCTGGCGCAATGCTGCGACTGATAACATCATTAACAACATCAAACCGCATGTCGACAATGTTTTCAGACACATCTTCATCCTTCATCAGATTGTTGCGTTCTTCATAGACAATTTTACGCTGCTCATTAGCCACATCATCATATTCCAGCAATTGCTTACGAATATCAAAGTTATGCCCTTCAACCTTACGCTGTGCATTTTCAATCACTCGCGAAACCAGCGAGCTTTCAATAGCTTCACCCTCTTCCATACCAATTTTCTGCATCAAACCTGAGATACGTTCAGATCCAAAAATTCGCATGAGATTATCTTCAAGGGACAAATAAAAGCGAGTCTCACCAGGATCACCCTGCCGACCCGAACGACCACGCAATTGATTATCAGTACGTCGTGATTCATGTCGTTCAGTACCAATCACATACAAACCACCGTTATTAAGCACTTGTTGATGTGCCTCTTCCCAAATTCGCTTTATACTCCCGGCTTCATCACTTTCAGGTTCAATATCTTCCAGTTGCATCTCAAGATTGCCACCCAAGACGATATCAGTACCTCGACCCGCCATATTGGTGGCAATAGTAATAGCCCCCGAGCGACCTGCTTCAGCAATAATCTGAGCTTCACTTTCATGCTGTTTGGCATTCAAAACCTGATGTTTCAAACCTGCTTTATTAAATGCCTGAGCAAGCAATTCAGAATCCTCGATAGAGGCCGTGCCTATCAACACAGGCTGCCCCGCCTTGTGCCGTGACTTGACATCTTCAATGATAGCGGTAAATTTTTCCTGCATAGTCCGATAGATGACATCTGGCTGATCCATTCGGATCATATCTTTATGCGTAGGAATCACAACGACTTCCAGATTATAGATCTGCTGGAATTCTTCAGCTTCGGTATCAGCAGTACCTGTCATACCAGACAGCTTGTCATACAGTCTGAAATAGTTTTGAAAGGTAATAGAAGCCAGAGTTTGATTCTCGCGTTGAATTTCTACATTTTCTTTTGCTTCGACTGCCTGATGCAAACCATCAGACCAACGTCGACCAGACATCATACGACCAGTAAATTCATCGATAATAACCACTTCACCCTGATTGACCACATAGTCTACGTCTTTATGGAACAGGTGATTGGCGCGAATTGCAGCATTAATGTGGTGGAGTAGAGAAATACTCGCTAAATCATATAAGCTGCCATTTTCAGATAGCAACCCTTGCTCTTCCAATAATTTTTCTGCATTTTCATGACCTTCTTCGGTCAAATGTGCCTGCTTGGTTTTTTCATCAAGAGCAAAGTCACCGGGGCCATCTTCTTCCGTCTGCAGCACCAGGTTGGCGACCATCTCATCCACCTTGGAATACAAATCTGCCGAATTTTCAGTCGGTCCAGAGATAATCAGCGGCGTTCTCGCCTCATCAATCAAAATCGAATCCACTTCATCGACAATAGCAAAGCTTAATTCACGCTGCGCCTGCTGATCCGTAGAAAAAGCCATATTGTTACGTAAGTAATCAAAACCATACTCATTGTTCGTACCGTAAACAATATCATTGGCATAGGCTTCACGCTTTGTCTCCGGGTCCTGACCAGATACTATGACACCAACGGTCAGACCTAAGAACGTGTAGACCTGCCCCATCCAGGCAGCATCACGACTGGCTAGATAATCGTTAACGGTCACCACATGTACCGGACCAGCCAAGGCATTCAGATAAGCAGCCAGGGTTGCCATTAACGTTTTACCTTCACCCGTACGCATCTCGGAAATCTTACCTTGATGCAGAACCATGCCACCAATCAGCTGCACGTCATAATGCCTTAAGCCTAAAGCACGAACAGACGCTTCGCGAACCACTGCAAAAGCCTCATTCAACAAGTCATCCAAAGTTTCGTTTTGTTCCAAACGTGAACGGAATTCAACCGTTTTCTGTGCTAATTGTTCGTCGCTCAAACTCTGCATGTCTTTCTCAAGCGCATTGATTGCAGAAATTTCCTTTTTCATTCGCTTGACGAGTCGTTCATTGCGACTACCAAAAATCTTTTTTAACACTGGTTTACCCTATTATTGAGTTTCAAATCCGGACACATCACAGGTGACCCGAGCATTGTTTATTGATCAGAGCTATTTAATCTCGTGACGTTTTAAAAAAAAACAAGGCCAAACTGTTCAGTTTAAGCGCTTTTCGCATAGAAAGCAGAGATTATATGATGTTTGAACTGTGTTGACTAATAGTTCGCGCGGCTTATTTCACAAGCAAGTAACTGATCGAAAACATAAAAACAAGCACCTCCCCTCTTCTCATCTAAAACCAGCGCTGGCACGCCTTATCAGCTTGCTTCGTAAGAATTTTGAAAAGTAACTATTCAGAAGAAGTATACCTCTTACCTTAAGCAAACAGAGAAGACTATCAGCGAATGAATTTAGAAGGATTAATCATCTTTCCATTCTTACGCACTTCAAAATGGACATGTGGGCCTGTAGAACGACCAGTTGAGCCCAATTTGGCAATTAACTGGCCTTTTTTAATAGGCTCACCAACCTTGACTGCGTTGCTATTATTATGCGCATACAATGTTGTAATGCCATCGCCATGGTTTATTTCTACCAACCACCCATAGTTACCGCTCTTCTCTGAACGCAAGACCACTCCATCGGCAACCGCTATCACGTCCTGATTCACTTTTCCAGGTATATCAACCCCTTTATGAAACTGTCTACCGCCATGAATAGGGCTGTTACGATAACCAAATTTTGATGAAATCCAACCGTTTTTAACCGGCATTCCAGAAGGTGTCTGCTCGCTCTTCAAGGTCAAAGCCGACATCATCATTCCCAGAGATTCGATTTCTGCTTCTCGAGCACGTAATTCACGCTCCAGATCAGACATGACTGTATTCAAATCAGCTTCAACAACATTTCCATCAGTAGCATCCGCACCACCCTGACCCGGATCCTGTTCAAACCTGAAGCTTTCCAAGTCAATCCCAGCAGCTTCTGCCAAGCGTTGTTCAACCGCATTAATACGCGACACCTGAGCCTGCAGGCTACCCATTTTCATGCCCAGAGCATTTAAATGGTTTTTGACATATTCATTCGTTTCATTCAGTTGATCACGTTGGGATAAAAGCGCCTGCTGCAATTTACCAGCATCGCCATTGGCGAACTGCAGACCATCAGCAGTGCTCACTTTTTGACCAAACCAAAAGCCCCCGACACCTACAGCTGCCGGCAAGGCCACTGCAAGAACCGCTATCAACCCAAAAAAGCGTTTGCCACTCAGACATAAGCTTTTTACTTCGCTGGTACTATCTTTTAATAAAATCAGCTTCACATAAACCCCGTTACTACTCTTTTTTTATGATTACGCTTATCGGTTCTGAGACAACCTAACTCACGACCCAACACATTCCAATCGAATCGCTGTACTTTACAGCAAAGCAATTGCAATAATCTAGTGTCATAATTTGTCGTTACGTTTATCATTACTACCCAAACAAATAGATTTTCAACAAATAACTCGTCAATGACCAGTTTGCCACGAAACAATTTTCGACTAATAAAGCAATGAAAAAGTACCGCAGAAGACATCAGAATAGGTTCTCGACTATAGATGACCACATAAGCGGGCGCCCTATTAAAAGCTCTAAAGCTAGCGGACAGAACGCAACTCTTTTTATTGCAAAAAAGTCTGCAGCAGTAATAAACAAAGTCAATTCACAATGGAATCGTGTTTTCCAGCCACCTACTTTTTCTGGCACAGAAGCGAAATTAACTCGCCCCGTTCATTTTCAAAACCATACTTTGATGGTTCAATGCGACTCAAATGTGGCCGCAAATCACCTGCGCTTTAACCAACAACAGTTACTAAAACAACTGCACAGGTGCGGCTTTGACTACGTGCATTCATTGAAATTCACCCTACAGCATAGGACAAATCCCAACTCATCGCCAGATGATTTTTCACAAAAAAATCAATCATTTAACGAAACGTTAAGAGTAAAGCCATCGGATTCTGCAATGACATCATTGCGCTACTGCTCCGAACAAACATCTAATAAAAAGTTACAACATTCTCTTAACAAATTGTATCAGCGATTAAAGAAACTCTAAACACTCATCAATCGTCACTGTTTTTTCAAATTAAGCAACAAGTGCTCAAATCCGATTATTAATAAACAGGTTTTTATACACCCGCCAGTTGCATAAAAGCAATCGGTGCGTCTTCTGGCTTGTCATAAGAGACCAATTCCCAGGCAGACTCTTGCTTGAGCAAGGCGCGTAATAGCTTATTATTCAATGCGTGACCTGATTTATGTGCGCTGAAAGCCCCCACCAGAGGATGACCCAGTAAATACAAATCACCAATTGCATCAAGGATTTTATGCTTAACGAATTCATCTTCATAACGAAGACCGCCTTCATTAAGAATATTATACGAATCCATTGCAATAGCATTGTTGTGGCTGGCGCCAAGGGCCAGACCTCGTTCACGCATTGACTCTAAATCATGCATAAAACCAAATGTTCTAGCTCGACTGACCTCTTTAACAAACGATGTTGTTGAGAAATCCACTTCCGCTTTTTGCGGTGATTTCATAAAGATAGGATGATTAAAGTCAATTGAGAAGGATACTTTGAAACCAGCAAAAGGATCAAACTGAGCCCATTTTTCACCGTCTTCAACTCGCACAGTCTCTTTAACGACAATAAATTGCTTGGCTTTATTCTGCTCAGCAACACCTGCTGACTGCACTAGAAATACAAATGGACCGGCACTGCCATCCATAATAGGTACTTCTGCTGAAGTCAATTCAACATAGGCATTATCAATACCAAGACCGGCAAATGCAGACATCAAATGCTCGACTGTCGAAACGGAAACATCGTCCTTATATAGCGCAGTTGACAAACGTGTGTCACCGACATATTCGGGCTTTGCAGGCAATTCAACAACCGGATCAATATCAACTCTTCTAAAAACAACACCGACATCAACTGGCGCAGGGCGCAAAGTCAGGTAAATTTTCTCACCAGTATGTAAGCCAACACCAGTGGCTCGAATGACATTTTTTAAAGTACGTTGGTTAATCATGAGACTTACCGAAATTTCATTGCGTCAGCCACTTCTGAGCCACTTGAATAATAAAATTAAAGCAACTTGAAACAGCAACGCAAAAAATAGTGATTAAACAGCTGGCAAACGGCGTGTCTAATGACCCCTGGATGCAAACGAAAAGCGGATCGTACACTATTTGGGAGAGATTGTGTAGTGATCACGCTTTTTGTAACCATTGGTAATGTAAACACACCTATTTGCCTGAAAAACCATTGACTGTGCCTGCTCGGAACCTTTTTACTTGCAAAAAGACGCTTATACCCCGCCCCACCAACAGCGGGCCAGTTATTATCGCAAACAACGATAGAGAAAAAGGTCTTTTCGAAAACAAGATACGAGCCCATGACTTGATCAACTGTTCTTCGATTAATTAAATCAACTAATCATGCTGTTCACGTAAAATAGTGGGAATATCATACTCATCCCCATCAAAGTCACTTGCCGGAGGTAAGTCACCTGACAGAGCACTACGAGGATGAAATAACAGGTCTTCGTTGTCATCAACACTCTCATAACCGCCAACCGCCTTACCAATCTGACGTACTACTTCAACCGGCTTGGTTTGAGGACTCTTATTGACCGACTGGCTTTTAGCTTTTTCTATGCCAGTAGCAACCATCGTCACTCTCAACTCATCCCCAATAGTGTCATCAACAGTAGTTCCAATCACAACATTGGCATTATCTGAAGCCATCTCTTCAATCATGCTGCCCACTTGCGAATATTCACCAATTGTCAGATCAGCGGCTGTCACATTAACCAATATACCTTTGGCTTCTGAGACACGGGCTTCTTCCAGCAATGGGCTGGACAATGCATCACGCGTTGCTTCTTCAGCGCGGTTAGCACCGGTTGCAGAGGAAGACCCCATCATGGCATCGCCCATTTCAGACATAACAGTGCGCACATCCGCGAAATCCACATTAATCAGACCAGGCCGAGTAATCAATTCTGAAATACCTTGAACCGCACTGGCTAAAACGTTATTCGCCTGCGAAAACGCGTCTTTCAAGCTCGCATCTTTCCCCATTACTTCCAATAGTTTTTCATTAGGAATAGTAATTAGTGAATCAACCGATTGCTTAAGTTGCTGCAAACCAAGCTCAGCCACCTTATCACGCTTTTCAAATCGGAATGGACGGGTCACTACAGCCACGGTCAGTGCACCTACATCTTTCGCGATTTCAGCAAATATTGGCGCTGCACCAGTACCCGTACCACCTCCCATACCGGCAGTAATAAATACCATATCTGAACCAGACAACACATCGGCTATCAACTCACGGTCTTCAATGGCAGCCTGACGACCAATATCAGGATCGGCTCCTGCGCCCAGACCTTTAGTCTGATTTCGCCCCAGTTGCAAAATAGTGGGTGCAGTCGCTGCCTGCATAGCTTGAGCATCAGTGTTGGCCGAAATAAATTCAACGCCATCAATGTTGCATTCCATCATATAATTGACGGCATTACCGCCGCCGCCGCCGACACCGACGACTTTTATTACGGCCTGCTGATCTTCAGCATCTATAATTTCATATTTCATTTTTCTCTCCCAAGAAATAATAATTTAACAATAAAAACAATAACTTCATTAAAAGTGCCCCTGAAACCAGGCTTTCATTCGTTGAAAAACCGACAATCCAGATGCCACTTTTTTTGAACTCGTATAGGGTGATTGTTGATTGGTATGCCCGAACTGGACCAAACCTACTCCAGTTGCATAAATTGGATTCTTAACCACCTCACTTAAACCTCCGACATATTCCGGCATACCCAAACGAACAGGCATATGAAATATTTCTTCAGCCAATTCCACCATGCCGGTCATTTTTGAACTACCTCCGGTCAAAACAATGCCGGAGCGAATTAAATGCGTAAAATTGTGCCGCTCGATCTGATCCTGAATCAATTCATACAATTCGACAATGCGCGGTTCCACTACCTCAGACAAAGTCTGCCTGGATAGTTTTCGAGCTTCACGCTCTCCAACACTCGGCACTTCAATACTTTCACCTGAGTCTGCCAACTGCATTAAAGCAACAGCGTATTTTTTCTTTAGATCTTCCGCAGCTTGCTTGGGTGTCCGCAAAACCACAGCAATATCATTGGTGATTTGATCGCCAGCAATGGGAATCACTGCAGTATGGCGAATCGCACCTTCCACATAAATTGCAATATCGGTAGTACCTCCACCAATATCCACCAGACACACTCCCAATTCCTTCTCATCCTCCGTCAGAACCGATGCGCTAGACGCCAGCTGCTCAAGAATGATGTCATCTACTTCCAAGCCACAGCGGTGAATACATTTGACAATATTCTGTGCGGCGCTGACAGCACCAGCCACAATATGCAAATTGGCCTCAAGGCGCACTCCATTCATACCAATCGGTTCTTTGATTCCGTCCTGACTGTCGATAATAAATTCCTGCGGCATCACATGCAGAATTTTCTGATCATTCGGAATAGCAATGGCCCGGGCCGCCTCTATCACTCTTTCAACATCAGTTTCATCAACCTCGTTATCTCGCACCATGACCACACCATGCGAGTTAAAACTCTTGATATGCGCTCCAGCGATACCGGCATAAACAGACATAATTTGACAACCCGCCATCAGCTCAGCCTCTTCGACAGAGCGCTGAATCGCATTGACAGTTGATTCGATATTGGCCACCACACCCTTACGCATACCTGTAGCAGGATGGTGTCCATAGCCAATGATCTCAATTTCATTGTCGACATTGACCTCACCAACAATTGTCAGCACCTTTGATGTGCCGATATCAAGACCTACTATTAATTTGCTATCGTTTTTCTTACTCATAGTCTCTGCTCAAAGCTACAATGAACTTAGCCGCTCCGTATTCTTCGCACTTTCACTATTCACCACATTATCAGCCGCACCTATGACTGCCTCTTTGATAATCGCAAGGCCATTAGGGTAGCGCGCATCAATAACCCGACTCATCATTAGCGCCGCCGGATTTTCGCCATACATACGCAAAAACCGATTAAAACGCTCCTGTACTTCCTCGCTGCCAAGCAGCAAGGTAATTTCACCGACGTGTTGTTTATCTATTAAATCGTTGTCTAAATGCTCTATATTGCGTGGCAAAAATTTAACTTTCCATGCATGTGAATTTTTTAACTGCACCGCTTGCAACTGCAAATTAAACGGAACCATCAAGCGCTGCCAATACACAGCATGCGCCAACATTTCATTAACATCCTGCAAATCACCAATAAGGCTGGTCACATCCCCTATATCAACTGCTTTATCATCAGGAATAACAACCCCGGAATTGGAAACCCAGCCTTTGTTACCCCAACGCATAACAGGTTGATGCTCTAACAAACGAATAACCAACTTATCAGGCCATTGTCGCCGGACATTGGCCGCACTGACCCATGGCAATGCTTGAACCTGTTGCTGCAAGCGGGATAAGTCAACTGTGAAAAAATTACCTTCCAACGAGTCCTTAACCACACGCTCAACATTTTCAACAGCAACGTATTCAAAACGCCCTTGAAACTGCAACTCTTCGATAGCGAAAGCGCCTGGACGATACAGGTAATCCATACACAGTAACACCACAACCACACTCGGCAACAAGACAGCAATGAAAACCACGCTCTTTCGGCGAAATTTCGCAACCTTGACTCGTCTGTGCTTATCCTTACGCAAAGCCCAAGCTCGTTTTGCCGTTGATTTAAGTGTTCGTGCTTTGGGCATATTCACAGGCTTAACTCCAATATGCGCACAACCAATTCATCAAATGACAGGCCAGCATTCTTAGCCGCCATTGGCACCAAACTGTGGTCGGTCATGCCAGGCACTGTATTTACTTCAAGTAGATATGGCCGTTCATTGCGGTCCAACATAATGTCAACACGTCCCCATGACTCTCCGCCCAACACACGAAATGCCTGCAAAGCTAAAGCGCGAATTGCCTGTTCCTGATCCTCACTCAAACCCGCTGGGCAGTGATATTGAGTCTCATCAGATTCGTATTTTGCCTGATAATCATAAAAATCGTTTGCGGCCTGCAGCCGGATAACGGGCAATGCCACATCGTCAAGAATAGCAATCGTCAATTCAGGGCCATCAATAAATTGCTCGGCCAACACCAGACTATCTTGCGATGCCGCAAGCTTCCAGGCAGCTTGAATATCTTCAACACTGGATACTTTTGAAACACCAACACTAGAGCCTTCATGGGCCGGTTTGATAAACATCGGTAAACCCAACTCATCTTCCAACCCTAGCAAGTCATCAGCTGCAGCGATGACTTTAAATTTAGCCGTTGGTAATTTATGAGCCTGCCAGAGTTGTTTGGTAACAACTTTGTTCATTCCAATTGAACTCGTAGCAAGGCCGCAACCGGTATAAGGCATTCCAATAGCCTCCAAAGCTCCTTGAATTACACCATCTTCACCCCAGCGGCCGTGCAAAACAATGAAAGCACGATCAAATTTTTCAGCCTGCAAATGTGCAACGGTCGATTCATCAGCATCAATGCCAACCGCATCAACCCCCTGGCGTTGTAAACCAGCCAATACAGCAGCTCCACTTTTCAGTGACACCTCTCGTTCGGCTGATGGGCCACCCATCAACACAGCAACTTTACCAAACTTATCGACCATGTGAGCCGCTGGGACAATAGGGTTACTCATATCAAGTATCCTCCCCAGCATTTTCAACGGACATTGCTTCAGCCAGCTCATTGGCTGCCTTACCAATGCTGCCTGCACCTAATGTTAATACGACATCCTGATCCTGCAATAAGCTTTCAAGAGTCTGTGGCAGAGCCAGAACATCAGGCACAAACACTGGATTAACTTTACCTAATGCTCGAATCGCCCGACATAAAGCCCGGCCATCGGCTCCCGCTATCGGCGTTTCTCCAGCAGGGTACACCTCGCAAATCAACAACTGTTCACAGCCTGCCAACTCATGCACAAAATCATCGAATAACTCATAAGTCCGCGTATATCGGTGTGGTTGAAAAACCGTCACCAGACGCCGCTCAGGCCAACAACCACGAGCTGCCTCTAACGTTGCATGCAATTCCCGCGGATGATGCGCATAATCATCAATAACTGTTGCTGATCCATTCTTGGCAGCAATATCGCCCAAATGCTGAAAGCGTCGACCAATACCTGCAAAATTGCGCAAGGCCGTATAAATGGCAGCATCGTCAACTTCCAGATGATAAGCAATACCAATGGCTGCTAGAGAATTCAGAATATTGTGCTTGCCCGGCATCGCCAACTCAACACCCAGCAGAGGCTCTCGCTGCTTGAAATGTACATCAAAACGCATAGTTGCGCCGGCTTGACTGATATTTCTGGCTTGAATATCAGCATTTTCGGAAAAGCCGTAGGTCAATATGGGTTTATGTATCTGTGGTTTAATCGTCCGAATATTGTCATCATCTTCACACAACACCGCCAAACCATAAAAAGGAATATTCTGGATAAAGGCAACGAATGTATCCGTCAGCTTGCCAAAATCACCATCATAGGTAGACATATGATCAGCATCAATATTAGTCACAACAACAATATCCGGCTGCAAATTCAAAAAGGAAGCATCACTTTCATCAGCCTCGGCTACCAGATATTCACCCTTACCCAGTTTCGCATTGGTATTGGCGCTGTTAACCAAACCACCAACAACGAAAGTTGGGTCCATTTGGCCCGCCATCAAAGTAGCTGCAACCAGGCTGGTTGTTGTCGTTTTACCATGAGTACCCGCTATAGCGATACCTTTTTGAAAGCGCATCAATTCACCCAACATTTCAGCTCGGGGAATGACTGGAATATTATTAGCCAGAGCTTCAGCAACCTCTGGATTCTTCAGATTGATAGCAGATGACACAACAACAACATCCGCACCTTTTATATTTTCCGCAGCATGGCCAATCAAAACAGTAATACCTGCCTGCTGCAATCGTTGAACTACAGGGCCTGACTGAATATCAGAACCACTGACCTGAAAGTCAAGGTTTACCAACACCTCAGCAATACCAGACATACCACTACCACCAATACCAACAAAATGAATATGTTTTACTTGATTACGCATGCATATTCTCCCGGCAATATTCAGCCACCTGTTGTGTAGCACTGGGACGATAGAGTCTCTGAGCATTCAAGCCCATGGAAACAATCAACTTAGGGTCACGCAATAGTTTTGCCAATTGCTGGACAAACTCTTTGTCCGTAATCTGTTCATCAGTCACCATAATGGCAGCATTTGCGTCAAGCATTGCTTGGGCATTTTTAGTTTGATGGTCACCAGCAGCAAAAGGATAAGGCACAAACACCGCAGGCTTGCCAGCAGCCATGATTTCAGTGACTGTCATTGCACCTGCACGGCAGATAACTATATCCGCCCAGTGGTATGCTTTAGCCATATCATTGATAAAACCCGTTGCTTTTGCAGAGAGAAAGTCCTCTGACCGGTCATACCTTTTTTGAACCTCCGCCGCATTATCCTTACCAGCCTGATGAACCACTTCCAGAGTCATTTTTTTGGCCAACGCTCTCAGGACTTTGGGAATACCCTTGTTTAATGATCGGGCTCCCTGACTACCACCCAGAACCAGAATACGTTTCGAGGTATACGTCTGAATATTCTCCGGGTCAATCTCTCTGGAGATGGCTCTGCGCACCGGATTGCCTACCCAGACAGCATCTTTGGGTAAACCTTCCGTTTGTCTAAAACCAGTCAGAATGGATTTAGCAAAACGCGCCAACCATTGATTAGTCATTCCTGCAACTGCATTCTGTTCATGGATCAGCAATGGCTTACGCAGCAAATATGCTGCCAGACCACCTGGGCCAGAAGCAAAACCACCCATGCCCAGAACACAATCAGGCTTAACTCGGCGCATCACCATCAGTGCCTGCCAAAGTGCACGAGTCAAAGTGAAGGGCGCCACCAACCATCGCCGCCAGCCATTTCCGCGAAGTCCCTGCACAGTGATCCACTCAATTTCATAACCCGCCTCAGGCACCAACCGGCTCTCAATACCTTTCTGTGTGCCCAACCAGACAATCTTTACATCCTGCTCTTTCAAACAATTAGCTACTGCCAACGCTGGAAAAACATGCCCCCCAGTGCCTCCAGCCATAATCAACAGACATTTCATGTGCGCGCTCCTGCCTTGCCAGCCAATGATGGTTGATCAACTGATTTACGGGAGTTCTTTTTCGCAGCCTTATTTTTATAAATACCGCTATTCATCATAGGTGCCTTAGGTGGCACAACCTGGCGAACTTTGGACTGCTTATCAACAGCAAAGACCATACCAATTGCCGCGCAGCTGATTAAAATACTGCTGCCACCATAACTGATAAAAGGCAGGGTTAAACCTTTGGTAGGAAGAACACCTAAATTCACTCCGATATTAATCGTCGCCTGAATAATCAATAACAAACCAATTCCCTGGGCCAGTCTGGCCCCATAGACAATACCAGCATCTTCAGCCCGACGGGCAATCACGAACACACGCTTTAGCAATATCGCAAAAAGACTGATAACCAGCACAATGCCTACCAATCCCAACTCTTCACCAATGACTGCCAGAATAAAATCATTATGCGCATGTGGCAGGTAGTACAATTTTTGAATACTGCCGCCCAGACCTACTCCAAAAAACTCTCCTCGACCAATGGCAATCAAAGAATGAACCAACTGATAGCCTGTATCATAAGCATCAGCAAAAGGGTCACGAAAGCTCAATACTCGCTTCATTCTATAAGGGGCGGTAACAACCATCATAACAATCGCTGAAACAATAAAAACGCTGCACAAAAGCATGTGCATGATACGCACTCCACCCAAGAACATCATCAAACCGACGGTTGAAACAATAACAACAAAACTGCCAAAATCTGGTTGCGCGAGTAACAAACCCGCCACTATGGCCAGTACTGCACCAATGATAATAATTCCCCGGGTAAATTCATTAAGCACTTCACGGCGTCGAGTCAGATAACTCGCAATGTAGATAACCATGACCAATTTAACAATTTCCGCCGGCTGCAAACGAAAGCTACCAAGACTAATCCAACGTTTACTGCCATTCACCTCCACCCCAATTCCTGATAAAACCAGCACTACCATCAATAGCATGGTAAGAATCAACAATGGCAAACTGAGCTTCTGCCAGACGACTATCGGAATCAGAGAAACGATATAAGCCCCGGAAACCCCCATCAACATGAACACAGATTGCTTTGTCAGGTGAGAGAAATTGGTCTGCAGTGATTGGTCCTGCAAGGCGATAGTCGATGAGAAAACCATCGTCAATCCCAGTAACAATAGCGTCACCATAGTAGCCAGCAAAATAGAGTCAACGCCAAATGGATTGGTTTCGGTTAGCTTAGGTCGAGCCTGTAAAGTATTCATACTTATAGGGCCTCCACCAATTGCTTAAATTGCTCACCGCGGTGCTCAAAACTATCGAACATATCAAAACTGGCACAAGCTGGGGACAACAATACGCAATCACGTTGTCGCGCTAATTCACTGGCTTTATGTACCGCTTCTGGCAAGCTAGATACGAGCTCACAAGCAACAGCACCTGACCACAAGTCATTCAACAATGGAGCGTCTTCACCAAATAAAATCACGTGTTTCACTTTAGACTGCAATACTGGCAATAACTGAGCAAAATCACCGCCTTTACCTTGACCACCAGCTAACAAGACAACACCGCCATCGATACCGGCAATGGCAGCCTGACAGGCACCAACATTCGTCGCCTTGGAATCATTTATCCAAGTCACGCCATTTAACTTACGGACCGTCTGCATGCGATGCGGCAGTCCCTTGAACTGCCCAATCGCCTGAACCACAGCAGACTCAGGCAAAGATAAAGGTTCAACCAGAGCAATACTTGCCAGAATATTGGCAATATTGTGACTTCCGACTAATGGCACTGCATCTACCGGCATAATTTTACGCGAACCCTTGGCTAGAAAATCTATTCCTTTTTGGTCAGTCAACAAGCCATAATCCAGATCAGAAGCCGGGCGCCCGAGACCAAATGTGGTCGAACTCTTAACAGAGGGCAATACCTGCTCCAACATAGTATCATTGCGATTTACAACGGCATATTCAGCACCTAGAAAGATGCGCAACTTCGCTTTCATATAGTCAACCATCGAGGCATAACGATCCAAGTGATCCTGAGATATATTCAAGATCACACAAGCAGTTGCCTGCAAACGTTTAGTTGTCTCTAGTTGAAAACTGGATAATTCCAAAACAGCAACATCATAATGCTCACCGGCGGATAACATTTCCAATGCCGGTCGACCAATATTGCCGCCCACAAAAGCATTCATGCCTGCAGCTTTACACATTTCACCGACCAGAGTGGTGACAGTAGATTTCCCATTAGAGCCTGTAATCGCAATAATAGGTGCTGTTACCGAACGAGTCAGCATATCAATATCACCAATCATCTCGACACCGGCATCACGAGCAGCCTGCAATTCGGGAGTTTTAACAGACAAACCAGGACTGACAACAATCAGATCACTAGACAACATAGCCTGCTTATCCAAAGCCCCTAAACTACTGTGAATCACCTTACCTTTTGCAGCAGCCAATTGCTCTACTGCTGCCAAATAAGGCGGCTTCGGTCTTGTGTCTTGTACACTGATAACAACATCATGGCGCAGCAGATATTCAACCACACTGCAACCGGTCAGCCCCAGGCCGACCACAGTCACATTGGCATAATTGTTCAGCCAATCTGATGTTTGCTTAGATGTTGAATTCGACATGTGTATACTTTTTTAAAATTTTTCCCGTTGATTATTTCTCTAGCGAACCTTTAACGTCGCTAGACCAATAAGAACTAAAATCACTGAAATGATCCAGAACCGCACTATTACACGCGGCTCAGGCCAACCTTTAAGTTCAAAATGATGGTGTATCGGTGCCATACGAAAGACTCGTTTGCCAATCAATTTGAACGATAAAACCTGCAAAATCACCGATACGGTTTCCATAACGAAAATCCCACCCATGATGAAAAGAACTATTTCCTGGCGGACAATAACCGCAACTACCCCTAAGGACGCACCCAGGGACAAGGAGCCAATATCCCCCATAAACACCTGAGCGGGGTATGTGTTAAACCACAGAAAGCCAAGCCCGGCTCCGACTAAGGCTGTACAGAAAATCATGAGTTCCCCTGTACCCGGAATGCTTGGAATAGCCAAGTACTTGGCAAAGACCACATTACCACTCAGATAGCAAAATACACCTAGAGCACCCGCCACCAACACCGTTGGTAATATTGCCAGACCATCCAAACCATCAGTCAAATTAACCGCATTACTGGTTCCAACAACAACCAGGTAGGTCGTCAAAAAGAACCACCCTCCCAGCGGGATCGCAACATCTTTAAAAAAAGGTATTATCAATGAGGTTTCGATAGCCTGTTGTTTTGTGGCGTACAATATGTAAGCACAGATCAACGCCGATACACTTTGAGCCAGAAATTTATTGCGTGCACCCATACCTTTAGGGTCTTTGCTGATTAATTTCTTATAATCATCCCACCAGCCAATCAGCCCAAAAGAACCACAGACAAACAGTGTCACCCAGACAAACCGGTTGCTCAAATCAGCCCATAGCAGCGTAGCAATCATCACAGCTGCCAGGATCAACAAGCCCCCCATGGTTGGAGTGCCAACTTTATCGAAATGTGTCGGCGGTCCATCGGAACGAATAGTTTGATCGATCTGATGATGTTGCAGTTTACGAATCATAAACGGGCCTAGAGCCAGGCTCACAACCAAAGCTGTCAAGACAGCACAAATAGAACGGAATGTCAGGTATTGAAAGACATTAAAAAAGCTGAAGTCAGCGGATAGGTTTCTAAACAGTTCAAATAACATTACTGAGTCTCCACGCTGTGTTCTTCTGTTTTATCCAACAACGCTGTTTGTATTTTCTTCACAACCTCTTCCATGGCAGCCGAACGTGAACCTTTCACTAATATCACCACCGGTGAATTGTCTTGTTTGATACTTTTCAGCAACGCCATTGCAAGACTGTCACGTTGCTGGAACTTTTCAGCGATTTTGTCAGCATGATCAAAGCCAACGGCATAGTCATCAGCATAAGCTCCAACCAACATAAGTTGGTCCACTTTGTCAGCCGCATATCTACCGACTTGACAATGCAGTTGTGCTGCCTGTTCACCTAATTCGGCCATATCGCCCAACACCAGAACTGTTCTGACTGTC
The DNA here is from genome assembly GCA_050633785.1 of Arenicella sp. Lineage (GTDB taxonomy): Bacteria > Pseudomonadota > Gammaproteobacteria > Arenicellales > Arenicellaceae > CALKZN01. The sequence goes on from JBOEHE010000045.1 coordinate 37,028, forward strand.
TGCTGCAGAAGTTGCTGCCGCTGTTCCTGCTCAATCAACATCAAATCTATAGCTGCCTGCATCGAGGCGGGATTAGCATTATAACTATCATCAATCAGTGTCAGTTGACCCAATTGAATCACGCCAGAACGATTACTTAACGGTTGATAGCCATCAAAGCCAGCTTGGATATTTTCTGCCGTCAAACCTATTTCTCTGGCAGCAGCAATGACAGCCAGGGCATTCATAACATTATGCTTTCCCAACAAGGGCAAGTTCAGGACAAATTGTTCATCAAAATACCTCACATCAAGGACAGCTCGTCCATTTTCATAACGATACTCACAACGAACATCGGCCTGAGACTGCAAACCAAAGCCGACTATTTTTCGACCGCCAGCCAGATCACGCCAATAATCAAAAAATTCATCATCCTGATTAATGATCAAAACGCCATCATCAGCCAGGCCAGACACAATTTCACCTTTGGCAGTCGCCACAGCTGCAAGAGAACCCAGGCCTTCCAAATGAGCAGGAGCAGCATTATTAATAATCGCAATAGTGGGCTCAGCCATTACTGACAGGCGTTCAATTTCACCGAGATTACTCATACCCATTTCAATAACAGCAAAACAATGCTTTGCTTTGAGGCGAGTCAAGGTCAAAGGCACGCCAATTTCATTATTCAAATTCCCCTTTGTCACCACTCCAACAGCATCAACTGACAAGACAGCACCCAGTAATTCTTTGACGGTGGTCTTGCCAGCACTGCCTGTGACTGCCACAACAGGAATACGATAATCATTGCGCCATTGCCGGGCAGTGACTGCCAGAGCACTCAAGGTATCATCGACTACAACTTGCGAAAGCCCACAAACAAGCTCGACCACTTCATGAGAAACCAGAGCTGCCTGCGCACCAGCTTGATGCGCCTGATGCAAATAATCATGGCCATCAAAATTAGGTCCCTGCAAAGCGACAAACAAACGTTCTGTACATTCTTGCCGAGAATCAGTCGTAACGCCATGAACAGTGACATTATCACCCAACAACTTACCGTTGGTCACAGCTGCAATACGCTGCAAATCCATCATGCTGCCACCCCCAAACACTGAACAACCCAGTCGCGATCTGAAAAGTCACGCTTTTCATTACCAATAATCTGATATTGCTCATGCCCTTTACCGGCTACTAATATCCAGTCTTGCGGTCCTGCCTGCTTAATGGCCCATTCAATCGCCATACCTCGATCTTCAATAATAGTTGCTTTGCGCTGCATACCTTGTGTGATGTCAGCAAAAATCGTTGCCGCAGTTTCCGAACGTGGATTATCATTGGTCAAGACCATAGCATCAGCGCAGCGTTCAACAACCGCTCCCATTTCAGGTCGTTTTTGTCGATCACGATCGCCTCCACAACCAAATACACACCATAAGTCACCTGCGCAATGCTCTCGCACAGAAAGCAATGCACGTTCTAATGCATCAGGGGTATGCGCAAAATCTACAACCACCACTGGACTGTCATCCTGTGAGAACACCTCCATTCTCCCTGGAGCTGACTCCAATTGAGGCACAAGTCGCTGGATATCAGCAACATCGACCCCAAGCACCAGCAAGGTAGTCACAACTAACAGAATATTAGGTACATTAATCAAACCAACCAGCGACGAACGTACATCAAAATCAAAAGCGTCCGTGTCAATTGTAAAAACCAGACCATCTTTATCCGCTCGAATATCATCCGCTCGAACATCTCCGGCATCACCATAGCTGGACATGAACTCGACACTTGCAACATCCAGCAGTTGCACTCCAAACTCATCATCACAGTTAGTCACTGCAAACTTTAGTGAAAAGTCAGTAAATAAGCGCTGCTTAGCAGCAGCATAAACCTCCATTGAACCGTGATAATCCAAGTGATCATGCGATAAATTAGTAAATAAAGCCGCATAAAACTCCACTCCATTTACCCGCCCTTGGTCAAGCGCATGAGAGGAAACTTCCATACAGACATGGGAATAGCCCTGCTGCACAAGTTCAGCAAACTGTCGTTGCAATGTAATACTATCTGCGGTGGTATGCGTCACTGGCTGCAAAGCACCAATTTGGCCAACGCCGATCGTGCCAATAAACGCAGCCTTGTGTCCCAGCAGCTGCAAACTCTGAGTCAACAAATAGGCACTCGACGTTTTACCATTGGTGCCAGTAATACCAAACACTTTCATTTTTTCGGCTGGGTGATTGAAAAATTTCGCGGACAAATAACCAATCTCATTGTTGAGCCCGCTGATCGCCACACTGGGTATATCCAGACTTTCAATCAGCTCACTCTGCGCACTACTGAGGCCGTCCTGTTCATAGATTACCGCTACCGCGCCTGAATCTACAGCACGGCTAATATAATCTCGAGCATCAACCATCAAACCTTTTTGAGCAACAAATACACAACCTTGAGTTATTTGTCGGCTATCAGCCACCATATCCAACAATTCAACATCCAAAGGAATCATTGAAGAACTACCTTCCTGTTCACTGGCATCAACAACATAGTCCACCAACAACTCATGTAAATACATCACAAAACCTCCCGTTGGGAGTTTTTCACCGCTGACGATACGGCAGTAGAGCTTGATTTAGGCCTTGGCTTTGTCACTTGCAATAAATCAGGGCGAACATTGCGAAAGCGTAAAGCACCTTCCATAACCGAAGAAAAAACCGGACCGGCTATTTTACCTCCGTAATAATCTTCTCCGCGAGGATCAGTTATAACAACAGCCATGACAATATCCGGATCGGATACTGGTGCAAAACCAGCAAACAGGGACACATAACTATCGTCAAGGTAGCCTCCCCCATCAGGGTTCACACGGTGAACGGTTCCTGTTTTTCCAGCGGCGGTGTAACGCGCCAGAGTCGCATTTCGAGCAGTTCCTTCGCGACTGACAACGGTCTTAAGCATTGCACGCATCTGCAAAGTTGTTTTTTTAGAAAAAACTCGCTCGCCTTCAGGTATATCGTCTTCAGTCAATGGCAACAGACTGACAGGTAATACTCGCCCATCATTAGCAAGAGCGGTATAAGACTTTGCCAATTGAAGAGTTGTAATCGAGGTTCCGTAACCGTAGGACAAAGTAGCATGTTCAATCGCCCGCCACTTCTTACGCTTAGGAAGCACACCCGACTGTTGTCCTCGCAATTGAATATTGGTTTTTTTGCCAAAACCAAGCCGGTCAAATGTTTTAACCAAATGACGGGGTTCCATCATTGCTGCTATTTTCGCAGCTCCGATATTACTGGACATCATAATCACTTCAGACACATTGATCGCACCATGATTAGAGGTATCAGTCACTTTATTTCTACCTATATAAAAAACGCCTGGATCGGTATCAATAATAGTTTCAGGATCTATAAGCCCTTCATCCAAGGCCATCGCAACTGTAAACGGCTTCACAGTCGAACCCGGTTCAAAAGTATCTGTAATAGCACGGTTACGGAATCGGGCACTCTGCAGATCACTGCGGTCATTAGGATTAAAATCCGGCACATTCGCCAGAGCCAGAATTTCTCCAGTCTTGGCATCCAAAGCCACTAGAGAACCACTTGCCGCATTATTTTTCTTAACCGCGTTCTGCAAGTGACGATACGCCAGGTATTGGATACGAGCATCAATACTTAACTTAATGTTCTCACCGTGTTTGACGGGTGTTAACTGTTCGAGCTTTTCAACAACATGACCCACGCGATCCTGCATGATGACAGCTTTTCCAGGAGCACCTTTCAATGAAGTATTACGAACCAACTCAATACCTTCCTGACCATCATTATCAATGTTGGTAAATCCAAGAATATGGCTGGCTACAGGTCCCGCTGGATAGTATCGACGATATTCCCGCAGGGTATGAATGCCAGGAATATCTAATTGCATGATAGCTTCTGCTTCTGCAGGAGATAAATGCCGTTTTAAATACACAAATTCGCGTTTAGCATTCTTTTTCAAGACTCTTTCAAAATCACGCTTAGATTTTCCCAGCAAGGCATTCAGTTTTTTATAACTGTATTTACCGGATTGCTTCAGCAAAGTAGGTGGGTGCCCCCAAATAGAATCAACAGGTGTACTGATAGCCAACGGGTTATTATGCCGATCAACAATCATGCCACGTAAAGGTTCTGATTGTTTAATCCTCAAATACCGCGCATCTCCCTGGGATTGCAGATACTCTGTTTCAAAAATCTGTAAGAATCCTGCGCGAGTTACCAGAGCAGCCCCCATAATCAGAAACAAACTCAGTACAAAGCGTTCGCGCCAACGAGCAAAGCGAGCTGGAGTTTGTGCAGCCGCTTTTTTCACAGCCGATTTCTTGGCGCTGTTCCTAGCTGTCTTGCCAGTAGCATTACGCTTGATATTTTTAGAGCGCTTATTGCTGAACATTTAGCTCTCCCAATACCACAATATCTTCAGCCTTGGGCACTCTCATAGAAAGAGAACGTGTTGCATCTTTTTCCACGCGATGCGGAAATGACCACAAACTCTCTTCTACCAACAACTGATTCCACTCTATATTCAATTCATCACGAGTAGCAATCGAGTTATTGAATTTAACGTATTCAATACGGTGCTGATGTCGGGTATAGACAATCAGCAATGATGTTACAAACAATAACCCCATCAACAAAAAGAAACCGGTTTTATTCATACGCCACCCCAGTCCTTTGCGCGACCCTTAACACTGCACTTCTGGAGCGTGGGTTGCGTTGAATTTCCTCTGCACTGGGTTTAAGTGCTTTACCCACAGTCGTTAGTGGCGCTTGATACTCTTCAACAATTGGAATGTGCTTGGGCAATGATTTGCCTTTAGATAATTCACGAAAGAAACGTTTAACAACGCGATCTTCCAAAGAGTGAAAACTAATCACAGACAAACGGCCACCATCATTCAACAACCTTACCGCTTGTGGCAAGACACTTTTCAATTGACCAAGTTCATCATTTATATGCATACGGATCGCCTGAAAAGTGCGAGTCGCCGGATGCTTGTTTTTCTCTTTGCGCGGGATAGCCTCTTCAAGCAAAGCAACTAATTGTGAAGTTGTTGTTATAGGTTCTTCTATGCGCTGGGCAACAATAGCCCGAGCAATACGACGAGAAAACTTTTCTTCACCTAACTGGTAAATGACATTGGCAATTTCTACTTCTTCTGCTGACGCCAACCATTGAGCGGCTGTCTGTCCCTGGGTATTATCCATGCGCATATCCAGATCGCCTTCACGCATAAAACTGAAACCGCGTTCAGCCTGATCCAGCTGTGGGGATGACACACCAAGATCAAGTAGGATTCCATCAAAGCCGGTTGGCTTATTTTCTCCAGACTGCCTTTCAAGAACATCTTCCAAATGGGCAAAGTCGCCATGCATCAGGAGCACGCGCTCATCGCCAGAAAACACTTCTTTTCCAACTTCGATAGCAGCCATGTCTCTATCCAGTGCTACCAAGCGCCCATCATCATTCAATTGTTCCAGGATTTTCTGAGAATGCCCGGCACGCCCCAGAGTTCCATCCAGGTAAACACCTTCAGGCCGCACATTCAGAGCGGCGACTGCCTCTTGCAGAAATACTGGCGTGTGGGCATTAGTCGTCGTTAGCATTGGCAACCTGTTATAACGATAGTTGCCTGATCTGTTCGGAAGCTGGCAGCTCATCAACATTTTGCTGCAGCCAGAGATCGCGGCGGGCTCGCCACAATTCATCATCCCAGATTTCAAATTTATTGCCTTGCCCAATCAACCAGCTATTTTTGGTTATCTGGGCTTGATCCCGCAAAGGTTCCTTAATCAACAGACGTCCACTGCCATCCATGTCACAGTCATCCGCGTAACCAATTAATAAGTGTCGCAAACGTTCAGCAGCAAGGTCTTCACTGGGTAAGGCCACTAACTTTCTCTCTATGTCTTCCCAGACATGTAGGGGGTACATCCATAAGCAGGTTTCACGCGGGCTCAGGGTCAACACAATACGACCATCGCAGGCGCGCAACAATGCCTCGCGGTATCGCGTAGGTATTGCAAGACGGCCTTTGGCGTCTAAATTAATGTTGGTAGCGCCTCGAAACAAAGTGGTAACCTGACTAATTAACGTTAATCGCGGAGGAATTTCCCACAATTCCCCACAAAGCGACACTATCGGTTACAAAACGGTGTCTGTCAAGAAAATTACGGAGGGAAATTCACTTCTTAATCAGTGGCTTACGGCATCTTTTATCCACAAATGTTAAGAAATCACTTTAACTATAAAGCGCAAGATTTTGATTGTATTGAATATATTATTTTGAAGACTTGAAGCTATGGCTAAACAACGACTTGTTTAAATTTCCTTAATGCCATCAGCTGTGTTGGAACGCGAATGATTCTGACACACAAAAACAAAAAAACACACTAAAATTTAGAATCATTGTGAAATTAGAGCTAATGTAAGCTGTAAAATCATACAATTTTGAGTCAACCTGTAAGCCGGGTTCTGTCGAGGACAATCATTCATCTAGGACAAGCGTCGCCACTTATCTCAAGCAATCTACCCGAATTCAACGCGAGCAACGCCATACGAATTCCTATTTGATCTTGCTCCGAGTGGGGTTTACCCTGCCGCTGTTGTTACCAACACCGCGGTGCGCTCTTACCGCACCATTTCACCCTTACCCCAATTGGAAACCCAACCGTGGCGGTATCTTTCTGCTGCACTGGCCGTCGGCTTACGCCGCCCAGACGTTATCTGGCACTCTGCTCTATGGAGCCCGGACTTTCCTCCTCAAACAACTTTGACAGTTGTCAGAGGCGATTGCCCAGTTAACTCAAGCGCTATTGTACGAGCTGAATTAAATAACCGCAACCATCAACACTTCCCAAATACCTCTCCCTGTTATACCCTGTTCAGAGACATCTATAAATGTCAGTTGAATCTGCAAGTTATTACTACTTGCAGATTCAGCCTGTGTCCTATAAATTCACCAATCGATAACGATATTTACTTTAAACACTAAGGAGATCCCATTGAGTTCATTAAAATCCGTGGTTGGAAACTGCTTACGCCATTGCCCACCCTTATTTCGTTTAGGTTCAAATATTTACCACAAACTCAACAGCTCATTCAAAACATTAAGTCCAGGCACTCCTGAAGCCATTCAAAAAGCATTTGACCTGGTTTCCAAAGAAGCCGATGGCAGCATTGGTGATTATTACGAATTCGGGCTTTTCCGAGGGTACACTTTTCTGCAAGCCTATAAGCACTGCGAAAAACAAGGAATTGATGATATCCATTTCTATGGTTTCGATTCATTCGAAGGTCTGCCTGAACCAGCAAATTCAATTGATGAACATGGCGGTCGCTTTTTTGCCGGTCAATTCTCCTGTTCGCTCAAAGAAGTAGAAGACAACTTGTCGTCACGCGGCATGGATATATCCAAGGCCACCCTGATCAAAGGCTTCTATGAAGAATCACTGACCGAAGATTTGCGCAAACAACACACATTCGGCCCCGCTTCAGTTGTGTTGATGGATTGTGACTACTATTCATCCACCAAAACAGCACTGGATTGGATGGAGACCTATCTCCAGTTTGGAACCGTTATCTTATTTGATGACTGGTATTCTTATGGCGACGACAATGAACTTGGACAACAAAAAGCATTTGCTGAGTTTCTCAAGGAGCACCCACAATACGAAGCAGAAGAGTTATGGGAGTTTCTCAACCATGGTAAAGGTTTTATTTTAAGGCAGAAAAAATAACCTTAATCACAATCTATTTACACATCAAGACCACTCAATGTAAAAAACGCGACTCAGGCTGCAAAAAAAGCTTGTTTAGACGCCTAGTCTTCACTTAAGGTATACCATCAAATCGAGGCATCAGACTCATCGAGAGCCATCGAAAATACAAAGAACCTTAAAGAGGAGGCGCAATGAAATCACGTGCAGCCGTGGCTTGGGCAGCTGGCCAGCCATTAGAAATTGAAGAAATTGATGTACAAGCCCCACAAACCGGGGAAGTACTGTTAAGAGTCGTTGCTACAGGTGTATGCCACACAGACGCATACACCTTGTCCGGGGATGACCCTGAAGGAATATTTCCTTCCATATTAGGTCACGAGGGCGGCGCTATCGTTGAAGAAGTTGGCCCTGGGGTCACCTCCTTAGCCGTCGGCGACCATGTCATTCCGCTATACACACCTGAATGTGGAGAATGCAAATTCTGCTTATCCGGCAAGACTAACTTATGCCAGTCCATCCGCAACACTCAAGGACAGGGGCTGATGCCAGATGGAACAACGCGCTTTTCCAGCAACGGCAAGCAACTGTTCCACTATATGGGAACATCCACGTTTTCTGAATACACGGTTGTGCCCGAAATAGCCGTTGCGAAAATCAATAAAAAAGCCCCATTGGATAAAGTATGCCTATTAGGCTGCGGTGTCACAACAGGCATTGGCGCTGTGTTGAATACAGCCAAAGTCGAACCAGGCTCTACCGTGGCTATTTTTGGTATGGGCGGCATTGGCTTAAGTGTGGTACAAGGCGCAGTCATGGCCAAAGCTGAACGCATTATCTGCGTTGATCTCAATACCGACAAATTTGCCATGGCTGAAATGCTGGGCGCTACTGATTTCGTCAACCCCAAAGACTATGACCAACCCATTCAGGATGTCATTGTCGATCTAACGGATGGCGGTGTAGATTATTCATTCGAATGTATCGGCAACGTTAACGTTATGCGTTCGGCACTTGAATGCTGCCATAAAGGCTGGGGAGAATCCGTCATTATTGGCGTCGCTGGCTCTGGCCAGGAAATTGCCACTCGCCCCTTCCAACTGGTGACTGGCAGAGTTTGGCGCGGTACCGCTTTTGGCGGCGTCAAAGGCCGTAGCCAACTTCCAGACTATGTAGAACGTTATTTGGGCGGAGAAATCAAAATTGATCCTATGGTAACTCACACAATGGGACTGGAAGACATCAACAAGGCATTTGATTTGATGCACGAGGGTGAAAGCATACGATCCGTTGTTATTTACTAAATTTACAACTCCTACCTGAGTTAAATAATCAATGAAACTATTATCTCAAACACGCAGTTTTAATGGGTGGTTGCAGCGTTATGAGCATCAGTCAAATACACTTGACTGCACTATGGTATTCGCAGCTTACCTGCCACCCCAGGCAGAGCACAAAAAAGTCCCGGCGCTTTACTGGTTGTCGGGACTGACCTGCACTGATGAAAACTTCATGCAAAAATCAGGAGCCCAGCAACTGGCGGCTGAACTTGGCATCGCTATCATCTGTCCGGACACCAGCCCCAGAGGCAGTGATTTTCCACAAGAACATGACAGTTATGACTTTGGCTCGGGCGCAGGATTCTACCTGAATGCAACACAGGCTCCTTGGGGCCAGCACTACCATATGTACGATTATGTTGTCGACGAGTTACCAGAACTGATAGAAACAGAGTTGCCAATCAATGCACAACGCAGCATCAGCGGTCACTCTATGGGTGGACACGGAGCACTGACAATTGCTCTGAAAAACCCAGGGCGCTATAAATCCGTATCGGCTTTTTCACCCATCTGCAACCCCGTCAATTGCCCTTGGGGTGAAAAAGCATTCAGCGCCTATCTTGGAACAGACAAAAACCAATGGCAACAATATGATGCCAGCCTGTTGGTTGCCACAGCCAATGAACGCCTGCCGATTTTAGTCGACCAGGGCACAGCCGATGACTTTTTAACAGAACAGCTGAAACCTGAAGCCCTGGTAACCGCCTGTGAACAAGCAAACCATCCACTGGAATTGCGCATGCAGGAAGACTACGACCACAGCTATTTTTTCATTGCCAGCTTCATCAATGACCACCTGCGTCATCACGCAACAGCACTGGGAGCCTGAAAAGGCTCCCTAGCTCCCACCTAACTTCAGTCTTTTTGCAGGAACGGTAAAACCGTTCACCCCCAATAAAGCACCACGTTTAGACTAATACTCAAGAATTGTTAATTTCTGTTAATTCTGTGCTACTATTTAGCGATAACATAACACCTGAAACTACATGCTGGGGGGAAAATTCAAACAGATTAACCAGATAAAAGGCACCTACAAACCTACCTTTTTAAAATAGTCTGAACTAACCACAAATCATTTCTTCATTAACCCATTCTATTTCAGTTATGCACTGAAAAATATGGAGAACACCCATAAAAAATTCACGACAATTCTATTAATTGAAACTGAACTAGAAGGAAGCATTGGAGAGAATACAGGCCTGCATACACAGCAAGGCACTGACGGCAACATCATAAGCGATCAATGTCAGAGTCCTTTTGTATATACAAAGCCTTAAAGCTTACAGCCGGAACAGTAAGCGACACGCAATATTAAATTGCATATGCCGTAAAAAGATTTTCTAGTCGTTTGGTCAGGGCCAAACTATTGGCTGGAATAACGTGTAAAGAACAACAATTGTATTTTACGCACAATTCCATCCTCAGTTTAGTTCCTGAGAAGTTTATTTGAATTATAAATTGTACGGAGGATTACTTATGTCAGAACCTTTTTTAGCTGAAGTCAGAATAGTCGGCTTTAATTTTGCCCCCAGGGGGTGGGCATTCTGCGATGGACAAATTTTGCCTATCAATCAGAATCAATCACTTTATTCCTTGCTTGGAACCACCTATGGCGGAGATGGTAGAACCAGTTTTGCCCTGCCGGACCTGCGCGGTCGGACTCCAATTCACGTTGGTAATGGTCACAGAGAGGGCCAGAAGTCAGGAGAAGAGACACATACATTAGCTGGCAATGAAATGCCAAGGCACACACATTCATTGCAAGCAAACAACTCAAGCAGCAGTCTCACCGACGAGCCAACAGGTCATGTTTACGCTCAATCATTAGGCAGCTTAGCTTATGGCCCTCCCACCAATACAACCGCCTTGTCATCCCAATCGGTTTTCAATGTTGGTGGAGGACAGGCACATGAAAATATGATGCCCTATCTCGCTATAAATTTTTGTATTGCCTTACGAGGCTTATTCCCGTCTCGTAACTAGGAGGAAACCATTATGTCAGAACCATTTGTTGGAGAAGTCCGTATGTTTGCGGGCAATTTCGCACCACGCGGCTGGGCATTTTGCGACGGCCAGTTATTGGCAGTCAGCCAGAACGATGCGCTGTTTTCACTGCTCGGAACCATCTATGGCGGCGATGGCCGCACCACCTTCGGCTTGCCCGATTTACGCGGTCGAATCCCGATTCATGCAGGTTCAGGCCCAGGCTTAAGCCCCCGCAGGTTGGGAGCAAAGGGCGGCGCTGAAAAAGTCACCCTCACCGTCAACCAACTTCCATCACACACACACTCCGAGCGCGCCAGCAATAGCCCAGGCACCTCAAGCTCTCCCGCCAACAACACACTGTCAAACAATTTGTCAGCTGAGACGTTCACTACTGATATCAGCCGAGTCAATATGAGTAGCAGCGCTATTACCAACACTGGGGGAAGTCGATCCCATACTAATTTACAACCGTTTCTGTGCGTTAATTTCATTATTGCACTCGTCGGTATATATCCAAGTCGAAATTAAGGAGGAGCATATGTCAGAACCATTTATTGCAGAAATACGAATTTTCGCAGGAAACTTTGCACCACGTGGCTGGGCATTCTGTGACGGGCAGCTATTGCCTGTCTCTCAGAACACAGCGCTTTTTTCATTGATAGGCACGACCTACGGCGGGGATGGTCGCAGCACAACCGCATTACCCAATATGCAGGGCAATACTCCCATGCACCCCGGCCGAGGCCCAGGGCTGACCAGTCGCAGGCTAGGAGAAAGAGGCGGCACTGAAATGGTCACACTTGCGGAGACACAAATGCCCTCCCATACACACACTTTATCTGCATCAGAAGAAGATGGCACCCAGGGAAACCCGGCGACAAATACATTGCCAGGGGCTGGTGTTGACATGTATTCACCGCCCAGCAACCTTACATCCATGTCATCGCAGATGCTTCCAGAAACTGGAGGGTCTCAAAGCCACAACAACCTGCAACCCTTCCTTGCAATAAACTTTATTATTGCGCTGGTTGGTTTATACCCTTCACGCAGTTAACGACAGGAGCACACTATTATGAGTAAAATAAATAACCAGAGACGCTCCTTACTTAAAGGTGCGGCATTAACCGGAGCGGCTGCCAGCATGCCATTGAGTGCTGGCGCAGCTGTAACTCCCATTTTCGACAAACTACAACGGGACGAGTTTCCTTTACCCGACTTTGCTTCAGCAGTTGAAGACCTTGTATCCATTCAAACCGAAGACGGTTCAGTGTTAAACGCGACCATCGAAAGCGTCCAGGATATGGCTTTTGAATGCGCTCAGCACAGCAGGCCCAACTATTTGCGCCATTGCGCCAAAGTGGTTCGTTTTAAGCTTGCCAATGCAGAGCAGTTAAAGAATGAAGTCTATCAAGTCAAACATAGCAAACTTGGCAAGATGGATTTACTCTTATCAGCCGTTCCGGATGCACAAGGCACCTGGGGACTGGAAGCCATTTTGAATTAGGCCTTGTCTGAAAATAGAAAAACGCCGCCGTATTTTTCTGCGGCGTTTTTTATTACCCAACTCCACACGACTCCTTAAATAATAAACCGCCAAAGTAACCCATGCCACTGACTTTCCGCCCCATCACTGATTCGGATCGAGATTTTTTATTCACCCTGTATGCCAGCACTCGAGCTGATGAAATGGCCTTGGTGCCATGGAGCCAAGAACAAAAAACTGAATTTCTTGAAATGCAATTCCATGCACAGCACACCTTCTACCAGGAACAGTTCGGCGATGCAGAGTTCAACCTGATCTTGAATGGCACAACAACAATCGGCCGCCTTTATGTTGACCGTCGTGATAAGGAAATCCGCATTATCGACATCGCCCTTTTGCCCGATCACCGCCGACAAGGCTTTGGCAAACAACTACTACAAAACCTGCTTGATGAAGCCGCCGACAGCAAAAAACCAGTGACCATTCACGTAGAAAAAAACAACCCAGCCATGTCCTTATATCAACGGCTGGGCTTTGAAATCACTGAAGATCAGGGAGTGTATAATCTGATGAGTTGGCAGGCGAAGTAACCATTGATAAAGCAATGAATAGCAAACACACTACCCCAAATCTGGCCCGAATCAACATTTATAGCCATACCCACACAAACAAGCCGCCAAACACATTTCCTAACAGCGGTTGAGTAACCGCTGTCACTCAAATCGCCACGATGCCAAGAACAAGAGTCATTGTGATTATTTTCATACCGCAGTCACCCTCATTATCATTGTCCAGATCAATCTTTTTCCAATGTAACCCATAGCTCTTAGGTTACATTCTGCTCAACAAAACCATTTAATTCAGACATTGATCGAATGATATGCACAGACTTATCAGTCGACATAGATTCCAGTTTCTGCATAAAATCCGCATTCCAGAATTTTGGACAAAGCTTCAAAACCTTATAGCTCTGCACGGTGCCTTTCAAAACAGAACAACCATCAGGCCAACCCTCAGGCTTGACAAATAAACCTTTTAAGAACCGCTTTGTTACAAGGTAATAGCTGACACTATAGGGTAAATCTATATAGATTAATGTATCAGCGACACTTAAGCGTTTAGAAAATGCATCAACAGGCCCAAAACCATCCATAATCCAGCGATCAGAAGACAATATTTTTTCATGCTCCCTATTATAAATCGTACGCTCTACTCTCTCTCCATTTTGTTTAAATTCAATTGAATCCAGTGCATACAATTGAATCCCCGTAGCTGATGCCAAACGCTTGCTTAAGATTGACTTACCACTACCAGGCTTACCGAACACGGCTATTTTTTTCATACTACCTCCGTTGTTTAAATGAAACCCCTGAGGCAGAAATAAAAAACCCGCCTCTTGGGCGGGTTTGATAAATTATAAACGCATCAAGAATCCCACCATTCATATGGAATGATAATAATTCGAATTATTTGCTGCGAGATATAGATATTCATGTATATATAGTGATAGAGGAATAAACCAATGTCAACAAGCCACTGAATATGTGAACATCTATCAACCAGCAAAATGCGCTACGACACTGCCTTAACTTACTAAAATGCAATCACAGTATGGCGAAATAGCACGCCTTCTTTTGCAAGAGAGTATCCCCATTGACGCTTTGGTTTGGTTTATTTTTCAAAGCTGGCAGCCGAACTTTCTTTTCACTTTCTAAAAACTTAACACAGCAACTGATAGTGCTTGCGCACTAAAAATCTCCATATCGACAGTTCGATTCTGCCCTAGACACCATTTAAATCAATAATTTACATTATTTTCACCAAAAAAAACTCAAAAGATAGTTTGTTATCAACCTTGATTAATAATCCCCCTGCTACAAGAGTTCAGCACTCCATAGACATAAGAATTCACTTGAGCTATTATTTAGACCGATATCAGAAATAGCACCAATGCAACCATAAGTTAAACAATATCACCTCATGTTTAGCTGCAAGCAAACGCATACCCTCTTTCAGTGATGATATGATCCAGAAGTAATATAACTTACATAGACCAGAAACCTTTTAGGGGGATTTTAGTAATTTATGGAAGAAAACTTTGACGATATACTTGGATTGGTTAGGGAGGATCCCTCATCGGATAGTTTAGAAGAATTTTGCACTTTGGTCTCAAAAGAGTATTCAATGAACTCTTCATTTTCAACGGAGCTTGCCAAAATTCTGGCAAAAAGCGGACAAGCCCTATCAGCAAATTCACACTTTGATATCGCTTCTACAGGTGGCCCTGCATCATTAACAACGCTAATCCCCCCCCTGTTTCTCTCAAGCTCAGGCCTCTCTGTTTCCAAACTTGGTGTGCCAGGAAGGCCAGCAGGTGGCATCGACGTGATGGCTCAGATTCCAGGCTTTGAATACGAGCTATCTGTTAAAGAAATTTCTGAAATATTAGAAGAGTCGAAATTTGCTCATTTTAATGCAGGTGTGAATTTCACTCCTCTAGACGCTAAAATTTTTAAGGTAAGGACTTTAACAAATACGAAAGCAATTCCTAGTTTAGTAAGTGCAAGCATCTTGGCTAAAAAGTTGAGCAGTGGAGTATCTCATGTTGGACTCGATTTGCGAGTTTATCCAGATGGAAATTTTGGCACAACAAGAGCAAAAGCCATGGAAAATGCTATTTTTTTTAAAGATGTAGCCCGCAGATTAAATATAGAAGCAACCGTGTTCATCACCTCTGTGAACGAACCGCCTCAAGATTTCGTTGGCCGAGGTGAAGCAATCCTCGCAATTAAGAAAGTCTTAGACGGGGAATGGAACCAACACATAACGGATTGCCAAAATATGGCCATTTGCATTGCCGATAAAGCAAATAAAGCCAAGATTGCAAATACCAATAAAAATGACTTGAAAAAAGTATTTATTGCACACATCAATTCACAAGGTGGAGATTTTCAAGGCTTCCTAGAAAAAGCTCACAGCACTGAAAAATTACATACAAATGAAGTCTTAGCACCAGAAAATGGTTTCATACGTTATGATCAACGAAAAATTAGAGATGCTATTGTGGACGAACAAAACACTTCTAAACAAGCTGAGGAATTTTGTGACCCATGCGGTGTGATATATCGACAGCCCTTTGGATCCTTCGTAAGGGAGGGCCAGACGCTAATGACATTCCGACACCAAGGATCCAATCCTGAGAAATTCAAAAATAAGTTGGATCAAGCGGTCCATGTAGGAAAAACGCCAGAAAATGAAAGTATAGGAGTAATATAAGATGGAGAAATATTGTTGTTTTCTATGTCCGGCGACTGACTATACTGAAAAAGAACTGACAGATGAGTGCCCTTCTTGTGGAAACCAATACGGATTTCCATTAATCAATCCACCAGATAAAATTGGGGATTGGAAAGTTAAAAAATCACTTGATCGAGGTTTTTACGGAGCAGCTTATGTTGTTAAAAAGGAGGGCGGGCGCAGATCGACTGAAAGTGTGATAAAAATATCACCTAAACTCGTATATGACTTCTTCAATAAATCGTTTGATGAAGAAATTACTCGGCATGAAGCCGTAGCAAAAGGAAGTAACCATATTGTAAAGCTAGAGGACGAGTTTGATGATGTGGTAGTTTTCGAGTGTGGGTCTAAATATGAAATCCCGTGTCACGTGACTGTTCTTGAGTATATAGATGGCGAATCATTAAAATCTTACTTGAGTTCAATAAATCCAGACCAAACAACAGAAATTGCCCAAATTGCAATTGATCTTTTAAAAATTCAAACGGAGCTCAATACTCGCGGATTACATCACAATGATTTGCATGCAGGTAATCTGATGGTCGCTCGTCTCTCCAATGAATATCGTAGGATTGACGCACTTTCCAACGATATAATAGTCAAAGCTATTGACCTTGGCAGCGCTGCTCCTAAGAGTTTAAGAGGTCCGAATAGAACCGAAGATTTGGCGCACATATCAAACCATATCCTAAATTTATTAAACCAAATTCTTGACGACCCTTACAAAATTTCGGACCGTTCGAATAGGATTGGCACAGCACTTAGATCAGTCGTCGAAAAAATCAGTAGCGAAAATACTCCTGATAGACGTCCGAGCAATTTAGACCTCATGGATGAAATAAAGGTAGCGGTGGAAAGTTCAACACAACCATGGCGTCCTTGGCAAAATCCATTTAGGCTAAAAACCTTTAGCTCACACTATAACGCTCAAACTTTAGATTCATGGTATGTATCAGGGTTAATAGTCGATCCAGACGAACAATGGTTAGAAGAAGTCACAAAACCAGGGCCTCAGATTATTACGGGAATGAGAGGGTGTGGTAAAACAATGCTGCTGAGGGCTGTAGACATTCATGCGAGATTAACTAGAGAAAATTCCAATCAAGAAACAAAGTTAGATAACGTTAAAATGGATGGCTTTGTGGGGTTATATGTGCCCGCCTCTAAAATTATGGAACTCAAAGAGGGTGCACTAAAAAGAATTGAACAGAGGCTAGCTATATTATTTTTAAGCTATTCTCAAGAGGCTGCAAGGGCGTTAATGCACATTCAAGATATAGATAGTAATGCAATAACAAACTTTGCCTCAAAAAATTTAGCCGATTCAATATCTTCATCGATTGATCAAGAGTTAACTGTCGACTCTTCGGGCTTGGCAAGTTTAGAGAGCAGTTTAAATTCTTATTTAAATTCCAGCGAGATAGAACTTACAATTTCGAAATCCCCAGCACAGGTGTTTTCTGCCCTTGCCCGTACTATCAAATTGAGTTCAAACTATTTGTGCAACTCAACTGTGTATCTTCTTTTAGATGACGTCTCTACTCGACACTTGGAAGAAAATATCATCGGCGATTTGATTTCAGCTCTATTGTTTCAAGTACCCGAATGCGCATTTAAACTCACATCCGAATGGCAAACAATAGAGTTAGGCCTACAATCCCCGGGTAGAATTGAGTACGCACGCATTGGTAGAGATCTCGATATTTTTGACTTAGGTGTTAATGTCCTGAAACGCATTAATAATAAGGGTAGTGCTGGCAAAAAATGGGTTTTGGATATACTTAGGAAACGTGCTCGCTTAGACCCTCGTCACCCTGATAACGATCCACTAGAACTGCTCGGTGATATTTCTCTAGAACAAGTAGCTAGAGACATAGGCAATTCAAGTAGCACTTCCAAAGTTAGAAAAAACGCATATAGGGGTATTTCATGCTTGACAAAAGTCTGCGTTGGGGATATTGGCGATATAATTAAATTGTACGATGACATTGTACAAGCCCACAACTCGAACTCCACACCGATTCCTGATCATATCCAATCTACATGCTTTAGGAGTTACAGCGCAAATCGACTTTATCAATTGAATCAAAGAGAGGAGCGACTCAAAAATCATGCTCAAGCGTTCGCAGAGGCTTCTCATGAATTACTCGTTAGGTCCGTGCGGAAAAATAACGAAAGAACGCGCCAATACACAAGCCTGTATGTACGTATTACCAGTACTAATGATAACACACAGAAAGAAATCATATCGAAAATTAGAGAACTGATCGATTCCAGTGTATTTGTTTACGCAGGTGGTTCACCAAGAACGAAAACAAAAGATGGCGACCCAATATTGCAATTCGATCTTCAATTTAGAAAAATATTAGGCTTAAACAACTTTATCCCACTCTCTGACCGAGATCGCTACGAGCTGTCAGGAGAAGCCTTGGAACAGTGGATTAACGAACCCACCCAAGCCAAGAGTATTCTAATTAGAAATCAGGTTAGTGGGGGTTACAAACCAGATGAAGATATTTCAACTGAACCTTTAGATGAAAACACAAACACGACCGAAAATAAAGCGACAACAAAGGTCAATCAATCTGGGCTGGTGTTACCCAAGCATACGACAAGCAACGCGGTTCAAGAAGAATTTAATTTAGATAGTAGGATAAGAGTAGAGGAAATAACCCCTAGTGACTTACGGTTGGCAAATCTAGATACAGCAGTCACTGCTTTAGGTTTTGAGGATAGAAGCCTGGCGTCGAACGAGTACCTTTTAAGAATCGAAGAACTTAAATCAATTTTCGCTGTTCGATATGAGCTAGAAGGCCAATCTGAAGCGATAAGAAATTTGTGGAAAGACACAGGAGTTTCTTACGAAGAAGTTAATTATCGGCACCGCAACTTAAGCCTGCCAAACAAAGATGAAAAACTTCTACTAGATATTACTGGCCTAACTAAACCTCTTATCTTTACTCTTGTCAGAGAACAGTTAATTAAACACCGAGAAGTCTATATTTGCCATGCAAAAGCAGATGAATATTACCCATTGCAAGAAGACTTAGAAGCTCTTTTCAATGATGAATCTGAAGATGACTCAACTATTCTATTACAACGACTGAGCGGTGTTTTAAGCGGTGAATCAAATAGATATGACATAGTATCACTACTTCAAAATGAGGCTGATCGTTCTCTTAAAAGATCATTGCTAGCTTTCGCGTCACCAAAGCATTTAAGACTGCTCTCATTGCTGAATAAACGCGATTTTGACATTATTAACATAATCACCTCAGAAGGTAATGCACCTAGAGATAAGGTGGCTCAATTATTAGCAAGCAACGTAGAAAAAGACTATCCAAATGTAGAGGTTATACAAAAGGATACCAACGACCTTAAAGGATTAATCGACTTGATCGAACAACGTTATATAGACAGTTATTCATACTCTCGAGCAAATGTAGAAATTGGGCTCACCGGTTCCAAAATGCAGGCTGTCGCTGCTTCTGCAGTTTCATCAATACGGCGCATAAATGAAGCCTGGTATGTATCACCAACATCTTTTGACGGGAAAAGGTTTTCAATTGGAACCGGAGATGTTGACCTTTATAAATTATCAATCTCTGGTTTCTAGAGCTTCACCTGAATGAAAGCTATAGATTTATTTTCCGGTTGCGGTGGCCTAACACAAGGCCTCAAAAAGGCTGGCTTTGAAGTTGTTGGAGCTGTTGAAAACGAACCAATTTCAATTAAGACATACAAGCGTAATCACCGTGAAGTTAATGTCTCGGAGGGTGATATAAGAAAGATTGAAGTTTCGAAACTCAGAGAGCAACTGAAACTACAGAGAGGTGAATTGGACCTTCTAGCTGGGTGCCCACCATGCCAGGGTTTTTCTTCAATGAAATTATTGAATGGCCGAAAGGAATGCTCAAACCCATCAAACGACCTCATATTTGAGTTCATGAGGTTTGTTTTGGAGTTTAAGCCTAAAGCTATAATGATTGAAAATGTTCCTCGTTTGGCAAAAAACTACCGTCTTCTAAGCTTTATTAACGAATTAACTGATTTGGGTTATAGCTCTAATAAAACCATCGTTAATGCCGTAAATCATGGAATACCACAAGCCAGGAAACGTATGGTATTGACCGCAATATTGGAGGCCGATGTAGATTTATCAATTCAAAACTCCAACGTTACTAAAACGGTGCATGATGCGATAGGCAGTATGCATGAACCAGGAAGTGGATCTGACCCTTTACACGACTACAAAGCCAATCATTCACAAAAAGTTGAAAGAATAATTCAAAATATACCAAAAAATGGAGGAAGCCGCAGTTCGCTACCCACAGATCTAGTATTGAACTGTCATAAAAAAACAAATGGCTTTAAAGACGTTTACGGTAGGATGAGTTGGGATAAACCTAGCCCAACAATTACAGGAGGTTGTATCAACCCATCAAAAGGGCGCTTCCTTCACCCAGAGCAAAATAGGGCTATAACGCTTCGTGAAGCAAGTATGCTTCAAGGTTTCCCAAAGAATTACTTCTTTAGCCTAGAGCGAGGCCGGTATCACGCAGCGCAAATGATAGGCAACGCATTCCCCCCCAGGTTTGCTACGCATTATGCGTTAGCTATAAAAGATAAATTATTTCAGCTTCAGTGAACTCTTGAATTAGATCGAAGGGAAACTGCAGTTTAAATGAGTTTTAAACCTACGCTTCTTTAGTAGTTAAAAACTTGGGAATAACGTTTCTCTGACAGTTTTTTGCTCTATCCATCTGAACAACATCTCAAGGACAGTCACACTATCATTGATTGATGTATTTTTTGATGTGAAATTTGTAGTAAAAAATACTATTCGTGACTTATAAATTTCAACAACTCATAATAGATTCCTCTATATTAAAAAATAAAACGATTTCATTTTTGACTACTCGTTCCTAATAGAGCTCAACCTGCTGTTGTTGTAGCGCCTAATGTTATTTGCTCTAACTTTTCCCAGTTCACGCTCTTGCGAAGATCAATAGCCTTCTCCCGAGATACTGCTTCAGAAAACATTATTTCAAGCTCCATCCATTTATGACTAGATCACAAGCATGTAAAAGTAAGCATGCGCGAAAATCTAAATAGTTATGTATGCGTGTTAATTTTTTAATCCACACTTTCACAAACTCAAGTAAAAACAGCCTCATATTGAACGGAGACATCGTCCGCATTGATCGGCACCAAAAATAAATCCACCGACTCAAAACCCTCTTTCGCCAGCGTATAAATCCCCTGTTCACAGACTTCACCGGATTGGCTTTGAAACACCAGAGAAAAAGGGTCAGCCTGGCCTCGGTCGGTGATGTCTGAGTTGATGCTGGACACTTCAACTAGAGTCATTATTTGTTCTTTTTCTGTTTGCTGAACGACAAAATCAGCGTTCAAATGTTGTTCAAAGTCCTGCTTATTCAATACTGGAGTGCTACCTGTGTCCGACATTAAAATCCCCTTAGCGTTTATTAGTTGCCTGCATGATACACCATAGACAATTGTTCAAGGAAGCAAAGAAATCAGGACCGCGGGTGACGGTAGATATGCCACCTTGCTCCGCGGAACAGCACTTCAGCCTCATAACTGGCACCAATGGCCAAAGCCATTTTTATTGAAGCGGCATTATCTGCATTAATGAAACTGATCAGAGCGATATCCGGCAAAAACTCCAGACCAACAGCCTGCACTGCTCGTGCCGCTTCGCTGGCAAAACCTTTGCCCCAATATTCTGGAGACAAGGCCCATTTTATTTCCGGGCTTGGCCAGTCATTGGGATACCAGAACCCCACCGGCCCTATCACATTACCAGATGCTTTTTCTTCAACAGCGTATGGGCCATAACCACGCAGCTGCCAATGACCAATCATAGCGCACATGGTGCGCCAGGTCTCACCTTCGGAAAAGGCCCTGCCAACGGTGTATTGCGTAGCTTGTGGATGAGAAAAATACGCATGCAAATCCTGCCAGTCATCTTCCCGAAATTGCCGCAAAATCAAACGCTCAGTATCCAGTTGTTCTGGGACCAGGAATGCCATAATTGCCTCTTAATCAATTCTGCGTTAATAAACTGCGCATCAAGCCTTCTGCATAGCCAGAGCGAATTGGTACACCTTATTCTTTTTCAAGCCCAGCAGTTTAGCACTCAACTCCACCGCTTGACTCAGCGGCAAGTCAGCCAACAAGACCGTTAAGGTGTGCTCCAATTGCTGTTCACTGTCATCTACTGCCTGAGCACCACCAATAATAACGACAAATTCTCCACGCTGTTGATTATCATCACTGCAGACAAAATCCAGTAATTCAGGCAAATCTGCGGCCTTAATTGTCTCAAATTTCTTGGTCAATTCCCGAGCAATTGCTGCCGGGCGCGAACCAAAGACAGCAACACAATCTTCTAAGCTAGAGACAATGCGATGCGATGATTCATAAAAAACAGTAGTATGGGTTGAATTGGCAATGGCCTTCAAGGTTCGCAGTCGATTCTGTTGCTTATGTGGTAAAAAGCCACCGAAATGAAATTGATCCGTCGGCATGCCAGAAGCAGAAAGTGCTGTTATCAACGCACATGCCCCAGGAATAGGACACACGGAAATGCCAGCATTCTGAGCCGCCTGAACCAGACTATAACCAGGGTCACTGATCAGCGGTGTACCGGCATCACTGACTAATGCCAAGTTTTCACCACGCAACAATCTCTCTAATATTTTTGGCACTTGTTGCTGTTCATTATGATCATGATAAGCAAACAATCGTGTATTAATGGAAAATTGCTGCAACAAGGGTTTCGTATGACGGGTATCCTCAGCTAGAATAACATCCACATCACGCAGAGTCTCAATGGCGCGCTGACTTATATCAGATAAATTACCGATAGGTGTTGCGACTATGTATAAAACACCCATATCTGAGTTAGTGGTATCGGTGTCGGCTACGGCATCATTCATAGGTTTGTATCATCACTTGGTATAAGGTAAATAAGAGGAAAACCTCAAATACGATTATGAATATTACACGAATAACAATATCAACCCTACTGTTTAAAATGGGCACAAAATCACGCTATTCAGATCCTTGTAAACCCCCTTTGGCATTACCTGCTTTACGTACCTTACTCGCACTGACAGCGATAAGCACCAGTTTGTTGATTACTGCCTGTGGCCATAACCGACAACGGGTTGAACCTGCTCCCGTTGAAAAGGTTGACAACGAAGTTACTGATAACGTTCTTGAGTCTCAACCTTACACCAATGAACCAATCACTGCCGAACCATTGGAAGCTGGCTCAGCTGCGTTCAAAGCAGAACAACTGCTTACCAGATCTCGAAATGCGCTGGATATTGAAAAACCAGCTTTGCAGTTGCAGGCTGCTGAATATTTCTTCATTGCTGATGATCAGCGCACTGCTATTTCTATAATTAATAATATAGACACTCGTTACTTATCGCCATTGGAACAGAATCTACACCGTTTATTTGTGGCAAAAGGCATGGTATTCAACAATAGAAATAATGCCGCACTCACACAACTAGGTAATATCGACTTTGAACAATTACCTGGCCAGTACCGCGCTGAACTATTTTTGGTTCAAGCTCAGGCAGAACTCGCCTTGGCCAATAAGGGCGCCGCTCTGGAGGCTTTGATACAGCGCGAAAACCATCTGGACAGGGAAAGTTTAAGCGCTAACCAACAGCTGCTTTGGGATGTCATTGACACCATGACAGAGATAGAAATTGCCAACGTTCGCAACACCAGCAATAATGCCAGTCTGCTGCAATGGCTTGAACTGATAACACTGGCCGATAATGCTCGCAATTCTAATGGCAACACTTCCTATGATCAGGATAGCTTTAACAGCAGCATCACCAGCGATATACCGTCGACATGGAATAGTTTATCACCACGAAAAATAGCCTTATTATTGCCACTGAATTCGCAATTCGGTACTGCAGCCAAAGCATTTGAACAAGGTTTTCGTCAAGCTAAAAACAGTCTTGCAGGCAACAGTCGCCCCAGCATTACAACATATGACATCAGCGATGACTCTCATTACATAGACACCATCATTGATCAGGCTATTGCTGAAGGTGCAGATTTCATTGTTGGTCCATTGGGCAAAGTCGCAGCACAAAACACTCTGGACTATGCTCAAACATCGATCCCTATGCTGGTCCTGGGTGGAGATATCAAATATCCATCTCCCTTGATTAATGTATTCACATTGAGCCCCGAACAGGAAATCAACGCAATGGCTCAACATGCTTATTCAGCAGGGTACCGCCAAGCAGGCATACTATTCCCTGACTCCATATGGGGGGACCGTCTGAACACGGCTTTTGCCGATGCATGGTCGAGATTGGGGGGAAATATTGTCGCTCAAGACTCCTATCAGCCAGACCAATACGACCATGGCGACACCATTAAACAATTGCTCGGCATCAACCTGAGTCAGAACCGTTACAGCAGGCTCTCAGCCACCTTAGGTTTCAAGCCTGAATATACCCCAGCACGCAGAACTGACATGGATTTTCTGTTTCTGGCAGCTAGAACCAACTCAGCCAGGGTTATCAAACCACAACTAAGCTTTCATCAAGCTCATAACTTGCCCGTCTATGCGACATCGCATGTCTACAGCGGCTACCCAGACCCCATTAATGATGCAGATTTAGACTCTATTATTTTCCCCGACATGCCTTGGTTATTAAATCCTGAAACAGAAAAGAATCTAGGAGGTTTAAATGCTCGCCTGTTCGCTTTCGGCCATGATGCTTTCAACTTGATTCCGATACTGCCTCAACTCAGAAACTCTGATGGCTTGAGTTACTCCGGCTTGTCTGGCAAACTGGTCGCTAACAGTAATGGAGAAATAATTCGCCACCCCAGCTGGGCTCAGTTCCGTGACGGGAAAGTTGAAGCCTTAGTTCCAGTACTAGAAACAGACGAGGTGTCTGTCAGCACATCGAATACCCAAGGGGTTTCACGCAATAGTTTGGTTGGCTCAGCAAAAAACACCTCATCGACACCAGTGATTACAGGGAGTAAACGCTATGATCCCCAAAATTGGGACAAAAGGACAAATCGCCGAAAAGTTAGCCCTTAACTTTTTAGAGAAACGTGGCCTGAAGCTGGTACAGCAGAATTTTCACTGCCGCTTTGGAGAAATTGATATCATCATGCAAGATCAACAAACCCTGGTTTTCGTTGAAGTTAAATTTCGCCAGAGTACAGACTATGGCCACCCATTAGAAAGCATAACTGCCGACAAATTGACCAAGCTCAAAAAAACAGCCTCCTACTATTTGATGAAAAACAAGTTAGATGCTGTTGCCTGCCGGTTTGACGTGTTAGGCTTATCCGGTGATTTGAGCACACCAACTATCAACTGGATAAAAAATGCGCTGGACTAAGAGCCTTGCATCAGCCTTTATAATTTATTAAGACAGCAGACAGAATGACTCTAGACAATTCTCAAATAAAATCTCAAACAGCTACTATAGCCGGACATTTTAAAGCCAGTGCCGAGAGTATTCTTGCCAATGTACAACTAGCGGACGATATTGCTATCTGCGCTAACAGAATCATCAAATGTTTCGCCAGCGGTGGCAAACTACTCATTTGCGGTAATGGTGGCTCTGCTGCTGATGCACAACATTTATCATCCGAACTACTCAACCGCTACCACCGAGAGCGCCCTGAATTACCCGGCATTGCACTAACCACAGACGCTTCAACTCTGACCTCAATTGGCAATGATTACAGTTATGATGAAGTCTTCGCCAAACAAGTACGTGCTTTGGCGAACCCTCAGGACATTCTGATGCTTATCAGTACCTCTGGAAACTCTGCCAACCTTTTGTCAGCAGTTGATGCTGCCAGAGAAAAATCAGCCAGTTGTATTGCCCTCAATGGTAAATCAGGCGGCAAGCTATCCACTCTTTTGTGCAATACTGACCATGAAATCCTGGTCAATGGTGACAGCACAGCCAGAATACAAGAAGTCCATGGACTTGTTATTCATTGCTTGTGTGAATTAATTGACGAACATATTCTCGGACCACACTCTGACACAGAACATTGATTTATAGAATTAAACCCTTTATTGGAGCTTTATAATGCAATCACTTACTACTTTATTTGGACGCCGTCTTCGAACTTCAACACTGGCATTATGTTTATCTTTCTCATCTCTGGCTTTCATTTCAGGGTGTGAAACTATTGCCATTGCCACAGTCGCCATTGCCACAGTCGACATTATTCATGATCGAAGAACTGTCGGAGAATACATTGATGACTCCGCTATCGAAGTACAGTTCCAAACGCACATGAAAAGCACCAAACGTCTGCGCAGCGAAGCACACATCAATGGCATCAGCTGGAATGGTATTTTATTGCTCACCGGTGAAGTGCACACAGAAGAAATGAAACAAGAGGTTGTTGCTTTCGCCAACAGCATCAAACCAGTACGACAAGTGGTTGATGAAACACATATTTCCGGAAAAACCGGTTTTCTGGCACGCACCAGCGATTCCTGGTTGACAACAAAAGTAAAAACCAAACTGACTGCCAAAATGGGCGCTGATGCCAACAGGGTGAAAGTAGTTTCCGAACGAGGCAATGTCTATCTAATGGGCATAGTCACTGAAGATGAGGCCTTCAGGGCAACCGAGGCAGCGCGATCTGTTCGCGGTGTAGCACGCGTCATCAAAGTATTCGAATACAAAACATAAACAACGACACTTTAAACGAAAAGGTCACTCTTGATAGCTACCGACAAGAAAATCATCTCCAGCTCTAATGCCACTGCATTCAACAAAAAAATTGCAATGTTGGCTCGCCCACTGGTATTTACCAACGGCTGCTTTGACATTCTACATCGCGGTCACACCAGCTATCTGGAATCAGCACGCAATGTTGGTGCCGCACTCATAGTTGGCGTCAATAGTGATGCCTCTGTACGTCGCCAGAATAAAGGCAGCGACCGACCAATCAACAAACTAGAAGATCGAATGGCGTTACTGGCTGCACTGCACTGTGTTGACGCAGTTATAGCCTTTGATCAAGACACTCCTATTAAGCTGATTGAAACCATAAAACCAGACCACCTGGTAAAAGGAGGCGATTGGCCCATAGAGAGCATAGTTGGTGCCGATTTTGTTCACCAGCATGGTGGAAAAGTGCACTCAATTCCATTCGAATTTGACCGATCTACAACCCAGTTGTTAGGAAAAATTCGCCATACTTTACCCTAATGAACACCAAGCAACGACCTAAAGCAGATCTGGGCTTTTTCCCAACACCATTAATGGCATTGCCCAATTTGAGCGCCGCTCTGAATGGTCCCACAATATTCACCAAGCGAGACGACCAGACCGGCCTTGCCCTTGGTGGCAACAAGACCAGAAAGCTGCAATATATCCTTGGTGATGCGATCAGCCAAGGCTGTGACTGCATCATTACTGCCGGCGCAGCTCAGTCCAACCATTGTCGTCAAACCGCTGCTGCTGCTGCACAACAACAGTTGGAATGCCATTTGGTACTGGGCGGCACTGAACCAGATGTGCCCAGTGGCAATGTACTGCTGGACAAGGTTCTAGGATGCCATATCCATTGGGCTGGTAAGCATCGTAAAGGGGAAGATATTCCACAAATATATCAACAACTGAAAGACTCCGGAAAAACTCCTTATATTGTTCCTTATGGCGGCTCCAATGAACTTGGTGCCTTGGCTTTTGTCGATGCCACCCAGGAATTACTTTCACAAAGCCAGCAACTGTCTTTCACACATATTATTTTTGCATCAAGCTCTGGGGGCACACACGCAGGCCTGATGGTCGGGAAACAGTTATTTGGCAAGGACTATCAATTAATCGGAATAAATATTGATAAAGGAGAAACTGACCAGATACCTTTTGATCAACACATCCTTGATTTAGCCAATCGCACTGCTGATGAACTTAAGCTGAACCATCAATTCAAACAGGATGAGCTAATTTTAAATTCAAACTACGTTGGTGACGGTTATGGCAAGGTCGGCGATCTGGAAAGAGAAGCCATTGCACTCACCGCTCGTACAGAAGGAATTCTCGTTGACCCAGTTTATACTGGTCGCGCTATGGGAGGATTGATCGATATGATTCGCTCTGGAGAAATAAACTCCAATGACACTGTCCTGTTTTGGCACACGGGTGGTGCACCAGCTTTATTCGCCTATTCAGATCAATTGAATTTCATGTAAGCTGAGACAATTTACATAACACAGTCATAACACCATGCAAAGCATACTCAGAAACGGGCAGCTTCTGCACTCCCCTACAGCACCGACGGGTTTGGGCAGTTTGACCAATAACTTGATCGACGCTCATTTCTCTAACTCACCTTAATCTTATCCAACTCAAACAAGGGCAACGCGCCGCAGCCCCTTATAAATCTTTAGATTTATTTATTCGCGACTACAGTGTCCTCTTTTGCCTGCTTAAAGAAGTAGTTAAGCACCTCAAAAGCAACTCTCGATGATCGTACATACCATTTCTCCTTGTTAACAATCAGTGAAGCATAGGCGATTTTTTTACCATACCGCTCTCCATAACCGACAAACCAGTCATAGCGTCCACGAGGCTCATAGCCCGTCAAAGAGCCCGTCTTGCCACCGTAGCTCGCTTCAGTGAAGGCTTTATATCTGTGAGCCGTGCGAAATGATTTACGAGCCGAACCAATACGCACTGTTTCACGCATCATACGCAGCAGATCTTTCGCGGTTTCTGGTTGAATAGGTTCACCAATGACTTTGGGTCCACCTTGATATAAAACTCGGTTGTTTTTATCCAGAACCTGTTGAACAGCATAAGGCGCGTGCATTTGACCTCCATTGACAATGGCTGCCGCTATAGCAGCAGCATGAACAGGACCAATCAGGATATCTTTAGTGTAACCCGATGCCGCTTCGGCAAGCTCCCATTCATCCATCAATGGCAAATTAAACTGACTATCCTTGACGGGTAAATCCTGTACGATATCGCGAGAAAAGCCAAAGCGCCCTACATAATTTAACATGCTGTCACGGCCAATTTGTTCTACACCCAATCGACCAAATACTGGATTGGATGATTTAGCAAATGCCTCTTTTAAGCTGGGTCGCCGTGTGTACTTATTGTCTTTATGCTCAAGTACCTGTTTTTTATATAATGAGGTTGACTTGCCATTAAATGGAATCACCGTGTCCAATGAAGCCAGCTGTCGATCCAAAACATTAGCTGCAGTGATAATTTTAAAAACAGATGCTGCTGGATAAGAAGCGCCCAGCGCAAAATTTTCCGGAAAATCATCAGCCCTGACATAACTGGTCAAACTTAAGATGGCTCCGGTTTCAGGGTCAATCGCGACAAAACTGGCATAGTCGGGAGAATACTTGCGGTAAATACTGGCAATTTTACTGTGCAAATCAAGGTCAAATGTATAATCCACCTTGGCATAGCCAAAATCATTGAAATTCAGGTGGCTGGGAAACTGGCTATTACCAGCATGAGTAGCCAGAGCCGCCGCTACTTGCTCACCATTGAATAGAAATGGCTTTTCCGTTGCCTGACCATAAGCCTTGGCAAACATCGAACAAAACAATAATAAACATATAATGCCTGAGTACGATGCCGTTTTAGTTGCACCCTGATGGTTTTTCATTTCACTTTTCATCCATTTTTTCTTCGAACACTTCATGCTCTTCATACTTAGGCAAAAAATGCTCCAGTTCTGACAACGCTTTTTGATAAACATCCCTCTTAAAACTGACAATATGATCCAGTGCATACCAATAATTTACCCATTCCCAATGATCAAACTCCGGCTTATCTGCCAATTCAAAGTTTGGTTGAATATCTTCTTCCAACAAACGCAACATGAACCAGATTTGCTTCTGACCTTTGAAATTCGACCGACCATGACCATCTTTACGACGCAAATAACGTTTCGGTAAATCATAGTGCAACCAACTGTTAGTATGTGCCAGCAACTGCACTTGTTGCTGATGTATACCGGTTTCTTCCAACAGCTCACGGTACATGCCATCAATTAATGACTCGTGAGGATTTAGCCCCCCTTGGGGGAATTGCCAACCATCACCCGAAATACGCCGGGCCCAAAAAACCTGACCTTGATTATTGGAAAGAATAATTCCAACATTGGGCCGATAGCCATCATCAGCATAAACAGTTTTTTGATTTTGTACTTGTTGGTTCATAATTTTTTTCCTTAAGGCAGATTCTGGACGAATCAGCGCAATTCTGCAATTCATGTTTGACGAATTAATGCTTATAATTCATTTTTTATTATTAACATTGGAACATCTGATGGCATTAGCACTTTTTGATCTGGACAATACCCTGATAATGGGGGATAGCGACCACGCCTGGGGATTATTTCTAGCGGAAATAGGCGCTGTTAATGCAGAGCAACACAAGCTGGCAACCGAAAAATTCTACGCCGACTATATTGCCTGTCGTCTCGATATTAATGAATTTCTGGATTTTCAACTTCTACCATTAAAAAAACATTCAATGGCAGACTTAATGAATTGGCGTGAAACGTTTATGCAGGAAAAGATTCAACATTTGATCACTCCTGAACGCATAGAACTGGTTGAGCAACACCGCAATCAAGGAGACACTCTAATCATTATTACCGCTACCAATAGCTTTATAACCCGCCCTATCGCAGATGCTTTCAACATTGAAACCCTGATCGCAACAGAACCCGAACAGGATAGTCATGGCTTTACTGGCAAAGTTGATGGAGTTGCCTGCTTCCAGGCCGGCAAGATCACCAAGCTCAACCAATGGCTGGCGGCTAATGAAGGTGATTTATCAGGCAGTTGGTTTTACAGTGACTCTTATAATGATTTACCTTTATTACAACAGGTGACACACCCTGTTTGTGTGACACCTGATGAGTCGCTTACCGAACATGCAACACGACATAACTGGCCAATTATTCGATAAGTCGACTAGAGCCCAAGCAACCACCTGAAAACAACTGAATCAAAATACTTGAAAGAGGTCATTCCCCATGAGCAGCATTCAACTCGGCACCGCATTACCAAATTTAACCGTCGCCACAACACAAAACGAAGCACTTGAATTAGAAAGCTACCAAGGTAAAAACCTGGTCATGTTTTTTTACCCCAAAGATAACACTCCCGGCTGCACTCAAGAAGGCAAGGACTTCAGTGAAGCGTATGAACAGTTTAAAGCACTCAACACTGAAATTGTGGGCGTATCTAGAGAAAGTATTAAGTCACACAATAATTTTATTAATAAGTTTTCTTTCCCATTTGACCTGATATCTGACCCAGACGAAGTCTTATGCAAGACCATGGATGTGATTAAGGAAAAAAATATGTATGGCCGAAAATACATGGGCATTGAACGTAGCACATTTATTTTTGATGCTAACGGCGTATTGCAAAAAGAATTTCGTAAAGTAAAGGTAAAAACCCACATAGCAGAAGTGCTCGAGGCAGTACAAGCCATGTAGCATGTAAACGCCACACTTCACGCATTTTACTAATTTGAGTCATTCATGACTCTTTTAAAACGAAAAAAGCGCAACTGATGTGAGTTGCGCTTTTTGATCAATAACAGCTGGCCGCCCTAGAAGCCTTTCAACTTCAAGCTCAAATCTGTCGGGCTGGTCGCGTTTTTCAAGGCATCTTCGTGAGTAATTATATCCTTTTCTACCAGCTGCAATAGGTGCGCATCAAAATCGAGCATACCCTCGATGGTTTCACCACTTTTCACCAAGTCGGCAATGTCCTTAATTTTCAAAGGATCAAGGATCAACTCTCGCACACGAGAATTAACATTCATCACTTCACACCCGGCAATTCGGCCACCGCCTTTGCGTGGTAATAAACGCTGAGAAATAACCACCCGCATATTCTGAGCCAATTTAGCTCGAATAGTCTGTTGAGCCTCACCAGTAAAGGTTGACACTAAACGCGTCACCGCATCCGATGCTGTTGGTGCATGTAAGGTCGAGAATACCAAGTGGCCTGTTTCAGCCGCGTTCAAAGCAATTTCAATACTTTCCTGATCACGCATCTCACCCATAAGAATGATATCTGGATCTTCTCGCAGCGCGGCTTTCATTGCCAGTGCAAAGTCAGGGACGTCAATACCAACCTGACGTTGGCTGATGACGCACTTATCTTCTGTAAATAAGTACTCAACTGGATCTTCAATAGTCAGAATATGTTCTTTACGCGTTTTATTGATCTGATTCAACAAGGCAGCCATACTGGTTGATTTACCCGATCCGGTTGCACCGGTAAAGATAACCAAACCTTGCTTTAAATCAGCCACACTGGCTACTTGTGGTGGCAAGTCCAGCTGCTCAGCGGTTGGGATATCACTGGCTATTACCCGCATGACAATAGCAGGTTTGTTCATGGCCCTAAAAATATTGACCCTTACGCGATTTCCATCATTATCGCCAAAAGACACGTCAGCCTGACTCTCTCGCGTGTAGATTTTCTGGTGATATTCATCCAGCAGTTCATTTATCAGCACCTCAATTTGGTCTGAAGATAGCGTTGGAGCACCTTTTAAAGAGCGTATGACGCCATCAATACGTAACATCACCGGATTATCAGTCCGAATATGGATATCCGAAGCCTTAAACTTTACAGCACCGGCAATTACAACCGAAAGGAAATTACGTGGATCATTGGTCACCAGGTCAGCATTGCTCATTCTACTCTCCAACTTTTATTCTATTTATTACCCAACTTCATAACTTTGCACGAAAAAAAACTAATAACCAATGCAAACTTTCAGCGACTAACAGTGCTCTGTCTACAAGACTAATTCAAGCGTTTTTTTATTTTTATCAATACATTATAGCTAAAAGTTAAAAAAATAATTTAAAAAAATCACCAATCTTGAAAACCGACTATATCCGCTATGCAAATGAACACACTGAGCACTCGTTATCAACAGATAAAGCCACAGTATGCATACGTACATTTTTCGTATCAACGGTCACCAAGTGATGTCTACTTGCCACTGGCATACCTGTTAAAAACTTAATGGCCTCCAAGGCCTGCATAGACGCCAACCAAGCTACTACAGGCCCCAAAACACCATTATTCGCACAATTATTATCGTCATCACCAGAATTACTGTACAAACAGTCGTAACAAGGAGAACCCGCTACATAGTCAAATAAGGCGAGTTGCCCGGAAAACTGTGCTGCAGCCGCCGATAACAAGGGGGTTTTAACCGAATAACAGGCACGGTTAATAGTATGCCTTGTAGTAAAGTTATCCGTCCCATCCAAAACCATATCAACATCTGCAAACACATTCTGCATCTGCTGTTGGCTCAACTTCTCTGCGATTGTCACTAGCTCACAATCCCGGTTCTGCTGTTGAATACGTTCTGCCAGCTTTTCCACCTTCAATTGGTCAATACTGGCCTCATCATAAGGTATCTGACGTGCAAGGTTACTCAAGTCAATACGGTCAAAATCAATCAATGTTAATTTACCCACACCCGCAGCAGCCAGCATTGGCGCAGACATTGAGCCCAAACCTCCAGCCCCGACAACGACAATATGACTGGCCAATAAACGCTCTTGTCCAGCCACATCAATTTCAGGCAAAAAGATCTGCCTGCTATAGCGCAACAATTGTTGATCGGTCAATTCCATAGTATTCCTGCATTCATAGTTGTTCTGCTTGAATCATTCTCATAAACAGTTTTTAGGCTTTGGCAAACCAGCCAGGCGACTGCCCTGTTTAGCAGGGCCTGCCGGAAAAAGTTGATGCAGAAAACGGCTATTGGCCTGTTCTGAACCAAATGCCTTAGCCATCACTTTAACCATAATTCTCATTGGAGGCGCTATATCATAGTCTTCATAATATTCTCGCAAATAATGCATTAGTTCCCAGTGTTCTGCCGATAGTTCAAGGCCTTCTCTACGCGCCATTTCTTCAGCCAAATCAGCACTCCATTGATACTGGTTGAGCAAAAAACCTTCTTTGTCGACAGCTATTTTCTGTCCCTGCCATTCGATTTCGGCATGTTCGGTCATAATGATTGCACCTTAGGGTTATCCGCCACCAAGCCAACAAAGCCTGCATAATCAACTAAGTTGAACACAGTTTTACAACGTTGATCCAGATCAAGGTTATTCTTACTGCAGTCTTCCTGTAATACATAAAGTTTGATCCCTCGGTCAGCCCATTGCAACAATTCAGAAATACTCGGGTGATTGGGAACAAGCATCATCACAGCTTGTTCATATAATATTAAATGATCATCTGTTGAGAGCATGGCATCAAGCAATTGCCAGGATTCTCGGTTCATCACAGAATAGTTCAGCAAGTGCAGCATTAGAAATGAAATACCTTGTCAGCAAGTTGTAATAAACTACGCAAAGCGTTGGTGTCAATTACTTCAGCAGCAACCCCCAGCTCAGTGCTTTTTAATTGACGTTCACACAATGATGTTTGCAACACAAATAAATCGTCAAGTTCAAAATCGGGTAAGGCTTTAAAGGTTTTGATATAACTGGGTGGTTTGCTCTCTGGAAACGCTGCCGCAAAACTATCCGGTTTGGTGAGATGCCAAACCCCATCACCTACAAATAACACCTGCAATTCAAGTTCAAAAGAAGCTGCAACCAACAATAAGTCGAGCGCCTCCTCAGTCAGACCACCTTCGACAGGGGTTTGATGGAAAATAAAGAGCCAACGGGTGTTCACATCAAACACTCTCAGCGAAAAGTAACGGTTCGATCAACTGCAATCGCAACATCAACCAACTGCCCCAAACCTCGAGCCTGGAACCCTTCGGCCATATTTGACTGCACCAACTCACGTTTATCGGCAGCAGAAACACATAAATCCAACTCGATATCGTTGTTTTTTGCCAGCTGCGACCATTGTCGTGTCAATACATCACCTTCAGTTTCACCAGATACTGCTTGCCAACACGCATCATGCATAAAAAAGACTTGCTTGATCACGTGGCCCTGCTTTACAGCAGCCAGACAAAACAGCAAAGCACTGCGACTGGCTTGTGCATATTTCGGATGTCCCATGACGACAACGGATAACTGCATTATTGATCGAATGGGTGAGGCTGATCCAGCTGCGGCATCTGTAAGTAAAACTGGTCAGTTTTTATGGCCGAAATAACTGTTTCAGCATCTGCATTAGCCAGTTTTGTATCAACCTGCAGGTCCAATTCCATAACAGGCAATAAGTCACCTAACAAATTAGTCAAAGCCTGTGGCAACTCCAATGTTTCAAGCTTCTCTGGCAAGTATAAATAGTGATCAGCTTTACGATCAGACTTATAGATATAACAATTCATTAACAACAGACCTCAGCCTTTCTGGATATAAAAATGAAATTCCCGTTCATAAAATTCAACTGGGCATTCCTCTTCACTGAAAGATAACAATTGGTGTGGCGTATGTTTCAGCATAGCAACAAAATCATCATGAGAACTTGGATCAGTCGCTATTACAAGAACAATTTGTCCGGCCTCAAGTTTTGCCAGAGCCCTTTTAGCCCGCAGCATCGGCAATGGGCAACGCCCACCTCGTACATCTTCCTGCACCTGCTCCAGCCCATAGTAAGACTTCTTATCATTCATTGTTTCAATCTCCAAGCGATACTGCAGCGGCAATGTCACAGTTCTCACACTACATTTATATAATACAGCTTATCAATACCATTAAAAAAGCAAAGAACAAGAAGTTCACTTGCTCATGGTCGCATAAGTTTACCCCGTATTCTAAGGTAAATAGGTCCATAGAAAAACGGATAAACGCATTATAGTCACGCTTTTATCCATTGCCGCATATCCAACAAGTTAACAATCGGTCACCACTGTTGAGTGGTATTCACAGCGCAAAACGCTTACTCTTACACCATGAAACCTGTTTATATTTCAAAATCAGTAGCAAAGTTGACAGCAAAACTCATAACACCGTGCCTGACTGCGCTGCTGGTCATAGCAACGGGCAACATTCAAGCTCGTGACGCTATTGATAGCCTTCCCAACCTTGGCTCTAGCTCGGTACAATATCTATCACATAAACAAGCCGAACAATTAGGGCAGGCCTTTATTCGTCAAGCACGAAGCCAACTCAAATTTATTGATGACCCTATACTGCTGGAATATCTAAACCGAGTTGGCAATCGATTGGTGAGATTCAGTGATAACCCGGAAAACGGGCCAACACGATATTCATTCTATCTGATCGACAATCCAAAGATTAATGCGTTTGCCGTACCTGGCGGCCATATTGCGATTCATACTGGTTTAATTCTTAATGCCGAAAGTGAAGCAGAACTAGCTGCGGTTCTAGCTCACGAAATAGCCCACATTACCCAAAACCACACTGCCAGAAACATTGAAAACAATCGTTTTGATAATGTAATTGCATTGGCTTCTGTGTTGGTTGCAGCCGCTGCCGGGAGTGCAGAAGCAGCCCAGGCATCGCTGCTGGCCAGCAACGCCAGCATACTTGAACGTCGACTTGCCTATGGCCGCAATTTCGAACGTGAGGCAGATGCTAATGGCATACGAACACTCAGCAAAGCCGGTTATAACACAACAGCAATGGTCAGCTTTTTCCAGAAACTGCTGAACAGTTCCCGTTTGAATAGCAACAATGCTCCTGAGTTTTTATTAACCCATCCGCTGACCATTTCACGAATTTCAGAAGCAGAACAAAGAGCCAAATCCTACCCAATTGTGGCTAATCCGCCTGACACCGATTTTTTAAACATCAAAGCTAGAATCACTGCCAGCTTCGGGGACAATTATAAACGGCATAGAAAATTGCTGGCCCAGCAACTAGCCAGTAAAACAAGCACAGAAAAAAATGCGGCAGCTGCGCAATACTATCAATATGGTCTGACACTAGCGCGAGCAAACCAATATGAGAACTCCATTAATGCTTTGGAAACAGCCATTAATCTTGAGCCCGAGACATTGCAATATAGAATTGCTTTGGCGGATGTAGAGCTGGAATCAGGCAACTCTTTTACTGGCCTTAATCGTTTGAGACGCCTCTATGACAGCCATCACAAACAAAATGAATATATCGGCCTATATTATGCCAATGCTTTGATTCTTACCCGTAACAGCCTGGATGCTATTCCGATTCTGCGTGAAGCCATCCGCCGGACTCCCAATGACCCCAGCGCCCACATCATGTTATCTCGGGCTTATGGTGAAACAGACCAACTATTCAACTCCTATGTTGCCCGAGCTGAATACCATTATTTACGAGGTAGTTTCGAATTCTCCATAAAACAATTGGACAATGCGATTGCACTCGCCCCCAATCAAGTACAAAAATCCATTTTACAAAGTAAGCGAGGAAAAATTCAGACAGAGCTGGATGAACTAAAAAAAGCTCTCAGGTAAGAACGACCTGAGAAAACATCAACCATACCTGATCACCACCTCTAAGCGATTCCCCAAGTAACAAAAAGTAAGCACTAAAAAAGCCAGCTGCGTAAGCAACTGGCTTTTTATCTTTTTCCTATGGGAGAGCGATGATTTTCTCAACGCCCCCAAAAATACTATAAGATACTATCAGACAGGGTATTTGGTAAAATTCAAACCAACAAAGTCCTGCATCAAACGTACGACCTGATTGCTATACCCAGCTTCATTGTCATACC
This sequence comes from Arenicella sp., assembly GCA_050633785.1. Taxonomy (GTDB): domain Bacteria; phylum Pseudomonadota; class Gammaproteobacteria; order Arenicellales; family Arenicellaceae; genus CALKZN01. The sequence goes on from JBOEHE010000045.1 coordinate 74,588, forward strand.
AAACGTAGAGAACAACACGTTTCCCATCAACAATAATCGCTTCACCATCAACCACTCCAGCTTGTGAAGACCCAACCAAATCACTGGAAACCACCTCAGTCGACCAGGTATATCCAACTTGATCACGCAAAGGTGAATCATAAGAGATGTCACGGAACATGTTCTGCAACTCATCTTTGGTCGTTTCTTTTTCCAGGTTTAAATTCATGACAGCCATTGAAACGTTCGGTGTTGGCACGCGGATCGCATTACCAGTCAATTTTCCCGCCAGTTCTGGCAAGGCCTTAGTCACCGCTTTTGCAGCACCGGTTGAAGTCAACACCATATTCAAAGGAGCACTGCGACCTCGGCGTTCCTTTTTATGATAGTTATCAATCAGGTTCTGGTCATTGGTGTATGAGTGAATAGTTTCAACATGGCCATTCTCAATGCCAAAGTTGTCGTTCATCACTTTTAATACTGGAACAATAGCATTGGTAGTACATGACGCTGCACAGATAATTTTATCATCATCTGCCATATCAGAATCATTCACCCCATAAACAATATTTTTGATATCGCCTTTCGCTGGAGCCGTCAATAACACACGAGCAACACCTGTCGATTTCAAGTGCATACCCAAGCCATCTTCGTCAGTCCAGATACCCGTATTATCCACTACCAGAGCATCACGAATGCCGTATTCAGTATAGTCAATGCTGTCAGGAGAATTAGCATAGATAAATTGGATATAAGTGCCATTAGCAATGATAGCTCGGTTTTCACGATCGACTCGAATAGAACCATCGAATTCACCATGAATAGAATCTAATCGCAGTAAACTGGCGCGCTTAAGCAAGTCCTGCTCAATATCGCCTTTGGCACGAACAACAACGCCGCGTAAACGCATCTTACTGCCTGAACCAGTTCGGTCGATCAACAAACGAGCCAGAATTCGACCAATACGGCCAAAACCATAGAGCACAATATCTCTGGAATCCTGAGTTGGGAAAGGTTCATCACCTATACTTCCCACCATCTGGTCATTCAAATATCCTTCCATCGAACTATTAGAATGATTGGTAATATAATCATGGCACAATGCACCCAGATCAACCCGACATGGGCTTAAATGCATTTTCGCTATGGCTTCAAGCATTTTGCAGCTTTGCTCCATATCCAGCTCTACACCATTGAGCAAACGCCCAAAGCGATGCGCTTTGATGATGTCAATAGTTGATGATGTCATCAATTTACGGCCAAAGACTTTCAGTACAACCCCTTGTTTGCGGTATAACAACCCCACCAGAGGGATCATTTTTTCCGCCAGAGTCTGTAACTCATTCCAATCTTCTAGATGCTTTTGGCTAACTTCACGAACCATTTTTACCTCGCTTTACTATGACTTAGTCAGGATCTGTTGGTGTTTTATTCTTGTCTGAAAACAGGACTAAAACAAAACGTCAGCAGACCCAAACAAATTTGCCGCGAATGGTAACAAATTTAGGGTCAATTGGCACTTGGTTTTTCAGCAACTTAGTTAATGGGCTCAACCAATAGTATCGTACCTTCGGCACCAACCACTTTCACTTTGCTGCCAACCGGCGCATCTGCCCCTGAAACCTTCCATTGAGAGTCATCAACTACCACTTTACCTACGCCATTATCAATAGCTTCCACCAGACTGAAGGTGCGCCCCACATACTGTTGGGTTCGGCGATTAAGGTTTGGTTGATCAGTGGGTTTATCATTGCCAGGACTCCATTTTCTCCAGGCAAAAATGGAGGCAACACAAAACAACGCAAACAAGACCAACTGCCATTGCCAGACCATATCCGGAAAGGCCAGTGCTACCAGAGTTGATACCCCTGCAGCAATCGCCAGCCAAAGCATGAAGGCACCAGGAAAAAACAGTTCAAATATCAGCAATACAACCGCAAAAATCAACCAATGCCAGAAACTCAGTTCAGCCAACATTATTTATCCTCGCGTGGCACAAAAGCTTCCTTGGCCAACTCGGCAATACCACCAATAGAGCCGATAACACTGGTAGCTTCCATTGGCATGAAAATCACTTTCTGATTGTCCGCCGAGCCGATAGTAGACAGAGCCTCAACGTATTTCTGTGCAACAAAATAGTTGATCGCCTGCACATCGCCTTTGGCTATAGCCTGGGACACCATATGAGTGGCTTTTGCTTCTGCCTCTGCGGCACGTTCACGAGCTTCAGCATCTCGGAAGGCAGCTTCTTTGCGTGCTTCAGCCTCAAGAATCACTGCCTGTTTTTCACCCTCAGCCCGCAGGATTTCAGACTGACGAACACCTTCAGACTCTAAAATACTAGCCCGCTTTTCACGTTCAGCTTTCATTTGTCGAGCCATGGATTCAACTAAGTCAGCCGGAGGCGCTATATCCTTAATTTCTATGCGAGTGACTTTCACTCCCCAAGGCGTGGTTGCTTCATCAACCACCTGCAGCAAGGCTGAATTTATGGTATCGCGTTTTGACAATGATTCATCCAGATCCATAGAACCCAATACTGTCCGGATATTGGTCATCGTTAAATTTAAGATAGCTCGCTCTAACTGATTGACTTCATAAGATGCTTTAGCTGCATCGATCACCTGAAAAAAGACGACTCCGTCTACGCGAACCACAGCATTGTCCCGAGTGATCACATCCTGTGATTCCACATCGAGCACTTGTTCCATCATATTCATTTTTTTACCGATGGTTTCAAAAAATGGAATTATCCATTTCAAACCAGGAGACAATGTCTTGGTGTATCGACCAAAACGTTCTACTGTGTACTCATACCCTTGCTTGACCCGCTGTGCTGATTTAATGACAATAAAAGCCGCCAACGCGACTATAACTATTGCAAATGTTGTCAATTCCATGTCTCTTCCTCACTCACAGTTTCATTAGGAACTAATATGCGGGTAAAAAGACCATTTTACAAGCCAAATCATCAATAGTGGCATCAGTAGTCAACCGGTCAGTGATACGGTAAAATACGTCGCTTGTGAAGCAAGGAACAATGAGCTGTTAGCTCTTACTATGGAAGAAGCACATGCCCTCATTCAATAGTTTTTCAAAATTCATGGGTCTACTGACCTGCGTTCTGTGGCTTGGTACTGCCTGTCTGATCGCCTATTTTTCATTGGAATTCATTATTGATTCACAGTCACTGGCGACAACAATAATCATTCTTTGCCTGGCTCTTGGCCTGATACTGTTGGCGGTATATCAAGCAAGAAAAGAGTTCCTTAATTTCAAATCACCACCAATTGCAAGTAAGCTGCCATTTTCCACAACACAGACACTCAACAAGGTCAGTAGAACAAGCGCACTGACTTCAGATGATTATTCCATGGCCGAAAAAACGTTAAAACTCTTATTAGAATATGGGTTAATCAGTTCGGCCCCAATCGCTCAAGCAAGCTTTTTCTGTCATCTGCAAAAAATGGGCTTTACCAGCCCCATCGACTTTAGCGATATTCTGGCAACACTGCATGAAATGGAATTTTTTGCTGATAGGCCAACGCTGGAACACTTGGCCTTATTTACCAATGGTGTTGAGCAGTTTGAAAACAGTTGCATCGAGATAGTATCCTGCCTCAAAAAAATTTCAGATGGAATACTGGCAATTGATATCGTCAATATCTCTTTGAGCGATATTGATGACCGCCCCACATCCTGGGACAAGACGGCAACAATGACATTCAAGCTGCACCAGAAATCTTGTCAGTGGGAATTCATATTGCCTGGTAAATACCTTCCATCAGAACTTTTTGAGCACATGGGAAAACTTATGAACACATTGGATGATCGCTATATATTAGCGCAATGCAATGCATTTGATACCTGCATTATTTTCCTCGAAAGACAGCATCTGGATTCATTGAACTCAGCCATTGAAGCATTGAACCCAGGCAACAGAGAGATCGCTGCATTCAGCCCACTCTATAACGACGATCTGATTCCTTAACAGAAACCTCTAAAGAGCTGCGTTTATTTTTTTCTCAATGTACCACTGTCAAACCATAGAGTTTCCAGAGTATCAACCTCATCACTAAAAGCTGGCACCCTCTCGATCCGTCCGCTATCAAACTTGAGCACTAAGCCATAACCCTCAAATTCATACCATCCCATTCGGTCACTTGCCGGGTTCTGAGAAACTGAACGGCTACCACCACCAACACTGGAACCAATAACTGCAGTGACTGCACCATCATCATTCCAGGCCGAAGTCACCAGTGGCCCCAAGTCATTCATTTCACCACCGGCCTGGGTCATGCCATTCTGGTATTTAACAAAACGCCCTTTTGAGCTGAATTTAACTCCCCAGAAACTCACCGACGAAAATTCACCAACAGCAAACGATGAGGAACTGCTCCAATCTCCATCGAGCCGGGTTCCTGGTGCAACAGGGTATGCAACAAACTGAGTTCCATTTGGAGCATTGTATTTCTTGCGGTCATTCGTCCATGAAAATTCATAATGCTTACCTTGTTTTTTCCACCACCCCCAACGATCTGGCTCTCGACTGCGTGACCGAACCACGTCCAGGCTTTCTGGAGTAACAGGAATACCATCCATCACACGCCCATCTTTGAGTAATAAATAGGCATATTCTTCTTTCTTCATACCACCAACGGTGAAAGCGGTGTCAAAGGTATAAAGGACAGCTTCGATGTCATCATGTTTGACCCCCTTCCCAGGTTCGGTGACCCATTTATAGCGATTGGCTTCTTTTTCTGCTAAAGCCTTTTGCCTTTCAACTTCACTGGGAGCCGGTCGGTCAACATCTCCAACCCACCGCAAACGATAACGCTGTGTACTTAGCCCCCCGCCATCTTCAGCATAGATAATGGATTTATTAGAGCTCTGCTCTATGCCATAAATACAGAAGTCTTCGGTATGATCGTAACTACTGTTTCTAAAATCACGAGTGATATCCAGCTTTCCAGTCAGAGGGGAATATGAATATCGCCCGGATTTTCCGTTCTTGCCATCCAGAAATTGATATTCACCATTGTCAAACAGCATCAAATCATAACGACTCCAGATTTTGTCACCACTGGTTTTAGTACCAACATATCGGCCAGCTTTTATTGAGCCTCCTTTTTTTATCCCAGAAACGTTAGGGGGAGACAGTTCCAGATCAAGGCCACGTTTCTCACGAATAGCAGCTTGTTTCTCATCGTTGAACACCTCTGCCGCTATTTTAGCAGAAGATGATTGATAATATTGATAACGGGAATTATTCGAATGAACAATTGCTGACAAACGCACATAGGTCTTATCAACACTGACAGCATAGGCTTTCAAGGTCTTTTTCTGTCCATTGACTACAAAGTTGCGCTGCCCCCTGCTGATATTGGATGTCATTTTATTAATACGCGCTGGGGCACTCCATTTTCCTGACGGAGCATCACTGGTTCCCAACTTTCGTGCCAACCAGCCTTCTACTGACATATCTTCCAATAAAACTTTAGGATAATATTTAACTGACACCACTTCCCGGTCAGCGACATCCTCAGGCTGAAAAGCCACCACATCAGAGCCGCTGCCTTGAACCCTTGCCCAACCCTGAGGCAATTTGTATTGCTTTCCACCCTCAAGCTTTAACGAATTCCCTGCTGTTAGTTTGCCAGGCTTTTCACGTTTTCCAGAAACAGTGTTTTCAAAATCGACCATGATCTGATCTGCACTACTCTTGAATGCCTTATAATTGGGCAAATGAGTATGTATATTCGCCGCCATTTGTACCATGCCATCGACCACTATGGCTTTGACAAAGACCCCTTTGTTTTCTCCACCCAGAGATTGGTAGCTCCGGTGCCCTGTGACAACTGTAGGGCTTTTTTCAACTATATCAATCCTGCCTTCCCACTGACCTTCTGGTGCCGAGCTTGAATGAAAGCGTTTTTCCACCCATTTTCTCAGTGTTAATCCCTGCAAAGACTGTCTGGCATAAAACTTTATATTAACAACTTGTGATTGTCCTTGCGGGAAATAGCTGACAGCCTGATGATCATTGTCTTTTTGTTGTACCCACCCAGAAGGAGCCCTTGGAGTGAAATAGTCCGCATGGACAATACCTGACATCAGCAAAAATACGATGCCAGCCAAATACCTAAAGACAGTCATTATCAGGCCTGATTGCAAGGCTCATTGACCTCCTAGCGATTACCAGTCAGATTTCTTGGATGATTTAGCCGTATCTTTTGCCCGCGCATCATCCAACAAAGCATCCGTATTGACTCCAAACTCCCCTTTGTCTGAAAAGGTAAAATAGGTGTGAGGGAATTTAAATACTTCCTGAAACAATTGAGCCGATTTTTTGCTGATATCAACAGCATTCTGCTCAGCACCTTCTTCTTTAAATGATTTATACAAACCAACAAATGCAATTGGAGTTGCCATAAACCAATCATACGCTTTATCTTTTTCTTCATCTGAGATCAAAGCATATTCCGTTTTCACTTCTTCAAACATATGAACCATGTATTTACCTGCCGCCAGTTCTGCTTCAACAGGCAAGATATGATCATGAGCCAGCTCCCATAAACTGATGAATGAAAAAGCGTACGCAACTCCCATATCATTGATGGCAAAGTTATTCTGTTCCAGGAACTTTTCAATCATTTGCCGCTCCTGCTCAAATGCATCTTCGAATTGCTTCTGAGCGTCAGCAGAACCATTTGACAGCAAACCAGCAATTTCAGCTGCAGTTGTGCCACGATGTTTATCACTCGCTGCCAATCCAGAACGTATAACACCACCCTGCTTTTTAACGCGCTTATCGACCTCTTTTTGGTCAGGTGCATTCAGCAGCGAGTCCAGTCTTGATATTTCGGGCAGATTTTTGGTGGACAAGGCATATGCATTGTTGGTTACAACGCAAACAAACAACATCAACAGAATATTTTTCATATGAGAATTCCCGTGTTTTCAATTCCTTAAAGGTATTTGCACCGATAAATCTCCTTCTATTTCCTGAGTTACCAGTAACGCCAGAACCATCAACTCAACCAAAAGCTGAATTAATATCTACGTTATGCAAAAACCTTCCTTATTGTCGGCATACTAGCAAATTTCAAACACAAGCACTTCGCCCTTAATATTTTTTAATGGATCTTAAACTCAACACAAAATACTCACTCTGCAACCAGCAGTTCTATACTGCCTGCAGAGGTCTGACAAACCGTGAATAAAGCGCTTCAAACGTTATTCAATGACTTCAACCGCATCTACTGCTACAAAATAGTTTGGATCTTCCACCACATTGACTTCGATCATATCATCAACCCGGCTCAACAAACGCTTGCAATCCTGACTCAAATGCAACAGATGTAGAGTACGACCATTACGTTTATAGCGATTAGCCAGAGTATCGATTGCCTTCAAGGCTGAGTGGTCGCAGACCCGCGATTCAGCAAAATCGATAATCACATCCATATTGTCATCACGAGGCGTGAACTGTTCCAGAAACGTCTGCACTGAACCAAAAAATAATGGACCGTTGACTTGATAATAGTGCGAACCGTGGCGGTTTTCACGTTTATCAACTCGAATATGCTTAGCGTGATTCCATGCAAAGATAAGGGCCGTCATTATGACTCCTACTACCACTGCAATTGCCAGGTCAGTAAACACCGTAACAGCAGAGACGGTAACCAGAACAAACGCTTCTTCTCGTGGAATGCGTTTCATGATTCGAAAGCTACTCCATTCAAAGGTACCAATAACCACAATAAACATAACACCCACTAGAGCCGCCAGAGGGATGCGTTCAATTAAACCAGAGGCAAACAGGATGAAACATAATAAAGCCATAGCAGCGATGACACCCGACAAACGACCACGGCCTCCAGAATTGACATTAATCATGCTTTGGCCAATCATCGCGCAACCGCCCATTCCACCAAAAAAGCCCGTCACTGTATTCGCCAATCCCTGACCTAGACATTCGCGATTGCCATTGCCCCGGGTTTCTGTCAACTCATCGATCAATTGCAAAGTCAGCAGAGATTCAATCAAACCAATCGCCGCCAGAATCAATGAATATGGAAAGATAATCACCAATGTGTCCCAGTTCAAAGGCACTGTTGGAATGTGAAATTTAGGCAAGCCACCAGCAATAGAAGCTACGTCACCAACCACTTTAGTGTCCAGATTCAAGAAAATCACTAAAGCTGAAACAATAACGATCGCAGCTAAAGTCGAAGGAACTGCTGTGGTAATTTTAGGGAAAAACTTGATGATCAGCATCGTAAGAAAAACCAGCCCCAACATCATATACAGAGCAGAACCAGTCATCCATGCTACATCAATAACCGAACCTTCAAAGGCAGTCCCATTCAACCAGCCTGCTTGCCCAGCTTCACCAAACTGCCCAAGCTGGGCCAGAAAAATCACTATCGCCAGGCCATTCACAAAACCGAGCATGACCGATCGAGGCACCATGCGGATGAATTTGCCCAGGCGAAAAACACCTGCGCTGATTTGCAAAATACCCATTAGCACTACTGTAGCAAACAGATACTCCACACCGTGCTCCTGCACTAGAGCAACCATGACAACAGCCAATGCACCTGTTGCTCCGGAAATCATACCTGGTCGACCACCTGCTAACGCCGCAATCAAACCAACCAGAAAGGCTGCATACAGACCCACCAGAGGAGCTACTCCGGCAACAAAAGCAAAAGCAACCGCTTCTGGAACCAGTGCCAATGCGACGGTCAATCCGGATAAAATTTCATTTTTTAAACTCTTGGCTTGAGCCGCTTTTAATTCAAACATAATTCTTTAATAACTCTGTGGCAAAGAGCTACCGAATGCTGCTCTTGTCTGCACGTACTGAATAAGGGAATCGGATTTTAGTCCTCAGAGTATGCGATAGCAAATGATTCGCTAAATAAAGCTGAATTCAGCCATTCTGGTAGGAAATCAAAGAACCAACAGAACCCAGAACCACAAGCTACGCAAGATAGTTAAGCACGGCACACCGTCAAATTCCGTCCTTATTTGAGCAAAAACAACTAATTTCAGCAAAAAGAGGCTACTAAAACTACATATAATTACAAAAAGAATACAAAATTCACCCTTTTGGGTGATTACCCCAATGCACTTGATCTGAGATAATAGCGCTATAAGTAATTAAGGATAAGGGGAGACTTATTATGTTAGTACTGAATCGAGAACAGAACAAATCCGTAACGTTGGTCTTGCCAGATGGGCAATTGCTGACTGTCGCTATTTTGCAACGAGGCAAAGACGGCATAAAAATTGGCATTGACACTGATGATGATATCAAAGTTGTCAGGACCAAAATAACCAACAAGGCAAACGCTATCTTTCAAGCAGCTTAAAGCCGCAAAAAAACAGCGTAAGCCGTATATTTCTTAAGGGGTGATCACCAGCCGGTGAACACCCTTTTTATTGTTCAACCTGCAATTCACCCAGAGCATATAGACCTTGCTTGTTTTATCATTTTTTCCACATAAATCAATTCGTCAAAACACTCATATCCTTTTGAACCAACATCTTCCCTGACTGTATTTGTCAAAGCTCTAATTCGCCTGACTCATCTAAATGTATTAGTATATCGAGTTTGTTACAGCGCCTGTTGTCTGACACATGTTGATAAAGAAATCTTTTCAAAAGTTCAGCTCGCAATGCCTAACCGGCATGGCATCCACACTAATACTATTAAGTCCACATCCTGTTAACTCTCAGAACAATTCACCCCATTCAGTCGCAGTTGAAAGCTTACTGCCAAGTATCGAGTTATTACTATCTAATGCAATTCCGGCGACAGCTCCTTCTTATTGTTCATCGTTTTCCGGGCAAAGCACATCGTACTTTTGTGAAGACTTTACCGGCACCAGCCCTATGCATTTAGTGGGAACTATTCCTCCCATGTCTTTTCGAGACCAGACTTTTCGTGAGTATACTCAAGGCGAAGTTTTTACCCTGACGGACCCTGATGCCAGCAACCACAATGCCAATGTCGTGAATCTGCATGATGATTTGATTGATGGAATAAATTTCAGTACTTATGCTGGCCGAACAGCTGTAGCTGCAGAAAAATGGGATATAACAGCACATTCCAGAGACGGCTATATACAACCTGGTTCTAACGCAGGGTTTAATGATCAATATTGGTGGAATGAATACGGATTTATGGGAGAACACGGTAAACGGTGCGGTGCACCTCCCGCATTAAATAATACCATTGATACTTCACGAAACAACGAACGCGCTTATACCTTCATGGAACGGTTCTTTGCAATTCCCAACAACTATAATGGCGATGAGAGATTATTGAACACATATTGGCTGGCAAACAACGAACTACCATTAAGCGATGCTGCCGGAATTCACCATATCGTTCGATATGAAGACATGCTATATGTCTGCAATGACCACCTTATGAGTGCAGCTTATGCCTCAGGAGCAGCCAAGTTGAGCTTGACCCCCAACCACCTTCTGGATACCTCTTCAGGCAATGGCATTGTTGAATTTGCGGTTTCCACCTATCGCACCGCTGGACGCGATTACTGGCAAGTAGATTTGACTCCATTGGATACACACTTGCAACTACCCGAAGGCGATGTTGTCGCTGACGCCAATGGAAAGGCGGTCAATGGCTTTAGTATCAACACCAAACTTAACGATGGCATGACTGGACCTGTGGATATATTGGGAGGCATCACTGTTTTTCGTACGATTGCCATGAAAAACGGTTTATTTTTGGATGATGGAGATTACATAAACCCTAATGACCTTGAAGCCCAATACAAACGAGCTGAGATCAACAACCCAGGCAACTCGGATCGAGCTGATGTATATGCCAATGCCCCAAACAGCAACTGGGTTATTACAGACAGCAATTACAATCAAGTTATGTACGATTACCTTGATGGCGATGACAACCCCGACATCAGCTTACACAGCGTTACCGACAATCGCAAACGAGCTTTATTTCGCCTGACAGTCAAGAAAACTCCCACCGATCCAGTTTGGGCAGCACAGGCAGATCAGTGGGACCAAGTGTCATTGTGCATGCCTGAATATGGCAATGGCTGTGTCGGCGAATACATAGTCCCTGAGCTGCCAGATAAGTTATTGGTTCAATTTACCCACTATGCCTATAACACCACAAAATCCTGCAACGCTGGAGGTCAACAACCCAGCCACCCTTATCAAAGTACCTGTCACCCAAACACCTATCATTGGGATAATTTTTATATTTCACCCAGTCAACCATTTTCAATCATCAAAGCGAATGAACGAACAGCAAGAGCTAATAGCAACAACAATGAAATCATTGCTCTCAGCTTTCCTGAACCAGCTCCCCTCAACAGCAAACTGCGATTCAATGCTCTATCCGACAGCATCACAATCAATAATCAACTAATCACATCACTGGAAGTTTCTTTTGATAATGGCCTGACTTGGTTTGCCCCTAACAGGCAATATGAACCGGACAACAGCTTTGCCAAATTTCGCTCGTATTTTACTGGCAAAGGCAATGATGAATATATTCCAGCTGGCACACAAACAGTGTTAATCAGAGGGTTAAATGCACCATTTCGCAGTGAGTTCTGGGTTCGTGATGCTTCGTTGTGGTCATTCCCAGCCAACTGAACTGGCTTTTAACCAAAATGATGAAGCCTCATAGCCACATTATTGTTAGCATCACAGTTTGAGACTAGGACAGTTGTTCGCCCAGATTGTAAAAACCAGTTGAATGATATTGAAAACCTTCAAGACAAAACTTCATGCCATAAGCCTGTTTCTAGGTTTTACAGCCTCACTGTTTATGCAAACGGTGAGTGCCGCGGAGATACGCATTGCTGTCGCCAGCAATTTTTCTAAAACAATGAAGGCACTGGTACATCGTTATGAAACAAACACTGAACATACTGTCAGTATAAGCATTGCCTCTACCGGCAAGCATTACGCACAAATACAAAACGGAGCACCGTTCGACCTGTTTTTTGCAGCCGACACCCAACGCCCATCTTTATTAGAACAAGAAGGCAAGATTATCCCAGGCAGCCGCTTCACCTACGCCATTGGCAGGCTAATTTTATGGAGCTCACAAGCTGGTTTTGTTGACCAAGATGGCGCGGTCTTACATCAATACCCAATCAAACACCTGGCGATTGCTAACCCCAAACTCGCACCTTACGGCATTGCGGCCCAAGAGACACTGACATCTCTTAAGTTATGGCAACAACACCATAAGCGTTTAGTCCGCGCAGAAAATATTAATCAGGCATTTCACTATATCAATAGCGGTAATGCCGAACTGGGATTTGTTGCCTATTCTCAGCTCAAACACCTGAACGCAACCAGTGAAACTATTCCCGGTTCATTCTGGGTAATACCGGAAACACTTTATCAACCAATTGAACAACAAGTAGTCCTGCTCAAAGAGAATCCAACAGCACACGATTTTCTGCAATTCATACAAAGCCAGCAAGCGTCGCGTATTATTCAGGACTATGGATATTATCTGCCATGACACTAAACCCTGCTGACTTAACAGCACTGACTCTCACCCTGAAACTGGCAGCACTGACAACGGTTATTCTATTAATAATCGGCACGCCATTAGCCTGGTGGATGGCACGCACACAGTGGCGCTTTAAGTTTCTCCTAGAGGCTATAATTTCTCTACCTTTAGTGCTGCCACCAACAGTTCTTGGCTTTTATTTATTAATAAGTCTGGGTCCACAAGGACCATTGGGCCAACTGACAAGCGCCTTAGGCATTCAGTCTTTGGCCTTCACATTCACGGGCCTGGTTATCGGTTCCGTCATTTACTCAATGCCCTTCGTCGTACAACCTCTGCATAATGCATTTGCTGCCATCGGTCACCGCCCCCTGGAAGCCGCCGCTACTTTGCGGGCATCACCGATTGACTGTTTTTTTTCTATTGCAGTGCCTATGGCCAGGCCAGGCTTTCTAACCGCCGCCGTTCTAGGCTTCGCACATACCATCGGTGAATTTGGCGTTGTATTAATGATTGGTGGTAACATTCCAGGAGAAACACAAGTGGTATCAATAGCCATCTATGACCATGTTGAAGCTCTCGAATACGGTCATGCGCATTGGCTATCAGTCGCTTTACTCTTACTCTCGTTTATTATGCTAAGCGTCTTATATTGGATTAACCGGCGTTTCAGGCTGTCATCACTATGAGTATTAAAGCGCAATTTAATATCGAGCTGGATAATTTCACACTCGATGTCGATTTAGATTTACCGAGTTCTGGAATCAGCGCCTTATTCGGCCCATCTGGTTGCGGAAAAACAACCTTATTACGAGCCATTGCCGGCTTGGAGTACCGCCCCAATAATCAGCTATTCATCAACAATGAGGCCTGGCAGCAACAAACAAAGTTTATTCCCACACACCAACGTCCATTAGGCTATGTTTTTCAGGAAGCTCGATTATTCGATCATTTGAGCGTTTTGAAAAATGTACAATATGGCCTCAAGCGTATTCCCGAAAATAAACGCACAATTTCTTTAGAACAAGCCATTGAATTATTAGGAATTGAACACCTTTTGCAGCGTAAACCAGAGCATTTATCTGGCGGTGAACTCCAGCGCGTCGCCATTGCCCGGGCCTTGGCTGTCAGCCCCAAGCTGCTCTTAATGGACGAACCTTTAACCGGTCTGGACAAAGCAGGTAAAGACGAAATTCTCCCTTATCTTGAATCACTCCATGACGAATTGGAAATTCCAGTTATTTTTGTCAGCCATGTTCTAGAAGAAATATCACGCCTGGCAGACCATCTGGTATTGATGGAAACAGGTCGAGTCCTGGCCTCTGGTCCTATCAACGAGATGCTCACACAAGCCGACCTGATGTTGGCTCATCAACATGATGCTGAAGCGATCATCCATGCCACGGTAGCTGAACACGATGAGCAGTATCATCTGACCTATCTTGATTTTTCCGGTGGTCGAATCACAGTTACCCATAAGAACCTGCCCATAGGCAATCAGGTAAGGCTGAGAATAGCCGCCCGTGATGTTAGTATTACTCTACAACCTCAGTCTGCCACCAGCATTTTGAATATATTTCCAGCAGTGATAGATGACATAATTCCTCAAGGCAAAGCTCAAGTAACCGTTCGACTATTGATAAAAGAAACTGTTATTTTAGCCCGACTGACGCAGAAATCAGCTGCTGAGCTAGCACTAGCTCCCAACAAGGAAGTGTATGTTCAGGCAAAAAGTATTGCCTTGCTATAACTGAGTCCAGCATGACTATATCGATAGCACTATTGAAGTATCCAGATACTTGCCTAGAATATAAGAATAGACATTATTTATTTGAGGTAGCTTTCACTATTGAACACTATTGCATTTAATATCAGGAAACTCGACATCAATGGCTTACAATTCCACATTCAGGAGTGGGGCGACCCTGATTCACCCAAGCTATTTATGTTACACGGTTGGATGGATTGCGGTGCTTCTTTCCAATTTATGGCTCCTTATCTTGCTGACAAGTACCATATAATAGCTCCCGACTTACGTGGTTTTGGCGAAACCGAACACGCACCTGGCGGTTATTGGTTCCCAGACTATTTTGCCGACCTGGATGCATTACTTGACCATTATTCTCCAGATGAGGAAGTGGATATACTTGGACACAGCATGGGTGGCAATATCGTATTAATGTATTGCGGAATCCGCCGTAAACGCATAGGGCGCGCCCTAAGTCTGGAGGGCATTGGCTTACCAGAAAAACCTGCCAGGGAAGCACCCAAAAGATACAGTCAATGGCTGCGCCAAATGAAGAGCAATAAAATCCATAACACCTATCGGAATTTAGCGGTATTGCAAAAAGCCATCAAGACTCATAATCCATCTCTTAACGATGACATGATTGAAAAACTGTCGATCATTTGGAGTCGACCTATTGGTCACGATGGCTCAGTGATGCTAAAACATGACAAAAAACATCGATATGTAAACCCAATACGGTATAACTTCGACGATGTAACTGAAACTTGGAAACTGGCCAAGGCACAGATTGGCTTGGTAATGGCCAGAAATTCAAATCAATTTACTCAATTCAGAGACGACGGACGCATTACAACCACCAAACGTATATTAAATATTTCCGAAAGCAACTACTACATCGTTGAAGATTCAAATCACATGCTGCACCTGGAACAGCCCCAAAGCACAGCAAACTGCATCGCTGAGTTTTTTGCCTGAATTGGAAGAGTTGAAAATACACGGTCAGCGTATTTCCAACCCCTTCAATAATAGAAATCATAGAGTTTCCGCCGAACAAAGCGACTAACTCTAATTAATTGCTAACGCCAGGATTTTACAAGTTTATAATGTTGGACATGATTGATTTCTGACTGTTCAACCCCTTCCATCAATGCAAAATATTCAAGACATGCTGGACTATTGTTAGCCGCAGATGCTGCTGCATTCGCATCACTCTCAGATTGCCAATAAACAATATCGACCCATTGCCTGGGCTTACCTTTTAACAAAGAACGCTTGATATAGCCTTTTTGTTTTTGCAAAAAAACCTCTTCAACATTCTGCGCGACTTGAACAAGGCGTTCCATGCTCACACCTTGTTTGATCGCAAATGGCGCCCATTCAACGACTATCTCTTGATCAGCATTTGCTGCTGTACTTAACAGAATAAGCATAGCCCATATCGTTAGATGTTTAACTAAGCGCATACCTTTCCCCATTTGTCATCAATTCCAGCTTTTAACTCGAGAATAATGAGAGATAGGTTCCCCAGCATTGTCGACCTCAACCATTATTGAAAAATACTTCATACAAGCCTGGCATTCACCGACTGATTCAGCGGCTTTTGCAGCATATTGTGGCGTTAGCCAGTAAATAAGATCAACCCATTGCTTACCCTCCCCCTTTAACAATTCCCTTCTCACATAACCTTCTTGTTGTTGTAAGAAGTCGGTTTCAATAGCATTGGCGGCTTCAATAACCTGTTCGTCACTGACATGTTCTGCAGCTTCAAAGGGAGCCCATTCTACGGTCAAAGCTTTCGTATCTAATTTCATTTTACTCTCCAAATCTAGTTTTTGATTGGCGAATTCCAATCACAGGCGTTAAGATAAAACTAAATACGTCATAATAGGTCATATTAAATGGGTAGAGGTTCATCTCTAGGAAAACTAGAGCGACTAGACCAACTTCTAGGCAAGCTTAAAGCCGGGGAAACACATACCTCAGGTGCTTTGGCTGATGAGTTAGAAGTCAGTTTGCGCACATTAACTCGGGATTTGCAGACTCTCAGAAATAAAGGCTACCCCATAGAGACAGACAAAGGACGAGGAGGAGGAGTACGCCTGTATCCTCGCTGGGGCATTGGACGAATGGTATTGAATTACCGCGAGGTTATTGACCTGCTGTTGGCAATGAGTATTTTGGAAAAACTCAACTCGCCATTGTTTCTGAGTAATTTAACCTCGGTTAGAAACAAGCTTTATGCTACTTTTCCCGATACACAAAGACCGCAAATTCGGCTGATACGGAAAAGGATTCTTATAGGGGAACTGGCTTCTAATCACATCATGAAAAGCTATATTGACACCAAGAGCAATCAGCAAACAGATGATATTCTTAAGAGCTTTATTGAACAAAAATGCATCAAGTTACAATACCAGAGAGAAGATGGTGAAGTGTCACAAAGAACCATCGAAGTACATTATCTTTTTCTAAATTGGCCAGCCTGGTATTTAATCAGTTTTGACCATATGAGAAACGCACCTCGAATGTTTCGAGTAGATAGAGTGCAAAGCACAAAACTTATGGACGATAGGTTTCAACTAAAACCTATCGAATTCTTTTCGACTGAATTGGAACAATATTCGACGCGTTTATGATTTCACCTCAAGCTGCAAGTCACTCTCTACAAAGCCAGATTTCAACCAAGATTACCGCCACCATCCCCACGAAGCAATTTACTCCTTAAAGGTCACGATAATCTCAGTCAAAAATGCAAAACCTGACTCGAAGATATTTATTTTTATACTTTTAAATCAGTTAACACGTAAAAGACTTTTTTATTCCATAAAAATTCATTTTTTGAACGCTATAAATTACGCTATTATCATCAAGCGACCAGGGCCTGTTGACACTAAAATGTTAAGCCGAGATTGCCATCATTTTTTCACTATTGAGGCGTCCATTTGGATGTTTGCTTGCTCCAAACACCAAATGGAGAACAAAGAGTGTGAGAAAATGATGGCAACCCTTTGGGGTATGGCTAAAATTAGCTCATACCCCGAGGGTACCTAGTACTTTCGGTCAATATTTTAGTGTCAACAGGCCCTGGCATAATCTGCGATATTTTGCCGATAACTGAATTACGCTTTAAAGCGAAAGGATATAAATAATGAATGGTTTTGGACAAGGCGTGAAATATTTGCGTCAGGGCTTTACATTAATAACTGAACCTAAATTGCGACTATTTGTCATAATTCCACTTCTAATCAATATTGTATTATTTGTTGTCGGCGTTTATCTGGCTGGACATTGGTTTGCTCAACTAATGAATTATTTCATGGGATGGCTACCCAGTTGGGAATGGTTAGGCTTTTTGCGTGCAATTTTTTGGGTGTTATACGCGATTATTGTGCTACTGGTTTTCACTTATACTTTTGTAGTCTTTGCCAATCTTATCGGCTCTCCTTTTTACAGCTATCTAGCCGAACTGACACAGCGTCAATTGACCGGAGTAGCACTTGAAGACATGGAAAGTCCCTGGGGCTCTATCTTAAAATCGATTCCAAGAAGTGTTTACCGAGAATTTCGCAAAATTGCTTATTATTTGCCCAGAGCCTTGGGTTTGTTAATACTCGGCTTTATTCCCGTCATTAATATCTTTGCCGGGGTGGCCTGGTTTCTGTTTTCGGCCTGGATGATGAACTTGCAATACCTGGACTACCCGGCAGAAAACAATCGTACAGGCTTTGATGAGCTGCGCAAACAAACCAGCCTTAAACGCTCCAGTGCTTTCGGTTTTGGTGGGGTGGTGTATCTGGCCTCATTGATTCCAGTGATTAATCTTTTCGTCATGCCTGCGGCAGTTTGCGGAGCCACTGCAAAATGGGTTGAAGAGTTTTCAAGCAAAAAAAAGGCACCAACTAAGTCATAGTTGGTGCCAAGAAAGAATACTAAAAGTACTCTTGGAGGAGAAGTAATTTGGTCTCAGGCTGCCTTTGGCAAGTCAGCACTCTGTGAAGTTTTTTTCTTCAGGACATTTTTCAATTTTCCGAATTGTCCTTCTAATGTTTCACTTCTAAGTTTGTGTGCTTTACGGATATAATACTCAACGTCTATTCCACCGGATTCAGTTACTTGTAAAGTTTCAGTTTTAATCGGTTTCATGTTTGCCTCTAAAAGGATTGTGTGTGTTAACCTGTTAGAAGCATAATAAGCCCGCTGGCCTGGATAAACAAACGACCAATTTTCATGTTATAGTTGAGATAAACTCACTTATAGGAGTAAGTTATCAATCGTCTCCCACCTTTGAGAGCTCTTAGAAGCTTTGAGGCCGCAGCACGCCTGGGTAGTTTTCAAGCCGCAGCAGAAGAACTGTTTGTTACACCTTCTGCCATCAGCCATCAGCTGAAAACTCTGGAAGAATTTCTAGGGCTTGAATTGTTTATTCGCCAGACACGTCGCATCTCATTAACTCATGTTGGTGAGGAATATTATGAATCTATTCATAAAGCCTTATCGGAAATTGATCGCTCGACCCAGCAATTAATTTCAGTTCACCAATCAGGTGAGTTACACCTCAGTGTCATACCCGCCTTTCTGACTCGCTGGTTATTACCCAGAATCAGTAGTTTCCATGAGGCCAACCCGGACATAAAACTGGAAATATCATCAACTACCGGTTTGATTGATTTCGATCGCGTTGATACGGATATGGCCGTTTACTTTGGTGACGGCGATTGGTCTGGTATCGAAATACACTTTCTGCGCCACTACCAACAAGTACCTGTTTGTAGCCCAAAGTTATTGAAGAACTTCCCAATTAATAAACCCGAGGATCTATTCAAACATACTTTGCTTTATGTGCAAAAACGCAATGATGAATGGTCTAACTGGTTTGAACAAGTAAACACGCCCTTCAAAGAATCAATCAAAGGTGTCTATTTTTCCAGTAGCGCTCTCACAACATCAGCCGCAATTAGCGGCTTAGGAATTGCATTGGCTGACATAGGCTTTGTCAGTGAAGAAATAGCCTCTGGAGAACTGGTAGTTCCCATAGATACCTTTCTGGGTATCGACAAATCCTTTTATCTGGTTTATCAAAAAGACCGCGTTATGACCTATGCAATGAAAGCTTTTCAGAGTTGGTTAATGGAAGAGATGTCAAAAGATGTCTTATCGCCAAAATCTTCCTCATGAAACTATAAAATAAGCTCTCCCCCCAACTTTATTACCAACCAGCTTTAAAACCCTATGATGAATAGTACAACAGCCAATCTGGCGCAAACAATTATTGAATTACAACACCAATTCACGATCGAATGGCATGACAACGATGATGCCCCCCGCCCAATCAACGAATTTGAAGCACTAGTGGTTGATCAGCATAAACGAAATTTTGATTTATGGCACCAGGAAGACAAGGCTCGCGAGCCTGATGTTTCTGATGCCAACATTGCCCAAGTTAAGCGTAACATTGACCAACTAAATCAGAAGCGTAACGATATGGTGACCGAGCTGGATATAATGTTGGAACAACACTATTTCCCCACCGCCGAAACCGATGATTTGCCTTGGAATTCAGAAACAGCAGGAAGCATTATTGACCGCTTGTCCATTGCATCATTAAAGGTATTCCATATGCAAGAGCAGACTGAGCGTAGTGACGCTTCCGCTGAACATATCGAGAAATGCAAGCAAAAAACCTATGAACTGGAAGTGCAGAGACATGATTTAACACACTCACTGCAACTGTTTTTTGATGATATTGTCGCCGGTAAAAAGCAAAATAAATTGTACAAACAGTTCAAGATGTACAACGACCCTGAGTTGAATCCTAAAATATATGCAAAAAAATAGGAATCCGGTTGATCAACACATACGGGAATCTCTATACGATAAACTCACCCAGCATGTCATCCAGTTTGGTGATAACAATTTCTGGCGTAATGGATTGATAGAAAGTCTCCAAATGCCTGCCCATATGTGACCTTATTGAACGGTGCTCCTCGCTGGTAATACCCATGCTATCTTGCAAATCTACGCCTTGATGGCGTGGGTTTGCCTGCGGTAACCAACTAATTTTCTCGTGAATAGGCGAATACACCATCAAAGAAGGCACATTAGTCCCAGTTGCCATATGACTTGGTCCACCGTCATTGCCAAAAAAGAAATCACACAGAGAAATAGCTATTGCCAACTCTCGTAAGTTCAGTTGAATGTCACGAAAAACATCTTTGGGATCCTCTAATAAACTCAGCATATCACTCACAAGCTGCTGTTCCCTTCCCGGCACACAATTTACGATCAGTTGCGCATCATACTTTTCGCACAGGTGATTCATCACTTCAGCCATATAATTCATTGGCCATGTTTTGTCATGAGCATTTGATGTAGCTGCCACAAAAAAAACTGGTCGTTGAAAATCAACCCCATAAGTAATCAACTTCTGCTTCATAAGCTCGGTTTCGGCTGGCTCTATTGCCAGCTGCCACTTTTTCTCAACTGTGGCTGCATGAGGCAAGCCTTTAAGAATATCCAACTTTTTTCCGACAGTATCGCCATATTCTGTGTGTTCAATCTCAGTTTTATACAACTTGCTCCGCCAACGTTTTTTATCAAAACCCAGAGTGTATTTTGCACCACAAAGGAACGTCATCCATGCACTGACAGGCACATTAATCAAATCAATAACCATGTCGTATTTTTGCGATCGTAGGCAGAGCATTTTTTTGGCGTAGAGCCAAGCACTAGACCGTTCTTCAGCAGAGATGGTCACTACGTTATCAATATCAGGGTGATTAAGAAACAATGGTTTAATATGCTCATAAACCAGATAGTCAATTTGTGCTTCAGGATACGTTTTTTTTAAGCTGCCGCAAACGGGCAAACCCAATAGAGCATCACCAATAGCTTTTAAACGGATAACCAGAATTTTTTCAGGGGTTGAAGTCATCTTTCTGTGTTTATAGAGGTGAGTCAACTCTCAAAGAGAGTTACTCATATTTTATTTGATATAAAACCAGAGCACAGAGTTTACCTCAAAAAAAAAGGCTGCGTCAGTAAAACACTGACGCAGCCTTTGATTTTTTTAACTATAGATAGTTATTTATTTTTCTCGTCTAGCGCTTTTTCAAGTTTCTCCAAACGAGCATTTAATTCAGCGATATAGATATGAGCTTTTTCCAACTCATTAAGAACACCACCAACCTTTTGAGTAACATTAAAAGGACCATCTTCAGAGGTTGGACCAACAGCTTCTAAGTGGCGGTTCTTGAACATATACTCGGCATGTTCACTGATAGTTGGCAGATCATAATCTTTATCAAAAACTCGATCACAACCACTGGAACAAGCTCCTGACCCACCGGTGGTCAAATCACCAGCAATCGACAGATCACCATCAGTTGTCAATGTCAATTCTGGGCCGTCACCCGCTGCATCACCAGGAGAAGCAGAACCTAAGTCAGAATCCAAAATAAATGAACCAGCTTCTACATTTTCATGGGTAAAGAACCAATCATCGTTAGTAGCCGTGTTACGGAAAGTAATATACTGACCACCATTATTTCTCAGCTCTAACATTTCACGAACTGCTGTAGTACCACCGGCTTCTTCCACAAGGATAGATGCTTCACCATCTGTTCTGCGTACATGCAAAGAGGCATCTGTACCAAAAGCCAGTGTGCTAGGACTACTGGTTCCTAGGCCTACATCACCATCCGAAGCAATATCAATTGAGCTTTCTGGTGCACTAGGACGAATCCTGAAACTAAGTTTAGAACCATTCGTCACATCACGGATAAAAAAGTTTGCTTCATTGCCTGCAACATCCCATGTCTGTGGAGTGAAACCATCAGAACCGTCTTGCTCCAGACGCATTGTTGGCGAGTTACCTTCAACAATATGCAAATCAACTACCGGGTTTGCTGTCTTGATACCAACATCACCATCAGCTTCTGCATACAAAGTATTCACTGGTGCTCCAGCTTCAACACGAAATGGGATACGGCCAGCAGTAGAGTCTTCAATGGCGAAATAATTGCCACCACCGTTAGATGAGTCATTAGCAATCAAACGCCAGTCATTTCTCGGAAAACTGGCACTCGTGCTGGTATCATCAAAATGTACTCGCACATTATTTTCTTTGACTCGTATCGTGTCGAATCCAAAATTTTCACCATTAACACAATCATTACCAACACATAAACTGAAAGTGATGATGACATCATCCAGATGCTGGATATCAGCTTTAGCCATAGCACCAAACAGCATAGTAGTACTGATAGCAACTATGGACAGTTGTTTTATATATTTCATACTATCTCTTCTCCCGTGAACCCTTAAATCTACTCACAATATCGCATTTTAATGCGATCCCGTTAATCAAATACATCTTACGATGCGACTGCAACCATAAAAACTCGACAACACACTAACCGTCTTGATCCGTTTTTCTTGGATCATCAACATAGTTAGGTCTTGCTACACCATCTTGCACCGTAAAAGTACCGGATTGGCGATTTTCATTCGCCTGCGCTTCAGTTGGCAAACTGCCTTGTGAACGCAAACGATCTAATAATTCCTGCTCTGCTTCGATATTTCCATGCTCTCTGACCTGGCGCATTTCTTCTCGAGCATAAGAATCAATTTCTGGAGTGATAACTGATTCCCACGAATAAACTCCATCCGGTAATTGTTCATCCAACACAATAGGTTGGCCGGGTTTAAAGCTTCGTGTTACGGTTTTACCACTAGGCCCGGATATAAGAACATCCGCCTGACGGTAGGCTATTTCAGTTGGCGCATTCCACTGAACCACTCCAGCTTCCGGATCATTTCGAAATGTTACGCTGGTATTACTCTCAGCCTGCCCATAGAGTGAATCAATATCAGTTTCGGCGTTAACCATTTCCTGGTACGAATTATCGCTGGTGTAATCGGCTTCAGTATTTTGCTCAACTGGTTCACTAGCATGAACATGGTCATGTATCTGCTGGGGTTGTTCAGGCTCTGCCTTGGCAGATCCCCCACCAAAAGGATTCTTGCTGACCCCAGTAGAATCGATGCTTTGAGCTGTATTAAGAGAATTGTTCTGTGGTTGGGATTTCTGTTGCGCGGTGGATTGGTTTGCATTCTGCACTGACACGGATTCAGGCTGTTCAGCATCAGAACATGACGCTATCAGAACCGCTACAGTTAGAATTGTTGCAACCTTTTTCATTACGTTTTTTCCCCAAAGCCCATTACGGGCAAAATCATAAGCAACGATTATAGTGCAATATTACTTTTTTGTCACTTAAGATGAGTCCAAAAAAACACTTTATTCGCTATTAAACAAACTAATATCAATGAGTGCTTCACCACAAAACAAGAGGCGAAGCACGACATAAGAGATGTTAAAGCGCAGCCGCACTCACTCGGTGATAACTGTCAGCCTCAGGCTTTTCCAGCACATTTTCGCGACCATCTGCCCAGATAACTCGAATAGATTCAACCTCGGTTTCTGCTCCAAGCCCAAAATGCAGATTCGCAGAATGCTGAGCAGAGAAAGAGTCTCCAGTCACCACTGTGCTGACTTGTTTCCCAGATGGTGTTGTCACTTCAACAGTAGCTCCAATCGTTGACAAACCAGGTTGATCCATTAACTGTACACCAATCCAGTGACCCGCTTCATTGAGTGCATTTCGATACACATGCAAACGATAAAGCGTTTTATTCAAGCCCTCGGCCTGATGCTCTACCACTAATAAATCCGGGCGACCATCATTGTCAATATCATCAGTCACCACAGCACGAGCGTCATACTCAAACGCAACCCCCATCAGGTAGGCAACATTGATGTATTCACCGTTATGCTTGAGGTAGAGTACTTTGTGTTCATAGCCATTCCAGGAAATATTAGCTTCACGCAGATCCGTGGATTCGACTTGAAACAACATATCACGGGCAATATTTTCATTGCCTTGTTCATAGATATCATGGCGCCAGAAGGTGGTGCAATAATCCTGCGTGCTCTCACCACTGTAATGGCCGTTCGCAACATAGATATCCTTATCGCCATCATTATCAAAATCGAAAGTACTGGTCCCCCAGGACCAACCTGTTCGTGCGACCTGTTCGTTAAATGGTGCTTTGACAAAACCGTTTTCACGTCTGAGAAACATGCGGTTGCCATAACCCATTGCTTCTCGCATTTCAGTGTGTTTCTGCAAGTCATCGCGTCCAATGCCCATATCAGCCAAACGCCTGGCCGTTGTTGAGCTCATCCCAATGACATAAAAATCCAACTTACCATCACCATCAAAATCATCAAAGGTATGCCCCATTCCAAAAAAGTGACGATCCAGACCAAAGTCATCCGAAACATCTGAAAACGTACCTTTGCCATCATTCAAATACACATCAAAGCCAGCATAGTCGCTGACGACAATAAGGTCCATATCCTGATCATCGTCAAAATCCACAAAAGAACTGCTGTATGAACGACGATGGCGTTTTGCAGCCAAACCTGACGACTCAGTGACATCTACAAACTGGCCCTGCCCGTCATTTCGCAGCAAAACAGCGGGGTAGCCATCATTGGCGTCATAATACGGACTGGGCATCTGACCTTGTCGATAGGCATATTTATAATTTCCAATATGGATATCCAGATCACCATCACCGTCAACATCACCTGCAGTGAAGGTTTTAGGCAGGTTCATATGTGTATCAACCATTTTAACAGGTGGCTGGCTTGAGAATCGTCCCTCTTTGTCGCCTTTAAACAACAGCGGATATCCATTGTCATCCACACCCACCAGATCAACCTGACCATCATCCGTAAAATCCGCTATAACAGCACCATCATACATACGACGAGGCTTATCAAACAGTGTTTCAGCCTCTAGCTTGCCAGCTCCTTTATTACGTAATACCAGGTTCTGACCGCCAACGACAATTTCAGACAAACCGTCTTTATCTAAATCATAAACAAGAATAGGGTGCACCAGAGGCTCCGAGTCTGTTCCACTGACAGTAAACACTTCCTCAAAGGCGGGAGCTTTTTCCCGTTCAAGCAAGGTCATTCGAGAAACCTCAATGGTATCGGCCGTTATATCCACATCACCCGCTACCTGGAGTTTCCAATGGATCTCCAACACTCCTTTAATAATAATTCGATGAGCCGGACTGGTTCGGGCAACATGCAACTCAAAGTTCACCTCTGAACGAGCTCCTGAATCTTTTTGCGGTGCCTGGAAACTGCTATGATGCCATTCTGTCTGTTCCAGGCGATATCCTTTGGCAACAACATCGGCAATAAATTGCTGCCATTTTTCATTGTTCCAGACTTCACCTTTACCGGAGAATTGATATCTAGCAATACTGAGCTGAATAGGTTCACTCTTATTGTGAGCAGCCAACTGTAAAGACGTAAAAGGGAATGCAGCCAGAACTTCAAATTTCTTCTCAGCCCTTAACAGATCATCCCATAACTTTACAATGCGTCCTTCATATTCCTGAGCCTGAACTTCAAGCCCCCAGACCAATTGGTCTAATTTCCTGCGGGTATTCACCAGGCTGATTGCCTGATCACGGTTATCCAAAATTTCCTGATCTGTCGGCGACGCCACCTGTGCAAATGCAGGCATAGCCAACAACAAACCCAAAACAAACAGTAAACTCTTCAATGTATTCCCCGTTAATTGATGCATAGGCAACACATTTAAAACCATCATTCGCCTGAAAGCAACTCAATTCTAAGGCGACTGACAAACCACAAAGCGAAGAAGCGCCTAACTCCATTTATGCTATTATCAGCACTCAAAAAAACAGTTCAAGCCAATAACATGAAATGATTCTAAGGGCATATCGATCACACATCAAAAAATGACTAACTTGAAACAGAATCTAACCGTAAATAGCTTAGCTGTCTTCGGCGGTAAGCCAATAAGCAAAACCGCTATTCATTCATGCCGCCCCTATGCCGATGATAAAGAGGCCTTCCTCCAACATTTGGACACAGCCTGGCAAGCACGACGATTCACCAACAATGGCCCTTTGGTTGTTGAATTAGAACAACAATTGCAATCCTATTTAAAGGTTGATCATTGCATAACAACCAATAACGGCACCGCAGCCATGTCCATCCTTATGCAAGCGCTTGGACTTAAGCAGGAAGTCATTCTGCCTTCATTCACCTTTATCTCCACAGCGCACACCTTACATATGGCTGGAATAAAACCAGTCTTCTGTGATATAGATCCGATCAATTGGACCTTGGACATCGAACATTGCAAACAGTTGATCAACGATAAAACCAGCGCCATTATTGGCACCCATATCTGGGGAAATGCCTGCAACATCGAAGAACTGACACAACTTTGCTCTGACAAAGGTATACAGTTGATATTTGATGCAGCCCATGCCCTGGGATGCACTTACCACGGCGCTCCCATTGGGCGGTTTGGGGCTGCGGAAGTGTTCAGTTTCCATGCAACCAAGGTATTCCATACCTTTGAGGGTGGAGCTATTACCACAAACAGCTCTGAATTAGCTGAACGCTTACGGAAAACACGCAATTTTGGTTTCAATGATTATGACCATGTTACCTTAGCGGGAACCAATGCAAAGATGACCGAAATATCCGCAGCAATGGGACTGGCCAGTCTGAGTTCTCTGGAAAAACGAGTCAAACACTGTCATAGAGCTTACAAACGCTATCAGGAATTACTAAAAGGTGTAAATGGAATATCATTTTATCAGCGGAATACGGGTGAAAAATCAAACTACCACTATATTGTCGCTGAAGTGTCAGATGAGTTTGGTTTAAACAGAGATGAGTTAGTCAACATTTTACACGCTGAAAACATTGTTGTCCGACGTTACTTCTATCCAGGTTCTCACCAATCAGAACCCTATAAAACACTCTACCGCAGTACTGATAATGAATTACCAATAACCCATAAAATAGCCCGTCGTGTTTTAATCCTTCCCGGCGGCGCTGATATAAGCGATGAAGAAATAGATGTGACCTGCAAACTCATTCGTTTCATCCATGCTAATGCCGACAAAATTGCGACAATATTGCGCAAGCAAAGTTCCTGAGATACCATTATCAAAATGCGCAATTGGGACGAAATGTTTGCAAAAAACCTGCGGCACGCGGCCAAAACAGACTACTTAAAGCAAGTCGGTCACACGGTTGGTGGAAAATCAGTCAGCCAAGTTCAATTCGACAGCATGGTTGCACAAATAATTGATTTAATGCAGTTAAGCACAGACGACAATCTACTCGATATATGCTGTGGGAATGGTATCTTCACCAAACAACTGGCCAGCAAAGTCAAACACGTCACTGGTATCGACTTTTGCCAGCCTCTAGTTGATATTGCCATCAGGGACCATGGGGCAGACAATATTGATTATCACTGTATGGATGCCCGGCAACTTGAGCAGCTTGAACAAGTTGCCCCCCCAAAATTCAATAAGATAGTAATGTATGCCGCTCTCCAGCACTTTAAACCTGAAGATTTAAGCCTCATGCTGAATAAACTGTCTGGCTTTATTGACCCCAAACCACTCTTGTTTATCGGCTTTGTCCCTGATCGAAAACGTAAATGGTTTTTCTATAACACTCCTAAAAGGAAAATTGAACACATCGTGCGCAACACATTTGACCGAGACAATTTCGGTCACTGGTGGGATTCAAAGACACTCGACAGAATTTGCGCACCATTCAACCTCAAATGTAGCTTCAGTGATTTACCCCAGGGACTTCATGCCACGTCGTACCGATTTAATATCCTGATTCAAACTAATGAATGACAGAACTAATTCTTTTAACGCTCCGCAAAGCAGAATTATCGGCGGTGTTTTTTCTTTTGAAAAAACAATTCAGACGCAAAAAAGAACAACGGTTCTTAATGAATGGTCAAAATCTGCCGCTGCTGTCGACTTATTTCACAATGCACGCAGCGCTCTGCGGCATATTCTGACAGACCTGAAAATTTCTCGTTTATGGTTACCAGCTTATTCTTGCAAGGAATTAGAACAAGCAAGCGACAAACTCCCTCTTGACGTTCAATATTTTCCACTGGATATAACCTTAACACCCAATACACAATGGCTGAAAGAAAGACTTAATCCCGGCGATGCGGTATTGGCGATTAATTATTTTGGCAGACCCGCATCTATTGACTGGCAAACATTAGTTGCTAACAGTGACAAGATTATCTGGATCGAAGATTGCGCTCAGAGCATGGACACTGGGGGCACACATTTCGGTGATTTCAGAATTTATAGCCCACGAAAGCTCTTAGGTGTGCCAGATGGTGGTGTTTTAGTGGATATGAAGGGCCAACTTTGCCGACCTGTTTTTAGTTCGCTGCCAAATAATCGTTATCTCAAACCCTATCAACTGCGAACTGAAGATCCAACCGGAGCTAATCACGGTTCCTGGTATAAGGCCTTTCAAAAAGCAGAGGCTGAAATGTCTGCTGGCAATTACCCTATGTCAGGATTATCCAGCGATTTGTTACAGCAGACTGGCATTAGAGCAATCATCAAGCCCCGTATCACAAATTATAACTACCTTTATCAAGAGTTGTCTGATTTAGCATTATTCAATGCCCCTGCGAACAACTGGGCTCCTCTAGGTTTTCCGATAAAACTCGATCATGGAACTAAAGCAGATGATTTATCTCAACACCTTGCCATGCATCGAATTTTTGCTCCCAGACATTGGCAGACACTGAACTCTCCAGCTAATATATTCCCCTTGGAACATCAATTGTCAAAAACATTGATCACTTTACCTTGCGACCAGCGTTATGACACTACCGATATGGCAAGGACGACCCAGGTGATCAAAGATTTTTTAAATGACTAATACCTACGCATCTCTTGCCTACTCTCAGGCGTATGGAAAAATGGCACAAAACTCGACATCTTCAATTGTCTATGTCGATGAGTTACAAACCTGGATCTGTGTGCGCAACATTCCCGGCACGATCTACAAAGATGCAGTAGGGCCTTATCCATTTACATCAATATCCTGCCCTGAATCAAAAGAAACACTTAAAAATTTCTTAAATGAACACGATATTATCTCTCTGGTACTGGTTACAGATCCACTGAATCAAGCTATAAATGCAGATGCTACATGGTTAATGGATATATTTGATATGGCACCCGTCTATAAAGAACACTATGCGGTGAATTTGAACAAAATAGACACAACTGAGATAGCCACTGCCTTTTCGAAACACCACCGCTATGAAGTGAGAAAAGCCAATAAGATTTGCGAAACGCGGCTTATCTCTTTGGCTGACTACATGGATCAATGGTGCCGGCTCTACAAGCACTTAGTTGACCGACACCAGCTGCAAGGAATCCACTGTTTCTCAAGAGAATACTTTGAAGCCATCGCAAAAATGCCTGAGTTTGTCAGTATTGCATCCTTTATTTCAGGCCAGATGACATCATGTAATATCTGGTTGCACAATGAAGGCAATGTCTACAACCATCTGGGGGCTTCCAACACACAAGGCTATAGCAACAACACATCCTATGCAGTCTATGCCCATGCTATCCAGCACTTCTCTGACTGCCAGGCCATCGATCTTGGCGGTGCTCCTGACACTGTTTCAGGACAAAGGAACTTGAGCTTTTTTAAAAAAGGATTCTCCAATCAAACCAATATCAACCGCATCTGTGGCATCATTGTAAATCCAAAGCGTTATGCATCACTGTGTGACCAGTTCGATATTGATCCAAAACAGACGACATTCTTTCCAGCCTATAGAACAACAGCAAAAAACATTTAAAATAACGTGCTTCAGAAAAGTGTTCTCTATTAAACCAAACTCAACCTAACCAATACCTTTAAAACCACCACTATTCATGCTGAAACTTGACTTTATTATCTGTGGTAGTCCTACGGATGCATTCTGCTCTCAAATAGCCTTTTTCCGTCTCTGTTTAGATGCACTGGGAGGGAAATACCGCAATGCCAGACTTGTAGCAGTCTTTGGGTATGAGACTGAAGCTGTTCTACCCATTGGCTGGGAACCTTATTTCAAAAACATTGAAGTGGACTGGGTATCAGCAGCCAATGCCGAAGAGGAAGACTACAACGCCCAGCATTACAGGCGTTTTGAACTTATCAGAAATGATGCTGACTTCGCTATCATTTGTGATGCTGATATCGCTCTGCTCAAACCATTCTGTGAACTATTAACAACACTGAGGGAAAAACCAGCGCTAGCCGGAGGGCTTGCTCACTTTGCTCCTTATGTAAGTAGAGAACCTGATATCCTAATAGACTGGGATGGGATATCACAAAATGTACTCGGCAAGACCTTGAACAAAGATTACCAATACTCATTGGTTGATCCCATTGAATCACCAATGATCCCTTTTTATATCAACTACGGAGTCTTGATTGGCAGCCCCTCTATGCTGCAAGAGTTCTACAGGAACGAACAACGCATTCGTCCTGATGTGTTTGCAGAAATGGGGCCCTGGTGGGGTCCACAGGTTTCGCTCACTCTAGCGTGTTTTGATGCAAACATACCCACCAAAGCGTTACAAATGCGCTATAACTTCCCGAATGACCCTATCGCCGACAAGATGTATCCCGAAGAGTTGGAACACATTGTATTTCTACATTATTTGAGGACAGAGAGATTCGATCGGCATTCAATATTCAGCACAGAAGACAACTTTTATGATTTTATTAACCTAGAACTAAAAGACTCTGAGCTTGTCTTACAAAAACATGTGGTGCAGATTACCAAAGGGGTCTATCCATTTCACCGCCATACTGCTTCAGAGCTTGAGCAAACACCTAGTCAGGCAAAGCAATTGTCAAACATTGACATTCCCAGTCATTTTAATCGTAATGCAGCATCCGTTAACGCCTTACCTCCAGAAGAAACCGGGCAGTTTCTTATCGACTTAGCCACTGAAGCTGTGGGTATTACAACTCTGGCAGACTCCAACATTCTCGATGTTGGTTGCGGCGTCAGGTTTACCCAAACCATAATCAATCGCTCAGTAAATGTGCGCTCTTACACCGGCATCGAAGTCTCTCCTTATATAGTAAACTTCCTGAAAGATTCAGTAGAAAAGTTCGATGAACGTTTCCACTTCACCTATTGGAATGTTTACCACGAGCTGTATAATTCTGAGGGCAGCAACACGATGCAAGAGCTCAATCAGCTCCCGGTCAAAGGCTCTTACAACCTGATCTGGCTGTTTTCTGTATTCACTCACCTGAACGAAGCCGATGCTAACTCAATGTTGAGATTGCTCAGGCATCATGCAACTCAAGATGGAAAACTGTTTTTTTCAGCATTTATTGACCCTGATTTGACAGGGAGTGAAAGCAGAACTCCTGATACCCCAACACTGGAAGTCTATTATGGTTTGCAAACCATGCAAAAAATGCTGGCAGATAATAATTGGCAAATCGATCACTTTGAACCCAGGAACTTTGAACTACCCATTGTTGATTATTTTGTTTGCTCTGCGGTATAAAGAGCAAACTGAAGACAGAAATAGCAAACATCATGCAAACCATTTATCTGCATATTGGTCGTGGTAAAACTGGCACAACAACGATCCAGAGTTGCCTGCCTACCTGGCAAACAGAACTGCTCAATCAAGGCATACATTACCTCAATGCTGATGGAGGCAAACTGGGCTCAGGACACCAGAACTTTGGCAAAAGTTTCATTAAAGAACTGCCAGACTATATGCTTCCACCCCAGTCACCTGAGCAAGTTCAAGCAACAGTGGCTGCCGAAATCGAGCAAAGTAAGGCTCCAATCATTATTATCAGCTCTGAAAACCTGGAAATGGCTGATGTTGGCAGTATCTTTCGTTTCTTTGAAGACCTGCCACGAACGTATTTAGTAAAAATTATATTTTTTGTACGTTCTCAAGATGAACTGGCTGAATCTGAATACAACCAAATGGTAAAATTGAAAAGAGAACATAAACCTTTTGAACAGTTCATAGAACAGGACCTTGAGGGTTATGACTTTATGACTGCAGCCAGCCGTTGGGAGACTTTTTTTGGAACAGAAAACATCATCTGTCGTATCTATGATGGCAGCACCCAATCAATAATTACTCAATTTTTGTCGTGCATTGATACCGGCAAAACAGAAAGTCCGGTCAATATAGGCCAACTCGTTCAACCGGTCAGCAAAAGCTCTGCAAACACCTCCATTGGCATCAAGGCGCTGACTCTGGCAAAGCTGCTCAATGAGCTGGACATAGATGACAGAGAAACTCATTACGCCAGACTATTCAATCAATTGTCAGCTAATGATCTTCCCGCATTGTTGATGGATGCCGAACAAGCCAGACAATTCAGGCAAAAGTTTGCCTCTAGCAATCATGAATTTACACAGCGATTTATGTCTTCAGCTTGTCAGGATCTTGGTGGCAGGCGTTATTCAGACCAACAACGAAATCTTATACGACAGCAAATCAAAGCTTTGCAACTTCTTTAATCCCCCATCAGAACAGCAGGCCAAACCAGCGTATTGGACTATGCTATTATTAGCCTCAAATCAACTGACACCATTTTTTAAACCACTGACAACTTCATGCAGATCGTTTATATCAGCAACCGCCCCGAAAGACTGTTAGAAACGCTTAATCATGTTGCGTTGTTTATGCCATTTATTGATCAGGCCATCGCTTGTGTCCCTGATGCGATAGCCAACAGGCTGACAAACTCGGCAATCCCCCTCACGATCGTTACTGAAAGCACTTTATTGTCCAACTCTGAATCAACAACTTTTCAGCATTTGGACCATCAACGTCGCAATTACCTTTTACGCACTCGTTTGATTGCACAACCGGAAGTTGATGATTGTTTTATTATGTCCGATGACGATGCCAGGCCACTTAAAGCTATCAGGCTTGAACGCTTTATGGAGAATCAACGGTATCGTAATTATTTTTTCTATGAACTGGCAGCATGGGACAATAATCAAACTGAATTTGATGTAGGACAAATCAGCACCTATGCCGTACTCCAATATTGCGATTTACCACAATTGTCTTATGCCAGTCACATGCCGCAAATCATTGATAAAGAAATATTTCTTGAGGCAGTTGGTTTCTTCAAAGAGTATGCTCAAAACCACCCCCTGTGTGAATGGAGTACCTATTTCAACTACGCCTTGAAGGCATACCCGGATAAATTTCACGCTCCACAGACATTCGCAACCCTGTGTTGGCCCGAGCACCCACTTGCCTGGAGGCTAATGGTACAGCCAGAGAATTATTTATTCGAAAACTATACCCCCAGCTGTTACGTCGACGAGAAAATTTTTTCCAGACTGGAAAACTCAGCAAAGAATCTGCAAGAAACACAGGAAATCAGTATCAAAAAGATCATACTATGGCGCCAATACGCCATTACATGTTCTCATCCAGAACAAAGCTCAGGCTTGCTGAAGTATATTAATCCGCGGACCTGGATTAACAAATTGTTTAAACATAAGCTCTAACTATACTGACATCTGATTTTATGCGAACGGTTTACTACGACGTAGAAAACACCTTGAATGTTCCTTTTATCACAGGCATTCAGCGCGTCACTCGTGAGTTTTCCAAAATAGTTCTTTCCTCCAATGCACAAACAACACACCGATTTGTTCCCGTTAGATACGATCATAAACGTTCAATCTGGCGACAGTTAGATCCAAATGAAACAATGTCCTTGTTAGCTGACTCACCACAATCGCATGGACTGATTAACCGCGCACAACGCAAAATCAAACAATTGCTCCCACTATCGAAAAAGCTCCGTATTAAACAGTTCGAATCCGATTCTATTTTTCTCGACATAGATAGTTCCTGGCACTCCACACTGAAACGCGAGACCTTATTGCCACAACTTAAAAGCGCCGGTGTCAGGTTGGCCAAATTACATTACGACATTATCCCTCTGCTATTCCCTGAGACCACCCACCCAAATACCGTCAAAGTTTTTTCTGAACATTTTGCCAGTCATATCAAACACAGCGAATTGTTTTTATGCATCAGCAATACCACAAAAAACGATGTCAGTCATTATTGCGAAGAGCATTCACTGACACAACCCAGTTTGCAAACCATCCAACTGGGCACCCATGTTTCTCTGAACGATGATGCTGCTACTCATGATCTAAGCATAAAAAGTTTTGGCCGTTATCTGCTTTCAGTCGGCACTCTGGAACCCAGAAAAAATTACCCCTTACTGCTGAAAGCCTTTGAAGAGATTCGACAAACAACAGATCTCAACCTGCTGATTGTTGGCAAAACAGGTTGGCTGGCCCAGGATATAGCCAATCAACTCAAAGCTCACCCAGACTATGGTTCACGTATACATCATCTGGAGCAGATAAACGATGCACAGTTGAACAGCCTGTATCAAAATGCCTGGCTGAGCGTGATCCCATCATTGTATGAAGGCTTTGGTCTGCCGGTTATTGAGTCATTAGCGAGAAACTGCCCCACTTTATGTTCTACAGCCGGTTCGCTTAGTGAAGTTGGAGCAAATCATGTCCATTTTTTCTCACCAGATTCGGTCACTGAATTAGCACAAGCTATTCTATCGCTGTACTCAAATAGCTCACGTTATCAACAACTGAAGCTTGCAGCCACCCAATATCAGGCAACACCTTGGTCTGAAACTGTCAAAAACATTGACCAGCATCTGGGCGAACTGGGCTAACGATCAATACACACCATGCTATTATGTCACCCGATATGACTGAGCCTTGCATCTTCACAATCGTCGCTAGAAACTATCTGCCTTATGCTCGCGTTCTGATGCGCAGCGCAAAGCAGCTGGCTCCCAATACCAGGCGAATTGTGATTCTCTGTGATCGCGATGCTGGGAATAGCCTGGATAAGGAGTCCGATTTCGAACTGATTCACATTGAAACACTCGAAATCCCTGATTTTCCACAAATGGCTCTTCAATATTCACTGGTGGAACTCAATACAGCAGTTAAACCATTTTGTTTCAAATGGCTGGCCAACAACGAACATCAAAAGCTCATCTACCTTGACCCAGACATTAAACTGTATGGATCTATTGAACCAGTTCTTGACCTGCTTGACCAAAACAGCATCGTTTTAACTCCGCACCTGACCGAACCGATCTCGGATCAGGCCAGACCCAACGAGATCGATATGCTTCGAGTTGGTGCTTATAACCTCGGTTTCCTGGCTCTGAAAAACAGCAGTGAAACTCAGCGTTTTTTAGACTGGTGGTGCGAACGACTGCAAAATCACTGCCTGATTAACCCTGATGGAGGTCTGTTTGTCGATCAGAAATGGATAGACCTGGCCCCTGGCCTGTTTGAAGGAGTGCATATCTCCAGACACCCTGGCCTTAACGTCGCTTACTGGAACCTGTCTCACAGAAATATTTCATCTAAAGAATCAAGCTTGTACTCCAATGACCAGCCCTTAATATTCATTCATTACTCAGGCATTGACGCAACTCAAAAGGTTTTCAGCGTTCACCAGAATAGATTCACATTTAAAGATTTGCCTCACATCATCAAGCAGCTGGCAAATGATTATATGAACGAGTTGAATCAATCCGGGCTGCCACAAGAAAAACAGATAGCGTACGGATTTGACTTACTGCATGATGGAGAGCCCCTCAGCAAACTGGTAAAATTAACCCTTCGTCAGGATCTTGACGAACCACTCACAGTCACCCAAGTCATCGCAGATGACCCTCTATTTCGCGAAAGACTGGTTCAGGTTCTAAATGAACCGATGCCCAACCCAAATGGAAAGAAAGCGAATGAACTGATTACACGCATAGCTTTTGAAACCCACCAATCGCGCGCTGATTTAAAAAACCGCTACCCTGATCTATTCAACGCAGATGCCATTCCTTTTATACAGTGGTTCCTGACAGCAGCCAATTCGAACCACATTTTGCCGCAGGAGTGTTTAGACCACCTGAAAAACCTGTTAGCCAAGGCTAAACACAAAGCAACTATTAAGAGGCCGAATATACTGACATTGATTTACCACAAAGTTCCATTTATCAGAACAATCGCACTGAAGTTATTGAGCAATAATTCTCGCCAGTTTCTAGCCAATTTTTTTCACAAAAGGCGCTAACTGGCTTCCGTTCTCGAATAAAGCCCTCAGCTATCTTCATGCCTGAAACTTCGAGTTGAGCACGCGTTAAATGAAACGACACTTTCTAATCTGGCCATTGGGCTTCGTTGCGTTTGATCATCAGAATATCCTCGTTGAAAAATCGTGAGGAGAATCAACGCCCCTGTTCAATGATAGGCTTTACGGCTGAAGCCTTTTCCGTCTGGAAGACGGAGGCTTAGACCTAAATGTGGAAAGTTAACTTACATTATTTACTATAAAAATGTCGGGTAAAACTCAGATCCTACAGTCAATTATTACCGATGACGTTCCTAACCCTCTCTAAAGCGACATTCAAATCATCATAGACTTCATCACAGCCACCAAAACTCATACTGTCATCTTCAGAGGGTAAATTTATTCCAACTTCACAATCAGAGGCTATATAAACTTCAAACAAACCAACTTTTAATTCAACAGAATACCATTGTCCTCCTTCATCACCCTTGTGGACTTTGAACTCAATATCTTGCGAATTCAAAAGATTTTCAACCTTAACCTTAAATTCATTTAATAACATAATTTATAATCACTTTATTTTGACAAAGTCACTTTTCCGTCAACTGATATTTGAAGATTACCCTTATTAATTTTTGCAGTGATACTTCCGTCTGCATGCCTTATTACACTGTCACTCCTCGGACCATACATTCTGCCATCATAAGTCTTCCCAGGGTTTTTCACTTTTTTAACACCACTATATGCATCCTCTACTTTATCAACTATTTGATTAACTTGCTTCAAAGCGTCATCAGCATTTTTTGCTTTAATATTCTTTATGCCGCCAACAATCATCTTAATTCTATCTCCTTTCTCTAAACTATTTGCAGCAACATCAGCATTGAGGTTTTTCTTTTTGCTAAATAATCCTTTGACAGAATTATACCAAGATTTAGGATTAAACAATCCATTTAAAGTTACTCCCCCTACAGAAAACCCAATAGCTATATCCCATGGGGTTGTCACCTTATCAATCATCTCGTTAATCTGCTCATCGGTAAGTACACTAGAGTTTGCATGAGGAGAAGGTAGTGCTCTATTACTTATTTTTTTTTCAGGCTCAGGGACTGATTCAGGTTGTTCTGGCCCTACTGGAGATGTAGGTTCCTGTTCCGCACCGTCACTTCCCGTAACAGGGCGATCACTGCTCCACCCTTCATCACCATCGTAGTGATCATCTGCATAAGATTGAGCCTCATCCTCTCCATTTCGAGAAGAGTCTGTCATTGAATCGACACTCCCCAGGTCACTAGCATCATCATACTCGTGCCCAGTTGGGTCTGTATACTTCAACGGGTTATTCACCACATACGAATAGCGGTTATACGCCTGCATATCATGCGCATCAGGCACAATCGTATCCGGACTTAAAAACCGTCCCAGATACGGGTCATAGATACGCGCTTTCATGTTGATGAAGCCCACTTCGTCATCCATTTCATGGCCCGTAAAGCCCTTGGTCGTCAGTGCATTGACTGCCGTGGTGTCACCAGCTACTGCACGATGCATACCCCAAGGGTCAAATGCCATGCGCTGTTCAATGGTTCCCGTGGCATTGACGATGACATCGGTTGACCCAAGGTGATCCTGCATCAAGTAGAGTGTTTCCTGAGTATACCCAGTTTGTTGTTGTTCTTTAGTGATCTGAACTGCGGCATTGCCTGCCTTCAGGGTATAGCGGTGTTTGACAACGCCTTGTTGCTCTATACGCTCGTAGTCTTCACCAACGTAAATCGTGTTGTCATTGCCTTGCGCTTTTTTGTAGACCCTTTCAAATTCCGGGCCGTATTCATAGTCTGTGCGGGCAACAGTGCCATCCTCAAGCACGCGCTGCAAAGTGTATGGCTTGTTAAACGACGTCCAGTAGGCCATGCGGTCGCCACTTTGTTGCAGGTTGCCATTGGCATCATACACATAGTTGACTCCATGGACTTGCGGTGCTGTCAGGCGTTTTTCCTGACTACCCCACTGCATCGGCACATCAAATTGCGCCAGAGCATTGGCATCTAACGGCAGGTCTACTCTGGATACCGCATGTGGCCTACTAGTGTCATAGCGATAGGTTCCCACATCTGATTTATAAATGATATTACCCAGAGCATCGTAGTTGACCGTGGTTGTTTGCGTCACAGAACTTTGATGCTGATAACTGGTCAATCGGTTCAGGTTATCGTAAGCAAAAGTTTCATCGGTACTCTGAAGCAGGTTCTGTCTCTGGGTTAAGTTGCTCAAGGCATCGTAGCTGTATTGCAAGCTTTGCACTGGCAAGACCGGGTCGTTTGCTACCTGCACATACGAATTGATGCTCGTCAGTGTAACTTGTGCCAAGTCGTAAGCACGGTTTGAATGGATATTATCCCCGTGAATTTCCTGAATAAGATGACCCAGAGCATCGTACTTGGTCGCTGACCAGTAGGTTTGATTATTGCTGGCATCGGTGATGGATGAGGCATAACCGTTGGTGTAACCATAGTTAACCGTCAAACCTTGAGGGTAGGTTTTGCTAGCGACTCTACCCGCACTGTCATAAGTCAGACTTTGACTGAAGCTCTGACCCTTGATCTGATACGTTTCCTGTTGAGGCCGACCAATCGAATCATAGGTGATGGCATACTGATAGCCGTTAACACCATTAATACTGGATAATTGCCCTTTTGCGTTGGTACCCGAATCATAGTGCCAGGTGCTGGTTTCAGTGCCTGAACCAACAACAAGCGGTACTGTGCGATTCTTCATACGACCCAGTGCATCATACTGCATTGTTATCTGGTGATTTCTGGCGTCTGTCTGAGTAATGACTTCACCAAAAGCATTGTAAGTATATGTCCAAGTACCCAAATCCATATCGTGCAAAGCGGTACGCCGCCCCCAGACATCAAAATCTACGGTTGTAATGTTATTCATCGCATCTGTTGTCTGAACCGTATTGCCTTGTGCATCGTAGGCAAACTTAAGACTTTTGCCATGTGCATCGACTATTTCAACTGCTTGCGCCAACGCATTTGTATACGTTTTCTTGACCTGCCCTTTGACATTGGTGCTGGTAGCAAGACGTAAACCATTCTCTACCGAATAAGCCATTGTAGATTGTGCAGCCGACCCACCATTTGCCACTGAAAATGGGAAAGTTGTTTTTACTTTTCGATCCAGAACATCGTATTCATGGACTTTTTCAAACTGACTCTCACCCTCAAAATATGGCATGGTCTCACCCCCCAAACGACCAAAGCGATCATAGCGCAACAACTGCCTGACAGTCTCTCCAAGCATGCCTTGAGTTTGCGTCATCATCGGTTGGTTACGCGGGTTGTAAAACGTTTCCAGCATAGGTTGGCCCGTTTCCTGCACCGTGGTCTTGAAGACCCCAGCCCCATCACAATCTGCACAAAGGTTACCCAATGCAGAATAAAGATAGCTGATATTTTTGGTGGTTTGATCTGGACGCGTTTCTTTGGTCAAACGACAAAAGTCATCGTACTCAAACTGCGTTATCAACCCATTAGCATCAATCTTGGAAGCCACGCTAGAACAGTAAGGGTGGTATGTTAACGTTTCCACATGCCCCAACGCATTACTAACAGTCAAAGGCAAACGGTATTGTGCATCATAGTTGGTGTTAACTGAACGAGATTCAACAGCCACACCATTATGTCCGGTGACTGTTTCTGTCAGTGTATTTCCGGATGAGTCATAAGCAAACTCGGTAGTCAATTTAACATCTGGAGTACCATAAGGCTCTCTAACAGAGGTAATAATTCGGCCTCGATTATCATAGCTATTAACTGTAATACGTAGAGTGTCAGGACTATTTGGCTTCGCATGCTTAACAAGTAATGTTTCCGGTAAGCTAATCAACCAATTGTTATAAGTATCAGGCTTGTATGTGATAACCGTTTGCACACCCACTTGATAATCAGCTGGGTTAATACCACGTTGTTCGTACGATTGAGTCACATTGCCATAATCGTCATATTGAAAGGTCTTGTAGTCTGAACGAACCTCAGCGCCGC
The DNA here is from genome assembly GCA_050633785.1 of Arenicella sp. GTDB lineage: Bacteria > Pseudomonadota > Gammaproteobacteria > Arenicellales > Arenicellaceae > CALKZN01. Next base: position 115,014 of record JBOEHE010000045.1, read on the forward strand.
CATTCAACTCATACTCCTGAGTTAAGGATTGAGTGATATAAGCGAATTTAGTTTTTGCGCTATTGGCGTGTGTTATATCTCTGGAATCCATAGTGCTGGTGATCAGCGAAAGTGGTCCAGTTGCATGAGACACCGCGATACTGCTGACTCTGCCAATAAAAGGAAAATCCTGACGGTAGCTAATGTGCTTGGTAATATCTTTGTCCGTATTATCAATCGTTCGATATTTAAACCCTAGAAAACCTCGACCTCTTCGGTGGTACTGCGCTCCAGCGTACTGATACTCTTTTTGGGTTTTGGTATTTTCCAGCGTGTTGATAATTTCAAGGCTTTTCAAGACACGCATAGAACTCTGAACGAAAAAAGAATTCGTTTCAGGCAAGAACGTTTGACCATCAAGAGTGTTTCGCTGATAGATCGAACTATCGGTTAATGGTGCAAACTTGGGTTTATACTTTATTCCCATTGTTGAGGTAATTGAGGACAGTTGATCTGCCTTGCCAGCAAGATTTATCCGACCATCCAACTGATTCAATACCGTACGCATCCAATCACGGGAGCCGTCACCATTGAGATCAACGAACTCGCCAAAACGAATACCCGATTTGCCTTCAGATTGGTAATAATCGTTGAACAGCCAGCCTACATTATAGGCGTTATTCTGCAACCAACCTGAACCAGTATTGATCCAACTATTAATATTCCATATTCCATGCCGATTACGGTAAGATTCCAGATAGTCGATTAAACCATCCCGATTGACATCGACATACTGGCCACGCTCTTCAGCCGGATAACCACTGAACGCCTTGTCGTAATTGCGTTTTATAAATGGAACTTGATACTGGCCACTCCAAAACCAGCCTTTTCCGGTATTAAGGGCTGTATTCCTATGCTCATTGTCATACAAGGGGTCGATATAAGAACGAACCCAATCACGCAGACCATCGCCGTTGACATCAATAAAATCCCCCCATTTGACAACCCTTTGATCGCTATACCCATAATCATAGATGATATCTAATGCATTAAAAGCAGCATTCGCCAACCAACCCGAACCGGTATTGAGCCATGTCTGTTTTTTTATTCCATCAGCCTGACTTCTGTAAGCTTGTACCCAATCAGGCAAACCATCACCATTGACGTCAACAAACTCACCATGCTGTTGCATGGACGTACCAAAAATATCATCCGGCAAAGCATAAGCTGCATTCCAACTCCAACCATTGCCATTGTTTATAGCAGTATTCCGATAGGAAACTCCTGCTATATCCCCATAGTAGCCACCACCCAATCGACCAGACCGTCACCATTAACATCGATAAAACGACCGCGAATCGTTTCTTTATTAAAATAGTTTGAACGATAGTCATAGATAGGGTCAGGAGCCACAAAAGCTGTACTTTGTTGCCAACCAGAACCTGTGTTCAACCAAGTTTCTTTTACCCATTCATTTTGATGAGTCGTACTATTGTAGTAGTAATACGAAACGACCCAATCAACCAGGTTATCCCCATTTACATCAATGAACTGACCGGTGTTCATGACATTTTTGGCCATGTTCAAGTCTTCGTCATAATTGCGAATAGCAGTTGGCAGTTTGTAGGGTACTGAGTGCAGCCAACCAGTGTCCGTTTTTAACCACGTGTTGCGTACCAACGTACCGGACTTATCAACATACGCACGAACATGATCTGCACGTCCATCACCATTGACGTCCGCCCATTGCCCTAGCGTCATTTCCTCACGATCACTGCCGAGTAAATCGGTGCGCATCATATAGGCATTGGGCTTTTCTCCTGCATTGGCTGCGGTCCGAAATCCTGCTGAATCAGTCTTCCAGGCAACATTGATCGCTGGCATACAGGTGTTATTCAAGCCACACTCTGTCACCGACGTAATTCTGGAACGTTTCGATGTTGTTCCATAATCATAGGCCAACTTGTATTGCCTGAAGGTAACACCCTTATCAATAACGTTAATATTTTTTAAGCGGTACTGTTTGTCAATTCGAACCCCGGCCACATACCGTGAACGTACATCCGTTCGCGTCTCATATGCAAAGGTAACCGCCTTATCTGAGGCAAGGCCATTTTCATTGTTTTTTGTATAGTCAATTCTGGAGGGCAAACCTTCTGATGCTTGATACTGAACTTCGAAAAAGTTTCCGCTACGATCATAGCTTTGCCCCAGTTTCCACGAATGGATACTGAATGTACCCGGTAGGAAATAATGAGAGCCTACAGTGTTACCATAAAACTGATGTGAACCATCTTTGCGAAATACTCGCCAATACGACGGTGCAGTTCCTCCATTAACATTAACCGAACCAGAGCCATAAGATATTATCTTTGAAAATTCATCGAGTTCGGTACGATATTCCGTTCCATCAGCTCCATAGATCCCATTTACCGCAATCAAACGTTTACCATTGAAACAGTATCGGTCATTAAGACCATGATTGACGCCGCCTTTGATGCCATCAATAGCCAGGGTTCGGCCACAACGATAGATTGATGGCAGTCCAAATAATGACCAACCAACACCCAAGTTTCCATTGCCACTACCACTTGAAAACTCCAAGCTAAGCTTGGGTGCTACACCATTAGTACCTGGTGAAACAACAATGGGAATGGAATATCGAAATTGACCACCTGGAGAAGTGCTGTAAGAGGGAGATGTCGCCCCTGGCACAGATTGCGCAAACGCGTTATGCACAAAACCAAGAAAACAAAAAACAAAGGCAACCCAGAAGAAACGAACGCACGACAAACGAGAGAATTCCACTATCACAAACCTATAACCCAACCATCATCCAATAATGACAATTATTACTTTAACTAAAATCCAGCCAACTAATATCCAATCCTTAATTGACTTACTATACAGCTATTCACTAGGGCTTATGAATAACCGGCAATTTACACTCACAGCTTTATAATTTCAATTGCTAGCTTCTAATTCCCAGAAAAAGACACCAATAGGTATTAATAAAACAAGTTTTGCCATTATGATGGGCATCAATAAAATAAGGGTATAATTTAGTGGGCACAAATAGTTTATTATACGCCTCAATCCTTTTTTAGCTTTTACAACCTTAAACAATCGCCAGCATGTTTAGAAAGGACATTTCAATAAACTTAGCTCTAAAGTGCAATAGCTCAGAAAATATCCGTAAAATAACGCTATCGACTCTGAATTAACGTTGTAAAAAGACACTTCATCGACAGACTTTAAACTATGATCCTCAACGAGATACACAACGCTCTATACAAACTTGACCAAAAGATCTCAAGGCTTGATTCAAAAGAAATACAAAAAGAACTTGAGAATATTCCATTGGATATCTTTGCCAGGATTCAAGTCGACAGACCCTCCGAATATGCTTCTATCATGCACTGGCTTCCAGAATTGCCATCGGAAAATGATCAACGAATATGGACCGGTTCCTCTGGGCACGAACTAATGAATCAGAGCCTGGCTTTTATCAAAACCATTATCAGTACTTACAATGACTTAACAAACAACACACTGAACCAATCCAACATTCTGGATTTTGGCTGCGGCTGGGGACGCATGATCCGACTTATGTCGAAGTACGTGCCTACAGATAATATTTACGCTGTAGATCCATGGGATAAATCTCTGGAAATTTGTACAGAAACGGGTGTTAAGGCCAATTTTGGCTTATCTGACTGGATACCCAGATCTCTGCCTACTCCGGAAGGTAAAAAATTCGACTTTATTATGGCCTTCTCGGTATTCACTCACTTGTCAGAAAATGTAACGAAAGTTTGTGCCGCAACCTTGAGAGATTACCTCACTGACGATGGAATACTGGCAATTACCATCAGACCGGTTGAGTTCTGGCAATTCAGACTGGATCATAAAATTGAGGGAGTAACAAAGAAACAGACCAGGCAATATATTTCGGATCACAAAGAACATGGATTTGCCTTTTTTGCTCATAACAGAGAAAAAATCGAAGGTGAAGTCACTTATGGTGACACTTCTATGTCTCTTGATTATATTAAAAACAACTTTACTGGCCTTGACATCAAAAGAGTTGAGTTCAATGAAACAGATCGCTATCAATTAATCGTATTCTTGACTAAATCTAACAGCTGAATGTCGGCAGAATCATTTCATGTTGTTTAAAAATCAGTGATAATCAGTTCAACAGAAAAACCTACCCCTACTTTCCACTATGCCAAAAAGCCAGACAGTCATCATCAGCGGCATGCATCGCAGTGGAACTTCATTGGTTACCAGCATCCTTCAGTCCTGCGGAATTCATATCGGGGATAGGTTACTCGGAGGCAATCAAAGCAATCCTTTTGGTCATTATGAGGATATGGATTTTCTGGAATTCCATCAAAGCGCTCTCGGTGAAAGTAACAAAGAGGGGTATGCAGTCGGCGTAGTCCCCGAAATAGACCAAGCCCACCAGCAACTGGCAAAGCAAATCATCGCCAGTAAAAAAGAGCACGATCTGTGGGGATGGAAAGACCCGAGGACCATCTTGTTTCTGGAATTCTGGCGCTCACAGCTGACATCATCAAAAACGATGCTGGTTTACCGACACCCGATGGAAGTGATGATTTCCTTGATCAAGCGCGGCACAGACTGGGAAATAATCAATAATCCCAGCAAAGCTATTGAGCTGTGGTCTTTTTATAATAAACAGGTTCTTGAATACAAACAAAAACACCCAGATGAGTGTGTTTTGTGCAATCTCAGTGGCATCACCAGTAATATTGATGCATTTATTAATTTGGCAACTAAACAACTGAAGCTGCCATTAAAGCCCGTTGATACATCAACTCATTTCAAGAAAGATGAGTTAAATCAATTTCATTGGCCAGCGTCAACCAACGAGTTTTTAGATATTTTTTCACATGAGAGTCTTGAGCTGTACAACGCACTCGAAGCAGTCTCTGACTTGGCTGGTGACACTGATAAGCTTCCAACATTGGACCTTCCCTGGGCCAGCTTTAAGGATTTGGCACTTAATGTCGGTGATGATGTGAAAGCGACAGGCAGCAGCTTATGCTATCTGTTAACCAATATTATTGACCCATCGTTGAATAAAAAGTTCTTTCATACGAACAACCTTATTATTGATGCTCAAACGACCGAATTAAAAACTCGTAAAGAGTTTATAACTCAGCAGCAGCAATCGATTATCGAACGGGATACCTCTCTACACAACGTATCTGTTGAGCTTAATATCCATAAAAAAGCATTAGACAGTAAAGAAGCAAAGCTCAAGCAATATCAAGATGAATTACAAACTCAGAACCAGACTAATATTAAGCTGCAGGATAAGCTGGATAAATTAGAAGGGAAATGTAAAGAGCAACAAGCAGATATCGAACAACGCAGTGCTGAACTAAAAGACATTATCAATGAACAGCAGAAAGTTATAGAAGCGCGTGACACTGCGCTGTCAAATTACAAACAAGAATTACATTTCGAAACATCTCAATCACACAAAGATCAGCGTCAACTGATTTTAGCCCGAACCCGGTTGATCGCTATCGAAGACTCTATTGCTTTCAAGTTTTGTTATCGATTATCCACAAAAACCAGACAAATAGCAGCTTTGGGGAGAAAGCTGCTGGGTGGTTTTACTTCCCATCCGCTATTCAACGAAAGCTGGTACCAGTCTAATTACCCTAACTCTCGAGCCATTGCACGTTTTCCATACGTTCATTACAAGCTCTTTGGTTGGCGAGAAGGTCGAAACCCAAACCCTTACTTTGATGTAGCCTGGTATCTACAGCAATATCCCGACATTTTAAAAGCCAATATAGACCCACTGATACATTATTCTCAAACCGGCTGGAAAGAAGGGCGAGACCCATCTGACAAGTTCAGCACCAGCAGTTATCTCGAACGCCATCCTCAGTTATTGGATCAAAACATTAATCCTCTGGGTCATTTTATCTCAAACCCTGTTGAGCATGAACCAAAGAACACTGAAACTCCTGCAACCAAAAACTTCCCGCCTCTTCGCTCTCCAGACGCAGAAAGAGAGCAAAGCAATTATAATGATACATCCGTTAAACTCCCTGACTCCTATGAGGATGAGACCAAACCTCATTTTCAAAAACTACCTGCCAGGTTGATTGCCTTCTACCTGCCACAATTTCACCCTATACCAGAAAACAATCTATTCTGGGGAGAGGGGTTTACAGAGTGGAGAAACGTTACCAAAGCCAAACCTCAATTTGATGGACATTTCCAGCCTCAATTACCTGGCAGCCTTGGATTTTATGACTTACGCATTCCTGAAGTTATGCAACGTCAGGCAGAACTGGCCAGACAATATGGAATCAGTGGCTTCTGTTTTCACTTCTATTGGTTTAATGGCCGTCGCGTTCTGGAAAGGCCTGTTGAACAACTGTTGAAAGACCAGTCTATCGAGATAGAGTTTTGCTTGAACTGGGCTAACGAAAATTGGACAAGGAGTTGGGATGGTAAAGAAAAAGAGGTATTGATCGAGCAAAACCATACTCCCGAAGACGACATCAACTTCATCAAAGAAGCGCAGCGTTTCTTTGATGACCCCCGTTATATACGAGTTGATGATAAACCCTTGCTGATGGTCTACAACCCCACCCTGCTTCCAGATGCTGCTGCAACCGCAAAACGCTGGCGAGACCATTGCCAACAAGCAGGTTTTGAAATTTTCTTATTGGTCGCCGAAACACATGGATTCGACAGCCAGAATGAATCGTGGTTTGATGGTTTGGTAGAATTCCCGCCATTGAGGAGACTGCCAGACAATGTGACCCACCATTACAACTTGTTGACGGACTTCAAAGGGAATATCTTTAACTATGAAGACCTGATCAGAATTCACTCAAAGCCTCAACAAAGTGAGTTTCCGATTTTTAAAACCGTATCTCCAGGCTGGGACAACACGGCCCGCAGAGATGAAAAAGCAACAATTTTCGCTGGGGCTACCCCACAGCTCTATAAGGAATGGCTCTCAAGCGCAATCGAACAAACCGTACAAAACAATGACGACAAACAACGCCTGATTTTTATTAATGCCTGGAACGAATGGGCTGAAGGGGCCTACCTGGAACCTAATGCTCAATCTGGCTACGCGTATTTAAACGCAACAGCAAAAGCCTTGAAAGAATTTGACGCAAACGAACCGACATTGTTGTTTACTACTCATGACACTAATTTGGGGGGTGCACAAAATCTTCTGCTCACCCTGTTAAGGTGGTTGAAAGCTCACACTCGCTTAAAAATCAGGATTCTGGCCTTATCAGGCGGAGTACTAGAGTCTCAATTCGAAGAGTTATTTCCTACTTATATCATCGGCAAGACTACTGCTGAGTCTGACCAGAAAACCAAAGCCGAAGTGTTGCATTTTTGCGGAGAAAACATTCGTTTGGTTTTTATGAATACGGTCGTATCTACAGCATTATTACCCTACCTTAAACCAATCAAAGCCCCGAGGCTGCTCTATGTTCATGAACTGAAGAACAGTATCGAAAAATTTTATGGCGATAAAAAATTCGCCAAAGCCACTCCTGAGATTGATGCTTTTATCGGAGGCAGCCAGCCTGTTGTCGACAACCTTATAGCATCCTACGGCATACCCGAAAATAAAACCTCAGTGCTTGAATCCTTTATTGTTTCATCCAACCCAGACACCTCAGGATCATACCAGGAAACATTCATAGCCAGACAAGCCCTTAAAACGCAGTTGGGTTTCGATGAATCAACAACATTGATTATTGGCTGTGGAATGATTGAATGGCGAAAAGGCCCCGACCTTTTCGCCGACGTCGCCCGACAAATAAAACAAAATGGAACAAAAGCAGTTAAATTCATCTGGATAGGTCCCTTGCCTCAAGATACTTCAGAGTTGGACAATTACCTCAATGGAGTTGAAGATATTGTGGAGTTTGTTGGTGAGAAAACGAATTTTAAAGCCTATTTTGATATGGCCGATATTTTTCTTCTTCCTTCACGCGAAGACCCTTTCCCTCTGGTGTGTCTGGAGGCCGCTGATAGCCGACTGCCCATTATTACCTTTGCTGACAATGGCGGTTCCCCCAAGTTTATAGCCAATTCTGATTGCGGTTATATCGTTCCATTCGAAGACACAACCGCAATGACTCAAAAGTTACAGTTGCTGCTCGAAGACCAGGAACTTTGCTACACGTTCGGAAACAATGGGCACCAAGCTGTGTTATCTGCTCACTCAGACCAATCAGCTGGGCCAAGAATCATAGAAACAATACGCACTATCTCCCAGATCAAACCTAAAGTTTCGATCATTGTTCCGGCCTATAACCACTCCAATTATTTACGAAAACGATTAAACTCTATTTACTCGCAAACATTTCAGGATTTTGAGGTTATTCTTCTGAATGATGCTTCAACAGACGATACTCAAGTAATTTTTGAAGAGTACCAACATCATGCAAACACACGAGTGTATGCAAATGATGTCAATTCAGAATCACCATTCAAACAATGGTCAAAAGGCATCCACTTGGCAAAGTCAGACATTATCTGGATTGCTGAAGACGACGATTGCTGTGAAGATAACTTTCTCGAAGAAATGCTTCCGCTGCTTAATGACCCTGAAGTAAAGCTGGCTTATTGCCAATCCTTTGCCATTGATGAAACGGGGAAAACACAATTCAGTTACATGGATTACTACCAACATGAATTTGACACTTTCCGACGCTGGCAAGACCCCTTTCAAACGTCAGGTGACACAGAAATCAATCAAGGCCTGGGACTGATCAATACCATTCCCAATGCCAGCGCTGTCCTATTTAGGAAGTTCGATATTGAAGCATGGGAAAAGAAATGGCTCAACAGCAAGCTGGCAGGTGACTGGGCTTTTTATATACATGCTCTGCACGATGGTCAGGTCGCTTTTAACCCTAAGCATATCAACTATCATCGTCGCCACCCTCAAACAATGACCCAAAAAACAAAAAATGCTGACACCCGGTTTAAAGAAGTCGCTGAAGTTCATAAAGATGTTCTAGACCTGTATCAGGTTGACGACTCTACTAAAAATGCCATGGAGTCCAAAATGAAAGAGGTGTGGTTAGAAGTGTCGAAAAATACATCCAACAAAGACTTTCGAACGGCTTATAACAAGATCATTACACCATAAACAAGCATAGACAATAATCATTATCTGCCTGTAACCATGAGAAGAAAATGCTACGATAACTACTTACGTTGATCTAGATTACCCAAGCATATTATTTATGCTCTATTAATAACCTCGACCACTTGGAGACCAATTCATGGATCTACCTCTCAATGACGCTCTAATTCCACCAGGCGATCTAGCCATTGAAAACAAAATTGGCGCCAGCATAAACCCAGAGGCAGCCCAAAACGAGTGGAAGGAGTATGGCAGATTACAAATGAAAGACTGGGTTGCCAGACAGCTGATAACCCCGAGCTCCAATGTCCTGGATGTTGGCTGTGGACTGGGAAGAGTAGCTCACACGCTTGCCGGTTGGTTAAACGAAGGGTCTTACACCGGTATCGATATCACCGAGTCATCGATTGATTGGTGTGCTGAACATTATTCAGACTATGCCAATTTTCGCTTTATACATGCTGACCTGAGTAATTCCCACTACAACCGACCCAACGCACAAGATGCTGGAACATATGAGTTCCCAATAGAACCTGCCAGTATGGACTTTATCTGGTCAACATCGCTATTTACTCACATGAGGATCCATCAGGTTGACAATTATCTGGGGCAAATGGCACGCGCGGCTAAACCGGGCAGCATTATATGGAATACATTTTTTATCCTTGATGAATTTTCTGAACCACTGGCACGTGCTGGAATTCCCGGTTGGGGAGTTATGCCGCACTCCATTGAAAGTGGCTTATACATGACAGAGGGCAACCCCGATCATGTGATTGCTTTTTATCTCGACAAGCTTTTAGAGCTACATGAAAAACATGGCTTTGACATTGTTAATGTTGGTTTCGGGGGATGGTCAGGACGAGCTGGCACTAATGATAACGGGCAAGATACAATCGTAGCACAAAAGAGATAAATACTATAAGGCCCTAATATTGTCGATTCTGGCAGCTACGGTAGATGACATAAGTACACCTCTGTAAATTCACCTATAATGCCAAGTTGATGGGAATGATATCTGAATACTTGTGTATCCATTGCCGACCATTCGTATATTTTTTCAGGTAAGTCATAGCCATAGTGAAAAGTCACAAGCGCCCCTTTGTCGCTGACCGGGTTACCATGGTATTCCGGTTCAGCAAGATGCTCTTCACTCCCGTCTTCTAATATGTAGGCTCGACGAACTGAACTGACCAGTTCTTTATACGTTGGCACGGTAAACAGATAAGCGCCCCCTTTTTTAAGCGTTCGAGCAATTTCCTTGAAGCATAAATCAGGTCTATTCACATGCTCCATCACATCCTGGGAAATCACCAGGTCAAACACATCATCTTCAAAGGTCTGTAATTCTAAATTTTCATTTCTATAATGGCCAACGATGTCACCAGGCTCTTTATCGGGGTGAAATTGAGTGGCCATAAATTGCGGACACTCCTGCCGAAGTTTGCTTGTTAGACCTCGTTCTGTTGGTGAGGATTCATGAATTGACAGATCACGCCAACCTGACAGATGATCCTCTAAGACTTTGGCAATTGCTCGCTCTCTTGGAATGGAACCACAGCGTTGACAAAACAAATGATCTCGATACCAATAAGAATTAGAATTGAATACTGTACCTTGTTCACAGATTGGGCAATAACCTTCAGCGGAGTAGTTTTCAGGCTCTTTCATCATAAAATGCTTTCTAGTTTTCTACCTTGGTTGAATATAGAGTTGGATATACAATAAAGTATGTAATTTGGCCGACACTCAAGAGACCTGTATCCACGTCATATCAAGTCATCTTAGAAGGTATCGCCATTATCGTACTAATCAGAATTGAATGCCTGTTATTTTTTAACTATTTCATTACATAGTAAAGATAAAAACAACTGCCACTATTTACTGCAAATACAGGTTAAACTATCCATACTCCCCATAACCGACACCTTAGAGATAATAATTAAATGGAAACGAACACACCAATAATTTGTCCCGATCTCGATCCAAACCTGACATCTCAAACTGCGGCGCATTTCGGTATTTCGCCGACAATTCATCCCAATGATTATCTGATGCACTTTCTTTTTTTTAAGTCAGTTTTAAATAATAATGAAACTGCTGTTCTCAATTATTATTTTGGTAATGCATTAAACTGCATGAACAACTTGAATACGATTCTTGAGTTAGCCTACAAAAATGCACATGAAGAACCCAAATCAGAGAATATAAAGCTGCTGGAATTTGCTTCAGGTTATGGGCGCCTCACCAGACATTTAGTCAACGACGAAAAGTTCAATCTGACATGTTGCGATATTCATGAAGAAGCGGTTTCATTTCTCAAAGACACTTTTGCAGTTAATGCCTTCGCCTCTGAACTGACACCAGATCAATTCAGCACTCCTGAGACCTATGATGTTGTTTTTGCTTTATCCTTCTTCTCACACATTCCGAAGCAATATTGGAAGCCGTGGTTGCGTGCCTTATTCGACGCCGTAACACCCGGAGGAGTTCTGGTATTTACAACCCACGGTTTAAGCTCCAAAAGCAAACATTTCCCAACCCATGATTTTGATAGCGAAGGCTTTCATTTTTATGCTGATACCGACCAGGAAGACATTGATATGCAATATTACGGGACAACGTTGTGCCTGCCTGGTTTCGTTATGCAACAGTTTGATGAAGATATGGAGTTAGGTGTCTTTGTTGAAGGGCTCTGGTGGGGACACCAAGATGCCTATGTGCTACGTAAGTCAGAGTGAACTGAGCAGTTTATTCTGCTACTTTGGTTTCCTCAAGATGACGCTCCAGACGATAGGCAAGTACATCGTCTATATCGCCATACATCAGCGCTTTACCATGCTCGAGGAAAATTGCTTTATTGCATAATCGCTCAGCAATCGCGGAATCATGAGTAGCAAACACTAAAATTGAGGAACGGAAGATTAATCCAGAAAGCCGTTCATGGGCTTTTTGAATAAAGGTTCGGTCACCAGCTCCAACCCATTCATCCAGCAATAGTATGTCGCAATCAATGCTGGTACAAATGGAAAAAGCCAGGCGTAACAGCATTCCCGATGAATACAGACGCACAGGTACATCGAGATACGGACCTAACTCACAAAAATCAACAATATCATCCAACCTTTCCAGAACTTCCTTTCTTTCGAGTCCGTACAACATGCCACACAGCAGGATATTGTCATATCCGTTTAAATTTACATCCATGCCAGACATAAGGTTCAACAAAGCCGAGACCTTACCTTCCCGCTGAAGTTCTCCACTGGTAGGCTCATAAAAACCAGCCAATAACTTCAGCATCGTAGACTTGCCTGCACCATTATGTCCGAGCAATGCAACCCGATCCCCTTCGTGCAAAGAGATTGAAATATCATCCAATGCCAATATCGAAGTACTGCTACCTTGTGTCTGTCGA